>CAWARI010000003.1:0-165662 GCA_963784395.1 uncultured Alphaproteobacteria bacterium | reverse complement strand
CATTGGCTCGGGGCTTTATGCGCTCGATCCGGCCGACGTGCTTGGGGTTGGCGGTGACGGCGACGGCATCGGCCAGGGTGCGCAGATCCTGCTCAACCAGACCAATGCGACCACGATCACCGGTTCGGTTGGCGGCGTCGATTACTTCACGATCACGATCAACGGCAGCGGCCAGGTGACATTCACCCAGCTGCACAACGTGTGGCATTCCAACACCGGCAACCCGGACGACAGCTCGGTGCTCAACACTGCGGCGCTGAACAACCTCCAGGTGGTGCAGACCGTGACCGACGCCGACGGCGACAGCGCCACGGCAGCGGTCGGGATCGGCCAGGGCGTGTTCGCGATCCAGGACGATGGGCCCAATGCGACGCTCAACGGCGAGTTCCAAAAGCCGACCATCACGGTCGACGAGAGCCTGGTCCCGCCGAACGGCGACGGGATCGTCTCGGCTAGTGCCAACTTTGCCGGCGCGTTCGGCGCGGTGGTCAACTATGGCACCGACGGTGCGGGCAGTGTTGGTTACAGCCTGCTGCTCAGTGCCAATGGCATTGGCTCGGGGCTTTATGCACTCGATCCGGCCGACGTGCTTGGGGTTGGCGGTGACGGCGACGGCATCGGCCAGGGTGCGCAGATCCTGCTCAACCAGACCAATGCGACCACGATCACCGGTTCGGTTGGCGGCGTCGATTACTTCACGATCACGATCAACGGCAGCGGCCAGGTGACATTCACCCAGCTGCACAACGTGTGGCATTCCAACACCGGCAACCCGGACGACAGCTCGGTGCTCAACACTGCGGCGCTGAACAACCTCCAGGTGGTGCAGACCGTGACCGACGCCGACGGCGACAGCGACACGGCAGCGGTCGGGATCGGCCAGGGCGTGTTCGCGATCCAGGACGATGGGCCCGATGCGACGCTCAACGGCGAGTTCCAAAAGCCGACCATCACGGTCGACGAGAGCCTGGTCCCGCCGAACGGCGACGGGATCGTCTCGGCCAGTGCCAGCTTTGCCGGCGCGTTCGGCGCGGTGGTCGACTATGGCACCGATGGTGCGGGCAGTGTTGGTTACAGCCTGCTGCTCAGTGCCAATGGCATTGGCTCGGGGCTTTATGCACTCGATCCGGCCGACGTGCTTGGCGTTGGCGGTGACGGCGACGGCATCGGCCAGGGTGCGCAGATCCTGCTCAACCAGACCAATGCGACCACGATCACCGGTTCGGTTGGCGGCGTCGATTACTTCACGATCACGATCAACGGCAGCGGCCAGGTGACGTTCACCCAGCTGCACAACGTGTGGCATTCCAACACCGGCAACCCGGACGACAGCTCGGTGCTCAACACTGCGGCGCTGGACAACCTCCAGGTGGTGCAGACCGTGACCGACGCCGACGGCGACAGCGACACGGCAGCGGTCGGGATCGGCCAGGGCGTGTTCGCGATCCAGGACGATGGGCCCGATGCGACGCTCGACGGCGAGTTCCAAAAGCCGACCATCACGGTCGACGAGAGCCCGGTTGCGCCGAACGGCGACGGGATCGTCTCGGCCAGTGCCAGCTTTGCCGGCGCGTTCGGCGCGGTGGTCGATTATGGCACCGATGGTGCGGGCAGTGTTGGTTACAGCCTGCTGCTCAGTGCCAATGGCATTGGCTCGGGGCTTTATGCGCTCGATCCGGCCGACGTGCTTGGCGTTGGCGGTGACGGCGACGGCATCGGCCAGGGTGCGCAGATCCTGCTCAACCAGACCAATGCGACCACGATCACCGGTTCGGTTGGCGGCGTCGATTACTTCACGATCACGATCAACGGCAGCGGCCAGGTGACGTTCACCCAGCTGCACAACGTGTGGCATTCCAACACCGGCAACCCGGACGACAGCTCGGTGCTCAACACTGCGGCGCTGGACAACCTCCAGGTGGTGCAGACCGTGACCGACGCCGACGGCGACAGCGACACGGCAGCGGTCGGGATCGGCCAGGGCGTGTTCGCGATCCAGGACGATGGACCGTTTGCTGCGATTTCAGTGGCCAACGGCCTGATCTCGATCGATGAATCGACGGGTAATCAGGTCGACTCCAATGATGTCACCGGACCTCTCGTAATCTTCGATTCGGTAGCAAATAAGGGTGTCGATCCCGATGTGGTTGGAGTGATCCAATTCGCAACGAAGGTGAACGCGATTTCTTCGACTGGTTCAAACACCGGAACGGATGGCGGTACGATCAAGTACAGCCTGACGATCTCGGGCGATGGCGTCGATTCCGGTCTCAATACGACGGCCGGAAATGATATCCTCCTTCACAATGAGGGCGGCCTGATCGTCGGGCGCGTCAGTGGCGGACCGAATGACGGTAAAGCTGCGTTCGCGATCGCGATCGATCCGAACACCGGCACCCTCAGCATGGTCGAATATCTGTCCATCCAGCATCCCAATGCAGGAAACCCGGACGATATGGTCTCGATCGTCAACACGGCCATTTCGGCGGTCGTCACGGCAACCGACACCGATGGAGACGTGCAAACTGCTTCGGCGGCGATCGGAAGCCTAATCCAGTTCCAGGATAGCGGGCCGATCATGACGTCTGCGTCGAATATCAACATCCAGAACAGCGGTGACGTCGCCCATACCGGTGCGTTTGCGTTCAACCTCGGTGCCGATGGCGGTCCGACCAACAATGATGTGATCAAATTGGTGACGGGTGGAGCCACAGTGAATGGTGTGGCAGTCACGAACTGGACCTTGGTGGCAGGTGTCGAGAATGCAACCACGGCTACCTACACGTTCAGCTTCGATTACCCGAATGGAACCGGCACAACTGCCCATGAAACCGGGACGCTGGTATTTGATAAGGTTGCTGGCACATATACGGTCGATCTTGCTGACCCGATCTCCGGTTTCAGTATCCTCGACACAGGCAGCGCAAGCGCCAGTGCCTTTACCAGCTTCCAGTCGGCAGCCAATCCGAGTGGGAGTCCTGAAATCGCGGTGGCCGCCTTGTCGACAGATTTCTTTGTTCAGTTCACCGGCGCTGCTGAGCCTGGCTCCGGTACTGGCGCAAACAATCTGTTCACGACGCAAGGGCCGGGCAGTTCGTTCGATCTAGTGACGACGATGGACTTCGGTGATCTCGAATTGTTCACGCAGGCCGAGTCCAGCGTTTCGCTGTCGAGCAGCGCGGCGGGCGTGGGTGGCAATACTATCCAAGGCGGCGAGGTCCTCGATTTCAACCTCTATTCTACGAATCCTGGAGCTTCCATAGGTGGAGTGCCAACGGCATCGTCGCCATCGATGTTCCTGAAATTCGACGGTATCGGCGCTTCTGAGGATATGATCATCATCCTCAAGCTGTATGACGCCAATACCGGCGAATATACGACCCGTGCGCTGATGGTTCAGAATTCTGACATTCAGAAGGGTCCGGGGAGCGGTCCGGGAGCCTATTCGGGAATCTCTTTGGATAATAATGATGGCCTGATAATCATCGAATCGAACGATTATAATGCAGCCGGTGAGAACTGGGTTATCGTCGGTGCGCAAATCCTAGGTTCGGACGAAGGAATTACCGGAACTGCGATCAACTTCAACAACGCGATCGGCAATCTCGGTGCGAGCAATGTCGCCGATACGGCGACATATCAGGACCTTTCGATGGACGTCAGCGACGGGCCGTTCAAGATCAGCTCAGTCGGGTTCCTGACGACGTCGACCACTAACCAGACCGCTCAATTGACATTCAATGTGACGGTCCAGGACGGCGATGACGACACTGTGACGCAAACGATCGTTGCCGATGTCACGCAAAATGCGGATTCGTCCACACCGATTGTCCTGAGCGCGGCAGTTACGACCGTTTCTCCGGTTGTTCTCGACATGAACGGCGACGGGCTTCACTTTGTCGACCACTCGGCAGGCGTGATGTTCGATTACGGAGAGGGATTGGTCGCGACAGCATGGGCCAGCCCCGACGATGCTATCCTTGTGCGTGATGCCAACGGCAATGGCCTCGTCGACAGCGCGGCGGAATTCGTCTTCGGAGGCAACGGGGTTACTGACCTAGAAGCGCTGCACGCCATGTACGGCCAACAGCTCGATGCAAGCGACGCCGACTTTATCATGTTCGCAGTCTGGACCGATGCCAATTCGAACGGCATCGTAGACAGTGGGGAAATGATGTCGCTTGCCGAAGCCGGGATCGCCAGCATCGATTTGGTAAGTGACGGCAACAGTTATTCGGCTGCCAATGGCGACGTCGCGGTCGCTGGAACGTCGAGCTTTACCAAGACGGACGGTTCCACAGGTGCAGCTGCAGACGCAATGTTCAGCATCGGATCGGCGACGAAAACTGCCGACACTGTCGAAAAGATTGCGGCCAACACCAATACCACGCTGGTTGCGGCGGCGGTGGCGGCAGCCGGGTTGGCCGTCGCAACCCTTGGCGTGCTCGCCATTGGCGCCGTTCAGACGGGCGATCCGGTCAATCTCGACTTCGACCTCAAGATCACTGACGCCGATGGCGACACGGTTCTGGTTCCGGGCGGTATCCACATCACAGCGAATCCGCCAGCACCGCCGATCGTGATCGATCTGGACGGTGACGGAGCAGAGTTCGTGGGTCACGAAGCTGGCGTGTTGTTCGACTATGGCGCAGGCCTCGTCGCGACAGCTTGGGTCGGTGCCGACGACGCCATCCTAGTCCGCGATGCCAACGGCAATGGCGTGGTCGACAATGCTTCAGAGTTCGTGTTCGGGCATGACGGAATGACCGATCTCGAAGCACTGCACGCCCAATATGGCGAGCAGCTCGATGCAAGCGATGCCGACTTCACGATGTTCGCTCTCTGGCAGGATGCCAACTTGAACGGCATCGTCGACGGTGGCGAATTGATGAGCCTTGCCGAAGCAGGGATCGTCAGCATCAATCTGGTCAGCGACGGAAATTCTTATTCCGCGGCAAACGGGGAAGTCGTCGTTGCAGGAACCACGACCTATAATCGTGCCGACGGAACGACGGGAACCGCAGCAGACGCACTGTTTGCGACCGGTGAGACGGCCAAGACGACGGGCACGGTCGAGAAGATTGCGGCCAATACCAACACCACGCTGCTTGCAGCAGCCGTGGCGGCTGCCGGGTTCGCTGTGGCAACCCCGGTGGCGGCGCATTCCTTCGAAACGTTCGACCTGGGCGATCATTTCGCTCATGGCGGACCGGCGTCCGGGAACGTCTTCTCCTCGTTGGCTGCAATCGAATCGTCCGGGTCGGCCTTCGCTTTGGCGACGGCGCTGACCAGTGGAATGCATCTTGAGGCACTGCAGATCCAAAACCTGCCGACATTCGAAACGGGGTCGGCCTTCCAAGCTGGCGACCTCGGCGCGATGTCGGGAATGGAAGTAGCGACCCAGTCGCTACTGACGGCAACCGACGCGATGGCCGCGCATATGACGATCCCGACGATGGCTTCGGACGTTGTCATGCCGACAGCCGAATCGCTGGCTGCGATGAACGTGACCGGTGTCCAGCACACCACGACGGTCGAACAAATCCTCGCGGATGCACTCCACGGCGGGAATGCCCCCAGCATCGACGCCCTGTTCAACGCGTTGCCCAACGTCCAGGCAAATGGCGGAAATCTGGCAACCGGCTCGCTCGCAAGCGGGTTCGATGCAAGCGTTCCGACTTGGGACATGGGCCATGGTGCCACCTTTACGGGCGGTGCCGAACTCATCACGCATGAAGCCCTGATGCTTCATCATGATGCCATCCAGCCGGCAGTTAACGGCTGATACTCGATGCGGGCTCCCGGTGGACGGGGGCCCGCGCCGATCTAGACCAGAGAGTAAAGGGGGAAGACATGAAGAAGCATTTGACCCTGCTGATCCCGGGCGCGCTGCTGTTGGCAGCTGCTCCGGCAACGGCAATCGACCTGCGTGAAGCCGTCCAGGCTGCGCTGAATACCAATCCTGAAATTCGCCAGGCGATCCATAACAAGCAAGCGACGCGCAGCGAGCGCAAGCAGGCCGAAGGTCTGTGGCTTCCGCGCGTTTCCGTCGAGGCATCGGCAGGTGTTCGCGAGTTGCGCAACCCGAGCCGTCGATCGCTGGGTATCGGCAACAACACGCTGTATCCGCTAGAGGCTAGTGTCACCGCTGACGAACTTTTGTTCGACATGGGCGGCCGCACCGCCGAAATTCGTCGCCAGGCATCGCGTACTGACGCCGCCGCTGCACGGATCGAAGAACGCAGCGAATATGTCGCGCTCAACGTGTCGCGCGCCTACATCGATTATCTGCTCCAGCAGCGACTGGTTGCGATTGCCGACGACAATGCGACATTCCACGAACGTCTGTCCGGCGACCTGCGAGAAGGTGTTGCCAAGGGCTCGATCAGCATCGCCGATCAGCAGCAGGCTGAAGAGCGCCTGCAGTCGGCACGTGCCCGGGTAACCCAGGCGCGCGAAGATCTCGATTCCGCGGCAATCCAGTTCCAAACCCTTGCCGGCGTCCCGATCGACAGCGTCCAGATGCCGCCTGACCTGTCTAGCGCGCTTCCGGCCTCGCTTCAGGAAGCCGAAGCCTTGGCTCGCGCACAGAATCCGCGTGTCCAGGAGTCGCTTGCCGATCTCGCGACCGCCCGCGAAGTAACCAAGGCCGCGCGCTCTGAAATGGGCCCCCGCGTCAACCTTGAGGGTACCGCACGGATCGGTCACGACATCGACGGTTTCGAAGGCAAGACGACCGACCTGATGGGTCGCGTGGTCATGCGCTGGCTGGTTTTCAACGGCGCGACGAACATCAACAACGTTCGCGAGCAGCAGGCGCGCGCCGATGAAGCGCATGCCCGCGTGTTCGAACAGACCCGCCGCGCCGAAGAAGATGCCCGTTCGGCATGGAGCCGCCTGACCAATCAGAGCCGTCTGGCCACCGAACTGGAAACCCAGGGGCGTGTCACCGACGATCTGTTGCTGTCGTATCGCGAACAGTTCAATGTCGGTCGTCGCTCATTGCTCGACGTGCTTGACGCGCAGAACACGCGCTACAACGTGCAGGCACAGGTCGAGACCGCGCGTCTCGCCAAGCTCTATGCACAATATCGACTGCTTGCCTCGACCAATCGTCTGATCGAAGCGCTTGGCGTCAACATGCCGACTGAGGCATGGAGCGACGAGCGTACCCGTTATCGGGTCAATCCGATCCCGGCGTCGGACCTCGAGGAAAATAGCCTTGCGCAACCGTTGATGGGACCTCCGGCCCCGACAGCGCAGCGCTGATCTGTTGAAGGGAACGGGTGTTGAGTATCATGCACTGGCTGGATTCTGCGCCTTCGCGTGAGATTGACCCCGTTCTCGACTGCCTGGCCTTCCTCGCGCGCAGGGCGGATCGGCCGTCTTCCCCTGTCCTCTTGCGTGCGGGGTTGGCACTATCGGAACATGGCACCTTGCCGTTTCACCAGATCGAGCCAGCGCTCGACCAGGTCGGAATGCGCGGTGCGCCGCTGGTGCGTCGTCTGAAGGGTTGGCCCAGCCAGCGCCTTCCGGCGATACTCGAACTACGTGACGATCGGGCTGCCGTCCTCCTGGAAACCCGGGCGGGCGATGGCCTGATCTTCGCTCCTGGGATGGCCGAGCCGATCTGGGTCCCGCTGGAAGACCTGCAGCCTGCCTTTACCGGCAAGGCTGTCTTCGTCGAAGCCGATCCAACCCGCGAGCGCGAAGGCGAACGTCCCTGGGACAAGGCCAAGCGTAGCCATTGGTTCTGGTCGGAAGTGTGGAAAGAGCGCGGCCAGTTCTGGCCGGTCATGCTCGCCGCGCTGATCGTCAACCTGCTTGCGCTCGCCGTGCCGCTATTCACGATGAACGTCTACGACCGGGTGATCCCGAACAAGGCGATCCCGACGCTCTGGGTGCTTGCGTTCGGCGTGATGCTTGCGCTGGCGTTCGATTTCGCCTTGCGGCTCGCGCGTTCGCGGCTCGTTGACGAGATCGGTCGAACGTTGGACGCCAAGCTGAGCCAGAAGCTGTTCGAAAAAGTGATGAACCTGCCAATGGCGAGCCGGCAGGGCAGCACCGGAGCGTTGGCCAAGCGCGTTTCCGAATATGAGTTGGTCCGCGACTTCTTCGCGTCGACCACTGTCGTTCTGCTGGTCGACATGAGCTTCCTCATCATTTTCCTGATCTTCATCACGATCTTGGCCGGATGGCTGGTAGCGATTCCATTGATCGGAATCGCACTGATGGCGATCGCCGGGTACACCCTGCAAAAGCAGATGGGCCGAACCACGCTCGATGCGCAGGCTGACGCCAGCCTTCAGCATAGCGTGCTCGTCGAATCGATCGGTGGCCTTGAAACGTTGAAGGCATCACGCGCCGAAGGGCAGATGCTCGGGCGCTGGCGGCGCTATTCGGCGATGACCGCCGCGACCAACGAAAAGATGCGCCGGAGCACTGCGGTTGCGGTCAACCTGGCAAGCTCGTCGCAGCAGATCATGAGCGTCGCGTTGTTGGTCGGCGGATTCTACAAGTTCAACAACGGCGACATTTCGATGGGCGCGATCATCGCGATTGTCATGCTCGCGGGACGCGCGATGTCGCCGGTTGGCCAGTTCGCTTTCCTAATGACCCGCGCTAAGCAGGCCATGACGACAATGGATTCACTCCAGGAAATGATGGAGATCCAGGACGAACGGCAGACGGCCTCGCGCAGCATGGTCCCCGAAATCCGCGTCGGGAAGATCGAGCTCGACCATGTCGATTTCGCTTATCCCAATGTCCCGGTGAACGCGCTCAGCGACATCAGCCTGAAGATCGAGCCGGGCGAACGGATCGGCATCATCGGTCGTGTCGCATCGGGCAAGTCGACGCTCGGCCGCCTGCTTTGCGGACTATATCCGCCCGCCGACGGATTGATGATGATCGATGGCCTCGACAGCCGCCAATATCATCCGCACCAGTTGCGCGACGCGTTCCGTTTCGTCGCCCAGGACAGCGAATTGTTCAGCGGATCGGTGCGCGACAATCTGATGCTGGGTGCGGCGAAAGCCGACGATCAGCAATTGATCGACGCGGTCGTCCGGTCGGGTGCTGACATCTTCCTCTCGCGCGATGCCGCAGGATTCGACCTTCCGGTCGGCGAGCGTGGCAATCGTCTGTCGGGGGGGCAGCGCAGCTTGCTGGTGCTGGCGCGCGCCTTGGTGAGTCCTTGCCAGATGCTGTTCCTCGACGAGCCGACCGGCGCGATGGATACGCAAACCGAAAATTACTTCATCGAACATCTCAAGTCTGCCCTGACCAAGGACCAGACCCTGATCGTTTCGACCCATCGCCACCAGATGCTGAATATCGTCGACCGCCTGATCGTCATCGATGGTGGACGGATCGTCGCCGACGGCAAGCGTGACGAGATTCTGGGCCGCTTGACCAAGGCCGCCGCTGGCGAGGTCAAGCAATGACCGCTTTATACGCCCGACTGCCCGGCTCGCTGATGGCCAAGCGCGCGGCAATTGCATTGGTTGCTATCGTGCTCCTTACCCTTGTCTACTGGCTCGTCGCTTGGAATTTGATGCCGACCGCATCGGCGCAGCCGATTGCGCCTGCGCGCGCTGCTGCCCTGGTCGATGCGACTACTGGCGATGAGGCGGATGACGTTCGCGCCGTCGGCGACACGGCCAAGATGATCAATGCGGCAATGCCTTTCGACAAGGCGCCGGTGCTCGCGGCACGTGCGTTTGTCATTCCGGTCGCCGATGATCTCGACCATCGCCGCGCGCTGCTTTGCCTGACGCAGGCTGTCTATTACGAAGCCGGTTTCGAGCCGATCGAGGGTCGCCGCGCGGTAGCGCAGGTCGTGCTCAACCGGACCAAGCACCCGGCATTTCCGAAATCGGTTTGCGGCGTCGTGTACCAGCGCAATTCGACCCCGGTTTGCCAATTTTCGTTCGTTTGCGATGGATCGCTCGATCGTCGGCCGGAAGCAGGTGCGTGGCGCGTTGCGCAGCAGATTGCTGCCGCAGCGCTCGCTGGGTTCGTCGAGCGTGAAGTCGGTGCAGCGACCCATTACCACGCCGATTATGTCGCGCCGCGTTGGGCGCCATTACTTGCCAAGACGACGAAGATCGGAGCGCATATCTTCTACCGCTGGCCCGGCGCATGGGGTCAGCCTGCGGCGTTCACCGGCCGATACATTGGCGAACCGCGCGATCCTGCGACGATGCGCCCGCTGATTTTCAACCGTCCCGACGAAGGGCCGGTCGCGGTCGAGGAAGTGATCGCGCAGGGACCCGTGACGGACGGTACGTTGCTGAAGCGCGCACCCAACGATGTCGGCGGCTTGCTCGATACGACGAAGGGATGGACTCTCAATATTCCGATGCCCGGGGAGGGCGACACGGCACCACGCAAAATCGCCGAGCAGGAGCGAGCCGCTGCACCGGCGGCTGGCCAGCTGTCGGCCCAAAATGAACCAGCCCCACAAACGCGCGTGATTGCGTCTCGCTGAGGAAGTATAAGTCCACATGGCGTCGATTCCCCTGTTTGGTGGCCTTATGGCACGCCACAATGAACTGACCGGTTCGAAGCGCATCATCGTTTATGCGGCGACGGGGTTTGTGATTTTCATTCTTTGGGCATCGCTTGCCCATGTCGACGAAGTGACGGCCGGTCAGGGCCGCGTGATCCCGTCGAGCAAGGTCCAGGTCATCCAGTCGAGCGACCCGGCAACGGTGGTCGAAATGCTCGTTCGCTCCGGACAGACGGTTAAGCGGGGACAATTGCTTGCCCGTCTCGACAATCCGCAAAGCCGGTCAGTGCAGGCCGAGACAGATGCGCTCGAGGCGCGCGCGCAGCGGTTGCAATCGGAAGGGTCGGGGAGTTCTGCTGGCAATCTCGGCGGCGACGAAGCGGCCTTGAGTTCGATGCGGCGTCAGGCCTTGGGCAGCAGGGTCGCGGCCCTGCGCTCTTCGGCGGAACAGCGCCGGCGCGAGGCGGCCGAGGCGGTGGCGACCATTTCGTCGCTTTCGCGCAGCCTTCAGCTTGCCCAGGAGAATGTCGGCCGACTTCAGCCGCTGGCTGAAAAGAAGATCGTCCCCCAGACCGAATTGGCGAACGCACAGCGTGACGTGATCGACCTCCAGGGGCGGATCGCCGCGGCGCGCGAACAGCAAGGCCGTGCACAGGCAGCGGTCAGCGAAGCACTAAGCCAGGCCAATGAAGCGAATTTCCAGTTCCGCCAGGATGCGCTGAACGAGCGCAGCCAGGTGACGGCCAAGATCGCTGCCAATGAGCAGACATTGCGGGGCGCCGAAGGCCGCAACGGTCGGCTGGAGCTGCGCTCGCCGGTCGATGGCGTCGTCAACGACGTGAAGGTGACGACCATTGGCGGATACGTCCAGGCCGGCGAAAAGGTCATGGAAGTTGTTCCGATGGGTGAGCGCCTGCTGATCGAGACGCGGGTCAAGCCAAGCGACATCGCTTTCATTAAGGTCGGCGACAAGGCGCTGATCAAGGTCACCGCTTACGACTTTTCCACCTATGGCGGCCTCGAGGGCCGCGTCGTGCAGGTGTCGGCAGATTCGATCTACGACGAGGCCGAGCGCGAAGCCTATTTCACGGTGATCGTCGAAACCAACCGGAGCTATTTAAAGTCCGATGCGCGGCAATTGCCGATCACGCCCGGGATGATTACCGACACGCAGATCATCACGGGCCGCAAGAGCATCCTGAAATATCTGTTCAAGCCGATCCTGAAAGCGCGCAGCGAGGCACTTCGCGAGCGCTAGGTTCGGTCAGAAGGGCAGTGCAAGTCCGCCGAGCGCAAGGCCGGCGGAGACGAACGCCATGCTGCCGAGGTCGGTGGGCCGGGCGATCTCTTCTGTCAGCGGCGGTAAGTCACTGGTATCGAGCGACGCATATTCGACGGGCGCCGCCGCTTCTGCCGGGAGTTCGAGCGAAGCATAAGTGATCGTCGGGGCCGAGCGGCGATACCCGTGAGTCCACGCGCGATCGCCCGAATAGGTCAGCATCGGCCGGTATTCCGGCATGACGTCGCTATCCATGATCCGGTTCGTACCATTGTCGAGGACGAGGAGCCGATCGTCGGCGCGTACCACGAGCACCGCGTGGTCGAGATCCCGGCGGGTGTCGCGAAGAATGACCAGATAGAGGTCGCGCTCCTCAAACCCGGCCCGGCGAAGCATTTGCATCTTGGCAATCGCGAAGTCTTCGCAGTCGCCCTCGCCGCGACCAAATGTTTCGGCAGCAGCAGACCAGCGATCGTCCACCCCAAACATCCGCGCATCACTGTTGAAGCGCACGTTTGCATTCACATAGCGATTGACCGCGTCGATCCGGGCCAAAGCGTCCTTGCTGGCGATCGTGTCGACGAACGCAGCCGTGGCGGTGCCGATCGGGCTGCGCACGATCTGACGCCAGCGATCATCGAATGGCGTCGTCGGAACACGAAGCGCGACCGAACCGAAAACATCAGGACGATCGGCGGCGACGGGGCGGGGCATTGCAACATGCTGCACGGCTGGCTCAAAAAGCGGAGCGGCAGGCGCGCCCGCGGGCGCATAAGAAGCCGCGATGGGAGTTGCTGATGGCGAAGGGGCCGCCTGTTGGCTCATGATCGCAGCGAGGCGGCTGGGCGCACCGCCCAGGATGATCTCGGTCTTCGATGCGCGTTGATATGGTTTTGCGATCATCGAACCAAGCGCGCCGGTTTGGGCCGCGGCCGGGATGGCAATCCATCCCAGAGCGAGTGCAGCGACGGCGCGAGAGGCGAGGACGCGTTTCATGGCGTCCGTTTTCGCAAGGCAAGGCGAATTATCGCCTAAAGGCTGTGGTTAAAGCGGCGCTAACCTAATGATTACGCAGCTTGATCGGCGAGGAATTGCTCAACCAGCCGGTTGAACGTGTCCGGCTGCTCGAAGTTCGCGAGATGGCCGCAGCGCGCGATCAGGGCGAAAGTTGCACCGGATATTGCAGACGCAAGATCATCGGAAAGCGCGGGAGGTGTGATGCTATCCTCGTTGCCGCACAGGATCAGCGTGGGGATCGCTATAGTGCCGACGCGGTCGCTTTGGTCGGCAAGCCACACCGCTTCGGCACCGCAGGCATATGCCGCAGGATCGATCTTGCTCATCGTGTCGACGACCTCGCGCCGCATGGTGTCGGTGGCTGCGCTGCCGAGGAGGGCACCGGCGCGCGCTTCGGCCAGCGCCCGCATGCCGATGTCGCGCGATGCGGCAATCGATCGATCGTAGATCGCGCGACCATCCGGGTGGACCGCGAACGTGTCGGCGAGAATGAGCGAGGCGCAGCGCGCGGGCGCGGCGGCGTGCATTGCGATTGCGATGACCCCGCCGAGCGACAGCCCGCAAATGTGCGCGCGTTCGATTGCCATGCTATCCATCGCGGCAAGAATGGCGGCGGCAAAGTCGTCACGCGTCGCGCTCGGCCGGGGATCGCTTTCGCCATAGCCGGGATAGTCGAAGGCGATGGCTGGCCGGCTGATCGAGAGATGCGCAAGCTGCGGGTGCCAGACGCTCTTATCCGACCCCACGCCGTGCAAGAAGACGATTGGCACAGCGCTTCCCGAACCGCGCGCTTCGACACCGATCGTGCCTTCACTGGTCATCAATTTGCCCATCGTCGGCATGATGGCGGCACGGCGCGTCTTTGCAAGGGGCTGCAGTGCGACTAGCGTCCGCGAACGATGAGCAGCATGACCGTCAATGGCGAAGCCGTCCGATTCCGCATGGCTGGGGAAACGCCCTTGCTGTGGGCATTGCGCGATGCTGCCAACCTGACCGGCACCAAACACGGTTGCGACAGCGGCGATTGCGGCGCGTGCATCGTGGCCATCGATGGGCAGGCGGTAAAGAGCTGCCAAGTCACGATCGCCACCCTGGAAGGGGCGGACGTCGTCACCATCGAAGGGTTGTCGCAGGGCCGCAGTCATCCCGTCCAGCAGGCGTGGTTGACCGAACAGGTCGGCCAGTGCGGATATTGCGAGCCGGGCATGATCATGGCACTTGCCGCATTGATGAAGACCAACCCAAAGCCTTCTGCTGCGGAGTTGGATATCGTCGCCAATATCTGCCGGTGCGGTATCGGGCCGCGCGCATTGAAGGCCATCAGCCGTGCCGCGCAGGCGATGACAGGCGGCGCTAGCCTGCAGGAAATTGCGAAGGAAGCACCTGTCTCTGACCTTTCGTCGCGGTTCAGCAACGGCTCATCTGCCGAGGAGCAATCTGCAAGCCAGTGATCAAGTTCGAGACTGGAGTGCCTATCATGCGTAAGTTTGCCCTACTACTCTTGCTCGCCGGCAGTGCTGTTCCGGCACTGGCAGCAGCCGACGGCCCGCGCGGCGACCGCGATGGCAACGGCACGCGCGCCGACCGTAGCGAGCGCCCGGCACGCGCCGAGCGTGCGCAACGACCCGAACGTGCGCAGCGACCGGAACGTGCTGCAAGCAATGAACGTTCGTTCGAAGCCCGCCGCCAGGAAGCTGCGCCGCAACGCGCCGAGCAATCCAGCGCCGCACCGGTCGGGGCGTTCGGCCGACAGTTGCGCGAACGCGTTCAGGTTCAAGATTCGCAGGTCCAGCCGCAGCGCAGATCGTCGGTCACGACGACTGGCGATGCCCGACCGGTCGGTCGCCGGACGCGTGACGGCGCGAACGATGGTTGGCAGCCGCGCGACCGTGATATCCGGACCGTTCCGAATACGAATCCGACGACCACGACTTCGGGTCGCCGCGATCGTGATGGCGCTAGCCGTCATGGCGGAAATCACAACCGCTGGACGCAGCATTGGCGCAACGATCGTCGCTACAACTGGCGTGATTACCGCAGCCGGAACCGGACCACGTTCCGCCTCGGCTTCTATTACGATCCGTTCGGTTATTCGTACCGTCGTTTTTCGATCGGATCGTACATGTATCCGAATTATTATCAGTCGAGCTACTGGATCAACGATCCTTGGCAGTATCGCCTGCCGCCGGCCTACGGTCCGTATCGCTGGGTGCGCTATCACAACGACGCGTTGCTGATTGACACTTGGTCGGGACAGGTTGTGGACGTGATCTACGGTTTCTTCTGGTAGAACATCAGCGACCATTGGTCGACGGGGCGTTGCGGCACTTGCCGCAGCGCCCTAACTGTTATAGGTGACTAAGACACCGTGAACAGGGAGCCTTCAATGACGCGCCGAGTCTTTTTGCTGCTGACGAGCAGCCTTGCCCTTAATGCCTGCGCAACCGCGCCGACTCCCACCGTTGCGGTTGCGGCCGAAGCCGCCGTCCCGGTGCCCGAACAGCCGATGATCAGCCCGCATGACGAGCTGTTTGCGCTGTTCAAGAAAAGCGATGAGGACCAGCTCCGCCGCAATCCGATCTTCGGAATTTTCCGCGGCGACCTGCGCTATGCCGACCAGTTCGGCGATTACATCACCGACGAATATCAAGCCCGCGAAAAAGCCGCTTCGGAGGCAGAGCTCGCCGCGCTTCGCGCGATCGACCGCAGCAAGCTGAACGAGACCGATCAGCTGGCCTACGACGTATTCGAATATACGAATGTCCAGGGGATCGAAGGATATGAGCCGCGCTATCTGTCGGTCACGGAAGTTCGGCCGATCAATCATTTCAGCGGTTTCCACACTTTTTACCCGACCTTCGCCAGCGGCAAGGGTGCAGCGCCGTTCAAGACGGTTGCGGACTATGATAACAACCTGAAGCGCCATGCTGGTTACGTTACGTTGCTGGACCGTTCGATCGGGCGTTTTCGCCAGGGCATGGCGAGCGGCGTTTACGAGACCAAGCTGACGATCGGGAATGTGATTGCGCAACTCGATGACCAGTTGAAGCAGAAGCCCGAGGAGTCGCAATTCTACGGTCCGGTCAAGCAGTTCCCGGCCGACATTTCCGCCGCCGACCAGGCCCGGTTGCGCGCCGAAACACGGGCGATGATTGGCAACCAGATCTATCCAGCAATGACGCGCCTGCGCAATTTCCTGAAAGACGAATATTATCCCAAGGCGCGCGACCAGGTCGGACTGTCGTCGATGAAGGGTGGTGCGGCTCTTTACGAAAAGATGATCCGCGACACGACCACTTTGTCGATGAGCGCTGACGAAATCCACAATCTCGGACTGAGCGAAGTCGCCCGGATTACCGGAGAGATGGAGAAGGTGAAGCAGGAGATGGGCTTCAAGGGCTCGCTCGCACAATTTTTCGACTATCTGCGCAACGATCCCAAGTTCAAGATGAAGAGCCGCGAGGCTCTGACCCAAGCCTATTATACGATTGGCAAAACGGTCGATGCGAAGCTTCCCGAATATTTCTCGACCCTGCCGAAAGCGAAGCTGGAAATTCGGCCGTACGATCCGGTCGTCGAGAAATTCCAGGCAGGCGGCAGTTACGAACCCGGCACTCCGGACGGATCGCGCCCGGGCGTGTTCTACTTCAACGCCTACGACCTGCCGTCACGGACGACGCCGGGCATGACCACGCTCTACCTGCATGAAGGCGCGCCGGGCCATCATTTCCAGATTAGTCTGGCGCAAGAGAATGACGCGCTGCCGCCGTTCATGCGTTTTGGCGGCAACACCGCTTATGTCGAAGGCTGGGCGCTCTACGCCGAGACGCTGGGCTACGAAATGGGTTTCTACGCGGACCCGGTTCAGCGCATGGGGACGCTAAGCGATGAAATGCTGCGTGCGATGCGGCTGGTCGTCGACACCGGACTGCACTCGAAGAATTGGACCCGCGACCAGTCGATCAAATATATGATGGACCATTCGGATATGGGCAAAACCGACGCTACGGCCGAGGTCGAACGCTATATCGCCATTCCGAGCCAGGCCTTGGCGTACAAGCTGGGTGCGTTGACGATCCAGCGCCTGCGCAATAAGGCGCAGGAGCAACTTGGCGACCGGTTCGACATCCGCGAATTCCATGCGCAGGTGCTTATGACCGGCGCATTGCCGTTGCCGGTGCTGGAAAAGAAGATCGACCGCTGGATCGCGGCCAAGAAGTGACCGGAGAAGCCGGCGCGGGATTGTTTCCCGCGCCGCTTCACGTTCAGGCGGCGAGCGCCTCGGCGATCAGCTTGCGCGTATTTTCAACGCCGTAGAGGGCGATGAAGCTGCCCATTCGCGGCCCCTGGCTCGACCCGAGCAGGGTTTCGTAAAGCGCCTGAAACCAGTGGCGCAGGCTTTCGAACGGATACTTCTTCCCGATCTCGAAGACGTGGTTCTGGATGTCTTCGGCGCTTGCGTCGGCGGGCAGTGCGGCGAGCGCGGCGTCGAGATCCTTTAAGGCATCGATTTCATGCCCGGCCGGCGCGCGACGCTTGAGCGTGGGCACAACAAAGTCCCGCGCGTAATTCACGGCTAGGCCGATCAGCGTGTCGAGTTCGCGATCCTTTTCGGGCGCGGTGTCCGGCGCATATTGCTGGACGAATTTCCAGGCGATGTCCTTGTCCTGAACCCCGGGAAGCGAGACCAGGTTGAGCAGCAAGCCGTAGGTCAGCGGCATTTCGCCAGCGGGAATGTCGCCGCCATGAATGTGGTGGACCGGGTTGCCGAGACGCTTGTCGATTTCCTGATCCGCGAAATTGCCGCGAAACTGGTGATATTCGTCGACGGCCTTGGGGACAAGGCCAAGGTGCAGGTTCTTGGCGCGCTTGGGCTCGCGATAGAGGTAAAAAGCCAGGCTGTTGTCCGAGCCGTATTTCAGCCAATCCTCGAGCCCCAAGCCATTGCCCTTCGACTTGGAGATCTTCTCGCCCTTTTCGTCGAGGAACATCTCGTAGATGAGGCCCTCGGGCTTGCGACCGCCGAGCACCGCGGCAATCCGCCCCGACTGGACGCCGCTGTCGGTCAGATCCTTGCCGTACATCTCGTAATCGACGCCGAGCGCGACCCAGCGCATTGCCCAATCGACCTTCCACTGCAGCTTCGATTGGCCGCCGAGCGCGCTTTGCTCGACCCGGCTGCCATCCTCGTCGTTGAAGGCGATCTGGCCGGTATCTGCGTCGATCACTTCAACCGGCACCTGGAGAACCCGTCCCGAGGTCGGCGAAATCGGCAGAACCGGAGAGTAGGTCTGGCGCCGTTCCGCGCGAAGGGTCGGCAGCATGATGTCGAGGATGTTGCCGAAATTGGTGAGCACGTTCTTCAGCGCTTCGTCGAACGCACCCGAATTGTATCGATCCGACGCCGAGACAAATTCATAATCGAAACCGTATTGGTCGAGGAATTTGCGGAGCATCGCATTGTTGTGATGCGCGAAACTCTCATCGTCGGTGTCGAACGGATTGGGAATTCGCGACAAAGGCTTGCCGAGATGCTGCGTCAGCATGGCCTTGTTGGGGACGTTGTCCGGCACCTTGCGAAGGCCATCCATATCGTCGCTGAATGCGATCAACCGCGTCGGCGCGCTGCCGGACAGTTCCTCATAGGCTCGGCGGACCCAGGTCGTCCGGAGCACTTCGGTAAAAGTACCGATGTGCGGCAGTCCTGAGGGACCGTAGCCGGTTTCGAAGATCATTGGGCCGGGCATGCCGTTTTGCGCGGGTTTGCCGTCGGGCCAGCGCTTCAGCAGCTTGCGGGCTTCCTCATACGGCCAGGCCTTGCTGGTCATGGCGGCATCGCGGATCGCGTCGCTCAACTGTTGCCCTTTCGTTCTCACTTGCCCATGGATAGGCGATCGTGCGTGCTCCTTTGCCCCTTCCGTCGCTCCATGCAACCCATGCCGGCATCTGGTCGGCCATCGACGGAACGGTTCGCGGCCTGTCGCGCGGCGAGGCGATCGGCAAACTGGCGGAGACGCCGCACATCCTATTGAACGCGCCAGTAGTCGGTCAACGGCTCGGCTACCCGGACATCAGCGGGCTCGACCTGCTCGAACTATTCGCGTTCGTGCATCCCGCCCGCTTCGCGGTTCCAACGGTTGCCGGGCTTGCACGAGCCGCCGGGGTTGCGCCGCCAAGCGAGGAATCGGCGGCGACACTGACCTTGGTCGCGATTGCCGAGGCGTTGCTCAATCATATGGGCGATGCCGAATGGTCGGAGCGCGAGGGTGCATGGACGGTTGCGCAAACCTTGTGGCGGCTGGGCTGGGGCTGGTCGCCATTCGTCAGCCAGCGCCTCGCCAAGCCGGAGCGCGGCGAGCGGATGCTGTTCAGCCGATTACCGCAGTGGGAAGAGCAATCGGACCGACCACCGCCGCGCGCTGTCGGGATCAGCGCGGATGAAGCGAAGGCGCGGTTGGCCGAGCTCACCGGCAGGGGCGCCGAACAGCGCGTTGGCCAGCAGGACATGGCCGGCGAAACGGCGGCTATCTTCAATCCGCGCCGATCCGAGGGGGAGCCGAATTTGCTTCTCGCGGAAGCCGGGACCGGGATCGGAAAGACGCTCGCATATCTGGCACCGGCCTCCCTGTGGGCGCAAAAGGCGGGCGGAGCGGTATGGGTGTCGACCTACACCAAGGCATTGCAGCGCCAGCTGGATGCTGAAGGTCACAAGATCGTGCCCGAAGAGGCCGAGCGGCGGCGGCGCATCGTAGTTCGCAAGGGCCGCGAGAATTATCTCTGCCTCTTGAACCTGGAAGACGCGATGCAGGGCGGGTTCGCCGGTCGGGCGGCAATCCTGGCCCAGCTGGTCGGGCGTTGGGCCGCTTATTCCAAGGACGGCGACATGGTCGGCGGCGACCTGCCCGGCTGGTTGCCCAGCCTGTTCCGCCGGGCGGGCGCAACGGCGCTGACCGATCGGCGCGGCGAGTGCGTCTATGCGGGCTGCCCGCATTATCGCAAATGCTTCATCGAAAGGGCCGAGCGTGCCAGTCGCGATGCCGATCTGGTCATCGCCAACCACGCGTTGGTGATGGTCAATGCAGCGCGCGGTCGGCCCGATGCGCCGCAGCGGATCGTGTTCGACGAAGGACACCACCTGTTCGATGCAGCCGACTCGACCTTTGCGGCCGCCCTGACCGGACAGGAAGCGATCGAGCTTCGTCGCTGGATCGTTGGTCCCGAGGGCAAGTCGCGCGGGCGGCGACGTGGATTGGCGGCGCGTTTGCTTGATGTCTCTTCCTATGACGAACAAGGCGCGCAGGCCCTTGAGGCGGCGGTCGAGGCGGCTCGAGCGCTTCCATCCGACGGATGGCTATCCCGGCTGGCCGAAGGCGAGCCATTCGGCCCGCTCGAACGCCTGCTCGCCGAAGTCCGTGGCACGACCTACGCGCGGGCCAAGGCGCAGGAGGCGGGCTATGCGATCGAAACCGAACTGGCCGAGCCTGACGGCGCATTCGTCGCGCGTGCCGCCGACGCGCTTGAAGGGCTGGAGAACCTTGCGAAGCCGTTGGCCATGCTGGTGCGAAGGCTCGAGGCGGTGCTGGAAGATGCGCCGGACTGGCTAGATTCGCAGGCGCGGGCGCGGGTCGAGGGCGCGATCAACGGCCTGACGTGGCGGCGCGAGACCTTGGGCGCATGGATTTCGTTGCTTGGTCGCGTCGGCGGTGTTGCCGATCCCGATTTCGTCGACTGGCTGGCCGTCGATCGGGTCGAAGGACGCGAATATGATATCGGCATTCGTCGCCACTGGCTCGACCCGACGCGCCCGCTGGCAAAGGCGGTGATCGAGCCCGCGCACGGCGTTCTGGTGACCAGTGCGACCTTGCGTGGCGGAGAGGATTGGTCCGCCGCGCACGCACGCACGGGTGCGTCGCACATCGGGGGCCCTATCCACCACTTCGCGGCACCAAGTCCGTTTGATTATGGCGCGCAATCCGAAGTGCTGATCGCCACCGACGTTCCGCGCGGCGACGTGGCCGCACTGGCCGGAGCCTATGCGCGCCTGATCGATGCGGCGGGGGGCGGCACGCTTGGTCTGTTCACCGCGATCGCTCGATTGCGGGCGGTCCATGCCCGCATTGCCGACCGGTTGGCGCGCGCCGGGCTGCCGTTATACGCACAGCACGTCGATCCGATCGATACGGGCACATTGGTCGATATTTTCCGCGACGATCCGCGGGCCAGCCTGCTGGGCACCGATGCGCTTCGTGATGGGGTGGATGTCCCCGGCGACTCGCTGCGTCTGGTCGTGATGGAGCGGGTGCCGTGGCCGCGCCCGACGGTGCTTCATGCGGCACGGCGGATGGCCGGTGGCGGGAGCGCTTATGACGACCGCGTGGTCCGCGCCAAACTGGCCCAGGCATTCGGACGACTGATTCGGCGGCAGGGTGATCGAGGCCAGTTCGTGGTCCTGTCCAGCGCATTCCCGACACGGCTACTCAGTGCATTCCCGGCGGACGTGGCAATCCATCGTCTACCATTCGATCAGGTGTTGGAACGGGTCAGAACAGGCTCAGTCGGCAAGGGCGGCGACGAGCCGGTCACGCATGTCGACCAGTCGTTCGTAATCGATCCCTGAGGAAGGACCGGGATCTGCTGGCTCTCTGGTTTCCTGGTGCGGGGCCGGCGAAGCGACGGGTGAGGAGGTCGTCGGTTCTGCAAATTGCCCCGTCGAACCTTTGCTTCGTAACAATTGTTGTGCACCGCGAACGGTGTAGCCTTCGACCGTCAGGAGACGGTGGATTCGCGTGGCGAGCGCGACGTCGGCCGGTCTGTAGTATCGCCGATTGCCGGCGCGCTGTAGCGGCTTGAGCTGCGGGAATTTGGTTTCCCAATAGCGCAGAATATGCTGGGCGACGCCAAGTTCGGCCGACAATTCACCGATTGTACGGAATGCTCCCGGATCCTTGTCGCCGGATGCCATCGTCAGCCTAACGCGCGATCCGGTCGCGCATGATCTGGCTTGCGCGGAAGGTCATCACGCGGCGCGGCGCAATCGGCACTTCGATGCCGGTCTTGGGATTGCGCCCGATCCGCTCGCCCTTGTCGCGAAGAATGAAGCTGCCGAAACCAGAGATTTTCACGTTCTGGCCGTCGGAGAGCGAATGGCACATGTGGTAGAGAATGCGCTCGACCATGCTCGCGCTTTCGGCGCGCGAGAGGCCAAGTTTGCGATGGACCAGATCGGACAGGTCCGCACGAGTCAAAGTGCCGCTGTGTAGTCCATCGTCCGAGCGCGCAATTCCAGCATCCGCCATTTGAATTTCCTTCCCCCATGCCGCACCAGCTATGCGACATTTGTCCAGCCTAACCAAAAAGATGGGAGACGGCAATCCGATGAAATGGAAAGATTCGTACGCGGTTTAGTAGCGGATTGCGGCAGCGCCCCAGGTAAAGCCGCCGCCCATCGCCTCGAGCACCAAGAGGTCGCCCCGCTTGATCCGGCCGTCTTTGACGGCGGTGTCGAGCGCCAGAGGAACGGACGCCGCCGACGTATTGGCATGGCGATCGACCGTGACGATCACCTTTTCGGCGGGAAGGCCGAGCTTTCGCGCGGTCGCATCGAGGATTCGCGCATTGGCCTGATGCGGAACGACCCAGTCGACGTCGTCAGAAGTCAGGCCGGCGATGTCGAGCACTTCGCCCATCACTTCCGCAAGATTGACGACGGCGTGACGAAACACTTCGCGGCCTTTCATGCGGAGCTTGCCGACGGTGCCGGTCGTCGAAGGTCCACCGTCGACATAGAGCAAATCATTGTGTCGTCCGTCGGCGTGAAGCTTGGTCGCAAGGATCCCGCGGTCGCCATCTTCCGCGGACAGCACCAGCGCGCCGGCGCCGTCGCCGAACAGTACGCACGTTCCTCGGTCTTCCCAGTCGAGAATCCGGCTGAACGTCTCTGCGCCGATTACCAGTGCCTTGTTCGCGCTTCCCGAACGGATCATCGAATCGGCGACGGTCAGCGCGTAGAGAAAGCCGGTGCACACGGCGTGGACGTCGAACGCAATGCAGTCGTCGATGCCGAGCATCGCCTGGACCTTCGTCGCCGTGGACGGAAAGGTCTGGTCGGGCGTTGCGGTGGCAAGGACGATCAGGTCGATCTCGGTCGCTTCGATTCCGGCGTGGCGAAGCGCATCGCACGCGGCGGCAAAGGCTAGGGTTCCGGTCGTTTCGCTTTCATCGGCGATATAGCGGCTTCGGATTCCGGTTCGCTCGACGATCCATTCGTCTGACGTGTCGACCCGGTTGGCCAGTTCGGCGTTGGTTACGCGGCGGGCGGGAAGGGCTGATCCGACCCCGGCAATGGCGGCGCGTCGGCTCACTCGGCCGGCTCGTCATCGGCAAAAGCGTGGGCGCGGAAATTGTCGAGATCCTCGCCGATCTTGCGGGTGATTTCGTTGGCAATCATCCGCGAGGTGACGCCGATCGCATTGGCGACACCCTTGGCATTCGCGCTGCCATGACTTTTGACGATCAGGCCGTTGAGGCCAAGGAAGACCGCGCCATTGTGATTGTTCGGGTCGAGATGGACCTTGAGCATGTGCAGCGCTGGTTTCGACAGCGCGAAGCCCGCTTTCGAGCGAATCGAGCTGGTAAAGGCGCGGCGCAGCAGGTCGGTGACGAATCGTGCCGTGCCCTCGGCGGTCTTGAGCGCGATGTTGCCTGAGAACCCGTCGGTCACGACGACATCGACATCGCCGCGCGACAATTTGTCGCCCTCGGTAAAGCCGTTGAATTCCATCGGGAGGTAATCGGCTTCGCGGAGCATTGCGGCAGCTTCCTTCAGCTCGCCGGTGCCCTTCAATTCCTCGGTGCCGATGTTGAGCAGCTTCACGCGCGGCTTGGCGAGGCCATGGACTGTGCGCGCATAGGCCGAACCCATCACTGCGAACTGGACCAGGTTTTGCGCATCGCACTCGGTATTCGCGCCCAGGTCGAGCATGACGAGATCGTTGTCGGCAAGCGTGGGAAGCAATGCCGCGAGGGCCGGACGATCGATACCGGGCATGGTGCGAAGAGCAAGCTTGGCGATCGCCATGAGCGCGCCGGTATTGCCGGCCGATAGAGCGGCAGCAGCCTTGCCGTCCTTGACCGCATTAATCGCCATTCCCATCGACGTGCCCTTGGCGCGGCGGATGGCTTGGCTCGGCTTCTCGGTACCGGAAATCGCATCGGTAGTGTGGTGAACTTCGACAGCACGCTTCAACTTGGCGTGCTTCTTCAGCTCGGGACGGATCAAGGTCTCGTCGCCGTAGACATCGAAATGAAGCGAGGGATCCTGACGTAAGGCGAGATCCATCCCGGCGATCATCACCGCCGGGCCGATATCGCCACCCATAGCGTCAATCGCGATCCTCGGGCTCACGGCCATGCCAGCGTGCCCCTTCGCGATCCGCTCAGGCCTCGGGCTGGATGATCTCGCGGCCGTTGTAATGGCCACATGCTGAACACAGAACGTGCGGCAGCTTCAATTCGCCGCAGTTCGGGCATTCCTGGAAATTCTTGGCTTCCAGCGCATGATGGCTGCGACGCATGTTACGCTTGGACGGCGAGGTTTTTCTTTTAGGAACGGCCACGGTGGCACCTGTGCTTCAAATGACAAAAAAATTGGCGACTACCCTGCGCCCAGCTCATCGGGGAACCCCGCGGCGGCAGCCGGATCGTCGCTAACGAGAGCGCCCTATAGCGAAATGCGGGAACGACGCAAGCTTGTTCAACCCCCCGCCAACACTCGATCCGCGACGAACGGGTTGGTCGCCCGCTCGTGGGCGAAGGTCGACATCGGCCCGTGTCCTGGGACGAAGGCCGTCTCTCCGCCCATCGGCCACAAGCGCTGCGTGATCGAATCGATCAGGTCCTGGTGATTGCCGAGGGGAAAGTCGGTCCGCCCCATTGAGCCCTGGAACAGGACGTCGCCAACCATCGCCAGTTTCGATGGGGCATGGTGGAAGACGACATGCCCCGGCGTGTGACCAGGACAATGCCGGACGTCGAGCGTCAGGTCGCCAACGGTGACCGAATCGCCGTCGACCAGCCAGCGCGACGGTTCGAAAGGGGCGCCGTTGATGCCGTATTTCTGACCATCCTCTTCCAGCTTGGCGATCCAGTAACGATCATCCTCATGCGGGCCTTCGATCGGAACGCCAAGTTCGTCGGCAAGCATTCCGGCCTGACCGCAATGGTCGATGTGGCCGTGGGTCAGCAGGATCTTCTCAATCGTCACGCCGGCTCGGCGCACGGCATCCTTCAACCGGTCGAGGTCGCCGCCCGGATCGACCAGCGCTCCGCGCATCGTCTTCGTGCACCATAACAAGGTACAATTCTGCTGGAGCGGGGTCACCGGGATGATCGCGGCGCGAAGAGGCGGATTTGGTTCGGTCACGTTGCGGCGTTAGGAAGCGGGCGTCGCCTTGTCCATGGCGGGCTGGACCCCCGCCATACCGCGCGACGTGCTTTCCGCGCCGCGCAGGGCACGAAGCACGTTGGCGCCGGCAAGCTTGGCAAGGTTTGCATCGCTCCAGCCGCGCCGAATCAGTTCGGCGAACAGGCGCGGATAGGTTTCCACTCCTTCAAGGCCGGTCGGAGTGTAGGGGATGCCGTCATAATCGCCGCCGATCCCGACATGATCGAAACCGGCAACCTTGGCGACATGGTCGATATGGTCGGCAACGTTGCCGACGTCGGTTTCCGGGCGTGGGTGCGCCTTTTCCCACATTTCGAGGCCAGCCTCGACTGCGGCGTTGCTGGCCCGGTGGATTGCCTTCAACCGCGCTTCCTCGGCATTGCGATCGGCCGACCAGGTCCAGACTTCCTGCGCAAGGAATCCGGGGACGAAATTGACCATCACCACGCCGCCGTTCGCCGGCAGCAAGCGCAGGACATCGTCAGGAACGTTGCGCGGATGCGGGGTTACGCCGCCCGCCGAGCTGTGCGAAAAAATGACTGGCGCGCGGCTTGCGGCGATCGCTTGGCGCATGGTGTCGGGTGAGACATGACTGAGGTCGATCAGCATGCCGAGCCGGTTCATCTCGCCGACGACTTTCAGACCGAACGGTGACAGGCCATTGTATTTGGGTTGATCGGTGGCGCTGTCCGCCCACTCGGTAGTCTGGTTGTGGGTCAGCGTCATGTAACGCGCGCCAAGCCGATAGAATTGCCTGAGCGCGGCCATGCTGCCGCCGATCTGGCGCCCCCCCTCGATCCCGATCATCGAGGCGATCTTGCCCTGCCGGTGAATGCGGACAACGTCGTCGGCAGTCAGCGCACGATCGAGGTCGTTGGGGTAGGCCGCGATCATCCGGTCGACGGTGTCGATCTGTTCGATCGTCCGTCGAATGGCTTCGTCGCCCTTCAGTTCGCCGTCGATATAGACCGACCAGAATTGACCGCCGACCCGACCGGCATGAAGCCGCGCCATGTCGGTCATCAGCGGATGCTCAGGCCATTTGTCCGTGCCGCTGGCAAGGTTGGCGACGCTGAAGCCGTGATTTTCCTGCACTGCCTCGGCAATGTCATTGTGTCCGTCGATCAACGGCGTCGCCTTCAGTATCCGGTCGATCCGGGCCTTGACCTTCGGATCGATCGATTGGGCTTGGGCGGACATTGCGAGCGAGGCCAGCAGGGTGGCGATGAAAAGATTGCGCATGTCGCGACTTTACGACGCACCCCTGTCCCGTCAATGCAGTCGCGTGACGAGCGACCCTCATGTGCTGATCGACGATGCGCGAGTCGGTGCGAAACGCGCGTTGCTGTTTGATCGGCCGAGCGGGGAAATCGTTGCTCATACCCACGGCGAAGTTCGCGCGGCGCTGGACGCGTTGCGTGCTGCACTGGCGGACGGACGACATGCGGCGGGATTCATTGCCTATGATGCTGGATATGCATTGGAAGAGAAGCTGGTGCCGCTCGCCCGCCAGTTCGCCGATCAACCCTTGTTGTGGTTCGGCCTGTTCGATGCCCCGCGAACCCTGGAGCAGGACGAGCTGGAACGACTGGTTCGGCGATCCGGCTGGCGTATGGCTGGGCAGGCCACGACCGAAGATTTCGCGTCCGGACTATCTCGCTGCCGCTGCGCGGGTCCGCGAGCATTTGTATGACGGTGATTTCTATCAGGCCAATCTGACCTTCGGCTGCGATGTCCCGATGATTGGCAGTCCGCGCGCCGCCTACGCACAGATTCGCAGTCGATCAGCGGCCGGATGGGGCGGCGTGGTGCGCTATCACGGCGGCTGGCTGCTATCGGCTAGTCCGGAGCAATTCTTCACGCTTCGCGACAATGCGCTGGAGGCCAAGCCAATGAAGGGAACCGCGCCACGATTCCGCGACCGCGCCGCTGATGATGAAGCGGCTTCCGACCTGCTTGCCGATCCCAAACAGCGCGCCGAAAATCTGATGATCGTCGACCTTTTGCGCAACGACCTGGCGCGGGTCGCTGCACCCGGCAGCGTCGACGTTCCCGACCTCTTCGCGCTGGAGACCTATCCGACGGTTCACCAGATGGTCAGCCGTGTCACTGCAACGCGGCGTGAGGGCGTTGATGCTGTCGATGTCCTGGCGACGCTATTTCCGTGCGGATCGATCACCGGTGCGCCGAAAATTGCGGCGATGGCGGCGCTTCGCGCCCTCGAGCCCGAACCGCGCGGCGCCTACACTGGAGCGATGGGCTGGTTGTCGCCCGACGGCGACGCGGCTTTCAACGTCCTCATCCGCACCCTGGAAATCACCGACGGCAAGGAATTCGCACGGCTCGGGCTCGGATCGGGGCTTGTGGTCGACAGCGTGATGGAGAATGAATGGGACGAGTGCTTGCTCAAGGGAAATTTTGTGACTGCTGACGGTAACGAGTTCGACCTGATTGAAACCATGCGGTTCGACCCGGAAGGCGGGATTGCTAACCTCGAGCGCCATCTCGACCGGCTGAAGCATTCGGCAGACACGTTCGGCTTTCATTTCGACCGTCATGGCGCACGCAACGAATTGCAGGCTGCGACCTTCCGGCACACCCGCCCCGCCATGCTGCGATTGCTGCTGTCGCCCAAGGGGTCGATGGCGATCGAGTTGAAGCCGGCGCCCGAGATTCCTCACCAGCCTGTTGCCGTCTCGGTCAGTCCACTGCCCGTCGATCCGGCTGATTTCAGATTGCGGTTCAAGACCACGGCACGGCGATTCTACGACGAGGCGCGCAAGGCGAGCGGCGCCTACGAAACCATATTCGTCGGTCAGGACGGAAAGCTCACCGAAGGCAGTTTCACCAACATTTTTGTCGAACGCGACGGCATCTACCTGACGCCGCCTGCCGCGCGCGGATTAATCCCCGGCGTGCTTCGGGCGCGACTGATCGATGACGGGAAGGCAGTCGAAGCGGACTTGACGGTCGATGATCTGGAGAACGGCTTCCTGCTCGGCAACTCGCTGCGCGGCATGATCCGGGCGCGGCTTGCCTAGGCGGGGATCGGGAAGCGCAGCAGCCGGTCGGTGACCGGCACCAGCGCGGCGGCATCGCGGCCGACCTTCTTCAAAATCTCGGGATGGTGGGCATCAAGTCCGCCGGTCAGCGATCCAAAGGCAGGCAGGATCAGCTTGCTCGGACTTGCGACGAAACAGCGGCGCGAGACGTGGCGACCGCGCATCTGCACGCGCAACTTGGGATGGAAGTGGCCCGACATTTCCGGCTGCGGATCGGCCCGGTCGGCCTCGTGGCGTAGCATGATTCCGTCGACTGCAATCTCTTCGACGATCCGCCCGCCGCAATGATCGATGAACCCCGAATCATGGTTCCCAGTAATCCAGACCCAGGCGAGGCGCGCCGTCAGGCTGGTGAGCAGGTCGCGTGCGTCGGCAGGCAATCGATCGCAGCCGAAGCGGTCGTGGAAACTGTCGCCAAGGCAATAAAGCGTAGACGCGCCGGTTGCGTCGACCACCTTCTCCAGCGCCTGAAGCGTCGCCAGCGAATCATAGGGCGGCAGGAACTGCCCGATCCGCGCGAACCAGCTCGCCTTTTCGAGATGCAGGTCGGCGACCAGCAACGCGTTCCGAGCGGGCCAGAAAAGCGCGCCATCGGATTGTGTTAGTAACTCTTTGCCAGCGAACGAAAGGGGAACCATCAGCCGCTGCTAGACCGAAAGCCGCGTCAATCCAAGCCGATAAGGTGATCGCGTAGCGAGCGCGCGTCGTGCAGGGCGTTATGCGGCACCGCGCTGTTGGCGGCGGTCGAGAAGCCGCGCACCGGAACGAAGCGGAGGACGAGACTCGGGACCTTGTGCATGTCACCTGGGCCGGTGATCAGAAGCATCGACAATTGGGCCAGATCTTCGGGCCAGTCGGCGATGATCTCCGGCGCTTCGTCCATCGCCAGCCAATTGGCCAGAGACTGCGCCGCTTCCTCGCGCGGGACCTTGGGTACCTGCAGACCGACCGGCACATGGTCGAGGTAGGGCATGACGTTGCGTACGACCCACGGATGGGTCGCCGGCTGATCGATCACGACGTAAAATTCTTCGCCGCCGTCTTCGGGGACCAGCGCCAGGCTGATCAGTTTGCCGCCGAATCCATCGTATTCGGTATCCAGAAAATAACGCATCCGCCGTCATCTGGACGTTCGCCCAGCAGCCGTCCAGTCTCTGCAGCGACGACTCGAGCAATGAACAGGGGATCCGACCATGAAATTGTTGATGAAGACGATGCTTGCCGGTGCGGCAGTGACGGCAGTGGCAGGCGCGGGCTGGGCGGCTCCCAATGACCCGGGTCGCGGCAAGGTGGTGGCGGTCGCGAAGGCATCGCACGATGAATCGATTGCGCGGCTGCGCGAGTGGATCGCCCTCCCGACGATTGCCAACATGGGTCTCAATACCCCCAAGGGCGCGGATTATATGAAGCAGCTGGCGCTCGAAGCGGGCTTCCAGAAGGCGCGGGTCGTCGAGACCGGCGGCGTGCCCGGCGTGTTCGCGACGCTAGATGCCGGGGCCAAGGATACGCTTGCGCTCTACTTCATGTACGACGTCAAACATTATGACGAGAGCGAGTGGGCGAACCCGCCGCTGGAAGGAAAGATCGTCGAGCGCGCTGGCGAAGGGACGATGCTGGTCGGTCGCGGCGCGGTGAACCAGAAGGGACCGGAAGCTGCATTCCTGGCGGCGCTGCACGCATTCAAGAAGGCAGGCGTAAAATTGCCGGTCAACCTAGTTCTCGTCGCCGAGGGCGAGGAAGAAATTGGCTCGACCAACTTCCCGACCTTGCTTGCCGACCCGGAGGTTAAGGCCGCTTTGCAGAAATCGGTCGGGATCATGATGCCGTCGACCGCCCAAGGCCCCGACGGTGCGGCGTCGATCGATCTTGGCTCGAAGGGCGTGATCGAGGTCCAGCTCATTTCGAGCGGCGAGAAATGGGGACGCGGGCCGGCTAAGGACATTCACTCCAGCCTGATGGCGAAGGTCGACAACCCGGCATGGCGATTGGTCAAGGCACTCGACACGTTGGTCGCCGATGACGGCTTCACACCGGCGATCGAAGGCTGGTTCGACAGTGTTGCGCCACTGACCGATCGGCAGAAGCAGTTGATTGCAGAGGATGTCGCGAAGTCCGACGAAGCGCAGATGAAGAAGATCCTTGGCGTGAAGCGATGGATCAATGACGAGGATTTCCTGACCTCTTCAAACCGTCTCGCCTCGCAGCCGACGGTGAACATTCAAGGGCTGGTCAGCGGCTATACGGGGCCTGGCGGAAAGACCGTGCTACCGGGCCGCGCAGAAGCGAAGCTCGACTTCCGGCTGGTCCCCAACATGACCAAGGATGAAGCGGTCAGCAAGTTGAAGGCGCATCTCGCCAAGAAGGGCTTTTCGGATATCGAAGTGATCGTCAGCGGTGGCTACAGCCCGACCCAGACACCCGAAGACGCGATCACGGTCAGTGCCGCGGCGGCAACCTTCAAGGCGGCCGGCATCCCCTATACGCTTTACCCGCGCCGGGCGGGAAGCTGGCCGGGCGTGATGTTCACCGGCGCGCCGCTGAAAATGGCAGCGGGGCATTTCGGTTCGGGTCGTGGGGGCGGGGCCCACGCCCCCAACGAATGGCTGCTGATCGAAAGCAGCAATCCCAACGTGCGCGGCTTCGACGGGCAGGTCGAACTCTATGTCGACTATCTTTACGAACTGGCGCGGGCAGCCAAGGCGAAGCGCTAAGGCTTGAACCTTACTCCGGCGGTACGAATTCGGGGCGCGGCGGGCATTGCTCGCCCGCCTTGTTCGCCGCCGCACATTCCTTTTCCCAGGCCCGTAGCCTCTTGCCATAATCTTCCTCGGCCTTGCGCATGGCGCGGCCTCGATTCTGGTCGGCCTCGGCCTGGCTGGTGGTGGCAAGATCGACGCCCTTGGCGACGGCTTTCACCGGCAAGGTCGCGACATCGACCGCGGTCTTCGCAATGCTGACACACGCAGTGAGCGCGAGCGGGAGGAGCAGGATGACGCGACGCATGACCACGTCATGCCCGAACGCAGCTGGCGCGTCGATGAACGATCAGTCGAGACGCATGGCGTCTGCGGCCAATGCTTCTTCGGCCATCATCAGCAAGGCCTCGTCGGCCGATGCGCCCGGCGCAGCCTCGCGCCCGATGACGACCATCAACGGCACGGCGAGCGGTGTCACCCGGCTAGTCGAGACATGAATCATTGTTTCTGCGGCGCGATCGACAAGGCGCGCAAGGCGTCCCAGCTCGGTCATCCGTCCTCGCGCATCGTCCCACGCCGCTCGCATCAGCAAATGCTCGGGTTCATATTTGCGAAGCACGTCGTAGATTAAGTCGGTCGAAAAGGTGACCTGCTTGCCGCTCTTGCGCTTGCCGGGGTGCTGGCGCTCTACCAGACCGCCGATCACCGCGACTTCGCGGAAGGCCCGCTTGAGAAGATGCGACTGTTCCACCCATTCGACGAATTCATCCTCGAGAATGTCGGGCGAGAATAAAGGCGCGGGATCGCTGACTTTCTCGAGGCTGTAAACGGCGAGCGCATAATCGTTGGCGACGAAGCCGAGCGGTTTCAGCCCGGCATTCTCCATTCGCTTGGTGAGGAGCATTCCGAGCGACTGGTGCGCGTTCCAGCCTTCGAAGCTGTAGATGCACATGTAGTGCCGCCCGTCGCGCGGGAAGGTCTCGACCAGCAATTGGTCGGGGCGCGGCAGGATCGATCGGCGTTTCTGTACCTCCAGCCATTCGCGGACGTCGTCGGGAAAGCGGTGCCAGTCGGCGGGATCGGCAAGGAAAGCGCGGACGCGGTCGGCAAGGTGTGTCGACATGCTCATCCGCTGGCCGCCGTAAGTGACCAGCCGCGCCTGCTTGGTCGAGGCGCGAACGACGATGTCGCTTTCCTGGAAACGCATCACTTCCAAGCTGAGTCCGGCGAAGAAGATATGGTCGCCCACCGTCAGCGTCGATCCGAAGCCCTCTTCGACCCGGCCAAGCGTTCGTCCGTTGTTGAACCGCACCTCCATCATCGGATTGTCGACGATCACCCCCGCGTTGAGGCGATGCTGGGCGGCGGCTTGCGGGCGCGTGATCCGCCACTTTCCCGGTTCATATTCCACCAAGCGTTTGAACTTGTCGTAGGCGCGAAGTGAATACCCGCCGGTCGAGATGTAATCGAGCACGCTTCGCCAGACCGTATCGGTCAAACCGGAATAAGGCGCTGCAGAACGCACTTCGGCGAGCAATTTCGCCTCATCGAAGGGGCCGGCGCAGGCGACGCCCATGATGTGCTGGGCAAGCACGTCGAGGGTGCCGGGCCGGAAAATTTCGGGATCCAGTTCGCGGGCCGCGACGGCATCGATTGAGGCCCGGGCTTCGAGATATTCGAACCGATTACCGGGCACGATCATGCCCTTGGAAGGCTCATCGAGGCGATGGTTGGCGCGGCCGATCCGCTGGAGCAGGCGCGAACTTCCCTTCGGCGCGCCCATCTGGATAACCAGATCGACGTCGCCCCAGTCGATGCCGAGGTCGAGGGACGCAGTGGCGACCAGTCCGCGCAACTTGCCGTCGGCCATTGCCGCCTCGACCTTACGGCGAGCTTCCAGCGACAGGCTGCCGTGATGGATTCCAATCGGCAGGCCCTTGTCATTCGCCGCCCACAATTCCTGGAAGATCAACTCGGCGAGTCCGCGCGTGTTGGAGAAAACCAATGTCGTCTTGTGGCGGTCGATCAGGTCGATGACCTGTTTGGCGGCATATTTTCCCGAATGGCCGCCCCACGGGACAGTGCCGGTCGGGATCAGTATCGACAGGTCGGGATCGGCGCCTTTTTCGCCATCGACCAACCGAACGGTGTCGATGTCGCCGTCAGGGGCAAGCCAAGCGCGATAGGCGTCGGCATCGCTGACCGTTGCGCTCAAGGCAACGCGGCGAAGTGACGGTCGGATGACATGCAAGCGTGCCAGTGCCAGGCTGAGCAGGTCGCCGCGCTTTTCCTTCGCAAATGCATGGACCTCGTCGATCACGACAGTCTGCAAATCCTCGAAAAGCATCGCGCTGTCCGGATAAGACAGCAAAAGGCTGAGGCTTTCCGGTGTGGTCAGCAGGATTTGCGGCGGGCGAACCCGCTGGCGCGCCTTGCGGTCGGACGGCGTATCACCGCTGCGCGTTTCGACGCGGATGTCGAGGCCGATCTCCTCGATCGGGGCCAGCAGGTTGCGCTGTACGTCGACCGCCAATGCCTTGAGCGGGGAGACGTAAAGTGTGTGCAACCGTTCGATCGGATTTTCGATGAGGTCGGTCAGCGTTGGCAGGAAACCCGCCAATGTCTTGCCCGCGCCGGTCGCTGCGACCAGCAACGCATGTTCGCCAGCGTCCGCAGCGTCGAGCATCGCAAGCTGATGCCTGCGCGCACGCCAGCCTCGCGATACGAACCATTCTTCCAGCGGGGCAGGCAGATTCGGCAGATAACGCTCCTTGTCGGGGAACCTAGAGCGGTGCCCTTGCTTGTAACGGCAATGGCGCGTCTCGGTTCATGGATCGAGCCTTTTCCGGAAGGCATCTACATCAAACCCGCCGATGCGTGGGTCGATCCCTCGCAACCCAAAGCGCAGGCCTTGGTCACCCATGGACATGCCGATCACGCACGCGGCGGACACGGCGCGGTATGGGCGACACCCGAAACACTGGCGATTATGGGCGTCCGCTACGGTGAGCAGCAAGAGCGCCCGGTGGCCTATGGCGAAACCGTCCGCGTCGGCGAGGTCGACGTCAGCTTCGTTCCGGCCGGGCACGTTCTTGGAAGCGCCCAGATCGTCCTCGATTACAAGGGGGAGCGCGTGGTGGTAAGCGGCGATTACAAGCGGCGGCCCGATCCGACCTGCGCGCCCTTCGTCGTCACCCCGTGCGACATTTTCATCACCGAGGCGACGTTCGGACTGCCGGTATTTCGCCATCCCGACACGGGCAGCGAAATCGACCGGTTGCTTCACCGCCTGCATGCCGAGCCGGAACGCTGCGTGCTGGTTGGCGCTTATGCCCTCGGCAAGGCCCAGCGGGTCATCATGGAATTGCGTGGGCGCGGACACAGCGACCCGATCTATTATCACGGAGCGGTCGAACGCCTCTGCAATCTTTACGAAGAACTGGGGGTGCCGCTGGGCGACATGCGACCAGCCACCGGCGTCGCCAAGGACGAGTTGCGGGGAAAGATCATCATCGCACCGCCAAGCGCATTAAACGATCGCTGGTCGCGACGCTTACCCGACCCGATTACCGCGATGGCATCTGGCTGGATGCGGATCCGGCAACGGGCGCGGCAACGCAATGTCGAATTGCCGCTGATGATTTCCGATCACAGCGACTGGGATGAACTGACGACGACTATTCGGGAAGTCGCACCGAAAGAAGTGTGGATCACGCACGGTCGCGAGGACGCCTTGATGCACTGGTGCATGATCAACCAGATCAAGTCGCGCGAGTTGCATCTCGTCGGTTACGAAGACGATGATTTCGATTGAGGATCAGTAGAGGTAGGCATCGTCCCAAGGGTCGAAATCGACCTCGAACTTGATCACGCGATGAAGGCCAGCGAACGTCGCGCCGATCAGCAATATGCTGCCGATCCACCAAGCCGCCTTGGACTTATTCACTTTCTGCATCACCAAACTCCCACCCCAGGTTGGCGACCTTATACTAGGTCAATGTGACGGGGGCGTGAAGCGATCGTTGCAGGAATGTAACGCTTCAGTGAGCGGCGTTGCTTTCGCGCGACACTCCGCTGTCTGCCAACACGCTGTCCATCGCAGCAAGAAGACGGTCCAATCCGGCCTGTTCGGCCGCCTCGGCGCGGGCAACTAGGACGTCTTGGGTGTTCGATGCGCGCAGCAGCCACCAGCCATCGGGCGTGGTGACGCGAACGCCGTCGGTCCGGTCGACGTCGGCACCTGACACGCGGAGGCGCTGCTCGATCTCGACCGGGATAGCGAACTTGCGCGCGGGATCGACGGCGAAGCGCAGTTCGGGCGTGGCGACGCTCTTCGGCATCGCACTTCGCAACTCGGTCAGCGAGTGGCCGCTTTGCGAAACTGCGCGGATCAGCCGGATCGCGGCATAAAGCGCGTCGTCGAAGCCGTACCATTCGTGCTTGAAGAAGATGTGTCCGCTCATCTCGCCCGCCAGCGGGGAGCCGGTTTCCTTCATCTTGGCCTTGATGAGGCTGTGCCCGGTCTTCCACATCAACGGTGTGCCGCCCAGATCTGCAATGCGCTCGAATAACGTCTTGCTGGCCTTTACGTCGGCGATGATGGTTGCGCCGGGCAAGGCCTTGAGGACGGGGCCAGCCAAGATCATCAGCAACTGGTCACCCCAGATCACGCGACCTTCGCCGTCGACCGCACCGATTCGGTCGCCGTCGCCGTCGAACGCAATCCCGAAGTCCAGGCCCTTGTCGGCGACGAGCTTTTTCAGATCTTCCAGATTGGCTTCGACCGTCGGGTCGGGATGGTGGTTGGGGAAGGTGCCATCGACCTTGGTATAGATGGCGTGATGTTCGCCTGGCAGTCTTTCGAGCAGTCGTTCAAGGATCGGGCCAGCCGCACCATTGCCGGCGTCCCAGCCGATCTTGAATTCCTTGCCGTCGAAGCCGCGCAAGAGTGCGTCGAGATATTCCGCAGAGACGTCGGTGTCGCTGACCAGTCCGGCTCCGTCGCTCCATTCGCCCGCTGCGGCGCGGCGGCCGAGCGCCTGGATTTCTTCGCCGAATACCGAACGGCCGTTTAGCGACATCTTGAAGCCGTTATAATTGCCCGGGTTATGGCTTCCGGTCACCTGGATGCCGCCATCGACGGCAAGCGTCTCCGCCGCGAAATAGAGCATTGGCGATGCACTGAGTCCGATCCGCACCACGTCGAGACCGCCTCGCGTCAGCCCGTCGACTAGGGCATCTTCGAGCCGCGGACTGTGCAAGCGGCCATCGCGCCCAACCGCGACGCTGCGCGCGCTCTCGCTGATCGCGAGCGCGGCGTAACTGCGACCGAGCGCCCGCGCGTCGGCTTCGCTCAGTGTTGCATCGACGATCCCGCGAACATCATATTCGCGCAGAATGGAGGGATCGAAATTGTGGGTCAAAAAGCAGACTTTCTCAGGCGGCGGCTAGATCGGCGACGGGGACGCCGAGTCCGGCGACCATTTCGCGCAATTCCTGGCGCGCGGCAACATGCGCGATGCCCGCTTCGCCAATCTGCTTGAGATCGAGCAAGGTCAGGCCCTTCGGGAAGAGTTCGCGGTAGATGACTCGTTCGCCGAGTCCCGGGATGACCCGGAAACCGACCCGGCGGGCAAGTTCGTCGAGTGCGGCACCGACGCGGCGAAGATTGTGCGAGTCGATATGCTGGAGGCGATTGCGAAGCACGACCCAATCGACGCTCTTGCCGCTGAGTTTGGCGCGCTGCGTCCGGCTGTTCCAGATCAACTCCGAATAGAAACTGGGCTTCGTCACCTTGAAGCTTTCGGGGTCGACCTGACCGATCAGGTCGAGATCGACGAAACTGTCGTTCATCGGCGTGACCAAGGTATCGGCCTTCAGGATGGCGGCGCGCGCAAGTTCATCGTCACGGCCCGGTGTATCGATGACGATCACCTCGGCATTGGCCGAGAGGCGCGCAATCGCTGCTTCTAATCCTTCGACATCGAGTTGTTCGAGAACTTCATAGGTAGGCTGCGGAAGGTTTTCGCCCAGCCGATCGATCGTCCTGGTGCGATTTTCCAGGTAGCGGGTCAGCGTGCGCTGGCGCGTATCGAGATCGAGCGCGGCGACACGGCGGCCCGAAGCTGCCAGCGCAACGGCGGTGTGGACGGCGGTCGTCGATTTGCCGGTACCGCCCTTTTCGTTGGCGAAGACGATGAAATGCGGCTGGCCCATGGCCGTTACGCCCCTTATTGAAACCCGGCGCCCCCATCGCGCGCCCCTTGCTCAACGCTCTATCGAAGGCCTGAATCGCATGCAAATCCTTCGTGAATCCATCGCTTTGCGCACAATGACCGGCGATTGGCGCGCGTCTGGCGAGCGGATTGCACTGGTGCCGACCATGGGCGCGTTGCACGACGGACATCTGGCGTTGGTGGCGAAGGCGCGCGCGCTGGCGGACCGCGTCATTGCGACGATCTTCGTCAATCCCTTGCAGTTCGACGACAAGGCCGATCTGGACCGTTATCCCAGGCAGGAGTCCGACGACCTGGCCAAGCTGGAAGCGGCGGGGTGCGACGCGGTCTGGTTGCCGAGTGCCGCCGATCTCTATCCCGACGGCTTCGCCACCAATGTCCGCGTCGCAGGGGTCAGCGAGTGCTGGGAAGGCGCGCACCGGCCCGGCCATTTCGACGGCGTTGCGACGGTTGTCGCCAAGTTGTTCATCGCGGCCGGGCCTGATATTGCAATCTTCGGGGAAAAGGACTGGCAGCAGCTTGCCGTCATCCGCCGGATGACGCGCGACCTTGGACTTCCCATCGAGATCGTTGGCCACGAGACGATCCGCGATGCGGACGGGCTTGCAATGTCTTCACGAAATGCTCTGCTCACCCAGGGCGACCGGGCAAAGGCGCCGATTCTGAAACGCGCGCTGGACGAGGCAGCACGCCGTATTTCGGACGGAGAGAGCGTCGATATTGTGCTTGCCGATGCGGTTGAAATCATCGCGCATGCGGATTTCGGACCGACCGATTATCTCGCTTATGTCGATGGTGACAGCCTGGAACCGCTCGGCGCATATCGTGACGGCGGGCGGTTGGTTGCCGCATCTTTTCTCGGGAAAATCCGGCTGATCGACAATATTCGTGTCGTTTGAGACACAGTTTGGGCGAGCGGTAATTTCGGCGTTAACCATTTGATTACCATGCCACGCCGAAAACCCTGTCAGCAAGAACAGGGGAGTGAGATGTCATGGCAATCAGCGACAAAGGTGCAGAATTCCTTCTTCGCAGCCGACTGGCCGACGCCGCAAACGGCAAGGTCGACGCGCTTTACGATTTGGGCGTGACCTATTCGACCGGACGCGGGGGCATCGCGGTCGATCTGATCGAAGCGCACAAATGGTTCAACCTTGCCGCTTTGTCGGGCGACACTCGGTCGCAGCATTGCCGTGCGGAAATCTCAATCGAGATGAGCGCCCGCGAGATTGCCGAAGCGCAGCGCGAGGCCCGGGCATGGCTGGGCGCCGCAGCAATGGGTCGGCGCGCGGCATAAGCCGAGCCGGGAACCCGGCACGCTTTACGCGTGCCGGATCCGGCGTCCTCAATTACCTTACGATTACTGTCACCACTCGGCGGTTCTGCGCCCAAGCGGTTTCGTCCGAACCGGCCGCGACCGGGCGTTCCTTGCCCCAGCTGGTAACCAGCAGGCGATCCGCCGGAACCCCCTGCGAGGCGAGGAAATCGCGGGCCGCATTGGCCCTGCGTTCGCCCAGCGCCATATTATATTCACGCGTGCCCCGTTCGTCGGCATGCCCTTCGATCGATGCGCGAACACGCGGGTTGGCAAGCATCCACTTGGCCTGCGCAGCCAAGGTCGCGCGCGACGATTCGTCGAGCTCATATTTGTCGGTACCGAAATAGACCGTGTCCGAACCTGCTTTGGCGATGAGGTCGGCCTGCATGGCGGGAAGTTCGGTCAATTCGACATCGCGCGGATCGACATTGGGGTCGAGCGCGGGACCTTGCGTAGCGGGCGGAAGATTTTCCGGCGCCATCTTGCGCGTGCAGGCACTGGTCATGGTCAGTGCAACGGCGGCTGAGCCGATGATGAGGAATTTGCGCATGTTCGTTCTCCTGAAACTGTCGATCAATTATTGAGCGGCGACCAGCTGGGGTCGGATCCGCCCTGCGGGGTAGGAATGCGGCGCGGTTGGCCGCCGGTGATGGGAACCGCGTAAAGCGTCGCGTTGCCGCTGCCCTGTGCCGTGCGGTGGAACAGGATGAACTGGCCGTTGGGCGCCCAGCTGGGGCCTTCGTCCTGCCATCCGTTGGAAAGGATCCGCATGCCGCCGCCACTGGCGCTCATCACGCCGATATTGAAACTTCCGGCGATCCGGGTGAACGCGATCTGGTCGCCCTTCGGGCTCCACACGGGCGACGCATAACGACCGCCGCCGAAGCTGATCCTGCGCTGGCCCGATCCGTCGGCGCCCATTACGTAGAGCTGCTGAGTCCCGCTGCGCTCGCTTTCGAAGACGATCTGGCGACCGTCGGGCGAATAACTGGGCGAGGTGTCGGCACCCGGTGCGCTGGTCAATCGGCGCGGGGTGCCACCATCGGCACCGACGACATAGATATCGGTGTTGCCGTTGTTTGCCCACGAAAAGACGATGTCGCGGCCATTGGGCGAGAAACGTGGCGCGAAAGTGATTGCGCCGCCAGGGACCAGCAGGCGCTCCCTCCCGGACGCAATGTCGACGACGAAAACACGCGGCTTGCGTGCGAGCGTGCCGGTGTAGACCAGCCGGTCGCCGCGTGGGCTGAAGCGCGGCATGGTCACCGCAGCCTTGGCGTCCGTCAGGTAACGTAGGTTCGACCCGTCGGAATCCATCAGCGCGATACGCTTCATCCGGTTGGTCTTGGGGCCAGTTTCCGCAACATAGACGATCCGGGTGTCGAGGAACGGCTGCTCCCCGGTCAGGCGCGCATAGATCGCATCAGCGCATTTGTGGGCGGCGCGGCGCCAATCCGCTGGAGCGACGACAAAGCCCTGGCTGGTCAACTGGCGACCCGCAGTGACGTCATGGAGGTAGCAGGCAACCGTGATCCGACCATCGCCGCGCGGCTCGACATAGCCCGCAACAAGCGCGGACGCGCCGCTGTTGCGCCATTGGCCATAGTTGGGCGAGGTCGCCTCGGGGAAGGAATAGCCCGGGATGCCACTGGGTCCGATGGGAGTGAAGGCGCCGGTCGAACGCAGGTCGGAGGCGACGACATCGGCGATCTGGCGACCAAGAGCATCTGACGCGCCGGGCGCGGCTGGCATGGCCGGGACGGCGATCGCCTGCGCCGTTCGGACGCTTCCGCCGACTACTTCGGGAACGTCGCCTTCGTCTTGCGAATAAGCGGCGGTCGAAAGGCCAAAGGCGAGCCCCATGAGCATGATGTTCCTGATCATTTCTTCACCCTATAGTTTATGGTCGTATCTCTCCAGCCGCCGCTGTCTGTATCATAGAGGTCGGGCGGCAGGCGGAATGGTGCGCAGTCGGAGAAGATGCGGCGCACCTGGTCTTCGAGCAATTCGCCATATTTGGCGCGCAGTCCGGCATCGCCTGACATGCCCGTAACGCGCGGCGGACGCGAAAGGCGGCCCGAGCGTGAAAATTGCAGGTTCACAGTCAGTCGCACTTGGTCCGCTCCTTCGCCAATGAACGGCTCGCGATTGGCGCAGCGCTGGGCCTGGGCGGCAATGGCGGATCCGATGCTTGCTTTGGCCGTCGCACTATAGGTCGGTGCGGCCGGCTTCGACGCCCCTGCACGCGGCGACAGATCGTCGTCCAGCTTCGATAGGAAATCGTCGCCAAGCCCTGCGCGCCGGGCTGGATTGGCAGGCTGTGTGGGCTTGGCAGCCGATCTCTGCGGTGGTTTGGCTGCCGGTCGCGGCTGCGACTTGGCGACTGGCCGTGGCGGCTGTCTGGGCAGTGGCGGGGTCTGCTTGATCGTCGGCTGCGGCACCGCGCGCGGCGTCGGCGGCGGCGGGGTGGTCGGCAGCGGCGGCTGAGCGGGTTCCGGAACCGGCTCGACTTCCTGCGGTGGCGGGGCGCTTAGCTGCGCAACGGCTTGCGGCGCCGCGGATTCGAACGCAACCTCGTCGACCAGGTCGACCTGCATCGATGGCGGTTCGGGATCGCGGTCCAGCTTGGCGAGGCTGAGCGACAGCGCCGCGATCAGCGCCACGTGAAAGATCAGCGCCGCGCCGACGCCGGTCCATTCCGCACGTGCGGAGGTCACAGACCCTCCTGACCAACCGATACCATCGCGACGCGATTGAGGCCGGCCCGGTTGAGTTCGCCCATCACCCGCATGACCTTACCATATTCCAGGCCCTTATCGGCGCGCAGGAAGATGCGGCGACCTTCGGGTGGTTCGGGCAAGGCAGCGATATTCGCCAGTTTTTGGCTGAGTTCGTCATCGCGGATCGGCTGGTCGTCGACGAAGATCGTGCCATCCTTGTCGATTGCAATCTGGACCGGCTTCACATCCTGGTCGAGAGCCTTTGCCTTGCTTTCGGGTAGGTCGACCGGGACGCCCGCGACCATCAATGGAGCGGTGATCATGAAAATGATGAGCAGCACCAGCATCACGTCGACGAGCGGCGTGACGTTGATTTCTGCCATCGGCGCGCGGCGCGAGCGGCCACGGCCTCGGGAGGGGAGGGACGCCCCCATCGCTCAGGCGTCCGCCTCGAGCTCGCGGCTCAAGGTGGCGTGGAAGCGGTCGGAAAAGCGGCCGAGGCGCGCTTCGAGCCGGTCTAGCCCGTGGCTGAGCCGGTTGTAGGCGATCACCGCGGGGATCGCCGCGAACAGGCCGATCGCGGTGGCGAACAGCGCCTCGGCAATGCCCGGGGCGACGACGGCGAGGCTGGTGTTATTCGAGGCGGCGATCGAGGTGAAGCTGCGCATGATGCCCCACACTGTTCCGAACAGGCCGACGAAGGGTGCGACCGAACCGACGGTGGCAAGGATGTTGAGCCGTTCGCCAAGATCGTCGAGTTCGGCGGCGGCGGCGGCGCTCATCCGCGTGGACAGGCGCTCGCGGGTACCCGAACGGTCGATGGTGCGCGCCCGGGTCGACCGGCGCCATTCATCGAGTCCGGCGCCGAGCACGGTCGCGATCGGCAATTTGTCGTTGCCATGCTTGGAATGGAAGGCGTCGATATCGTCAGCCGCCCAGAATTCGGTCTCATATTGCTCCGAAGCGCGGTTGATCCGGCGCAGGCGTAGCGAATGGGTGAAGATGATCGCCCACGTCCAGACGCTGGCGGCAAGCAGGCCGAGCATTACGATCTTCACAACCAAGTCGGCGTGAAGGAAGAGCGCCATCGGGCTCATCATGTCGGTGCTGGCGGAGAATTCAGGCATCGTCCCTCACTATCAAAGTTCGAAAAGCATCGACCCATTCGCGCGGCTGGCGGCGCGGTCGGTCGTCGGGTCCAAGGAAAGCTGCGGTAATCTGCCCATCGGCCAATGGTCGGCCGTCGCGCATGACTCGCTGATGAATATGGACGGATGCCGCGCGAACATCGCGCACCGTCGAGACGATCAAAAGGTCGTCGCCGAGCTTTGCGGGCAGGCGATATTTCACATTCGCCTCAGCCACCGCATACACGCCGATGCCATCGTCCTTGGCGGCGCGCTGGTCGATTCCTGCGGCGCGAAGCATGTCGGAGCGCGCCCGCTCCATAAATTTCAAGTAATTGGCGTAATAGACGATACCCGCCGTGTCGGTGTCCTCGAAATAGACCGTCAGCGCGAAATGGTGCGCCGAGCCGACGAAGCCGCCGCGATAGGGTGTGTCGAAGGGGGATGTCGTCATCCCAGAGCCTCTACCCAAGGCGGGACTCGTGGGGCAACCCCGTTAGCGCGCCTGAACCCTTCCGCGGGGCACTTGGCCGTTCAACGCCTCGACGCGGCGAACAAGATTTCCCTGGGCGACGTTCATGTCAGCCAAATGCATTCCCCAGCCCGGGATGAAGAATCCGGCCATGCCGACTTCGCCGCCGATGCGGTCAGTGCGCTTGTCGGCGGGATCCTGGTTGGTGCGGATCGAGAGATATCCGCGCGGGCCATCGGTAATGCAGCGGCCCGAGGTCAGGCCTTCGGTGCGTACGTACGGAGTCGGCGGAGCGCCTTCGCTGGACCATTGGATCGGGCCGCCTGGGACGGGTTGAGTCGACCGGGCGTACCAATAACTGTCTAAGTCCACCCAGGCGCTGGAGCCTGGATTGCCTGGGTTGGTGCAGGCGACGGTCATTCCCGGCTTGTCGGCATAACCGAACATTGCACCGGCCGGCGGGGCGTTCTTTTCACGATAGCTTGTCCAAGTCAGGACGCAGCCGGTTTCGCTTTCATTGGCGCATACCGGGGTAGACTTGAAGGTGCCACCGACGCGCTTTCCATAAGGGACGAAGACGTTGAAACCGGGGATGATGGCAAGCTTCATCTGCTCCGCCTCAGGTCGCCCTTCGATCTCGTTGGCGATCAACATTTGCAGCATCAGCGCGCCCTGGCTGTGCCCGATCAGGACGTAGGGACGGCCCTTGTTCCGATTAGCTAGGAAATCGCGCCAAGCGCTGCGTACGTCGAGATAGGCCATTTGGGCTGGTTTGGTGACGTCGCCGCCCGCTGCTGCGACGGCAACCGCGCCGACCGTCATCGAGCGATATATCGGCGCGTACATCTTGCAGGCACTGGCGAAGCGGGCGAACTGGACCGCCATCGACGCTTTTTCCTCGCTATCGCCGGGAATGAGGTCGCTGTTGAGGCCGTTGTCGCGAGACACGGTGGGATAGACCACGAAGCAGTCGACGCCGCTGTCCTTCGCGACGGTCGAAGGGCCGTTTGAGCCATAGCCGGCGGGGGTTAGCGCCGTGGTCGCGAGCGGTGTCGAGCAGACGTCGGTGCGGCCGGGCAGGCAGAGCCAGCTGGCGGGCTTGGCGTAATCGGGCGCGGACGGGGCGGCGGCGGCCTGGGCGGCGAACAAAGATGCAATCAACAGGCTCATCACTTACTCTCCGGATCGAACAGGCCGGTCTGGCTGCCCGCGGGCGGATTGAGCCCGAGGTGCGTCCAGCCGCGGCCATTAAGGCAACGACCTCGTGCCGTGCGGGCAATGAGGCCAAGCTGAATGAGATAGGGTTCGACGACGTCTTCCAGCGTGTCGCGCGGTTCGCTCAAACCCGCCGCCAGCGTTTCGATCCCGACCGGCCCGCCGCCATAAAGGTCGGCGATCATCATCAGGTAGCGGCGGTCCATCGAATCGAGGCCGAGCGCGTCGATTTCGAGCCGGTGGAGCGCGCTATCGGCAACCCCGGCGTCGATGGCGTCAGCCCCTGCGGCATGGGCGAAATCGCGAACCCGGCGGAGCAGCCGGCCTGCGATTCGCGGCGTCCCGCGACTGCGCCGGGCTATTTCATGTTCGCCCTCGGCCGTAGTCGGGGCGCCGAGCAGGCGGGCGGCGCGGCCAACGACCTGTTCGAGCTCTTCAACCGAATAGAAATTGAGGCGGATCGGAATTCCGAAGCGATCACGCAATGGCGTCGTCAGCAGGCCCTGCCGGGTGGTTGCACCGACTAAAGTGAATCGCGGCAGGTCGATGCGCACGCTTCGCGCCGAGGGACCTTCGCCGATCATCAGGTCGAGCGCGCGATCCTCCATCGCCGGGTAGAGCACTTCCTCGACTGCCGGATTGAGGCGGTGAATTTCGTCGATGAACAGGACGTCGCCGTCTTCAAGATTGGTCAGCAGCGCGGCCAGATCGCCCGACTTGGCGATGACCGGTCCGCTGGTGGCGCGGAAACCGACGCCCATTTCGCGTGCAAGAATCGCGGCTAATGTCGTCTTGCCGAGGCCCGGCGGACCGAAGAAAAGGACGTGGTCGAGCGCCTCTTCGCGCGCCTTGGCGGCGTTGACGAAGATGCGGAGATTCTCCCGCGCCCCTTTTTGCCCGACAAATTCGTCGAGGCTTTTGGGTCGAAGCGCAGCATCGGCATCCTCGGCGGTACGCTCGGGCGTGGTAAGGCGGTCGGGATCGGTGGCCATCGCCGCTGGATTAGCATGGTCGCGTGAAGAGGCCAGCCCTTGCGTGGCGACGCCTGCCGGGCCAGCATCCTTTTCGTAACCGGAGCAACGAGGGCAAAGATGATCGTCGATCGCAGAACGATGTTGGGCGCGATGGCGTCGGTTGCAGCGACTCCAGCATTCGGCAAGGCGCGCGCACCTGCCGCTTCGCGATCGTCTTGGTTCAACCGCGCGATCGTGATCGACGCGTTGGGCTCGACCGGCGATCCCTATGGCGCGGACGGGGTGACTCGGTTGGGAGAACGAGCATGGGCGGAAACGGTCGCGACCGGCGTGACGATGCTTCGCGATACCGTCTTCCCGGTCGGCAATGTGGCCGATCCGTGGCAGGATTATCAGGATGATATCGTCGCCAAGAACGCCCTGTTCGCGGCCAATCCGGACCGGCTGCTGGCGATCCGCAGCGCCGCCGACATCTTGAAGGCCAAGCGTGAAAGGAAATTCGGCGTTCTGCTGGGCACGCAGGACAGCTGCATGGTCGGGCCCGAGCTCGACCGGCTGGCGCAGTTGAAGAAGGACGGGGTGCTGACCGTCCAGCTGACCTACAACAATCGCAACCTGTGCGGCGACGGCGCGCTGGAGCCCGACAATGCCGGCCTGTCGAAGCTGGGCCGAGCGACAATCGAGCGGATCGAAGCGGAAGAGCTGCTGCTTGACCTCAGTCACGGCGGCGCCAAGTCGATGGCCGAGGCGGCGGCAGCGGCCAAGCGCCCTTTGGTGATCAGTCACACCGCAGCGCGGGCGGTGACCGACCATGTCCGCAATACCGCCGACGCGACGATCAAGGCGGTCGCCGACAAGGGCGGGGTGGTCGGCGTCTATTTCATGCCGTTCCTGGCGATCGGACGCCCGGCGACGATGGCCGACGTGCTGGCCCATATCGAGCATGTCGCCAATGTCGCGGGTGAAGACGGGGTCGGGATCGGTACCGACAATGGGGTCCTGCCGCTGGCGATGGACGAGGCCGCGAAGAAGCGGATGGACGAATGGGCGCGGGACCGGATCAAGCGTGGCATTGCGTCGCCGGGCGAGGGCGTCGGAATCTATCCGTGGGTGGAGGAATTGAACCGGGTCGAGCGGTACCGGATGGTCGCCGACGCGTTGGCGAAGCGCGGCTGGAGCCAGGCGCGGCTAGAGAAATTGATGGGGGGCAATTTCCTTCGCGTCTACAAGGATGCCTGGGGCGGCTAATTAGTCGTAATGTTCGATTTCGCCGGCCAGTTCGAGCCATTCGTGCTGGCGTTCTTCCCATACCGATACGCTGGGGGTGAAGTCATAAGGATCTGCAAACGCGCCAAGCGGGATGGCGATGGAATCTGGCATCGTGTCGTTGATGAAGGCGATCGTCCCGCCGCAGGCCGGGCAGAAGTGGAAGCGCGCGATATTGCCGCCGCCGCCGACATGAGCACAAACGGTCGCTTCGCCCGCGATCGTTATGTTTTTGGCAGGAAAGCGCACTTGCGCGGCGAAGGCCGATCCGCTGCGCTTCTGGCAATCGAGACAGTGGCAAACGGAAATGCGGACAGGCTCACCGGTGGCAACGGCGGTGAGCTGGCCGCAGCGACAGGAGGCGATGTGGGTCACTTTGCGGCCTTGCGAAGCGCCAACCGGACCAGCGCGTCCAGTGTCGCGTCGGGGCCGAGCTCTTCGGCAGCGGCAGCGACCGCCGCACTTGCTTCGGCGGGTTTGAAGCCGAGGTTGCCGAGTGCCGAGAGCGCGTCCTGCGCAGCGCCGCTCTTTGGAGCGGGCGCGCCGAGTGCGCTGGCGAGCGCGGGATTCCCGAGCTTGCCGGAAAGTTCATTGACGATCCGCATGGCAAGCTTGGGCCCGACGCCATTGGCGCGCGCGACCATCGCCTTGTCGCCGCGCGATACGGCCGCCGCTAGTTCGGCGGGGTCGAGCACGGTCAGGATGGCGAGCGCAACGCGGCCGCCGACGCCCTGAACACTGGTCAGCGCACGAAAGCTTTCACGCTCGCCGGCATTGCCGAAACCGAACAGGGTCATCGAATCTTCGCGCACCTGCATTTCCGTCAGTAGCATTACCTCGCCGCCGACAAGCCCGATCGCATCGAGCGTGCGGCCCGACAGGTGAACGAGATAGCCGACGCCGGCGACGTCGAGGACCGCATGGTCCGCGGTGGTTTCTGCAAGTATTCCGGTGAGGCGGGCGATCATGAGCTAACGCGTAAGGCCGGAACGCGCGCTCGCCAAGTGGTGGGCGTGAGTGATCGCCACAGCCAGAGCATCGGCGGCGTCGGGACCGGCAATTTTTGCGCCGGGCAACAGGCGCTGGATCATGGCGTGAACCTGCACCTTGTCGGCATTGCCGACGCCGACCACGGCTTTCTTGACGAAGCGCGCGGCATATTCGCCGACGTGGATACCGGCACGGGCAGCGACCATCAGGCAGACCCCGCGCGCCTGGGCCAGCTTCAAGGTCGATTGCGGGTTCTTGTTGACGAAAATTTCCTCGACCGCCGCGCAGGCCGGGGCGGTGTCGGCCAGCAGGGCTTGGAGCTGGCTGGCGAGGTGGGAAAGGCGCTTTGGTAAGTCTTCTCTGGCGTCGGTCTTGAGTTGGCCGTTGCCAAGGTGCGAAAGCCGGTTGCCCTCGGCACGGATCAATCCCCAGCCGGTCGTGCCAAGCCCCGGGTCGAGGCCGAGGATGAGCGTCACAAGCGAACGCCGAGCCGCGGTGCGAGCGCGATCATGCCGGCGTAGAGCGCAATCGTCAGGACGCAACCGAGAAGCAGCGCGAGATGGAAGTTCATGCCCGAGCGAAGCAGCGCCGGGATGACGAGGAACATCGGCAACGACGGCAAGACGAACCAGAAGGTCGCGGTCGAATGGTGCGCCATGTTGGCCGGGTCGGGCCGGTCCTGCCACAGCCAGATCATGCCAAGCACCGAAACGAGCGGAAGCGAGGCGACGAGGCCGCCGATGCCGGGATAGCGGCGGGCGATTTCGGAAACCGCTGCGACAATGACGCCGCTGACCAGTGCCTTGACCGCTAGCCAGACCCACATCAGCCGAGCTTTTCCAGTTCCTCGTCCGAGATTTCGTAATTGCCCCACACGGTCTGGACGTCGTCATCGTCGTCCAGCGCGTCGATCAGCTTCATCAGCGTTGCAACGTCCCCGCCGACCACGTCGACCGGGGTCTGCGGGCGCCAGGCGAGCTTGGTGCCGCTGGCTTCGCCGAGCGATCCTTCGAGGCCCTTGGCAACTTCGTGGAGATCGTCCGATGCAGTCCAGATCTGGTGGCCGTCCTCATCCGACTGGATATCTTCAGCGCCGGCTTCCATCGCGGCTTCCAGAACCTGGTCGGAATCGCCCGCGGCGGTAGGATATTCAATCAGTCCGACACGGTCGAAACCGTGGGCCACGCTGCCCGATGCACCCAGGTTGCCGCCGTTCTTGGAAAAAGCGGTGCGGATATTGGTGGCGGTGCGGTTGCGATTGTCGGTCAGCGCCTCGATGATCAGGCTGACGCCGCCGGGACCAAAGCCTTCGTAACGGATTTCCTCGTAATTTTCTGTGTCGCCAGCGGTCGCCTTGTCGATCGCGCGCTGGATATTGTCCTTGGGCATCGACTGCGCCTTGGCGGCGTTGACCGCGGCGCGAAGGCGCGGGTTCATGTCGGGATCGGGCAGACCCATCTTGGCCGCGACGGTGATTTCGCGGCTGAGCTTGGAAAACATCCCCGAACGCTTTTTGTCCTGCGCGCCCTTGCGATGCATAATATTCTTGAATTTGGAATGGCCGGCCATGGATTTCCCGTTTGAATGCGATGTGTTGGCGCGGCTTTAGTCGGGCTTGGCGCGAGGCTCAACCACCTGCGCTACGATCGCTTCCAGCGACTCGAGCCGGGCGATGACCTGCTGGTCGAGCTTTTCGTGAAGGCGCAGGATGTCCAGTTCGGCGCGCAAATTGGTTTCGTAATCGAGCTTGGCGGCGAGCCGATCCTTCACGGCCTGGCGGTTCTGGCTCATCATGATGACAGGCGCCTGGATCGCGGCCAGCGTCGACAGCATCAAGTTGAGGAAGATGAAGGGGTAAGGGTCGAACGTCAGTCCGAAGTGTCTGAGGATGCCGGTATTGAGAATCATCCAGCCGAACAGCACGATGCCGAAGGCGATGATGAAACCCCAGCTGCCGCCGACCGCAGCGACCCTATCGGCGAGGCGCTCTCCAACGGTAGCGTTTTCGGCGGCAAGCAGTCCGGCATCGCGGCTGGTCGGGCGGCCCGCGGCGATATTGGCAAGCACCCGCCGCTCTTCTTCGCCAAGCGCGTCGAGATCCTCGGCGAGGAGGCGCTGGGCAAGTTCGGCGGCGGTGCCTGTCATTGGGTTGCCTTACTCCAGACCGAGCGCGGTGCGATAGGTTTCGAGCAACGCGTCAGCTTCCTGGCGGGCGTGGCTTTCCATCTTCCGCAGGCGGACGATGGCGCGCATCGTCTTGGTGTCGTACCCATTCGACTTGGCTTCGGAATAAACGTCCTTGACGTCGTCGGCGATGCCCTTCTTTTCCTCTTCGAGGCGCTCGATGCGCTCGATAAACAGCCGCAGTTGGTCTGCGGCGACATTGCCTTCCGCCATGATGATCTCCGAATCTGGATAATGGGTTCAAGGGCCGCCTTAGGCGAGCCATAACCTTGCCTCAAGCCGGTTGAACAAGATGGCGGGATGGTTATGGCGTTGCCACAAGCAAAGAAGCGAAGGGGTCGTTGGTGAGCATCTTGAAGCCGCGTGGACGCAAGGTCAAAATCCTGGCCACGCTTGGGCCCGCATCGTCCAGCCCGGAGATGATCCGCAAGCTGATGGAGGCCGGTGCCGACGCCTTCCGGATCAACATGAGTCACGGCACCCAGGACGACAAGGTGGCGCTGGTCGAGGCAATCCGCGGCCTCGAAAAGCAGCTACATCGCCCGACCACGATTCTGTTCGACCTGCAGGGACCCAAGCTTCGCGTCGGCGATTTCAAGGGTGGGTCCGCGATGCTGGAAGCCGGTCAGCATTTCGTACTGGACCAGGACAGCGCCGACGGCGATGCGACCCGCGTCGAGCTGCCCCATCCCGAATTATTCGACACGCTGAAGCCCGGCGACCGCCTGCTGATCGACGATGGCAAGGTGCGGTTGACCGCGACGAGCGTGACTCCGGATCGGATCGAGGCCGAGGTGATGGTCGGCGGCAAGGTGTCGAACCATAAGGGCGTCAATGTTCCCGACGTGGTCGTGCCGATCCCGGCACTGACCGAAAAGGATCGCAGCGACCTGGACTTCGCGCTTGCGCAGGGCGCGGATTATATTGCGATGTCGTTCGTCCAACGGCCCGAAGACGTGATCGAGGGCAAGAAACTGATCGGCGACAAGGCGGCGCTGATGGCGAAGATCGAAAAGCCGCAAGCGATGGAACGGCTCGACGAGATTCTGGCGGTGGTTGACGCGGTAATGGTCGCGCGCGGAGACCTGGGCGTCGAATTGCCGCCCGAAGACGTTCCACCGGCGCAGAACAAGATCGTTGCCGCCGCGCGCCAGGCCGGAAAGCCCGTCGTGGTCGCGACGCAGATGCTGGAATCGATGATCGTCAGCCCGACGCCGACCCGCGCCGAGGTCAGCGACGTTGCCAATGCGATCTACGAAGGCGCCGATGCGGTCATGTTGTCCGCGGAAAGCGCGGCAGGACAATATCCGGTCGAAGCGGTGGCGATGATGGACAAGATTGGCCAGTCGGTCGAATCCGATCCGGTCTACACCAAGCGCATCCACTTCGTCGAAACCCCGGCCGAGGAGACCGTCGCCGACGCAATCAGCGAAAGCGCGGCGCACATCGTCCGCATCATCGGCGCCAAGGCGATGGCTTGCTATACCACTTCAGGATCGACTGCGCGCCGGATCGCCCGTGAACGCGCGCCGGTGCCGACGCTGGTGATGACCGCAAGCATGCGGGTTGCGCGGCGCCTCGGTCTGCAATGGGGCGTCCACGCCGTTCACACCCGCGACGTTTCCAGCTTTGAAGAAATGGTCGGCAAGGCCAAGCGCATGTCGCTTCGCCACAAGCTGGTCTCGCCGGGCGATCCGATGGTCGTCATGGCGGGTGTTCCATTCAAGACGGTCGGGTCGACCAACGTCATCCACGTCGTCCGGATCAGCGGCGATGAACTCGAAACCTATTTGAACGAGGCTTAAGGCGATGGGCACGACGATCGCGGAACTCGAAGCGCGGCGTGAAGCCGCAAAGATGGGCGGCGGGCAAAAGCGCATCGATGCGCAGCACGCCAAGGGACGGCTGACCGCGCGCGAGCGATTGAGCGTCTTGCTCGACCCCGATTCGTTTGAAGAAATGGACATGTATGTCGAGCATAATTGCGTCGACTTCGGCATGGCGGACCAGACCTTTCCGGGTGACGGAGTGGTCACCGGATCGGGTACGATCAACGGCCGATTGGTCTATGTATTCGCGCAGGATTTCACCGTGTTCGGTGGGTCGCTGTCCGAACGGCACGCGCAGAAGATCTGCAAGATCATGGACGCGGCGATTAAGGTCGGTGCGCCGGTCATCGGGCTCAACGACAGCGGCGGTGCGCGCATCCAAGAAGGCGTCGCGTCTCTTGGCGGTTATGCTGAAGTGTTCCAGCGCAACGTGCTCGCTTCGGGCGTCGTACCGCAGCTTTCCTTGATCATGGGGCCATGCGCGGGCGGGGCGGTCTATTCGCCGGCGATGACCGACTTCATCTTCATGGTGAAGGACAGCTCCTACATGTTCGTCACCGGCCCCGACGTCGTGAAGACGGTGACAAACGAGGTCGTGACGCAGGAAGAACTGGGTGGCGCGGTGACCCATACGACAAAGTCCGGCGTTGCCGATGTCGCGTTCGACAATGACATCGACGCGCTGCTTGCGGCGCGCGACTTCTTCGATTTCCTGCCACTGTCGAACCGGCATGAATTGCCCGAGCGTCCGAGCGACGATGCGTGGGACCGGGTCGAGGAAAGCCTCGACAGCCTGATTCCGCCCAACGCCAACCAGCCCTACGACATGCACGAATTGATCCGGAAGGTCGCCGACGAGGGCGACTTCTTCGAGATCCAGCCGAACCATGCCGGCAACATTATCGTTGGCTTCGCGCGGGTCGAGGGGAGGACCATCGGTATCGTCGCCAACCAGCCGATGGTGCTAGCGGGATGCCTCGACATCAACTCATCGAAGAAGGGTGCGCGCTTCGTCCGTTTCTGCGACGCGTTCGACATTCCGATCGTGACATTCGTCGACGTGCCGGGCTTCCTTCCGGGCGTCGGTCAGGAACATCACGGAATCATCAAGCATGGCGCGAAATTGCTGTTTGCTTATGCCGAGGCGACGGTGCCAAAAATCACCGTCATCACGCGAAAGGCGTATGGCGGGGCGTACGACGTTATGGCGTCGAAGCATCTGCGCGGCGACTTGAATTACGCCTGGCCGACCGCCGAGATCGCGGTGATGGGCGCTAAGGGCGCGGTCGAAATCATCTTCCGAAGCGAGAAGGACGATCCCGAAAAAATCGCCGAACGTACCCGCGAATATGAAGAGCGTTTTGCCAACCCGTTCGTCGCCGCGAGCAAGGGCTTCATCGACGAGGTCATCATGCCGCATTCGACCCGCAAGCGGGTTGCGCTGGGGCTCCGGAAGTTACGCGACAAGGTGCTGGAGAATCCCTGGAAGAAGCACGACAACATTCCGCTGTAGGATTGCTCCGTAATATGGCAAATGACGTGCTGATCGGGCTCTGGAATCGCCTGCTTTGCATTTTGCTTGCCGCGTTCGTCCGGAACTCAATACTCTCTGGTTCAGCAGTCGGTCTCTGGTGGGACTATTTGAGGTCGACGCAGGCAATACGCTTTTGGTTATATGTAGTGCTAATGAGTGCCGCATGTGCCGGAACGGCATTCGACGGAATTCGTAAGTTGGGAAAAATTCTATGAAACTGGGGCGCCTAAATCATGTGGGTGTCGCGACCCCATCGATCGAACAATCGGTCGCGCTGTATCGCGAGAATATGGGGGCCGAACCGGCGGGGGATGCTTTCGATCTTCCGGCGCAGGGGGTTCGAGTGTGTTTCATCGATGCGCCGAACATGCAGGTCGAGTTGATCGAGCCGCTGGGCGACGACTCGCCGATCCTGAAATTCCTCGAGAAGAATCCGCAGGGCGGGCAGCATCATCTGTGCTTCGAGGTCGCGGACATCGAAGAGGCGCGTACCTGGTATGAGGAAAAGGGTGTCCGAATCCTCGGCCCGACGCGGATCGGGGCGCATGGAACGCCGATCTTTTTCCTCCACCCTAAAGACATGGGCGGCGTGCTGACCGAGATCATGGAAAGCCCGAGGCAGGCGCACTGATGGCCAATCACAACGCAGCCGTGAGCTGGACCGGCGGCAATCCTGCCGAATTCGCCAAGGGACATTATCGCCGCGTCCACGAATGGGCGTTCGACGGCGGACAGGTGGTCAAGGCATCGTCGAGCCCGAGCGTGGTGCGCGAGCCCTGGTCGGACCCTTATGGCGTCGATCCCGAAGAGGCGCTGGTCGCGTCGGTCTCCTCCTGCCACATGTTGTGGTTCCTCGACCTGGCGCGCCATGCCGGCCATGTCGTGACCTCCTATGTCGACGAAGCGGACGGCGCGCTGGAGAAATGCGACGACGGCAAGCTTCGGATGACCCGGGTGACGCTTCGTCCGGCGGTGGTCTTCGACGGCGAAGGGCCTGACGCCGCCGCGCTCGATGCGCTTCACCACGAAGCGCACGAACTGTGCTTCATCGCTAATTCGATCACCGCCGATGTGGTCGTGGAAACGCGCTGATGCTGGGCGGCCGCGGCGATGATATGTTGGTCGGCGCGATCGCGTTGTTGGTCGTTCCGTTCCTGTTGCTGCGGGTCGCGAAAGCACTGCGCAGCGGGGAAGTGCCGCTATACCGGACGCGGCTGAGCCGCGCCGAAGTGGGGGCGGCGAAATTCAATTTTCTGGTGGCGCTTAACGCGATCGGCGCCATCATCCTGACCGTGATCGGTATCGACCTGATTTTCGGGCTTGGCCTGAAGGGGTGAACACTGGCGCTGGCGATGGAGCGGCGCTAGGGCTTTCGACCATGTCCGACGCACCGAAATATGACGACTGGAAAGCCCTGGCCGACAAGGAATCCAAGGGCCGCGACCTGAGCCGCGAAACCATCGAGGGGATTCAGCTCAAGAATGTCTATGGCCCGGGCGATGTCGCCGGGATCGACAGCGGCTATCCGGGCGTAGCGCCCTATACGCGCGGACCCTATGCGACGATGTACGCCGGGCGGCCATGGACGATCCGCCAATACGCCGGTTTCTCGACTGCCGAGGAAAGCAACGCTTTCTATCGCCGTAACCTGGCCGCCGGGCAGAAGGGGCTGAGCGTCGCCTTCGACCTTGCCACGCACCGAGGTTACGACAGCGACCATCCGCGTGTCGCTGGCGATGTCGGCAAGGCCGGCGTGGCGATCGACAGTGTCGAGGATATGAAATTGCTGTTCGACGGCATCCCGCTGGACGAGATGAGCGTCAGCATGACCATGAACGGCGCGGTGATTCCGATCATGGCGTTCTACATCGTCGCGGGCGAAGAACAGGGCGTCGACCGCGCGGCGCTTTCGGGCACGATCCAGAATGACATTCTGAAAGAGTTCGCGGTCCGCAACACCTACATCTATCCGCCCGAACCATCGATGCGGATCGTCAGCGATATCATCGCCTACACGTCGGCCGAAATGCCCAAGTTCAACAGCATTTCGATCAGCGGCTATCACATGCACGAAGCTGGTGCGACCGCGGTCCAGGAGCTTGCCTACACGCTGGCCGATGGCATGGAATATGTTCGCGCCGCGCAGAACAGTGGGCTTGATATCGACGCCTTTGCGCCGCGCCTGTCCTTCTTCTGGGGTATCGGCATGAACCTGTTCATGGAGGTCGCCAAGATGCGCGCGGCGCGCACCCTGTGGGGCCGCATCATGACCGACCTGGGCGCGCAATCGGAAAAGTCCAAGCTGCTGCGCACTCATTGCCAGACCAGCGGCGTCAGCCTGACCGAACAGGATCCGTACAACAATATCGTGCGCACCACGGTCGAGGCGCTGGCAGCGGTGCTGGGCGGGACGCAATCGCTGCACACCAACAGCTTCGACGAAGCGATGGCGTTGCCGACCGATTTCTCGGCTCGCATCGCGCGCAATACGCAGCTTATCCTAGCCGAGGAATCGGGAGTGACCGCGGTCGCTGACCCGCTGGGCGGAAGCTATTATGTCGAAGCGCTGACCCGCGAGCTGGAAGAAAAAGCGCAGGCGTTGATCGACGAGGTCGAGGCGCATGGCGGCATGACGAAAGCGGTTGCCGAAGGGCTGCCCAAGATGCGCATCGAGGAAGCGGCGGCGGCGCGAGCGGCGAAAGTCGACACCGGGGACACCGTTATCGTCGGGGTCAATCGCTATCGCCTTGCCGAAGAAGCCGAGCTCGATATTCTGGAAGTCGACAATGCCAAGGTGCGCGCCGGACAGATCGCGCGGCTGGAAGCGATGCGCAAGGGTCGCGACGAAGCGACGTGCCGCGCCACGCTGGATGCGCTAGAAGCGGGTGCGCGCAGCGACGCGAACCTGCTTGACCTTGCGGTCGATTGTGCACGAGCGCGGGCGTCGCTTGGCGAGATTTCGGACGCGCTGGAACGGGCGTTCGGGCGCTACACCACGTCGCCGCACCCGGTCAGCGGGATCTACGGACAACGTGCCGACGAACGCTGGAAGGAAGCGGTTGCGGGAACGGCCAGCGTGGCGCAGCGCATGGGCCGCAAGCCGCGAATCTTCGTCGCCAAGATGGGCCAGGACGGACACGACCGCGGTGCCAATCTGGTGTCGTCGGCATTCGGAGATCTGGGCTTTGAAGTGATCGCTGGTTCGCTGTTCCAGACCCCCCGCGAAACCGCCGAACAGGCGGTCGCCAAGGACGTCGACGTGGTCGGCGCATCGAGCCTAGCGGCGGGCCACAAGACGTTGATCCCCGAACTGATCGGTCACCTGCGCAACATGGGCCGCGCCGACATCAAGGTCGTCGCCGGCGGTGTCATCCCCGCGCAAGATTACGCGATGTTGCGCGAAGCGGGCGTGCAGGCGATCTTCGGCCCGGGCACCAACCTCGCGGATGCTGCAGACGAGGTGTTGCGGCTTCTTGGCCACAACAAGCCGCCGGTGGATGAGGCGGTCGAGTGACTTGGGCGCTGCGAGATTTAGCGGTGATGATCGCCTATCGGTCAATCGCCTTTTTGTTTTGGGTTTTCTTCGCCGTTAATTTTGACGGTATTCCAGACGGATCTCGTCACACTGGCGGAGTCGCTTCGGCATCCGCGTTAGGCCTACTTGTGTTGGGCTATTGCATCATCGTGAAGAACATGCGGATCGCTCAGCACGGTGGTTATCGCGGTCCGACTAGTTAAGGGTCATTGATGTTCAAGAAAATCCTGATCGCCAATCGCGGGGAAATTGCCTGCCGGGTCATCCAGACCGCGCGTGCCATGGGGATCAAGACCGTCGCGGTCTATTCCGATGCCGATGCGCGTGCGCCGTTCGTGAAAATGGCGGACGAGGCGGTACATATCGGCCCGCCGCCCGCGGCGCAGTCCTACCTGCTTGGAGACAAGATCATTGAAGCCTGCAAGGCGACCGGAGCGGAAGCTGTGCATCCAGGGTACGGCTTCCTGTCAGAACGCACCAGCTTTGCCGAGGCTCTGGCCGCCGAGGGCATCGCCTTCATCGGTCCGCCGGTGAACGCCATTGCGGCGATGGGCGACAAGATTGAATCGAAGAAGCTGGCATTGAAGGCTGGGGTGAATGTCGTCCCCGGATTCGTCGGCGAGATCGATGATACCGACCATGCGGTGAAAATCGCGGGCGAGATCGGCTATCCGGTGATGATGAAGGCAAGCGCCGGCGGCGGCGGCAAGGGCATGCGCCTCGCCTACAGCGAAAAGGACGTACGCGAAGGCTTCGAGGCGACCAAGCGCGAAGGACTTGCCAGCTTCGGCGACGACCGCGTCTTCATCGAGAAATTCATCGAGGACCCGCGCCACATCGAGATCCAGATCCTGGGCGATCAGCACGGTAACATCCTTTATCTCAACGAGCGCGAATGCTCGATCCAGCGCCGCCATCAGAAGGTGGTCGAGGAAGCGCCGTCGCCGTTCGTCACGCCAAAAATGCGCAAGGCGATGGGCGAGCAGTGCGTCGCACTGGCCCGCGCGGTCGGTTACTATTCGGCGGGCACGGTCGAACTGATCGTTAACGGCGCCGATCCCAGCGGCGAGGGCTTCTACTTCCTGGAAATGAACACAAGGCTTCAGGTCGAACATCCGGTGACCGAGGCGATCACCGGCATTGACCTGGTCGAGCAGATGATCCGCGTTGCGGCTGGCGAAAAATTGCCTTTCACGCAGGATGACATCGGCATCGACGGCTGGGCGATAGAAAACCGCGTCTATGCCGAGGATCCCTATCGCGGCTTCTTGCCTTCGACGGGGCGATTGATCCGCTATCAACCGCCGGTGCCGGGTTGGACCAACGACGGCGCGGCCAACGGGCGACGCGGGCTGGCCGGGGTGCGGGTCGATGACGGCGTCTATGAAGGGGGCGAAGTCAGCATGTTCTATGACCCGATGATCGCCAAGCTGGTGACTTGGGGTAAAAACCGCGACCAGGCTGCAGATTTGCAGGTGGCGGCTCTCGACGCGTTCCAGATCGACGGAGTCGGCGACAATGTCGATTTCCTGAGCGCAATCATGCAGCACCCGCGCTTCCGCAGCGGAGAGCTGACGACGGGATTCATTGCCGAGGAATATCCCGACGGTTTCCATGGCGCTCCGGCCGACGAAGCGTTGCTGACCGACCTGGCGGCGTTGGCCGCGATCGTCGAGCTGACGGTCGATACGCGCGCCGCGCTGATCGACGGGCAATTGGGCGAGCCGGTGTTTCCGGAAGAAACCCAGATCGTCCGCATCGCGGGCGGCGAACATGAAGTGTCGGTCACGCCGTACGAAGGTGGCAATCTGGTCAGCGTCGACGATGGCGACGAGATCGACGTGATCGGTGACTGGGCGCCGGGCGAGCCGTTGCTGGTTGCCGACATGGATGGACGGCGACGCGTTGTGCAGGTCGCCAAAAAGGGCCGAGGCTGGCTGCTGACGACGCGCGGTGCCCGCCATGACGTGACCGTGATGGCACCGCATATCGCTGGCCTGTCCAAGCATATGATCGAAAAGGTTGCGCCCGACATGTCGCGTTTCCTGCTGGCGCCGATGCCGGGGCTGCTGACGCGGCTGGAAGTCGCGATTGGCGACAAGGTCGAACCGGGCCAGCCGATCGCGGTCGTCGAAGCGATGAAGATGGAAAACATCCTGCGCGCCGAAAAGGCATCGACGGTAAAGCTTACCCCGGTCGCGGCGGGCGAGAGCCTGAGCGTCGACCAGGTGATCGTCGAATTCGAGTAATCCGGTCGTCGATCAGTGTGGCACGAGGCCGATTTCGACTCCTGTCTTGTCGTGCAGCGCGAACTTGTCGACCAGATCGGCGCTGGCGCGGTTGATGCCGACCACCTCGACTGTCTTGCCCTCGCGCTGGAGGCGGGCGATCACCTTGTCTAGCGCGCCGACTGCCGAAATGTCCCAGAAATGCGCGCCGATCACGTCAATCAGGATGTGACTTTCCTCGGTCGGTTCGCTCATCGCCGCCGTGAAGCGATCGACCGAAGCGAAGAACAATTGGCCGGTGACCCGGAAGGTGGCGTGATCCTCGTCGTCGTGGATCCGCTCGACCTTGAACATGGTGCGCACCTTGCCCGCGAAGAAGATCCCCGACAGCAGCACGCCGGCTAACACGCCCTTGGCAAGATCGTGGGTCGCGACGACAACGAAGACCGTCGCAAGCATAACTACCGACGATTGCCACGGATGGTGACGGATGTTGGGAATGGAATTCCAACTGAACGTGCCGATCGAGACCATGATCATGATCGCAACCAGCGCGGGCATCGGGATCTGTCCGACAATCGACCCAAGCGCGGCGAGCAGGATCAGGAGAAAGGCGCCGGCAGTGAAAGTCGACAGTCGTCCGCGTCCGCCTGAGGTTACGTTGATCACCGACTGGCCGATCATCGCGCAGCCGCCCATGCCGCCGAACAAGGCGGCGACCATGTTGGCACTCCCTTGGCCCAAACATTCGCGGCGCTTATCGCTGTCGCTGTGCGTCATGTCGTCGACGATCTGCGCAGTGAGTAGAGATTCGAGCAGGCCGACCGCCGCCATGGTGAGAGAGAAGGGCAGGATGATCCGAAGCGTCTCGAGCGTCAGCGGAATGTCTGGCCAGGCCAAGCTCGGCAGGCCGCTGGGCAGGTTGCCCATGTCACCAACCTCGTTGACCGGCGCCCTGGTCCACAGGCTGATCGCGGTCAGCACGACGATGGCAACCAAGGGTGACGGTATCGCCTTCGTCACGCGCGGGAACAGATAGATGATCGCAAGCCCCGCCGCGATCATCGCATAGGCCTGCCACGTCACGCCAATCAGTTGGGGCAATTGCGCCATGAAGATCAGGATCGCCAGCGCGTTGACGAAACCGGTGATCACCGAACGCGAGACGAATTGCATGAGCAGGTCGAGCCGAAGGAAGCCGGCCGCGATCTGGATCAGGCCCATCAATATGGTGGCTGCGAACAGATATTCGACGCCGTGGTCGCGCACCAGGGGAACGACGACTACAGCAACGGCTGCGGTTGCGGCGCTGATCATGCCGGTGCGTCCGCCGGTCAGCGAAATCACGATCGCGATCGCGACTGAAGCGTACAGTCCGACGCGGGGGTCGACACCCGCAATGATCGAGAAACCGATCGCTTCGGGAATGAGCGCAAGGGCGACGACGATTCCGGCGAGCAGCTCAGCGCGGGGATTGGCAAACCATTCGCGGCGAAGCGTGGCGATGTTCATGGATATTCGCATTCGTTCGATGGCGCATCGACTGCGCTACGTGATCCGGGGGATAGGCGCCCGGCCGAGCCACCCGGGCAGTCCGGGTCCGTCGAAGTCCGCCTATTGGCGCATTATGCTGCGCTGCACAAGAGACAGTCAGGGGCAATCAGGGCTGGCGACGCAGATCGACCCGCCGGAGCTTGCCCGTCACCGTCTTGGGCAAATCTTCGACGAAGGCGAGTTCGCGGGGATATTTGTACGGAGCGATGAGGTCCTTAACGAAAGCCTTGAGGCCGTCCGAAAGCTCGTCGCTTGGCTCCGCAAAATCGGCAAGCACAACGAAGGCTTTCACCTTCTGGCCCCGTTTGGGGCAAGGCACGCCGATCACCGCGCATTCGGCGACAGCGGGATGGGCAAGGAGCGCGTTTTCGACCTCGGGCGCGCCAATATTGTAACCCGCCGAGACGATCATGTCGTCGCTGCGCGCGACGTACCAAAAATAGCCGTCGGTATCCTTGCGGTACCTGTCGCCGGTGATGTTCCAGCCGTTTTGCACATAGGTCGCCTGCCGTTCGTCGGCGAGATATTTGCAGCCGGTCGGTCCTTTGACGGCGAGGCGGCCTTCGCCCTCGCTGAGCATCGAACCTTCGGAATCGAGAACCGCAGCTTCGTATCCGGAAACGGCGCGACCGGTACTTCCGGGGAGGATGTTCGCGCCGCTTTCCGCAATGAAGATATGCATCATCTCGGTTGCGCCAATGCCATCGACGATCCCGATCCCGGTGCGCTCTCTCCACGCCTCCCAGATCGCTTGCGGCAGATGTTCGCCCGCCGATAGGCATGCCTTCAGCGACGTCAGGGCGGCGTCCAACCCGTCGTGACAAACCATCGTTTTGTAGGCTGTAGGCGCGGTTGCGAGATGGGTAACGCCAAGTTTGGCGATGCACGACAACATTTCTTCCGGCGTCGCCTTTTCGATAGTCGCCGTCGCTGCGCCGAAGCGAAGCGGGAACATCAAGGTGGCGCCTAGTCCGAAGGTGAAGGCGATCGGTGCGCTGGTCATCACGATGTCGCCCGGCGTCATCGCGAAATGGCTTTTTGCAAATGTGTCACAAGGCGCAAGGATATCGCGGTGGAAGTGGACGCATCCCTTGGGAACGCCAGTAGTGCCGCTGGTGAACGCGATCAGCGCCGGATCGTCCTGCCGGGTCGCGGCGGCGGGAAGCGGGACGAGTGCGGCGGTTCGTCCTTCAAGCGCGCCGTGACCGTAATCGCCGTCATATTTGATGATGTGCTTGATGAAGCGGGTCTGTTCGGCAGCATCGCGAAGATCGCCGATGAAGCGACTGTCGCAGATAGCATGACTGATTTCAGCCTTATCGATCACCTTTGCCATTTCGCCGGGGCGAAGCAGCGGCATCGTGGTGACTGCAACCCCTCCTGCCTTGATCACGCCGAGCCAGGAGGCAAATAACGTGTAGCAGTTTGGGCCGCGCAGGAGGACGCGATTGCCGGGAACCAGCCCTTCCTCCTCGACCAGCAGGCGCGCGATGCGGCCCGAAAAGGAATCGAGGTCGGCGTAGGTCCAGCGGCCATGGTCGTTGATAATGGCGAGTGCATCTGGCGCGCCACCCTTGAGCAATTCGGCAGCAGCGTTCAGCGCGTCGGGATAGTCGAGCAACAGGAAATCGGGCTGCTGGTCCTTCGGGGGAAGGCGTTCCTCGACGAAGCGGTCACTCATTCGGGGATCACAGCCGTTGCTTCAATCTCCACTTTTGCGGATTTTTCGACGAGGCGGACGACCTCGACCATCGCGATTGCCGGATAATGACCCCCCATGATGCTTTTCCACAGCGGCGCAAGTTCGTCACGGCTGACCAAATATTCCTGGGTGTCGGTGATGTAGATGGTCATCCGTACGATATGCTCGGGCTGCGCACCACCCTCGGCCAGGATGGCGACGACATTACGCAGCGCCTGTGCGAACTGCTGGTCGAGCCGGTGGGAAACGAGCGTCTCTTTCTCGTTCCAGCCGATCACGCCGGCGGTGAAGATCATCCGTCCCCTCACCGAAATGCCGTTGGCATAGCCCTTGGGTTGCGGCCAGCCGGGCGGTTGCAGGATGGTCATGATTGAATCTCCTTCAACAGGTCGCGGGCGATGATCTGGCGCTGCACTTCGCTGGCGCCCTCGTAGATGCGAAGTGCGCGGATTTCGCGGTAAAGGCTTTCGACCATCGATCCGCGCGTCACGCCAAGTCCGCCATGAAGCTGGACGGCGGCGTCGATGACTTTCTGCGCTTCCTCGGTGGCGTGGAGCTTGGCCATTGCGGCGGCGCGGCGGTTGTCGCCGTCGCTCTTGTCCTGCTGCCAAGCGGCGCGCGCGATGAGCAACGCCGATGCGTCGATCGCTACCGCCATTTCGGCAAGCCGCTCCTGCGTCACCGCATTATCGGCCAGCGTCGCCTTGCCCAATTTTCGCTGTGCCGCGAAGGCACGCGCCTCGACAAATGCGCGGCGAGCAAAACCGAGCGCCGCGGCACCGACGGTGACCCGGAACAGGTTGAGCGTTTGCATCGCGACCTTGAAGCCTTCGCCGGGATTGCCGAGCATGGCAGACGCGGGCAGTCGGACGCCGTCGAGCTTGAGGCGGGCGAGCGGATGCGGTGCAATCGCCTCGATCCGTTCGGCGACCGACAGGCCGGGTGCATTGCCGGGCAGAATGAAGGCACTGATTCCCTTGGCCCCATCCGCCTCGCCGGTGCGCGCGAACAAGGTGATGACGTCGGCGATCTGACCGTTCGAAATGTAAGTCTTCTGGCCGTCGATGATCCAGTCGTCTCCGTCGCGGCGCGCGCTGGTCGTCATTGCGGCGGCATCCGATCCGCAATCGGGTTCGGTCATTGCGAAGGCGGCGATGGCCTGTCCGCTGGCGACCTGGCTGAGGTAATCGGCGCGCTGGCGGGCGGTGCCGAAAAGGCTGATTGCGCCCGACCCCAGGCCCTGCATGGCGAATGCGAAATCGGCGAGGCCACTGTGATAGGCCAAGGTCGAACGGGCGATGGCAAGGCTGCGTACGTCGAGCGCGCCGTCGGCAATCGTCAGTCCAAGATAACCGGCCGAACCAAGTTTCGCCACGAGGTGGCGCACTTCGGCCTCGACATCGTCGCCATGGGCGTGATCAAGGTTGGCGGCGGCCCAGGCGTCTAGGTCGCGGCCGAGTTGGCGGTGGCGGCTGTCGAAGAAGGGCCAGTCGAGGTTCAGGCCGACATCAGTCACCCTTGAACTCCGGTTTGCGCTTGGCCGCAAAGGCGTCGTAGGCGCGGGTGAAATCCTGCGTCTGCATGCAGATCGCCTGCGCCTGTGCCTCCATTTCGAGCGCGGTGTCGATCGACACATTCCATTCCATGTCGAGCTGCCGCTTTGTCATCGAATGGGCGAAGGCGGGGCCAGCGGCCAGGTCGCGGGCAAGGTCGGCAGCGGCATGATGGAGCATACCGCCGTCGAGCACGCGCATGTAGAAACCCCAATTGTGCCCTTCGTCGGCGGTCATGGCGCGTCCGGTAAACAGCAGTTCGGCGGCACGGCCGTGGCCAATGATGCGCGGCAGGATCGCGCAGGCGCCCATGTCCGCACCGGCAAGGCCGACGCGGCTGAACAGGAAGGCGGTGCGCGCTTCCCGGGCGGCAAGACGCAGATCGCTTGCCATCGCCATGATCGCGCCAGCGCCCGCACAAACGCCATCGACGGCGGCAATGATCGGTTGAGGGCAGGCACGCATCGCCCGGACAAGGTCTCCGGTCATCCGCGTGAACGCGAGCATCCCGGGCATGTTCATCTTCGTCAGCGGGCCGATGATTTCATGGACGTCGCCGCCCGAACAGAAATTGCCGCCCTCGCCCTTGAGGACGACGACACGCACGTCGGGGGTAACGACAAGATTGCGGAACGTGTCGCGAAGCTCGGCATAACTTTCGAACGTCAGCGGGTTCTTTTTGTCCGGTCGGTCGAGCGTTATTGTTGCGACCTGGTCGGCGAAGTCCCAGCGGAAATGCTGCGCGGCAAAGCTGGCCGGATCGAAAGTCATGCGCTGGTGCCCCCGTCGATGGTCACGGTCGCACCGTTAATCGAGCGTGACAGCGGGTGGCACAGGTTGAGGATCGACGACGCAACCTCGTCCGCGGTGACAAGCCGGTTGTTAGCGTTTAGCGCTGCCAGCGCAGCGCGGGATTGCTCGATGTCGCGCTTGCTGACGCGACTGATCCGTTGGGCTGATTCATCGACCATCGGGGTGTCGACGAATGACGGGCAGATCGCGTTCACGGTCAAGTTGGTCTTCGAATATTCGAGTGCCAGGCTTTTGACGAAGCCGACCGCTCCGTGTTTCGATGCGACATAGGGCGCGGCATAAGCGCCGCCCTTCAGCCCCGCGACCGATGCGACAACCATCAGGCGCTTGCCATCGCCCTCGAGCAGGTCAGGGAGCGCGAGCTGGGCACCGTCGAACAGGGCTGTCAGATTAATTGCGATGATGCGGTCCCACATGTCGCGTTTGGTGCGAAGGAACGGCGCGCTGTCGCCAATCCCGGCGTTGAGGATGACATAATCGAACGGGCCATTGGCATCGCGCGCAGCGGCAAAGGCTTTTTCCATCGCACCGCGATTGGTCAGGTCGCACGGGATTGCAGTCCCGCCGGTTTCCTTCGCCACTTGGGCCAATGGTTCGGGACGCCGCCCGAGCAGCGAGATCTTTGCGCCTTCCGCCGCAAGCATGCGCGCTGCCGCCGCGCCGATGCCGGTTCCGCCACCGGTAATGAGCGCATGGCGCCCAGTTGCCCAACCCACGATCGTCTCTCCCGCCGTTTCAGCCACGCTAGGCCGGTGACGGGCGGGCTTGCAAGCGGAACGGGCGGCTCATAGCTTCGCGCGCATGCAAACAGGAACCTTGATCAGCCTCGCCGTCTATTTTGCCGGCATGATTGCCATCGGCCTCTACGCCTGGCGCAAATCGACCAGCGACAGCGAGGGCTATCTCCTCGGCGGGCGCGACCTCGGCCCCGGCGTCACCGCCCTGAGCGCGGGCGCATCGGACATGTCGGGTTGGCTGCTGATGGGCCTGCCGGGCGCGATCTTCCTGAGCGGCTTCAATCAGGCGTGGATCGGCATCGGCCTCGTCATCGGGGCCTACCTCAACTACCGCCTCGTCGCGCCGCGTCTTCGGACCTATACCGAGCTTGCGGGGGACGCGATCACCGTACCCGATTATTTCGAGGAACGGTTCCACGATCGATCGCACATCCTGCGCATCATCAGTGCATTGGTGATCATCGTGTTCTTCACGCTCTATACGTCGAGCGGCATGGTCGCTGGCGGCAAACTGGCCGAAAGCGCGCTTGGCCTCGACTATACCACCGGCGTCTATCTGACCGCCGGGGTCGTCGTGCTCTATGTCGTGCTCGGCGGCTTTCTTGCCGTCAGCCTGACCGATTTCGTGCAGGGCTGCCTGATGTTCGTTGCGTTGATCGCAGTGCCGATCACGGCCTATTCCATGCTGGGCGGCGATTTTTCGACGATGATCGCTACAGCCGAAGCCAATCGCAAGCTTGCCCCCGGAGCGCTCAGCAGCCTGTTCCAGGGCGTCGCGCCACTCGCCGTCGTATCGGCGGCGGCATGGGGCCTGGGCTATTTCGGCCAGCCGCACATTATCGTTCGGTTCATGGCGATCCGGTCGGTCAAGGATCTGCCCACTGCGCGGCGGATCAACATGACCTGGATGATCGGCGGCCTGATCGGCGCGATCGCGACCGGATATATCGGCGCGGCCTGGTTTGCGCAGGACGCCTATGCGCTCAAGGATAGCGAAACGGTGTTCATCATGCTTAGCCGGATCCTGTTCCACCCGCTCATCTACGGCTTCATCCTTGCCGCGATCCTCGCCGCGATCATGTCGACGATCAGCTCGCAATTGCTGGTCACCTCGTCCAGCCTTGCCGAGGATCTTTATCACACCGTCAAGAAGGGCAGTTATTCGGGCGACGCCGAGGCGGTCAGTCAGAAGGAACTGGTCACGGTAAGCCGCATCGCGGTGGTGCTGGTGGCGGTGGTTGCAGGACTGCTGGCGATGAACCCGGAAAGTTCGATCCTGGGGCTTGTGTCCAATGCCTGGGCCGGATTCGGCGCGGCGTTCGGGCCGGTCGTGCTGCTGTCTCTGCTGTGGAAACGCACGACTCGCCAAGGTGCGCTGGCCGGGATGGTCGTTGGCGCAGTGACGGTTGGCATTTGGATCTGGCTCGGTCTTTCGTCGACGATGTACGAAATCGTGCCCGGCTTCATTCTCGCCGGCCTCGCGACATGGCTTGTCAGCCTGGCCACGCCTGCGCCATCGACGGAAATCGAAATGCAATTTGAACAGGCGGCGGCGACCGCCAAGGGATATTGATCACATGAAAACGCGTGCTGCCGTCGCCTTCGAAGCCAAGCGACCGCTGGAAATTGTCGAGGTTGACCTAGAAGGCCCCAAGGCAGGCGAGGTGCTGGTAGAGATCATGGCGACGGGCATCTGCCACACTGACTCCTATACCCTGGATGGGCTGGACAGCGAAGGGCTGTTCCCGAGCATCCTTGGTCATGAAGGCGCGGGCGTGGTCCGGGAAGTGGGTGCAGGCGTCACCAGTGTGAAGCCGGGCGATCACGTCATCCCGCTCTACACACCGGAATGCGGCAAATGTAAAACCTGCCTGTCGGGCAAGTCGAACCTGTGCACCGCGATCCGTGCGACGCAGGGCAAGGGACTGATGCCCGACGGAACCTCGCGCTTCAGCTACAAGGGCGAGACGATCTTCCACTACATGGGCTGTTCGACCTTTTCGAACTTCACCGTGCTTCCGGAAATTGCGGTCGCCAAGATCCGCGAAGACGCGCCGTTCAAGACCAGCTGCTACATCGGCTGCGGTGTCACCACCGGCGTCGGTGCGGTGGTCAATACGGCCAAGGTACAGCCGGGCGACAATGTCGTGGTATTCGGGCTTGGCGGGATCGGCCTCAACGTCATCCAGGGCGCCAAGCTTGCCGGTGCGGGCAAGATCGTCGGTATCGACATCAATCCTGACCGCGAGGAATGGGGCCGCAAGTTCGGCATGACCGACTTCCTCAACACCAAGGGGATGAGCCGCGACGATATCATCGCAAACATCGCCGCGATCACCGATGGCGGCGCGGATTACAGCTTCGACTGTACCGGCAATACCGAGGTGATGCGGACGGCGTTGGAATGTTGTCATCGCGGATGGGGAACCAGCATCATCATCGGTGTGGCCGAATCCGGCAAGGAGATCGCGACTCGTCCGTTCCAGCTGGTCACCGGCCGCAACTGGCGCGGGACAGCGTTCGGCGGCGCCAAGGGGCGCACCGACGTTCCAAAGATCGTCGACATGTATATGGACGGAAAGATCGCGATCGACCCGATGATCACCCACGTTCTGACGTTGGACGAAATCAACAAGGGATTCGACCTGATGCATTCGGGCGAGTCGATCCGCAGCGTCGTGATTTTCTAAGGAGAAGACTATGTTCAGCCATGTAATGGTCGGATCGAATGACATCGATGCGTCGAAGAAATTCTACGACGCGATTTTCACTGCGATCGGTGGCCGAGAGGGCAAGGTCGATCCAAAGGGACGCATTGTTTACGTCAACAATGGCGGCATCTTCCTGGTGACGCGGCCAATCGACGGTCAGCCTGCGACGCCCGGAAACGGGATGACGATCGGTTTCGCCGTCGACGGACCCGAACAGGCGCACGAGTGGGAAAAGGCCGGGGTTGCCGCTGGCGGCACCGCGATCGAGGATCCGCCCGGGGTCCGCTCGGGGATGGGCGTGAACCTCCACCTCGCTTATCTTCGCGACCCGAGCGGCAACAAGCTCTGCGCGCTCCACCGCCTGCCGAACGACTGATGATGGAGGTCGTCAGCGAGGTTCGCAGCCACGGCGGCATGCAGGGTGTCTATCGGCACCCCTCGTCGGCGACCAACACCGTCATGGTCTTTTCCGTCTTCGTTCCCGACCATTTGCCGGGAACGAAGATGCCGGTGCTCTGGTATCTTTCCGGGCTGACCTGCACTCACGCCAATGTCACCGAAAAGGGTGAGTTTCGTGCCGCCTGCGCCGAGCATGGCATCATCTTCGTCGCGCCCGACACCAGTCCGCGCGGCGATGAGGTGCCCGACGATCCCGACCAGCTTTGGGATTTCGGGCAGGGCGCAGGTTTCTATCTCGATGCAACAGAGGCGCCGTGGGCCGAACATTTCAACATGTGGACCTATGTTGCGGAAGAACTGCCGACGTTGGTTGCGGAGCATTTCCCGATCGATCCCAAGAAACAGGGGGTCACTGGTCATTCGATGGGCGGCCACGGCGCGCTGACGCTGGCGCTCGGCCATCCCGACCGGTACAAATCGGTCAGCGCCTTCGCCCCGATCGTGGCGCCGAGCGAAGTGCCTTGGGGCCGCAAGGCGCTTCGCCATTATCTGGGCGAGAAATCACCCGCTTGGACACCCCATGACAGTTGCGCGGCGATCGCCGCCGGTTCTCGGATCGACGAACTTCTGGTCGATGTCGGGACCGATGACCCGTTCCTGGAAAAAGAATTGCGTCCCCAATTGCTTGAGGCGGCGTGTGCGGATGCGGGTATCGCGCTCGAGCTGCGACGGCAGCCGGGTTACGATCACAGCTATTATTTCATCTCCACTTTCATGGCAGACCATGTCCGTTGGCATGCCGAGCGGCTTCACCGGTGATCGTAGATGCTGACTGGATCGATCAGGCGATCCGTGTCGGCACGGGGCTTGCGGCCGGATTACTGATCGGGTTGGAACGCGGCTTCAGCCTGCGCGCGGAACCGTCTGGGTCGCGCGTCGCCGGGGTGCGCACGTTCACCTTGCTCGGCGTGACAGGCGGGTTGGCCGGATTGCTCGGAAGCACCGGCGGAATGGAATGGGCGGCGGCGGCAATCATCGCGGGAGCGATGATCATGTTGGCGGCAGCTTATCTACCGAAATTGCGGGTCGAGGGTGACGCAACCAGTCCGATTGCGGCTTGTGCGACCCTTGGTCTTTCCTTGCTGGCGGGCGCAGGCAACCCCGGTCTGGCAATCGCCATGGCCGCCGTGGTGGTGCTGATTCTTGCACTGCGTGAGGAATTGCACGGTTTCGTCGACCATATGGATGCGCGCGACATGAAGGCACTTGCGCGTTTCGCCGTCATCGCGCTGGCCGTGCTGCCATTTCTGCCCGACCGGCAGATGGGGCCTTTCGATGCGTGGAACCCGGCGACATTGTGGTGGGTCGTCGTGCTGGTCACCGGGTTTTCCTTCGCCGGCTATGTCGCCAACCGGATTTTCGGAGCGCGCCACGGGACAATCGCAACGGCACTGATCGGCGGTGCTTATTCGTCGACTGCAGTCACCCAATCACTTGCCCAGCGCTTGGGATCGGGCGACGCGAGCGGCGCCGAACCGGCCGGAATCGCCCTTGCCAGCGCGGTCATGTTCCTGCGCGTCATCGTGCTGGTGGCGATCCTTGCCACAAGGATGCTTGGCGATTTCATCATTGTCGTTTCGCCTGCTTTGCTGGTGGCGTGGCTGGCCGGCTGGTGGCTCTATCGTCGCGCGCCGAGCGGCAAGGATGCAACCCAACCCGGCAATCCAATCGCGCTCGTTCCGGCCATCGGCTTCGTCGTGTTCATTGCGGTGGCCGCCGTAATTGCCCGCTGGGCCGAGGGGCGCTTCGGGCAGGAAGGGATCGCATTGCTGTTGTTTCTGATGGGAACGATGGACGTCGATGCCTCCATCGTGACTGCCGGGGGATTGCCGACCGAAGCGATTACCGTCGCAGCTTGCGGCGATTGCGATCGGCGGGACCATTGTCGCCAACATGGCGGTCAAGATCGGCGTGACCTTTGCCTTTGCTCGCGGGAAGGGGACATCAGCGGGGATCGCATTGGTCGCTAGCACTTTGGTGCTGGCGGGAACGATCGGAATCCTCTGGATTCGTCTCTGAAAAGGAAAGGGCGACCCGTTGCCAGACCGCCCTCCTTTACCGTTCCAGGCTGGAGCCTGGCGATCAATGGATGCCAATGACGTCGGGATTGCCGTCCGGATCGCCGGCAACGATCCCGCCAGAACGAACCTGACCAAGCAACAGCAGACCGGCAAGATGCGGGGTAGCCATCGAAGTGCCGCTAATGGTGTTGTAGCCACCATTCAGCCACGTCGACTTGATACCCACTCCCGGCTCTGCGAAATCGACCGGCGGATTGCCGTAGTTCGAAAAGCTGGCCCATTTGTCGCCGATCGAGAAGGCCGAAACGGTGTAGACGTTCGGGCCATTCGCGCGCGCTGGCGAGTGGTTGTTGGCATTGTCGGTCTCATTGCCCGCGGCCAGCGCGAATTTCACGCCATTTGCCGCTGCATTGATCACCGCTTGGTCGAGCGCGGTCGAGACGCCACCACCAAGGCTCATGTTTGCCACATCGCCTGCACGTCCGTTGGCAGCTACATAATCGACGCCCGCGATCACGCCCGAGTTCGAACCCGAGCCGCGACGATCGAGGACACGTACCGCGACGACCTTCGCACCCGGCGCAACACCGATGACGCCGATGGTGTTGTCCAGCGCGGCAATGGTTCCGGAGACGTGGGTGCCGTGACCGTTCTGGTCGACGGGTGACGTAACATTGCTCAGGAAGCTGCGGCTGCGCGACTGATCGACGTTAAGGTCCGGGTGCGAAAAATCGATCCCGGTGTCGATGATCCACGCCGTTCCCTGCGCACCGCCGACTCCGCCGCCGACGCGGGCAATGCCCCACGGCGTTTCCTGCGCCGGCTGCACGGTTCCGCCGCCCGGTTTGCCCCGCGCGAAGATGGTGTTCTGGCCAATGGTAACGACCTGGTCCTGCTCGCAATAAGCGATGCTGGTGTTGAGACCCTTCATGCGCTCAAGAGCCTGTTCTGGCATATTGACGGCGAAACCGCGGATGGATGCCGAATAGACATGCTTCAGCTGGGCCTGGACCGACTGCGCGGCGCGATTGGCTTCGGCCTTGGCGCTGCCGCGTGAGACCATATTGTCCTTGAATACGCAGATGTACGATCCGGCGATTTTGTCACCCGGACGTTCGGCGTGGGCCGGAGCGATCGCCACGACTGGCAATACGGCGGCAGCAAGAAGCAACTTCTTCATCAATATTCCTCCCCGATAAGAACCGCGCATCGTCTGGAACGACGACCGCAGAACGATGAAGACTATCGACGATTTGCGGACTGTCGAGTGCAAAAAAGCCACAGTTAAGATATTAATCTTAACCGCTATTTTCGCATTTGACGGAAGTATAACCTACCCTTGGAAAGCGTTCGAAACGGTTGGGAATTTGTCCCGAATTGGGGCTTATTGTGCGGTCGGCACGACTGGTTCGGTCGGGTCGGAATCATTGCCACCGGGAAGTCGCGGGTCGAAGCGACGGTGGCGGACGATGTGCGGCGTGATGACGATATACAATTCGGTCTTGGCCCGCGTGGTCCGTTCGACCCTGAACAGGTTTCCGGCAATCGGAATGTCGCCGAGCAGCGGGATCTTCGATTTGGTGGTCAAGTTGTTTTCCTGGGTCAGCCCGCCAATCACAAAGGTCTCACCGTCGCGCACCGACGCGCTGGTTTCGGCCTCGCGCTGACTGATGGTGGGATAACCCTGGCTGTATCCGGTTACCGACGAGACCACGCCGTAGATTTGCGAGGTCACGAAGCCGTCGCTGCTGACGCGCGGTGCGATCTGAAGCGTGACGCCGACGTTCACATATTGAACCTGCTGCGACACGCCGTTGACGCCGGACAGGGTGATCGAGGTCAGAATGGGAAGCGCGTCGCCGGTGATGATCTTAGCAGTCGATCCCGATTGGGCAGCGATGCGCGGACGCGAGACGATGCGGCCCTGGCCCTTCTGGATCTGTGCGTAGATCGCGGCTTGGATCGTCCCGGACGGCAGGATCCGATTGGGGTCGAGCCCGAACGGCAAGGTCGAACCGGTATCGATACGGCCGACCGCAATCTGGCCGCTGCTGTTGTTGAGATCGATTCCCAGGTTGCGCGCACCGGTTTCCGTCAGCTCGACGAACTGGGTCTCAAGGATCACGCTGTCGACCGGGATGTCGATCATTGCAATCTGTTGCTTGACGCGCTCGATGCGGTCGGGCGACCCGGTGATCCAAATCGCATTCAGGCGGCGATCGATGGCCAGGCCGTTGCCGAACGCCTGACCAAGTGGCAGTTGCTGTTGCTGCGATTGGTTGTTGGCATTGTTGTAATTGGGCGTCCCGGCATTGGCGAGCGAGCCGAAGCCGGGTTCGCGGCGAATGAAGATGTTGTTCGGCTGGATCGTCTCGCCCTGGCTCAGCAGGCCAATGACTTCGCTGACGTCGGCATATTTCAGCGGAACCAGCTCGTACGAATCGCCCGGATTATATTCGACATAATTTGGCAGATTGGTTGCCGGGACGACCACTTCGCCGCCCGAACCGAGCGGTCGGCTGCCCATTGCCTCGGCCTCGCTGAGGCGGGTGATCTTGACCTGGATGGTATTGATACCAGCAGGCTCGGCAGTCGCTTTTGCCGGTGCGACGGTTTCGAAGGCCAGCAACAGGCCGCTGTCGGCGGGTTCGAATCGCGTCGTGCGGACCAGCCCCTTTTGCGACTCGCGACCGTTGATCCGCGGCGCCTTCAACGTTGAACGCATCAGGAATTCAGGGCGCGAGGGACTGTTGTTGACGACGGAGTATTGTGGGACCGCGGGCGAGAAGCGGATCATGAACGACGCGCTGTTTTCGTCGGCGGTGACAAGCTTGATCTCTTCGACGACAGACGGGACCTGCGCGAAGGCAGGCGCAGCAGCCAGAAGCATTCCGATAAGCATGAAAAAGCCGACGACGTCGGCACGCAATTTCTTCAAATCATTCCCCAATCCGCCAACCGGCGGGAATCGCAATTCGATTGGACATTACGGGGGATGTAGACGTTTGCAAGCGCAACGCGGAAGCAAGCCTTGTTCAACGCTTCAAGAAAAATTCAGATGCCACAGGCATTTGCCGCCGAAGTCGGGCGAATGAGAAATGGTGACCCCTACGGGAATCGAACCCGTGTTTCAGCCGTGAAAGGGCCGCGTCCTAACCGCTAGACGAAGGGGCCACGTTGGGTAGCGGGGGCGCGACTAGGCGAAGCGCCGCGGATGGTCAAGCGGGTGCAGCATCTTCGACGTGCATTTCTGCGGCATTCCCACCCTGCCACTCGTCCCGGCGGATCGATCCGGCCAGCCACCAGCGGCTGTCTGGAGACGCCGATAGCAAAGCGTGACCGAGCGGCGTGTCGGCTGCGCGGAATGCGATCCAGCGGAAACTCTTGCCGTCATTGCCTGCCGCAATACCGCGAACGTGACCATTTCCGACGATCCCGACACGGATCAGGCGCGCCGGACCGGCGGCGATCCGCGGCGAGGGCCAGCCAGCGCCATAAGGTCCGGCGGTATCCAGTTCGTCGCACAAAGACCCGGCAATGCCGCCCGGTGCAAGGCTGGCGTCGAGCGTGAGGGCGCGTCCGCCGCGCGCTTCCTCGATATTCGCTGCAAGACGGTCGTTGAGAAAGACGCGCAAGGCGTCGACACCGCCGGGCGCAACGGTAACGCCCGCCGCCATCGCATGGCCGCCGCCTGCGACCAGCAGGCCGTTGTCCTTTGCCGCAAGGATGGCCGCGCCGAGATCGACTCCGCTGATCGACCGCCCCGAGCCTTTACCGATGCCGTCTTCATCGATGCCAATTACGATGGTCGGGCGGCGGAAGCGGTCTTTGAGGCGGCTCGCGACGATCCCCACGACGCCCGGGTGCCAACCGTTGCCGGCCACGACGATCAACGGCTCGTCGGCGCGTGGCTGCGCCTGTTCGAGCGCCGCATCGGTGACAACCTGCTCGATTGCGCGGCGTTCCTCGTTCAGTCGGTCAAGTTCGGCGGCGATTGCGCGCGCTTCTTCCGGATCGGTGGCCGTGAGCAACCGCACGCCCAGATCGGACTGGCCAACGCGACCGCCGGCATTGATCCGCGGGCCGAGTGCAAAGCCGAGATCGCGTGCACTTGGTGTTTTGACGAGGCGGGCGGCATCGGCAAGCGCTGCCAGGCCGATGTTGCCGCGTGCCGACATAATCTTGAGGCCTTGGGTAACGAAGGCCCGATTTACGGTTTTCAGCCGCGCCACATCGGCCACGGTGCCGAGCGCCACGATATCGAGGAGGTCGATGATCTTGGGCTCGTCGCGACCGTTGACGAAATGGCCGCGACTGCGCAGCTCGCGGAGCAGTGCGACGCCGAGCAGGAAGGCCATCCCGACGGCAGCAACGTGGCCGTGGGCCGCGCCAATCTCGCTCTCGTCGAGCCGGTTCGGGTTGATGAAGGCCGCAGAGACCGGAAGGCGCGTCGAACATTGATGATGGTCGCAAACGATCACCTCTAGCCCTGCGGCGGCGGCCTCATCGAGCGCATCGAATGCCTGCGCGCCGCAATCGACGGTGATCGCAAGGCTTGCACCGCGCTCGCGAAGCGCGACCAGTGCGGTGCCAGACGGACCATAACCTTCCATCAGCCGGTCCGGAATGTAGACCATGGGATCGGCACAGAGGCGGCGCAGCAGCAGCGTCAGGAGCGCCGCAGACGTTGCGCCATCGACATCGTAATCGCCGAAGATCGCGATCGTCTCTCCTGCGATGACGGCATCGGCGAGTCGCGCGGCGGCCTTGTCCATGTCGGCAAATGCAGACGGGTCGGGCAGGAAGTCGCGAATCGTCGGCGTTCGCTGCCGCGGCAGATCCTCTTCGGGAACACCGCGCGCGAGCAATAATTGGTCGAGCAGCGAGCGGTCGAGTTCGTCGCCGCCCTGGCGCCGCCAGCGCCATGGCTGACCCGCGACCGAACGCTCGACTCCAAGGGCGAACAGGCCGCTCATGGCGCCAGCAGCCGATCGCGGAGTTGCTGGGCGTCACTCCGGGTCAGCGCCTCTATTTGGAAGGCGTGAAGGATCGAGCCGCCCGCAATGCCGAGCTTGAGGCGGCAGAAGCCGAACAGGCGGGTCCAGAAATTCTCCGACAGATCGATGCTTTGGATTCGGGCGACGGGGATGATGGCCCGGCGTTGCCGCAACCATCCCTCCTCGATGAACAGATGATCGCCATCGAGCGCGTAACGCGCGCGCTTCCATTCATGCCAGCGAACGAAGATTACGACCAAAAGGCCGCCGCCGGCCGCAAAAGCCCATGGTGTCAGTGCGGCACCGACCGCCGCGGAGATCATCAACAGCGGGACGAAGCCGACGAGTAGGCTGGTGAAATGGCCTACCGGAAGCGGCTTCCACAATCTTTCGTCGGGCGAGATCGGGCGGCCCAGCGACTGCTGGATGACGGCAGCCTCGTCGAACGAAGCGAGAGGTGCCACCACATGATCACTATGCTTGGCGTCCATCGCCAGGCTCTGCAGCTTGAGCGCGAACCAACCGAAGGCGCGTCGGATCGGGCTGGTGACCAGCATCGTTGCCTGGACTCGGCGGGCAGGGATGGTGACGTCGGTCAGGGTGAGCAGACCGCGGCGGCGGCGAAAGCCGGTTTCGGTCCTCTCGAGCCGGAAGCCATAATCGGAAAGCAGGGTGCGAACGAGTCCGGTTGCGACGCCGACGATGACCAGAACGAGCCCCCCGCCGATGATTGCAACCGCCTGGTGAAGCATGACAAGCTCGCGCAGCGGGCCCGAACTGGCGAACAGGTCCATCCAGAAGCGTCGAGAAAACGGATCAAAGTTCAACAAATTTCCGAGCGTCTGGCTGGCGCCGAACAATACGGCTAGGATGGCGAGCGAGAAGTTGAACAGGCCGAGCATCGCGACCCGCCCGATGTCCATCGCGAAAATCGATGCGCTTTCAACCGAAGTATCTTCAACAATCGGCAGTGCAATCACGCTGGCCCCGCGTCTGCGGGCGCGGACATAATCGCGGATTGCTTCCGCCCGGGCGAGCGATACGGTGTCGAGCACCCCTTCTTCATCCTTTGCAGCGGCGGCGGCGCCGGTTTCCATCCGGACGCGCGCGAGGCCGAAGAGGCGATGGATCGGGCCTTGTTCGATGTCGACGTCGGTCACTCGGTCGAATGGGATTGCCCGGCTGCTGCGCGACAGCAGTCCTTGGTCGATCCGAAGTTCGTGCTCGCCGATTCGATATTCGAAGGTCAGCCATCGGATCAGCAGCGACACCAGCGAAACGACGACGAACCCGCCGAGCAACAAGAACGCAATGCCCCAGCGGTCCTTGAAGGCCAAATAGGCACCGCCCACGATCAGCCCCCACGCGCCGCGCAGGACTTTCCCGGATCCGGTGAGCAGGAACAGCGGGTGAAGCCGTTCGGGGGTCGACAGGTCGTCGGCAGTCGTAACGACGCTCATTCGGAATCGGCGCGGATTTCGGCGCGGATCGCGTCTCGGATTTCCGTCGCACGAGCGGGTGCGAGACCGGGCAAAGTTACGACGCTGTTGTGGGTCCCGGCGGTGTGGACGACCAGGCTTGCGGTACCGAACAATTTGTCGAACGGGCCGCTGGTCACATCGATATGCTGGACCTTCACGAAGGGCACGATGGTGTCGGTATGAAAAAGCCATCCGCGAACAACGCGCAGCAGGCGCCCGTCCATCGCATAGCCCAGCCGTCGGTAAATGCGGATCGGCGCATAAACCGTCGCGCTGAAGCCCATCAGAAAAATCAGGATCGGCAGGATTGTGGCGAGCGGCGTATCGTGAAGAAGCAACCGGTCGACGACCAGCGCACCGACCGTCAGCGGAACCCAGAATAACGCCGATTGAATCATCAGCGACCAGCGATAACCAGGCTCGACCTTGTGAAGGTCGCTTGGGACGATTTCAGTCATGACATGAGGATAGGGGGCAAACGCCGCGCTTCAAGCGGTTTCGGCGGTCAGGCGACGCCCCGGCGATGTTCGGTGACGACGCGACGGACGGTACCGCTGCTGGCACGCATGACGATCGTTTCGGTGCTGACGCAGCCGCCGCGATGCCGCTTGACGCCCTTGACCAGCGATCCGTCGGTGACCCCGGTCGCGGCGAAAATGCAGTCGCCCTTGGCCATGTCCTCGATTCGGTAGATACGGTCGAGGTCCTCGATGCCCCAACGTTTGGCACGCGCGCGTTCGTCATCGTTGCGGAACAGCAGGCGACCTTGAATCTGCCCGCCTACGCAGCGCAGGGCCGCTGCAGCAAGGACGCCCTCGGGCGCTCCGCCAGTGCCGATGTATATATCGATGCCGGTGTCGGGATCGGTGGTCGAGATCACCCCGGCGACATCGCCATCAGGTATGAGCTGGATGCCGCAACCCAGCGCCCGCAGTTCGGCGATGATGTCGGCATGACGGTCGCGGTCGAGGACGCAGGCTACGATGTCGGAAGGCTCTACGCCCTTCGCCTTGGCGAGCGAACGGACGTTGTCGGTAATCGACTTGTTGAGGTCGATAACGTCGTCGCCGTAGCCTGGCCCGATCGCCATCTTCTGCATGTAGACATCGGGCGCGTTGAGCAGCGCGCCGCCCTCCGCAATCGCGAGGACCGCGAGCGCGTTCGGGCCATTCTTGGCGGTGATGCTGGTGCCTTCAAGCGGGTCAAGGGCGATGTCGATGGCCGGGCCTTCGCCCTGCGCACTTCCGACCTTCTCGCCGATGTAAAGCATCGGTGCTTCGTCGCGCTCGCCCTCGCCAATGACGACGGTGCCGTCCATCGGAAGTTCGTTGAGTGCGGCGCGCATCGCCTCGACGGCGGCCGCATCGGCCGCATCATTGTCGCCGCGACCTGTCAGTTTCGAAGCAGCGATCGCTGCGGCCTCGGTCACGCGGACCATTTCGAGGACGAGAACACGGTCGAGAACGGACGAAGCGGAAATCATGAAACGAGCATCCCGATGCTGAAATGAAGCTGGTCAGCGGATAGGCGGCGCGGGCGGGCTTGTCGAGGAGAGGCGCGCGTGAGAGGATTGCGAATGAGCAAATTCCTTCGCGTCGCCGCAACAGTCCTCGCGATCCTTTATCTGATCGCCCTTTTCTTGTGGGCCGTCGGCAACTTCGGGTGGTTAGGGTCCGAGGAAGGGCCGCTCGTCGGAGCCTTCCTGATCCCGTTGGGCTTGCCGTGGAACAGGCTCGGGGAGGGGCTTGTAATCGCGCTCCTCGCGCCGGTGATCAATATCTTTATTTTGATGTTGTTGTCGCGCGTAGCTGCACGACGGAAAGCCTAGGATTCGTCGTCGGCCTGGTGGTCGAGGATCGCGTTACGTACCCTGACGGCGCGCGTGCCCAGTCGGGTTTCATGGAGAAACACTGCAAAGCCAAGCCCGGTGAACGCCATCGCCGCGATGAACAGAAGTGCGATCAGCGTCCCCAGCTTGAAGTCCGACAGGAAGGCAACGAACAGCAGAATCACGACCGCCGAGATGAGCAGCGCGGCTAGAACGGTGGAGAAGATCGCAGTGTTGACGACGCGGATTCGGCGATCGAGCACACGAACCTCGCCGACCAGCCGGTCATGTTCGTCGCCTCGCGTCGCGAGGATCCGCCCTTCCAGCGCACGCGCACGATCGACGATCCGGGCCAGTCGCCCCGCGCAGACGTTCAGGAACGCGCCCAGCCCCGCCAACAGGAAGACGGGCGCAACCGCAAGCTGGATGATCTGGGCAAGCGTGCGCAGTTCCGGCGTATGCGGAAGGACGCTGTCGACTGCGGTCATACGTCCTCGCCGTTGCCGCGCGCGGCGGTCGCGACTTCCAGCAACATCAGGCCATCGGCAACGAAGCTGAGCGCAAGGATCCAGGCGAAGCTGGCGACAAGATCGGGGGTCGCACCGAACAGGCCAAGCACCAAGGCCGCAATCGGAATTCCGACGATCAGGATCAACGCTAGCACCAAATCGGTAATCGCCGACAGGCTGGTCCACCAACGCACTCCGTGATGGGTGATCCGACTGGCGTAGAACAGAAGCAGGCTTCGAAGCAGGAGCCAGGCGATCACGATGACCACGGCCGGAAGGAAGAATTCGGTCGCCGGCCCCGACGCGAACAGCAGTCCCGACGCAACCGCGACTGCGCCGATCAGGATCGACACCCGCTTCGCCTCATGACGAAGCGCACCGGCAAACATTTCGGCCAGTCCGGTGGCGAGCAACAAGCAGCCGATCACGACCGCACCGCCCTTGCGCTCGAATAAGGGAAGAAGGGCGGAAAGCGCACTGAGCATCAGGATCAGCCAGCCCGCTATCGCAATCCCGCGAGCGCGATGGGGCAAGTCGGATGCGGCGGTGGGAAGCGGGTTCATGGCGCGAAGGTTAGAGGAAAGTCGCGGGCAGGGCTATTGGCAAAGCAGCGCAGGGTGGACCGCCAGTATGCGCCCGGAAGCAACTGGTCGCCGCCTTTCTCGTCACCCCTTGGCTAGCATGGCCTTGATGCCGCGCGCTGCCTGGCGAAGGCGCTGTTCGTTCTCGACCAGCGCGAGGCGGACGAAGCCTTCGCCTTCCTCGCCGAAGCCGACGCCCGGGGCGACTGCGCAATGGGCCTCCGTCAGCAGGCGCTTGGAGAATTCCATGCTGCCGAGGTGACGGAACGCCTCGGGGATCGGGGCCCAGGCGAACATCGACGCTTCGGGAACCGGAATGTCCCAGCCTGCGCGGCCAAAGGCATCGACCATAACGTCGCGGCGCTTCTTGTAGAGCTGGCGATTTTCCTCAACGACGTCCTGCGGGCCATTGAGGGCGGCGCAAGCGGCGGCCTGAATCGGGGTGAAGGCACCGTAATCGAGGTAGGATTTCACGCGCTTGAGGGCGCCAATCATCTTTTCGTTGCCGACCGCAAAGCCGATCCGCCACCCCGCCATCGAATAGGTCTTCGACATCGAGGTGAATTCGACTGCAATGTCGCGTGCGCCCTCGACCTGAAGGATCGACGGCGTCGGCTGGTCGCCGAAATAGATTTCGGCATAAGCCAGGTCGGAAATGATGGTCAGCCCGGCCTGCTTCGCGAAGGCGACCAGTTTTTCGTAGAATGAGAGGTCGGCGACATATGCGGTCGGGTTCGATGGATAGCCGATCACCAGCACCTTAGGCCGCGGCACGGTGTAGCGCATTGCCTTTTCCAAGCGGTCGAAGAAGTCAGGGCCGGGCGCCGCAGGAATGGATCGAATGGCGGCCCCGGCAATGATGAAGCCGAAGTGATGGATTGGATAGCTCGGGTTAGGCGTCAGTGCGACGTCGCCCGGTGCAGTGATCGCTAGCGCGAGGTTGGCGAACCCTTCCTTCGAACCCAAAGTCACGCATATTTCGCTGTCCGGGTCGAGATCGACCCCGAAGCGGCGCTGGTAATAAGCCGCCTGCGCCTTGCGAAGACCCTTGATGCCCATGCTTGCGGAATAACGGTGCGCATTGGGCTTGGCGGCGACCTCGGCCAGTTTGTCGACGACGTGCTGGGGCGGCTTGCCGTCGGGATTGCCCATGCCAAGGTCGACGATGTCCTCTCCGCGCGCACGGGCGGCAGCCTTCATCGCATTGACCTCGGCAAAGACGTAGGGCGGAAGCCGCCGGATTCGGTAATATTCGTCGCTCATTGCGCTTCCTATCGTTCGTACGCGGGAAGCGACAGCCCTCTTGCGATGGCCGCGCCGCGCAAGGCGAAGCCCATCATCCCGGCGACCAGCGCGGCAAGCGCGACCGGCGCTCCAAACAGCACAAGAATGACGTACAGTCCTGACGAAAGGGCGGCGGCGGTGACGTAAAGTTCCGGTCGCATCAGGATCGAAGGCTCGTTCGCAAGCAAGTCGCGGATGATTCCGCCGACGCACGCGGTCATCACGCCCATCGCGAAAGCCGGGACCGGCGCAACTCCGTAGCGCAGTGCTTTGGCAGCGCCATAAGTGGCATAAGCGGCTAGGCCGATGGCGTCGAACCAAAGCAACGCCTTGCCGGCAATTACCTGTCGTGACAGGAACCACACCCCGACCGCCGCGCCTATACAGATCAGCAAGGTCGCATTGGTGCCAACCCAGAAGACTGGTGCGCCGATCAACAGGTCGCGCAGTGTTCCGCCGCCGACCCCGGTGACCACCGCGAAGAAGATGAATGTCACCAATGTCTGCTTCTTTTCGGCGGCAAGGAGCGCGCCCGAAATTGCGAAGACGGCGATGCCGACGAAGTCGAGCCAGACGAGCGGACCAACGGGAATGGGTGGGTTCATGACGTCCGCCCATGCATTGCGTCGATTTCCTGCGCAAGAGTGACTATGTCCCTGTCCATGACCGATGAAACCAAGACCGCGCCGTTCCCAATGCTGGAAGACTGGCAACACTGGACCTTCGTCATGGGCCGTGCCCAGCAGATGCTGATGGATGCCTGGGTCGATGGCCTGAACAAGGACGCGCCGACGACTGGGCTGACGGGCGCGTCGACGGATCCGATGGCGTGGATGACGGCGGGAGCCGAAGCTTGGTCGAAGGGACTGGAAAGCTGGGGCAAGATGCTCGGTGTGACCCGCGAGGCCGGTCAGCGCCGGGATCGTCGCTTCGCGGCGCCCGAATGGACCGACAATCCGGTCTTCGACACGATTCGCCAGTCTTATCTCGCCATATCCGACCAATTGCTGGCGGGTGTCGAGGACATGGAAGGTATCGACGACGCGATGCGCTTGAAACTGCGCTTTGCGACCAAGAGCTTCGTCGACGCGATGGCACCGTCGAACTTCGCGCTGACCAATCCGGAAGTGATGAAGAAGACGATCGAGACCCGGGGTGAAAATCTGCTCGGCGGTCTCAAGAACATGCTCGACGACATCGGTCGCGGCCAATTGTCGCATACCAAGCAGGGCGTCTTCGAAGTCGGCAAGAACCTCGCCGCGACGCCGGGCAAGGTCATTCACGAAACGCCGCTGTACCAATTGATCCAGTATACGCCGACCACCGACAAGGTGATGACGACACCGCTGATCGTCTTTCCGCCGTGGATCAACCGCTTCTACATCCTCGACCTGACACCCGAGAAGAGCTTCGTTCGCTGGTGCGTCGCCCAGGGTATTTCGCTGTTCATGGTCAGCTGGAAATCCGCCGACGAGAGCATCGCCGACGTCACGCTCGACGATTATGTGCTCAAGGGCCAGGTCGACGCGATCGACACGGTGCGCGACCTGCTGGACGTCGAGGCGGTCAATGTCATTGGCTATTGCGTCGCCGGGACGACGCTTGCTGCGACCTTGGCCTACCTCGAGGCGAAGGGCGAAGCGGCCAAGGTCAAAAGCGCGACCTTTTTCACCGCGCAGGTCGATTTCAGCGAGGCGGGCGATCTCAAACTGTTCCTCGGCGACGAGACGATGGGTCTGCTCGATCAATTGACCAAGGAAAAGGGCTATCTCGACGGTCGCTACATGGCGGCGACCTTCAACCTGCTTCGCGGCCGCGATCTCATCTGGAACTATGTCGTCAACAATTACCTGATGGGTCAGGAGCCGGCGCCGTTCGATTTGCTTCACTGGAATGGCGACGTCACCAACCTGCCGGCAAGCTGGCACCGGGATTATCTCGACACGCTGTATCGCTCGAACAAATTGGTCGAGAAGGGCGGCATTTCGGTGGCGGGGACACCGATCGACCTGTCGATGGTAAAAACGCCGACCTACATCCAGGCGGGGCGCGAGGATCATATCGCGCCGCCCGAAAGCGTCTGGAAGGTGATGGATCATTTCGCCGGCCCAAAACGATTCGTGCTTGCCGGATCCGGGCATATCGCGGGTGTCGTGAACCCGCCCGCTGCAGGCAAATATCAATATTGGACGAACGATTCCGATCCGGCGCCGCGCACATTGGAAGAGTTCATCGACGGAGCGTCCGAGACCAAGGGCAGCTGGTGGCCGAATTGGCTCGATTGGCTCAAGGAACTCGATCTGACAACCGTCGATGCAAAGGGTGCGCGCATCCCGGGCGCGGGAGACCGCAAGCCGATCGAGGATGCGCCGGGGCGTTACGTCAGGGAGCGCTAGGTTTCGATAACTTTTCGACGATTAGGTCGAAGACGGCCGGGTGGAACGGGTGGTCGAACTTCACACCGACACGCCATTCGCGGACCCACACGACGACGCCGTGCGTCGCCTCGATATCGGGAATTCGCAGCCAGATACTGGCCCCCGGTTCAAGCCGAATGGGTGGCGAGATGCAGCAACCTTCACGGGAAAAATCAATGAGGTCGACCCGGTAGGCAGCATCGCCATGCCGCCGAAAACTGACCTCGCAACTCAATGGCACGCGCTGCGGACGTTGTGCCTCTGTCATTCTTCCACCCCTCGTTTCGTGGGAGAGTGATAGTCGAACGCAACACGCCACCGTACATAATTGATTGATTCGCTTTGGGCGACCCCGGACTGGCCTTGCCGGCGCCCAACCTGCCGTTCGCAGGCGACACTATTCAGTTCAGAATATTCCGCCGCCAAGCGAAAGCCGGATCACGCCAACGATGATCACGAAGATATTAATGTTCCGGCCGGTCGTTCCGCTGCCGAGAAAGCCCACGCCTGCACCGATGATCGCGATCGGAATGACGAGGTAGTTGAGCCAGCCGAGCAGCGGTATGAAAGCAACCAGTGCTAACGGGATGGCGACGAGGCCGATGATGACCGAGACGATGTTCAACATAACCGGCAATATAGGGGCTGGATCAGGCTTCGCCTAGCTCCGGGCAATTCTGCGCGCGGCGGCGCTGCCGGATGATCGAGGAAACGTAGAGCGCAAGCGCCGTCCAGATCGAGGCGAAGGCGATCATGTGCGGGACGGTCAACTTCTCTCCGTAGACTGCAACGGCGAGGACGAATTGCAGCGACGGCGCAAGGAACTGCAGCATCCCGACCGTCGAGTAGTTCAGCCGCCGTGCCGCCGCGGTGAAGCAGAGTAAAGGCACGGTCGAGACGATTCCGGATGCGATCAGCAACGGCGTCACATTGCCGGGATGGTCGAACATGCCAATGCCGGTGACTCCGCCGACCAGCAGCCAGCCGAGCGCGATCGGGAATAACAAGGCGGTCTCGATGCTCAGTCCAGCGAGAGAGTCGACGCTGACGATCTTGCGGAGAAGCCCGTAGGTGCCGAAGCTGAAGCAGAGCACCAGGCTGATCCAGAGCGTATCCACTGCTCCGGTCGCAAGAACCGCAATTCCTGCGCCTGCGATTCCAACGGCGATCCATTGCCGCCGGTCGAGCCGTTCCTTGAGGACGAACCGGCCAAGTAGGATGTTGGCGAGCGGATTGAGGAAATAGCCCAGACTGCCGGCAAGGATGTGGCCGTTGTTGATCGCATAGACATAGAGCAGCCAGTTGATCGCGATGAGCACGGCGGTGAGCGCAAGGAGCGCGAAGATCTTCGGCTTGCGAATTGCCGCGACGACCTGCGACCATGCGCGCGAAAGCGTCAGGAGGATAGCCAACACGACCAGCGACCAGACGATCCGGTGCGCGACGATGTCGATCGCCGGGACACTCGCGATCTGCTTGAAATAGATCGGCATGACGCCCCACAACCCGTAGGCAGCGATGCCATATGCAATGCCGGCGCGTTCGGTCTTCGTCAGGGATTTGCCGGCGGGTCCATGTCCGTTCATCGCGGGTTGACTAGCGGCGGCGGTCACCAAGTCAACGAACAAGGTGACCGCCGCGTTGGTTGCGTCTCGGAGCGAGCTTTGTCACTCTGAAGCGGGTTCGGTACGACTCCGACAAGAATAAGGGATTTTGGCGTGCAAAAGGTTCGTAAAGCGATGGCACTAAGTCTGGCGGTGCTAGGCGCGGCCGGTTGCGTCGCGCCGGGCGGCAAGAAACCCGTGCCGAGTGTGACTGTCGCAGTGCCGACCAAATCGGATGCCTGGCTGCGGATTGCCAGCAATGCCGACCAGGAGCGAATTGCCAACGCATCGGGAGCATGGGCCGCAGGGCTTGCCGAGGCCCGGCGCAATTTCGCTTCTGCGGTCAAGGAAGAAGGCGCGCTGCTGAAACAGGATGCGTCGCTCGCCCGTCCGGCGCCGACACCCGGCAGTTATCGTTGCCGCGTGGTGTCGCTCGGCTCGACAGCTCGCGCCAAGCTGGCGTTCGAACGGTTCAAGCCATTCTTCTGTTATGTGGAGGTCGAGGGCAATCTGCTGACCATCGTCAAGCAGACCGGGAGCACCCGGCCGGCTGGCCGTCTTTGGGAAGATGACGATCCCAAACGTCTCGTCTTCCTGGGCAGCCTGTCGCTTGGCAACGAGGAAGAGGTCAAAGCCTATGGCGACGATCCGAAACGCGACATGGCCGGGGTGTTCGAGCGTATCGGTCCGTTCGTCTGGCGCCTCGTCATTCCGTGGCCGCAGGACGGCGCGAAGCTTCAGGTGTTCGAGCTGACTCCGGTTGCCGACCAGCCCAAGTGAGTCGTCTTCGTCGATGAGCCTGGCCGACCCCGAGGAGGTTCGCGCCCACCTGATCGCGAGCGCTCGGGCGGGGAGCGCGATCACCTATTCCGAGTTGCTCGGCCATCTTGGCTACGCCTTCTCGCGCCCCAAGATGCGGGCCCTGTGTGCGGTGCTTGGCACGGTCGATGCCGATGCCGAAGCGCGCGGGGAACCTGAGCTGGCGGTGTTGGTCGTGCGACAGTCCGATGGCCTGCCCGGCCAAGGCTGGTGGGTCGCTGGCGGCGCCGAAAGGCATCGCCATCGCGGCAGCTGGGAAGGGTCCGAGGCGCGCTCGCTGGTTGACCGGCTGCACCGCAAGACATTTCAATATTGGTCGAAACGCTCCGCCTAGTCTAAGGGCGGCGGCAATGGCTTCCCTTCAAGAAAATCGAACCTTCACCGTCGCCGAGGATGATGATGGAATTCGCCTGGACCGCTGGTTCAAGCGGCACATGGCTGACATCAGCTTCAACCAGGTGTCGCGCTGGGCGCGCACCGGGCAACTTCGGGTTGACGGAAAACGCGCGATCCCGGGCGATCGTGTGCTCGCCGGGCAGACGATCCGCCTGCCGCCGCCCGAAGCGACTCCGGTCGCCGGGGCCGGCGAGCGCGGCAAACCCGAACCGGTCATCCTGACCGAGGACGAGATTGCGTTCGTCAAGTCGATGGTCATTGCCGAGGGGCGCGACTGGATCGTGCTCAACAAGCCGCCGGGTCTCGCGACCCAGGGCGGGACGAAGACGACCAATCATCTCGACCGCTTGCTTGCCGGCCTGACCGATGACGATGGCAATCGGCCTAAACTGGTCCACCGGCTTGACAAGGACACCAGCGGTGTCCTGCTCGTCGCCAAGACCGCGCGCGCCGCCGCTCATTTCGCACGTCATTTTTCCGGCCGCACCGCGACCAAGATCTACTGGGCGCTGATCAGCGGCGTTCCTTCGATTGAGGATGGGCTGGTCGACCTGCCGATTTCCAAGCAGCCCGGGACAGGCGGCGAGAAGATGCACGTCGACGAGGAAAACGGCCAGTCGGCGAAAAGCCGTTATCGCCTGATCGACCGTGCCGGCAATCGCGCTGCATGGGTCGAGCTTCGTCCGCTGACCGGCCGCACCCACCAGCTTCGCGTCCACATGACGGCGATCGGTCATCCGATCGTTGGCGATTCCAAATATGGCGGCCCCGATGCTATGCTGACCGGCGGGATCAGCCGCAAGATGCACCTCCACGCACGCCACCTCAGGCTGGAGGCGCCCGACGGCAAGATGATCGACGCGACCGCCGACCTGCCGCCGCATTTCGCGGAAACGATCGAAAGCCTTGGGTTCGACCCGATGGCGGCTCTGTCGCTGCCGATCAGCATTCCCGATCCGGCCAAGTCGCCCAAGGTCAAGGCTCAGCGCGCGGCGGCCAAGGCAAAAGCCCATCGTAAGGCGCGCAAGGGTGAGCGCAGGGCGCGCGGCGCACCGACCGATACCCGTCCGAAAAAGCGCAAATGACCAAGCTCGCCATCTTCGACTGCGACGGTACCTTGGTCGATAGCGGCGGGACGATTCATCGCGCGTTGAACGCGGCGTTTGACACGCATGGCATCGATTGCCCGCCGCGTCATGTGACGCAGAAGGTCATCGGCCTGAGCCTGGAACAGGCAATGGCGCAGCTGGTGCCGGAGGGCGACCACCGCGTCCTTGCCCAAACCTACAAGGACGCTTTCATCACGATGCGAACGGCCGGATCGGTCGAAGAACCGTTGTTCGAAGGCATCGCCGACTTGCTCGACCAGATGGACAGCGACGGCTGGATGCTTGGAGTCGCGACCGGCAAAAGCCTGCGCGGCCTCCGTCATTGCCTCGCCAGTCACGCCCTCGACGGGCGCTTCGTGACGCTGCAGACCTCCGACCATCATCCCTCTAAGCCGCATCCGTCGATGGCGCTGACGGCGATGGCCGAGGCTGGGGCGCGACCTGAAACCACCGTGTTCATTGGTGATACCGCGTGGGACATGGGCTGCGCGCGCGCCGCCGGGTGCGGCGCCATCGGCGTTGGGTGGGGCTATCATACGGAAGAGGAATTGATGGCGGACGGTGCGCACCATGTCGCGTCCAATCCTGCCGAGATCGAAGGTTTTGCGGCGAACTGGCTGGGGATGACGCGATGACCGAGGACGAAGCAAGGAAACGCTTCCACATCTTTGCCGCCATTCGGTTGGCCGGAGTCGTGATGTTCCTGCTCGGGGTGTTCATCGCCCTAACCGATGCGATCGAGCCCGGCGGTTCGCCGGTGATCGGTGGCATGCTGGCGATCGTCGGTGCGACTGATGCGGTGCTTGCGCCGAAAATTCTGAAGATGCTCTCGAGCGACCGGTGAAAGCGTTTCTGGACGGACGTGACGGTCGACCCGCGCGGCGGCGGGTTCGGCATTTCGCTGGACGGACGCCCGGTCCGGACGCCGGCGCGCGCCGAACTGGTCGTTGAGAGCGATCGGCTAGCCGAGGCCGTCGCGCAGGAATGGCGCGATTGCGGCCCGGAAATCGATCCGCGCACGATGCCGCTCACCGGACTAGCCAACGCCGCAATCGACCGGATTGCCGCCGACCCCGGTGCATTTGCCGCCGATCTTGCGCGCTACGGCGAAAGCGATCTCTTCTGCTACCGCGCTGAAGGTCCGCGAACGCTGGTCGATCGACAGTCGCAAAGCTGGGACGCGATCCTCGACTGGGCAAAGCAGCGTTACGACGTCGACTTCGCCTGCGCGCAGGGCATCATCCATGTCGCGCAGCCGCAAGATTCGGTGATCCGCCTCGCTAGGGAAGTGGCGAATCTTTCGCCGTTCCAACTCGCCGGCTTGTCGCCGCTGGTAACGATCGGCGGTTCGCTGGTGGCGGGGCTTGCGGTGATTGACGGTGCGATCCCGACCGAAGCGGTTTGGGAGGCGGTCAGCCTGGACGAACGCTGGCAGGTCGAACAATGGGGCGTCGATGCCGAGGGACAGGCGATGTTTGATGCGCGCCGCCGCGATTTCCTCGCCGCCGCGCGTTTTCTGGCTTTGCTCTAGTTCGGCCGTTCGACCAGTTCGCGGACAAAATTGAGCAGATAGGGCTGGCGTTCGCGACGCAGTCGCTCGGCGGCCACGATCGCGCGAACCGCATCGGTGCAGCGGTCGACATCGTCATTGATCAGGACATAATCATATTCCGCCCAGTGCCCGATCTCGGCGGCGGCGCGTTTCATCCTGAACGTGATCGTTTCCTCGCTGTCAGTTCCACGGTCGCGCAAGCGGCGGCCGAGTTCTTCCATTGACGGCGGCAGAATGAAAATCCGGACGAGGTCGGTCCGGAAGGCATATTCCAGCTGTTGGGTGCCCTGCCAGTCAATATCGAACAACGTGTCCCTGCCATGGCCCAAGGCGTCCTTGATCGGCTCTTTGGGGCTGCCGTAACGATGCTCAAAGACATAGGCCCATTCGGCGAATCCGTCGGCCTGGACGATCGCTTCGAACTCCTCGTTCGTCACGAAATTATAATGCACCCCATCTTCTTCGCCGGAGCGGGGTGGGCGCGTCGTCGCGCTGATCGACATGGTGATCGTCGGATCGTCCGCCATCAATTGTCGACTGATCGTCGATTTGCCGGCTCCCGACGGGGAGGAAAGCACGATCAGGAGGCCGCGGCGGCGACGGTTCGGCGAATGATGATCCATGGCTGCACTTGCCCTCCCTTTGGCGGTCAGGTCAAGGCGCCGGCGCCTGAAATATTGCACTGCAACAATTCTCTTGCATGCCATGCTGCAATGCACTATATTGCACTGCAACAAAGGAGCAAATTGTGGCTAACGAAACCATTATCGAAAAAGCGGAAACCAAGGCAGCTGATGCCGTGGAAGCCGTGAAGGAAGCGGCCAAGACCGTCGCGACCAAGACCGACGACGCTGCGAAGACCGTTGGTGCCCTGGCCGCCGCTGCGAAGCCGGTCCGCAAGGCCCGTGCGGTTGTTGCCAAGCGCCGTGCCCGCAAGGCACCGGCCAAGGTCGTCAAGGCCGTCAAGAAGACCACCAAGCGCGCCCAGGCTTCGGTCAAGCGCGCCGCCAAGTCGGCAACCAAGGTTGCCGCTACCCAGATCGAAAGGAATACCAACATGGCTTATGATTTCACGAAGATGTTCTCGGCCGTCGAACTCCCGGGCACCGAGCAGTTCCAGTCGCTTTTCTCGGGCGCTAATGAGCGCAGCCAGGAAATGGTCCGTCGCTCGCAGAAGGCCGCCGAAGAAATGGCCGACATCGCCAAGGCGAATGTCGAAGCGCTGACCGAAGCCGGCCGTATCGCCGCCACCGGTGCCAAGTCGCTTGGCCAGGACATGCTGGCCAGCGGCCGCGAAGGTTTCGAGCAGGCCTCGACCGCGGTCAAGACCCTCGCCGACGCCAAGTCGCCGACCGAGTTCGTCCAGCTTCAGGCCGAACTGGCCCGCACCTCGTTCGACCGCGTTGTCGCCGAAGGTTCGAAGTTCGCCGAAGCGATGGTCAAGCTCGCCGGTGAAGCCGTTCAGCCGATCTCGAACCGTGCGTCCGTCAATGCCGAGCGTATCAACGAGCTTGCTGCCTAACTCTCTCCTCCTTCTGGCAGCATATGCGGCCGCCCCCAGTAACTGGGGCGGCCGCATTTTTTATGGGTCCGGACGGGCCACGCGGTCTTGCGGCGCGTTCGATGCATGCCATATCTCAGGAATCCAATGACCGACCGAATCCACCTTATGGCCAATGGGCCCGGCCAGGACGATGGCGATGACGGTTTCGAAACCGGCGTCGTCACGCGCACACGCCCCAAAACCAAGAAGCCCAGCAACTACAAGGTGCTGATGCTGAACGACGATTACACCCCGATGGAATTCGTCGTCCTCGTCCTCCAGCAATTCTTCAGCATGAGCATCGAGGATGCGACTCGCACCATGCTCCAGGTTCACCAAAAGGGTCTCGCCGTGTGCGGCGTGTTCACTTACGAGGTCGCCGAAACGAAAGTCAGTCAGGTCATCGACTTCGCCCGCGAGAACCAGCATCCGCTGCAATGCACGTTGGAGAAAGCGTAAAGCGTTTCCCGACCCTATTGTGACTCGGCGTGCGTGCGCTAAAGCGCGGCATGGACTCCATTCGTATCACGGGCGGCAAGCGCCTTGAGGGCAAGATCCCCATTTCGGGTGCAAAAAATAGCGCACTGACGCTGCTTCCCTGCGCATTGCTGACCGCCGACAAGCTGACGCTCGGCAATCTGCCACGCCTCGCCGATGTCGACAGCTTCGGCCACCTGCTCAATGAGCTTGGCGTATCGACCAAGGTGTCGGGCGCGAAAAAGGGCGGATTCGCCAAGCGTCGGATGACCCTACAGGCGGACGAGATTGCGTCGACCGTTGCCCCCTATGACATGGTCCGCAAGATGCGCGCGTCGATCCTCGTGCTTGGTCCGATGCTTGCGCGGATGGGCGAATCGACCGTGTCGCTGCCCGGCGGCTGCGCGATCGGCGACCGCCCAATCGACCTTCACCTCAAGGCACTCGAAGCGCTCGGCGCGGAAATCGAGCTTGCCGCTGGCTATGTGAAAGCCAGCGCGCCGAAGGGGAAATTGACCGGCGGCGATTACAGCTTCCCGGTCGTGTCGGTCGGCGCCACCGAAAATGCACTGATGGCAGCCGTACTTGCCAGCGGCCGTTCGCAATTGTTCAATGCCGCGCGCGAGCCCGAGATCGTCGATCTGTGCAATCTTCTGGCCGCGATGGGCGGCAAGATCGAGGGGATCGGCAGCTCCCACCTCATCATCGACGGGGTCGAGGGCCTTCACGGCTGTGATTACGACGTGATGCCCGATCGCATCGAAGCGGGCAGCTATGCCTGCGCTGCCGGGATTACGGGCGGATCGATCGAGCTGGTCGGTGCCAAACCCTCGGACATGCTGGCGATCACCAACGGCCTCGCCGCCGCCGGACTGATCATCGAGATGACCGATGACGGGATGCGCGTCACCGCCGACAAGCCGTTGAAGCCGCTTGCGGTTTCGACGGCGCCTTATCCCGGCTTCCCAACCGACATGCAGGCGCAATTCATGGCGATGTTGTGCGTTGCCGAAGGGCAGAGTTTCCTCGAAGAGACGATCTTCGAAAATCGCTACATGCATGTTCCCGAATTGCGCCGCATGGGCGCGGATATCGAGGTTCACGGTCGTTCTGCCATCGTTAGGGGCGGGACGCCGCTGACCGGTGCGCAGGTCATGGCAACCGACCTTCGCGCCTCGATGAGCCTGATCCTCGCTGGCCTCGCCGCGGAAGGCGAAACCGAGGTTATGCGCGTCTATCACCTCGATCGCGGGTACGAACGGCTCGAGGAAAAGCTCGGCGCGGTCGGTGCAACCATCGAACGTGTCGGCGGCGGCTAAGCAGGCAACGCGGTTTAGGAAGCGACGTCGGCAGCGCATAGCAAAGGGGCAGCGGAACGCGGCCTTTACAGCGTGTCGAGCGCGTGGAGGAGGATTCCGACGCTTCCGCCCACCAAGGTGCCGTTGATCCGGATATATTGCAGATCGCGGCCGACCGCGCTTTCCAGGCGGTCGGTGACGGTCTGGGCGTCCCAGCCGCGCACCGTCTCGCTGACCAGTTTCACGATCGACCCGCCATAGCTTGCCGCCATCCCGGCGACGGCGCGCCGCGCAAACTGGTTGATCGCCCGGCGGATGCGCTCGTCCTTCTCAAGGCTCTGGCCCATGGATTTCAGGACATCGCCAAGCTTCCCGGCCATCGCAGCGTCGGGATTGCGGGCCGACTTGATGATCGCCTCGCGCCCCTTCTGCCACAATGTATCGATCCACAATCCAACCGACTTGTTGTCAAGCAACTGGTTCTTCCATTCCTCGACCCGCGCCTGGGTTTCGGGCTTGGTCTGAAGATCATTGGCGAGATCAACGAGGGCTTGCTCGATCTTGATGCGCATCGGGTGGGCAGGATCGGTATGCATTTCGACGGTCAGCTTGCGCAGACCCTCGATGACGGAATCGCCGATCCTGGTGTCGATCGCGGCCAGCTTGAGCACCCAGTTCGTCCGTTTCTTGACCATGTCGCGAATCAGGCCTTCGTTCGCGTCAAGCGCCCGCGCCGTCCAGCGGATCGCGGCTTCGAGCATCGGGACGTGGCGATCCTCGTTGATCGCACTCGCCAAGGCGTGACCGATGATCGGCGCGACCTGCATCTTGCGCACGCGCCCGGCCAAAGCGGTCTTGAACAGTCCGCCGAGCCGTTCGTCGTCAAGTCCTTCGAAAATGTCGGCAATCAGGCGGCTTGCGCCCTGCCGGATCCGGTTTTCCTGGCCCGAGGGGGCCTGCAGGAACCGTCCTGCCGCGCCGGCAATGTCGAGGTTTCGCATCCGCCGAGCAACGACGGGTGCAATCAGGAAATTCTCCTTGAGGAAGGTCGCCAGCGCCTCGCCGATCCGGTCCTTGTTGCGCGGGATGATAGCGGTGTGGGGGATCGGAACGCCGAGCGGATGGCGGAACAGCGCCGTCACTGCGAACCAGTCGGCCAGGCCGCCGACCATTCCGGCTTCGGCAAAGGCCTTGAGCCACGCCAGCGCCGGATAGGCCGGCTCGTAGGCGCGGGCGATGAAATAGGTGGCCGCCATCGCGACCAGCAAACCGGTCGCGGCAACCTTCATCCCGCGCGCGCCAGGCTGGGCCGGATTGAAGCGGGAAAGGGCAGGGGCGCGGCTCACGGGCTCACCCTAGCGCGGCGCGGGCGCTTGTCACGCCCGCGCGCACGTCATCATTCGGCCGGAAGCGGATCGTTCATCGGCGCATGTTCCTCGCCATTGTCGACCAGTCGGCGGAAACCGCGGCCGATCCAGCGCTCGATATCGACGGCAATCGAGAAATAAGCTGGCACCAGCAGCAAGGTCAGGATCGTCGAGAAGATGAGGCCGCCGATCACGGTGACGCCCATCGGCGCACGCCAGCTGCCGTCGCCGGACAGCGACAAAGCGATCGGGACCATGCCTGCGACCATCGCGACGGTGGTCATGACGATCGGCTGGGCACGTTTATGGCCGGCTTCGATGATCGACTCATTCTTCTCCATTCCGTGGTCCATCATCTCGACCGCAAAATCGACCAGAAGAATCGAGTTCTTGGCGACGATTCCGAACAGCATCAGGATGCCGATGAACACCGGAAGCGATACCGGTTGGCCGACGATGTGAAGGCCGATCGCTGCACCCAGAGGCGCGAGCATCAGCGATCCCATGTTGACCAGTGGGGAAAGGAAGCGGCGATAGAGCAGCACCAGTACCGCAAACACCAATAGGATCCCCGCGCCGAGAGCGAGGAAGAAGTAATAGAGCAATTCGGCTTGCCACTTGCTGTCGCCCAGCTCGAGCTTGGCGACGCCGCGCGGCAAGTTCTTGACCGACGGAAGCGCGTTGATCTTCGGCCACACGTCGCCCGAAACCAGGCCCGGTGCAAGATCGGCGCCCACCGCGATGCGGCGAACCTGGTTGCTGCGCTGGACCGCCGATGGACCCGAGCCGAAGCCGATTTCGGCGACCGACTTGAGCGGGACCGAACCGCCGCTGGTCGTCGGCACTGGCAGATTTTCGAGTACCCCGAGGTCGCGGCGCGAGGCTTCGGAAAGCGAAACGGTGATCGGCACCTGGCGATCGGCGAGCGAGAATTTCGCGCTATTCTGCGAAATGTCGCCGAGGGTCGCGATGCGGATCGTCTGGCTCAATGCCGCCGTCGTCACGCCAAGGTCGGCGGCAAGGTCGAAGCGCGGCTTGATTGTGATTTCCGGCCGGACGAGGTCGCCGACGACGCGCGGGGCGACGAGTTCGGGAAGTGTCTCCATCTCGTCCGAAATCTGGTTGGCGACTTTTTGCAGAAGCACCGGATTGTCACTGCCGAGATAGAGCACCATGTCGCGGCCGCCGCTTCCCGGTCCGCCGCCGCCCTGGCTCATGAAATTGACCTGGGCGTCGGGAATCTTGGCAAGTTCGGGCGCAAGCGAGCGTTCGAATTCGACGGAGGTGACGTCGCGCTCTTTCTTAAGGACGACGTTTAGGAAGGCGGCACCCGAATAGATTCGCTGGAAAACGCGATCGACGTTAGGGTCCTTCTCGATGATTGCCGCTGTCTGGCCAGCGAGGTCCGATGCCTGGGCAACGGTCGACCCCGGCGGCATTCCGATGCGGACGCGGCTGAAGTCGACGTTCACCGTCGGTTGGAACGACATCGAAAGGGTTGCGAACAAAACCGCCTGAAGCACGAAGGCACCAAGGCCGACACCGACCATCCACATGCGATGATCCCGGAACAGCGAAAGTACGCCGCCCACGAAACCCGGACGCTGCTTGCGATAGGCCTCCGCCTTGTGGGTTGTAATCGACCAGCGCAGGAGCGAAAGATATTTCTGCATCGACGAGCCCGACGCGTGCTCGGCAACGCCGTGCGATTTGAGGAAGTAGGCCGCGATCAACGGCGTGATCATTCGCGCGACGAACAGGCTCATCAGCACCGCGATCACGACGGTGTAACCGAAACTCTTGAAGAACTGACCGGAAATGCCGGGCATCAATGCAACCGGAAGGAAGACGGCGACGATCGACATCGTCGTCGCGACCACGGCAAGTCCGATCTCGTCGGCCGCATCCATCGATGCCTGATAGGCGGTCTTGCCCATTCGCATGTGTCTGACGATATTCTCGATCTCAACAATCGCATCGTCGACCAGCACCCCGGCCACCAAGCTGAGCGCGAGCAGCGACAGGCCGTTCAGGGTGATGCCCATCAGGTCCATGAAGTAGAAGGCCGGGATCGCGGACAGCGGGATTGCAATCGCTGAAATCACCGTGGCGCGGAAATCGCGGAGGAACAGGAAGACGACCAACACGGCCAGGATCGCGCCTTCGATGAGGGCATGCATCGAGCTGGTATATTGCGACTTGGTGTATTCCACCTGGTTGATGATCTCGACGAAGCGGACGCGTGGGTCTTCCTTTTCGATTTTATTCAGTTCGGCCCAGGCTGCATCGTAAGCGGTGACCTCCGACGCCCCCTTGGCGCGCTGCACGTTGAAACTGATGACCTGGCGGCCATTCATCCGCGCGATGGTGCGCTGCTCGGAATAGGAATCCTTCACTTCGCCAAGGTCGGCGAGACGAACGCTGCGACCGCCGGGAACGATGATCTGCGTCTGCGACAATTGGTAGGCGTCGGTCGGCATTGCCGATCACGCGAACCGACTGTTCCGATCCGGCGATTTCGGCGCGGCCGCCGGCGGCGTTGAGGTTGGTCTGGCGAAGCTGCTGATTGACCTGCGCCGCAGTGATGCCCTGCGACCTGCAAGGCCGCCGGGATCGAGCACGACGCGGATCGTGCGATCGACTCCGCCTTCGCGGCTGACGGCGGCCACCCCTTCGACGCCAAGCAAGCGCCGCGACAAGGCATTGTCGACGTACCAGCTCAATTGTTCGAGCGACATGTCAGTGGTTTCGGCCGCAACGAACAGGATCGGATCGCCAGCAATATCGACCCGCGTGATCTGCGGTTCCAGGATGCCGTCGGGAAGGTCGCCGCGAATCTGCGCGATGGCGTTGCGAACGTCATTGACCGCGCGATCGGTGCCGGTCCCGATGTCGAACTGGACGACCGTCGAGCTGTAACCCTTCGCGGATCGTCGAATTGATCTCATCGACGCCATTGACCCCGCGGATCGCGCTTTCGACGCGCTGCGTGATCTGATTCTCCATCTCGGTCGGCGCTGCTCCCGGCTGCGAAATGTGAACATTGACCGCCGGAAAATCGATGTCCGGATTATTGTTCACATCCATCTGCATGAACGCGACGATGCCAGCCAGCAGCAGCCCGACGAACAGCACGATCGGCGGCACGGGATTTTGGATGCACCAGGAGGAGATATTCCGGAAATTCATCGTGTTTCAGCCTTGTTCGACGTCGCTCGACTAGCGGGTAAGCGCGGCGGAGATTGCGATCTTGCGCGGCGCGACCTTCTGGCCCGGATTGAGGAACGGCCCGGCCGACACGACGACCTGCTCATTGCCTGACAATCCTTCACGGATGGTCACGCCCTCATCGCTGACTTCGCCGATCTGGACAGGGCGTCGCTCGACCTCGTTCTTGGCGTTGACGACATAGACGTAATTGCCCTTTCGAATCGGCCAGCACGGCGCTTTGCGGAAGCATCGGCGCAGTCGTCGTTCCCGACGTGATTTTCGCTTCGGCAAATCCGCCAGGTCGAATTCCGGCGCTGTAAGGCACGGCAATACGCACCTCGCCAAGTCGCGACTGCGGATCGATGACCGGCGAAACCTGCCAGACGCGGCCTTGCACGATGGCATCCGATCCGATCGCGATGACCGACGCCGGAACCCCGACGCGAACGGCGGCCAGATCCTGCTGCGAAAGCTGTGCGCGCATTTCCATCTCGCCGCCACTGGCGATCCGGAACAAGCCGCCGGACCCCGCGCTGACGACCTGTCCGACTTCGACATTGCGAGCCAGGATCAGGCCCGGATGTCGGTGCCCGGATGTCGAGACGGCCGATCTGCGCACGCGCTGCACCGAGCTGTGCCTGCGCGACATTGACGCGGGCACGGGCGGCGTCGCGCGCCGCCATCTTGCGGTCGAGGTCGGCCTTCGAGACGAAGCCACGGTCGACCAGCGCGAGGCTGCGTTCATATTCGTTTTGAGCCAGCGCGGCATCGGCGCGCGCCGCACTGACCTGCGCCGACAGCTGCGCCGCGGTCTGCGACTGAACCGATCGATCGATCGAGGCGAGCACCTGGCCCTGTCGGACCCAGCTTCCGGCATCGACATTGACCGACCGAACCAGGCCGCCTTCGCCGGCCACGCCCACCGGCTGGTCACGCCGCGCTGCAAGTGCGCCCGATGCTGTGATGGTCCGCGCAACTTCGCTTCGGCCCGGCACGGTGACCGAAACGGCGGTCGCGACGCCGCCCTTCTTACCGCCAGCGGCCGCAGGGCCGGCGGCGGCGGTGTCGTCTTTCTTGCCACCAATTACGCCGGTCATCAGCAGAATCGCGGCCACGCCGATCAAGACGGCGGCGAGGATGATCCACCGGCGGCGGCTGGGCCGATCAACCACGACCAAGGTGTCGGAGCTTTCAAAACGGGATTCGTGGTTCATCTGGTCCATCTTTCGCCCATGTTCGCCATTCATACAGCCGATGCTGTTGAACTGTATTACGCGAATATATCACTGCCTGCAACAAGAAGCGCAACGACCCGGGTGACCCAAGCGAAATTCGACAAACGGCGCGGCTCGTTCCCCGTGCGGTACCAAAAGTGTTGACTTGGCGGCTGCCGTCCGGTCGATTTACCGCATAACAAGGGAGTACGGGACATGGGTTACCTCGAAGCGCACGGCTGGATAGCGTGGATCATTATTGGCGGAATTGCGGGCGCGATCGCCAAGTTGCTGATGCCGGGCAAGGACCCGGGTGGATGCATCGTCACCATCCTGCTCGGCATCGCCGGCGCCTTGCTTGCCGGTTTTGCAGGCCAGGCTTTGGGCCTGGAAAGCACCATGAATGGCGCCGGCTTCATCGGTGCCATCGTCGGGGCATTCGTCATCCTGCTGCTTTACCGGATGGTGCTGAAGCGCCGCTAATCGTCTTGTTCATTGCATGGCCATGCCGGGGGAGCGATGCTTCCCCGGCATTTTCCTTTTCTGGGAGCGACCTTATGATTTCCTTTCGCCCATTACTGACCGCGGCAATGCTCGCGGCCCCGGCAGCAGTCTCGGCGCAGACGGCAGTGACCGGCACACGGCTCGACATCGTCGCCACTGGCGAAGTGACGCGCGTTCCAGATATTGCGGTCGTTTCCGCAGGGGTGCAGACCATGCAGGCCACCGCGACGGCAGCGATCGAACAGAATGCCTCGCAAATGGAGCGGGTGCGCGCCGCGCTCAAACGAGCGGGTATAGCCGACAAGGACATCCAGACCTCGTCGATCAGCCTGAATCCGGATTATCGCTATGCCGATAACCAGCCGCCTCAACTGACGGGTTATCGAGCGACGAATAACGTCAGCGTTAAATTTCGCGATCTGAAGCGTACCGGCACGATCCTCGACGCATTGGTTCGTGAAGGGGCCAACCAGATTAATGGACCGTCACTGACCATCGACAAGCCCGAAGGCGCGTATGACGAAGCGCGGACCAAGGCGATCGCCAACGGGCGTGCCCGCGCCGATCTTTATGCCCGCGCGCTAGGGATGCGGGTCGTGCGATTGTTGTCGGTCAGCGAAAGTGGTGCCAATATTCCAACGCCGATGCCGGTCGCTTTTGCCCGCGATTCGGCGATGGTCTCCGCCAAGACCGAGATCGATCCCGGTACGCAGGAGCTGCAGGTCAATGTTTCGATGAGCTTCGAACTGCAATGATCCGGACATGAAAAAGGGGCCGCCCGGACGATCCGGACGGCCCCGATTTCTTTGCGATATTCGCGTCTTAGCGAACCGAACCGCGACGAACGAGGTTCACGACCGCAAGCAGGATGATCGCGCCAAGAAGCGAGATCAGCAGGTTCGGCAGCGAGAAGTCGCCGCTGGTGATCGAACCGCCGCCAAGCATCGGGGCAAGGATCAGACCGCCGAGGATGGCACCGATGATGCCAACGACGACGTTGAGGATGATGCCCTGCTGAGCGTCGGTACGCATGACGATGCTGGCCAACCAGCCAAGAATACCGCCAACAATTGCAATAAGGATCCAGGTAACCATTACGCATTCCCTCCTGTTCGTGGCCCGACCGTCGTTGCGGCGCGACCTTCCGGCATCAAGACGCGTGATGCCCCGATGTTGTTCCGCAAAGAATCGACACTGTCTAGACCGGATGCGTAACAAAAAGGCCGCGCACGGGGGTGCGCGGCCTTTATACGCCGTCCACTCGACAGGCGATCAGTAGCGTTGTTGGCGCTCGTACTGGTCGCGGTAATGCTTGATCCGGGTGACTCGGAGGCCCGGCATGCCGGACCGGTCGACTGCCCGCTGCCAGCTCGTAAACTCTTCGAGACTGAGCGTGTAACGGGCGCAAACCTCGTCAACCGTCAGAAGGCCGCCGGCAACGGCCGCAACGACTTCCGCTTTGCGACGCACGACCCAGCGGGTCGTTTCCGGGGCAGGAAGCGAGTCAATGGTCAACGGTTCGCCCAATGGGCCGATGACTTGTGCGGGTCGGATTTTTTGGTTCTCGAGCATGCTATCCCTCAAACTCGCTACATTCGCTTTCGATGACCCCGTTTAACGCCGGGCCATTGAAGATATTCTGAAGCGCGCTGGTAAAGACGATCGTCATTTGTCCTTACTCCGCGTTAACCGTGTCCTGTCCTGTGCCTTGGCAAAGGCACCTCCAAGCGACGCCGAAGCGGACTGCCATCCCTCTCGGCAGGAGAGCAGTTGGGCGATCGCACGACAGCGCGCTGCAATATCGTCCGGCGAATCGGGTGCGAGCGCGCGAATCATCTCGCTCGCGTCGATTTCGGCGATGCCTGCAGCAGTGAAATCTCTCTCGTAACGAGCCAAATGGCCCTCCGGGTTTTAAGACCTTGGTTGAGCATCTCTAGCCACACAGGGTGAATTTCAGGTAAAGGCCGCCGCCATGCCGGACATTTTTGAACTTCCCCGCGCGCCGAGCGATGCGCGTATCGTCGTCGCGATGTCGGGCGGCGTCGACAGCTCGGTCGTCGCCATGCTTGCCGCAAAGACCGGCGCGCAGGTCGTCGGCGTGACGATGCAACTCTACGACCATGGCGAAGCCGTTAAAAAGTCGGGCTCCTGCTGCGCCGGTCAGGACATCTACGATGCCAAGACGGTTTGCGACCAACTCGGCATCGCGCATTACGTGCTCGATTACGAAAGCCGCTTCCGCGACGGGGTGATCGAGCAATTCGCCGACGATTATGCGGCGGGCCGGACCCCGATCCCTTGTTCGAAGTGCAACCAGGGAGTTAAATTCGTCGACCTGATCGCGTTCGCACGCGAACTCGGCGCTGATTGCCTCGCGACCGGCCATTATGTCCGCCGCGCCGTGAGGGAAGGGCGGATCGAGCTGTGGAAGGGCAGCGACCCGGCGCGCGACCAGAGCTATTTTCTTTACGGCACAACACCGAGCCAGCTCGATTTCGTCCGCTTTCCGCTAGGCAACATGCCGAAGGACGAGGTCCGCCGCCTGGCGACCGAGGGCGGCCTGATCGTCGCCGACAAGCCCGACAGCCAGGATATCTGCTTCGTTCCCGATGGCGATTACGCATCGCTGGTCAAGAAACTGCGCCCGGAGACCGCGGCGCCGGGCGATATCGTCCATGTCGACGGTCGCGTGCTCGGCCAGCACCCCGGCGTGGTTCATTATACGATCGGCCAGCGACGCGGGCTCGATGTCGGCGGGCAGGCCGAGCCTCTCTATGTCGTTCGCCTCGAACCGGCGGAGCGGCGCGTTATCGTCGGCCCTCGCACTGCTTTGGCGGTCGCCGCAGCTCAGATTGGCGAGGTCAATTGGCTTGGCGAAGGGCAAGTACGGATCGAGGCCAAGGTGCGCTCGCTGGCCCGCCCGGTTCCGGCGACATGGGAAAACGGTACGGTGCGCTTCGATCACCCGGAATATGGCGTCGCGCCGGGGCAGTCGGCGGTCTTCTACGATGGCGAGCGGGTGCTTGGCGGCGGAACGATCATGGCGACCGAGGGAGCCATCCCGGCCGCCGCCTAAATCGAGAAGCGTCCTTCGATCACCCGGACGCATTGTCCGCCGAGCAGAACCCGGTCACCGCGCAACTCGCACGCCATCCTGCCGCCGCGGCGACTGGCCTGAAACGCCGACATCCGCGACTTGCCCAAGCGCTCAGCCCAGAACGGAGTCAGCGCACAATGCGCCGATCCGGTAACCGGGTCCTCGTCGATTCCGAACGTTGGGCAGAACACCCGGCTAACGAAATCAACCGAATCGCCTTGTGCCGTCGCCATGATGAAGCCGTTGCTGCAGGCCGCAACCTTGGCGAAATCGGGCGTTGCGGCGCGGACCGCTGCTTCATCCTCCAGCAGGACGATGGCACCGCCATTGCCCCCGGTGACCCCCCAGACGCCAAGCACGTTCTGGCCGAGAGCATCGGCTTCGCCATCCGCCGACACCGGCGCGATTTGCGATGTGGGCATGTCGAGCCACAGCATCCCGTCGCGCCGTTCGACCTTGAGAATCCCGCTCCGCGTCCAAAAACGGACGATGCCGTCACCCAGCACGATCTCCGCGCTTGCCAAGGTCGCATGACCGCACAGGTCGACTTCGACCGCCGGGGTAAACCACCGTAGATCGAAATCGGCATTCTCGCGATCGCTGGCGACCAGAAATGCTGTCTCCGCGACGTTATTTTCCGCCGCAATGGCCTGCATCACGACGTCGGGCAGCCATTCGTCGAGCGGCATGACCGCGGCCTGGTTGCCGGAGAACGGCCGGTCGGCGAAAGCGTCGACCTGATAGAATGGCAGCGAGGTCATGCCGTGACTTTTTCCTGTCCCGGCTCTTGCAGTCCGCGCGGGTCGGGGTGGATCAGCACTTCGGTGCCAGGGAATTCCAGGACGATCCGAGCTTCGACCTCGTCCATCACGCGATGAGCTTCAATCAGGTTCATCGCCGGATCGAGCCAGATATGGAACTGAACGAAATCGTGCCCACCCGAAGTTCGCGTGCGCAGTTCGTGGATTCCGTCGAGTTCGGGATGGGCGGCGATCATCGCAAGCAATCGCTCGCGCTTGTCGTCGGCCCATTCGCGATCCATCAGTTGGTCGATTGAGTGCGAGGCCGCACTGATCGCGCTCCACGCCAGCCACACAGCGATGCCAAGACCGAAAAGCGGATCGGCCATGTGCCAGCCCGCAAGCTGATCGAGTACCAGCGCAATGATGACCGAAAGATTGAGCAGAAGGTCGGATTTGTAGTGGAGGTTGTCGGTACTGATCGCCAGCGACCCGGTCTTGTTGATGACGTGGCGCTGATAGGACAGCAACGCGAAGGTTGCCGCAATCGCGACCAGGGATACGCCAAGGCCGAGCTCTAATTCCTGCGTCGGTTCGTTCGTGCCAAGCTGGGATATTGCCCGCCAGGCGATCCCCATCGCGGACACGATGATGAGCAGCACCTGGGTCAGCGCGGCCAGTGCCTCCGCCTTGCCATGCCCGAAGCGATGTTCTTCATCCGCCGGCATCGCCGCCCAGCGCACCCCGAGCAACGTCACGATACTCGCGACCAGGTCGAGCGCGGTGTCGGCAAGGCTGCCCAGCATGGCGACCGAGCCAGTCATCCACGCCGCCCAGGTCTTCAAGCCGACCAAGAAGAGCGCCGTCGCGACGCTGGCGAGCGCTGCGCGGGTCGTCAACGAGGCGCGCGCGGCCAGCCGTTCGTCATTGGTCGGCGCGGTCATGGATAAAGCAACCTTTCGGTCCAACCGTCCGCCGCACGGGTAAACAGGCGGCGATGATGCAGGCGATGGGGTCGGTCTTCCCAGAATTCGATGGTGGCCGGGCGAATCCGGAAACCCGTCCAATAGGGAGGTCGTGGCACGTCCTGTCCGTCGAACTTGGCCTTTGCGTCCTCGAACCGGTCTTCGAAGGTGGCGCGATCGGGAAGGGTGCGCGACTGGTCGCTGGCCCAAGCGCCAATTCGTGAATCGCGACCGCGCGAGGCGAAATAGGCATCCGCTTCGTCGGCGCTGACTTCGATAATCGGCCCGTCGATCCGCACCTGGCGGCGAAGCGATTTCCAGTGGAACAGCATCGCTGCCTTGGGATTGGCGGCGATGTCATCGCCCTTATGACTTTCGCCATTGGTGTAGAAGGTAAAGCCTTCGGGCCCATGACCTTTCATCAACACCATCCGCACCGACGGCTGGCCATCCGCGCCGCAGGTGGCAAGCGCCACTGCGTCGGGATCGTTGGGCTCGCTGGCACGCGCTTGAGCGAACCAGGAATCGAAGATCGCAAGGGGGTCGTCGGCCATCGGCAGGGCTTTGCCGCGTGACGAAGCGGCTGTCGAGCCTTGGCGCGAAATGGACGCGCGCAAACCAGCCTTTGCTTGACGCGGGCCGCTTCGCACCGAAATAGGGGGCAAGCAAGAAGGATGGCGATGGATCTCTATCAACAATTGGGCGTCGCCCGCGGTGCAAGCGAAGCCGAGATCAAGAAGGCGTATCGCAGCCTCGCCAAGCAGCTTCATCCCGACCGCAACAAGGACAATCCCAAGGCCTCCGAACGGTTCGGCAAGGTCACGCAGGCTTATGACATCCTGTCCGACAAGGATAAGCGCGCCCGCTACGACCGTGGTGAAATCGACGAGGACGGCAACCCGCGAATGCCTTTCGGCGGCGGCTATGGCGGCGGCGGCGGCCCGCGTCCGGGCGCGGGTTCGCCCGGCCATGGTGGCTTCGACGGTTTTCCCGGCGGGTTCCCCGGCTCGGAAACGGCAGATCTCAGCGACCTGTTCGAAGGGTTGTTCGGCGGCGGCGCGACGCGCCGCTCGACCGGCGGCGGATTTGGTCGCCGTCCGCAGCCGCCGCAAAAAGGGGCCGACACGCTTTACCGATTGAAGGTCCCGTTCATCGACGCCGCGACTCTCAAGCCGCAGCGGGTGACGCTTGCAGGCGGTAAGACGATCGATCTCAAGCTGCCCAAGGGTGTCGAGGATGGCGCGAAAATCCGCCTATCCGGACAAGGGCAGGCTGGCGCTGGCGGGAATGGCGACGCGATCGTGACCATCGACATTGCCCCACATCCGCACTTCGTCCGCGACGGCAAGGATATTCGCCTGACCTTGCCGGTTTCGCTCAAGGAAGCGGTGCTTGGCGCCAAGGTGAAAGCGCCGACTCCTGACGGCACGGTGATGTTGACCGTCCCCAAGGGCACGTCGTCGGGCAAGGTCCTCCGCCTGCCGGGCAAAGGCTTTACCGACAAGACGGGGAAGCGCGGTGACCTGAAGGTTACGCTGGCGATCGATCTGCCAGCCAGCGATTCCAAATTGCAGGAATTTGCTGAGAAGTGGGAGGGCGGGGGGAACCCGCGCGCGGCCCTAGGGGTCTGATTTCTCATGCAGACCCTTCATCCCCTGTCACCGGAAGAGCGGCGCAAGCAATGGGCCGCCGAAGTGGCGACCTTGGGGCCCGACGTTGCGTCGCAGCGCCACCCGCCTGCAACGCCGTGGGAGGTCGTCAAGCGCGTCGCCATCGGCGTGTACAACGACGGCTTCATCCATGCGGGCAATCTGGCTTATCTGTCGCTGCTTGCGCTGTTTCCCTTTTTCATTCTCGCTGCAGCGATCGCGAAGCTGCTGGGCAACAGTTCCGACGGTCAGCGCGCCGTGGTCAGCATTCTCGCCAAATTGCCTCCACAAGTCGCTCAGGTGCTGGTCAAACCGATCGCCGAAGTGCTCACTGCTCGAACCGGGCCGCTCTTGTGGTTCGGAGCAATCGTCGGGTTGTGGACCGCTGCCAGCTTCATCGAGACGATCCGCGACATCATGCGTCGCGCCTATGGCGTCAAATATAGCGCGCCGTTCTGGACCTACCGGCTCGGCTCGATCGGGCTCATCATCGTCGCGGTGTTGATGCTGATGCTGACATTCGGCCTGACCGTCATTACCAGTTCGCTGCACCATTATGTTGTCGATCACATCCCGGCTTCGCAGGGTCTGGCGGGCGAGCTTGGCTGGTATCGCGTTGCGCCGGCGATTGCCTTGTTCATCACTTTCTATTCAATTTTTCTTGCACTGACGCCGAAGCGTTATCGCAACCTGAAATTCCGCAAATGGCCAGGTGCGCTGATGGTCACGACCTGGTGGATGGGAAGCGCCGAGTTGCTTCCTGCCGCGCTTCAGATGGTCGGCGGTTATGAGATCACTTACGGCAGTCTGGCCGGCGTGATGATCGCGCTGATTTTCTTCTTCCTCGTCGGCCTGGGCGTCGTGATGGGGGCGGAATTGAACGCGGCTCTGGCGGAATATGGCGGCAAGGCGTTAAAGGGCGAACGATATGCGGGGCCGTTCGCCGACCAGATTCCGGTCGAAGAGCCGGAACCGGGCGAACAGGTTAACGGATCGAAATAGGGGCGAATGAATGAGCGGACTGATGGAGGGCAAGCGCGGCCTGATCATGGGGCTAGCCAATGACAAGTCTTTGGCATGGGGCATTTCCAAGCAGCTTGCGGAGCAGGGCGCCGAACTGGCGTTCAGCTATCAGGGCGAAGCGCTGGAGAGGCGCGTACGCCCGCTCGCCAAGAGCCTTGGCAGCGATTTCTGTTTCGATTGCGACGTCAGCGACATGGGCCGACTGGACGACGCCTTCGAGATGCTGAAGCAGCGCTGGGAGGGCATTGACTTCATCGTCCACGCCATCGGTTTTTCTGACAAGAACGAGCTGCGCGGCGGCTATGTTGACACCAGCCTCGAAAACTTTCTGATGACGATGAACATCTCGGTCTACTCGTTCTGCGCTGTCGCCCAACGCGCGCGCCGAATGATGAAGCCGGGCGGGTCGATGCTGACCTTGAGCTATTATGGCGCGGAAAAGGTCATCCCGCATTACAACGTCATGGGCGTCGCCAAGGCGGCGCTGGAAACCAGCGTCAAATATCTCGCCGCCGATCTCGGCCCTGAAGGGATCCGCGTCAACGGCATCAGCGCAGGCCCGATCAAGACGCTGGCGGCAAGCGGCATCGGCGATTTCCGCTACATCATGAAGTGGAACGAATATAACAGCCCACTGCGCCGCAACGTGACCATCGAGGACGTTGGCGGGGCCGGCCTCTACCTGCTCAGCGAACTCGCCAGCGGCGTGACCGGCGAAATCCATCATGTCGACGCGGGCTACAACGTTATCGGCATGAAAGCCGAAGACGCCCCGGATATCGCCACCGTCTGACCGGGCGCAGCAGCGCGATTTCACAACAGGCGGGCGTTCCGCCTACGCCGCGAATGTTCACACTTTTTGGCGAATGTTCACGGTGCCGGGGATGTTCCCCTGTCGTTCTATAGCATTGCGTAGGCGCATCCATGCAAAGCGCGATTACCGACGATTCGAAAGAGCGGATCGCCGTCTTTCACAAAGTTGGTGCCATAGGACAGGACTTTCTAGAGTCAGCAATGGGTGATGGAGTGACCGCCCCCCCCGACGGCATTGTGCCAGAGTGGAGGTAGCGCTGGAACCCAGTGAAGCTGGGCTAAGCCATGAGCCAGATAGAGCCAGAGTCCACCGAGCTGCCGCAGGCTGACCGGCACCTGTCCGCCAACCGAGACCGTAACACGTCGAAGTACACTTCTTCTCAACCCGATCGTATCATTCGATTGGACGTTTGCGATCTAGCATATCTTCCTCTTGCCCACTCTCGCGTTCCTCATTGACCTTTTCCTCAATATCATTCTCGGCAGAGACATCTTCATGGTCCCGGGACGACTGCGGCGGAACCCTAATCTTGGCCTTGGTGGCTAGATCCGCCTGGTTGCCGCCTGCAATTTCTAATGGGCTGCCACTGTCGAAGCGCAGGCGATAGATGGGTTCCGGCAAGAGGAAACCCTGTTCCTCCAACGTGATTTTCACGGCGCGGATAGCGACGCTGCGAGCCTTAAACCAATCCGTCTCGGTTTGGTCGATCCAGCCGAGGAATCGCAATTGTATACTGCTGTCGCCCACCTCCTCAAGCCGCCCGCCAGGCGAGGGATCGCTCAGCACAAACGGCAGGTCGCAAAGACGTTTAATACCAACCTTCAACGCTTCGCCCGGATCGTCGTCGGCGTCGATACCCAGCACGAAACTGAAGCGCCTTTCGGGATTACGAGTGTAGTTCAGAATTTCTGCCCTGAAGACAGTGCTGTTTGGAATACGCAGGTGATTCCCGTCCAGAGTCATCAGGATCGTGGCGCGGCTGGTTAGGCGGATCACAAGCCCTTCGCGGTCCCCGATGATCACATGATCGTTGGCGCGGAAGGGCTGGCGGATCGACAGCATGAGTGAGCTGACATAATTGTCGACCGTGTCTTTGACGGCGAAACCGATCGCTAGGCCGACAACACCGGCCGATCCCAAAATCGCACCGAGCAAGGTCGTCGCTCCGAGCAGATCAAGTGCGATAACGAGGCCCATCAGGATAACCAGCAGTCGCGTCGTGGTCGCCATGAGGTCGGCAAGAAAGGAGTTTGGAGTGATTTTCGTCCAGAAGGATCTCGTCCTCGCCAGCAAGCTCCCCAAGGCCCAAAACAAAACAATGATAACCAGTGCGATGGCCAGCAATGGCAAAAGCAAGACGATCTGCTGGAGCCGGTCGTTCAGCCGCTCCAACACTGGCGCCAGATTCTGCGACACGTCGCCAGCGCGTTTCAAATTGTTCTGCACCGCAACCACGCCGTCGACGCGCTGCGCAATCTGATTAGCCCTATCTATATCCTCGGGCTTCGCGACCGAACCTGACAATGTGACGACCCCAGAATCAACCGCAACTTGCGTGGGTTCAAGCCCGTCGATCTCGCGGTAAATTTCGTGCAGTCGTCCGGCGATTGCGCTGTCCGTGTTCGCCTTCTCCGTGGTTGAGATGGCAGCCGCGCTGTCTTGGGAATCCTTCGCCGGGACAGTCGGACCTTTGCCGCTATTGCCGTAATCTGGCAATGCTTGGGCAGAAAGAGGTGTGCTGACCAGCCCCAGTATCAATCCGGCGGCGAAACTGATTAGTTTCATGGTTTGCCTTTCCCGGTCATAATCAAAAAAACACGGTATCGCCCTCTGCCCCCGACTTGGGAATACGAATTCGTCAATTCCACCGCCGCGGTGTTCGCGTCACGCCAGCAAACTTGAGCGGCCGGCTCGCGGCCGGTATGACTTCCGGCGGCGGATCGGCCAGGACACCGTCGACCTTGGCGATGCTGTCGGTGAACAGCTTAATGGCCGTCTCCGGATCGTCGCCATAGTCGGCCCCGATCAGGATTCGTCGCGGCGGCTGGGATGCGCGGTGTTGAACGCCACAGCGGAGGTGTAAATGTCGCTGTTCGGAATGATGATTTCGCGACCGTCGTGGGTTCGATTGATGGTCGAGCGCGTCTCGATCCGTTCGACCCTTCCCTCGAAGTCCTCGACGACGATCTGGTCACCCCGGCGGGACGACGGATCAGCACCAGCAGGCCGGGAGGCAAGTTCTGCAGGATGTCTTTGAATGCGAAGCCGTTCGCGACCGACCCGACACCAAGAGTGGCAAAGACGTCGGCGGGCTGAACGCTCGGGAACACGATGGCCATTGCGAAGAGAACCGCCGCAACTATGAGGTGACCCTGGCGAGGGATTCCAGCAATGCGCAAAGATCGGGTCGTCGCCGGCGCGCTGCGAGGAGGGCGATCCCGTGTTCAAGGATTTTACCCAGCACCCACGCAACCAGCAGGAAGACGATCGCTACGCCGACGGTGGGCGGTTACGAAAAGAAGCCGTCGGCAAAGGTGTCTAGCTCATGGGCGATGAGGTCGGTGGGTTCCTTGATGCGATTTCTCCATAGCGCCGAGATTTTTACATCCAACGCGATGGTTCGCGCATAGTTTCCTAGCGACGCCGCCCGATCAATGTGCCCTTCGTGCCGCCCTTCCACAGGACGAAGTCCATGTCGGGGTGAAGCTTGCGCCACTGATGCGCTACCATCCGTTCGCCGAGCCGTGATGCGTCGTCGAGCAGGACGATACCTCTCGGCGAGAGCAATCCGAACAGGGTTTCCGCTGCACCGCGGGTGAACGGGTGCACTGTCCACGGCGGGCCGTCGATGACCATCAAGTCGATGCCGGGTTCAAGCGGGCCGGTTTCATACCATCGGCCGGGCCACCCTTCTGGCGACGGCGACAGCGGCGCATAGTGCAGATCGGCGTCCAGACCATTTTGTGACAGCCAGCTCCGCGTATGGTCGACGAAATCGGGATGCTGGTCGAAGCCGAGATGGATCGGTCCTTCGACCTTGCGAAGCGCGCCTGCAATCGCAAGCGACGTCGCACCGATTCCGAATTCGACAACCCGTTGCGGCCGTTCGTTCTCAATGATGTCGACGATTAGGTGAAGAAGTCCGGAATCGGCTTTCCACGACCCAAGATGTGGCAATGCGTCCTCGTGCAGGTCGAGCCGTTGTATCAAGCGCAGGCGCTCGCTTTCGGCTCCACCGGACAGGCTGCGCAATAACCATGGCCATTGCAGCGCTCCGAAAGCGAAGACGGCGGCTTTGTCGGACAGGCTCTTCTTTGCGGCCCCCGCCATGACGCGAGCCAGCTTCGGCGTAATCTCGCGTGTCGTCATTTCGTCGTTCCTATCCGGTAGTGAAGGGATCACGCACAAGGATCGTGTCGTCACGATCCGGACTAGTCGAAAGTAGAGCAACCGGGCAGCGGATAAGTTCCTCGATCCGGCGGACGTATTTGATCGCCTGTGCCGGAAGGTCAGCCCAGCTGCGGGCGCCCGCCGTCGTATCGCTCCAGCCGTCCATTTCTTCGTATATCGGTTCGGCTCGTGCCTGGTCGGCGGCATGCGGTGGCAGATAGTCGTAAGTGTCATCGCCGATCCGGTAACCGGTGCAGATTTTCACCGTCTCCATCCCGTCGAGAACGTCGATCTTGGTGAGCGCAATGCCGGTGATGCCGCTGACCGCCGCCGATTGCCGAACCAGGACCGCATCGAACCATCCGCAACGCCGCTGTCGACCGGTGACGGTGCCGAATTCGTGACCGCGCTCGCCTAGTCGCTGCCCGACGGCATCGTCGAGCTCGGTCGGGAACGGACCGGAGCCGACGCGGGTGGTGTAGGCCTTGACGATTCCGAGTACGAAGCCGGCTGCGCCTGGGCCCATGCCACTACCGCTTCCGGTCGTCCCGGCGACGGTGTTGGACGAGGTGACGAATGGATAGGTGCCATGATCGACGTCGAGCAGGACGCCCTGCGCACCTTCGAACAGGATGCGCTTGCCGCGCCGCCGGACCTCGTCGAGATCGCGCCACACCGGGCGGGCGAACTGGAGCACGAAGTCGGCAATTTCGGACAGATCGTTCTTCAGACGCTGGCGGTCGACCGGCGGCTGTCCGAAACCGGCGCGCAGATGATCGTGATGCGCGCACAAACGGTCGAGCAGTGGGTCGAGTTCGTCGAGATGGGCCAGATCGCAGACGCGGATGGCGCGGCGGCCGACCTTGTCTTCATAGGCCGGGCCGATGCCGCGGCGGGTCGTCCCGATCTTGCCCGCGCCGCTGGCATCCTCGCGCATCGCGTCAAGATCGCGGTGGATCGGCAGGATCAGCGGGCAGGTTTCAGCGATCATCAAGACGTCGGGTTCGATCCGCACGCCTTGGCCGCGCAATTTCTCGACCTCGGCTTTCAGCGCCCACGGGTCGAGAACGACGCCATTGCCGATGACCGACGGCGTGCCGGTCACGATCCCGCTCGGCAACAGCGACAATTTATAGACCTTCTCGCCCACGACGAGCGTGTGGCCGGCATTGTGGCCGCCCTGGAATCGGACCACGATATCGGCGCGGCTGGCGAGCCAATCGACGATCTTGCCCTTGCCCTCGTCGCCCCATTGCGCGCCGATGACGGTCACGTTGCCCACGATGATTTCCTTTAACCAAGATTGCTCAGCGACAGTTCAGGCCGCCTCCTATTGATTTGGGCATCTGGCGTCCAGCAATCGGAGAGCGGCGATGGCGAAAAAGTGGATCGGATTGTCGACGGCGGGCGTGCTACTGGTCAGCAGCATGGCGTTGGCCCAGCGCGAGCGCCTGCCGATCGAATGTCGCAAGGAGATTGCCGATTTGTGCCGCGGCGCGGATGGCGGTTTTCGAATGTGCTTGCGAACGGCCCTTCCCAAGCTGAGCGATCAATGCCGCAAGGCGATGAGCGATCGCGCGATGGACAGCGAAAAGGCGGCACCGAATGCTCGCGAGATCGCTTACGGACCGGACGTAAAGCAGAAGATGGATATTGCCATACCTAAAGGAGCGGTCAAGGCGCCCATCCTGTTTTACGTCCACGGCGGCGGCTGGTCGATCGGCGACAAGGTCGCAGGCGGAGCGAGCAAGGGCCCGTGGGCCAACGGAATGGGCTGGGCCTACGTCAGCGCCAATTACCGTCTGGTGCCGCAGGCGACCGTCGAACAACAGGCCGCCGACCTTGCCAACGCGCTGGCTTGGCTGCGCGCCAATGCGGCCGCCGAGGGCCTCGATCCCAACCGGATCGTGTTGATGGGGCACAGCGCCGGGGCCCATCTGGTAGCCTTGCTGGGCAGCGACACCTCCTACATCAAGGCGGCCGGCGTTCCGCTGTCGGCGATCAAGGGCGTCATTCTGCTCGATGGTGCAGGCTACGATATTCCCACACAGGGCAGCGCGGAAACCAATATCGTCAAGCCGATGTACGACGAGGCATTTGGGACCGATCCGGTGCGTCAGGCGAAGCTGTCGCCGACTCGCAACGCGGCTGCGCCCAATGTCCCGAACTGGCTGATCCTACCGATCGAGAGGCGCGCCGACAGTCAAGCCCAGTCGCGGGGGCTTGCGGCCGAACTGACGAAGGCAGGCTCAATGGCGAGCGTTTATGTCGTGCCGGGAGATAGCCACGCAAGCCTCAACAAGGGCCTCGGCGAGAGAGGCGACTTTGCGACGGAAAAGGTGGAATCGTTTCTGGTATCAGCGCGACGGTGACCCATTGGGCGGGGCGCAATAATCAGCGAGGATCCCCTTCGCGATTTCGTGGTCGTTGACCTTGCGCCAAGTGTTGGCCCCATCGTTTTTCCGGACGGTGCCGTCGGGAAGGAAAGTTTCGCCGGAAAGATGCCGGCGAGTGCCGACACTGCAGTCGATCACGGAGGTGCTGTAATCGGTCCGGCCGGCCCATCCGGATTGTTTGGACGTATGACTTCGACCCGATAAGTTAGTAGGTTTCCGTCCTGCTTGAGCGCGTCGAGATCGATCCGGAATTTCATCGCGTGAATGTTGTTGTCTGGGGCTCGTCCTAGATCCTTCCAGCGTTCGGCGAAGAGCGGTCCAGCGACCGCGCTGGTGAGCAAGAGCGTAGCGACCACACGAACGACCAACGGTGACGAAGAGAACATGTTAGCTCCTCCGTTTTGCGATCCAGCGGGATGATTGTCTCACTGTGCCGGATTGCACGCAAGTCCCGCTAGAACCGCAACGGCACCACCTTGCGTACGCCGTCTAGCGCGCACAAGGTTTTGACGACGTCTGGGCCGATGGTGCCGTCGACCGCGATCAACGCCGCGGCGTCGCCGCGTTCCTTCCGGCGGCCCAGGTTGAAGGTCGCGATGTTGATTTCGGCTTCGCCCAGCGCCGTGCCGAGCTTGCCGATGAAGCCGGGCGCGTCGGTGTTGACGATGTAGAGCATCGAACCTTCCAGCTCGGCTTCGATCTCCACATCGAACAGTTCGACAAGGCGCGGGCTGTTGTTGCCGAACAATGTCCCGGCGACGCGGCGGACGCCCTTCGATGTCGTCGCTTCGACGGCGACCAGCGTATGGTAATCGCCTTCGCGGTCGTGGCGCACTTCCTTGACGTCGAGTCCGCGTTCCTTGGCGAGGAACGGCGCGTTGACCATATTCACCGTGTCCGAATAGGTGCCCATCAACCCAGCCAGCACCGCGCCTGTGATCGGCTTCTGATTGAGCGCGGAAGCGGCGCCCTCGACCTCAATCGCGACGGCCTTGATATCCTCGCCGACGACTTGCCCGACTAGTTTTCCGAGGCTTTCGGCGAGCGCCATATAGGGCTTGAGGCGCGGCGCCTCCTCGGCGGTCAGGCTGGGCATGTTGATCGCATTCGCGACGCCGCCTAGCAGCAGGAAGTCGCTCATCTGTTCGGCGACCTGGATCGCGACATTGACCTGCGCTTCGTTGGTCGATGCGCCCAGATGCGGCGTCGAAATGAAATTGGGGGTGCCGAACAACGGGCTGTCCTTGGCCGGCTCGGTCTCGAATACGTCGAGCGCGGCACCAGCGACATGGCCGCTGTCGAGCGCATCCTTAAGCGCAGTCTCGTCGATCAGGCCGCCGCGGGCGCAATTGACGATGCGCACGCCTTTTTTCGTCTTCGCAATATTTTCACGGCTCAAAATGTTGCGGGTCTGATCGGTGAGCGGCGTGTGCAGCGTGATGAAGTCGGCGCGCTTGAGCAATTCGTCGAGCTCGGCCTTTTCGGCCCCCATTTCGATGGCGCGTTCGGGGGTCAGGAACGGATCGAAGGCGACGACCTTCATCTTCAGGCCAAGGGCGCGCGCAGCAACGATCGACCCGATGTTGCCGGCGCCGATCAGGCCAAGCGTCTTACCGGTCACCTCGACCCCCATGAAGCGGTTCTTTTCCCACTTGCCGGCCTGGGTCGAGAGATCGGCCTCGGGCAGCTGGCGGGCGAGCGCAAAGATCAGCGCGATGGCATGTTCGGCGGTGGTGATCGAATTGCCAAACGGGGTGTTCATGACGACCATGCCGCGCGCCGTGGCGGCGGGAATGTCGACATTGTCGACGCCGATCCCGGCGCGCCCGACAACCTTCAATCTGGTCGCGGCGTCGAGAATCGTGGGCGTGACCTTGGTCGAGCTGCGGATGGCAAGACCGTCATATTGGCCGATGATCGCGGCCAGTTCGTCGGGCGTTTGGCCGACGATTTCGTCAACCTCGATCCCGCGCTCGCGAAAGATTGCGGCCGCCTTGGGATCCATCTTGTCGGAAATAAGGACTTTGGGAACAGTCATTGTAGAACCTTTCGTGCTCCGGCGACGGCAGGAGCGAGGAGAAGAAATTGCACGGCGGCCTGGGCTCCGGCCTTCGCCGGAGCGCCGTTTACGATTGGAGTTCGGCCCAGGCCCAATCGAGCCACGGCCCGAGCGCCTCGATATCGGCGGTGTCGACAGTCGCACCGCACCAGACGCGAAGTCCCGGCGGAGCGTCGCGATATCCCGCAATGTCATAGGCCGCATGTTCGGCTTCGAGCAGCTTGGCGAAACGCTTGATGAAATCCGCGTCAGCACCGTCGACGGTCAGGCAGACGCTGGTTCTCGACCGAGTTGTCGGATCCTGCGCTAGATGGCCGAGCCAGTTGCGTCCCTCGACGATCCGATCGAGCGCTGCCGCATTGGCGTCAGACCGCGCAATTAGGCCGTAGAGCCCTCCCAATCCCTTGGCCCATTCCAATGCGAAGATCGCATCTTCGACTGCGAGCATCGAGGGCGTGTTGATCGTCTCGCCCTTGAAGATGCCTTCGTTGAGCTTGCTCGATTTGGTGAGGCGGAACAGCTTGGGGAGGGGGCGTTCGGGGGTGTACCCTTCCAGCCGATCGACCGCGCGCGGACCAAGGATGAGGACGCCGTGCGCGCCTTCGCCGCCGAGCACCTTTTGCCAACTGAACGTGGCGACGTCGATCTTGTCCCACGGGAGGTCATAAGCGAAAACCGCGCTGGTAGCGTCCGCGAACGACAGGCCGGTGCGATCATCCGGAATCCAATCGCCGTCAGGCACGCGGACGCCGCTCGTCGTCCCGTTCCAGGTGAACAGGACGTCATTCGACCAGTCGACCGCCGACAGATCGGGAAGGTCGCCGTAATCGGCGCGGATCACCGTCGGGTCGAGCTTCAATTGCTTAACCGCGTCGGTCACCCAACCTTCGCCGAAACTTTCCCAGGCCAGTGTGGTCACGGGCAGGGCGCCAAGCATCGTCCACATCGCCAGTTCGAAGGCGCCGGTATCGGAGCCCGGGACGATGCCGATGCGGTGAGTGCCGGGCAGTTGGAGCATCTCGCGCATCAGATCGATGCAATATTGCAGCCGCTGCTTGCCCAGTGTGCCGCGATGCGAACGGCCGAAGTCATCGAGAAACAATTTGTCAGGGCTCCAGCCCGGCGGCTTTGCGCAGGGACCGGACGAGAAATGCGGACGTGCGGGACGCACGGCAGGTTTGTTCAACATCAAAAACTCTCCTCACAGAGAGCACGCGCCGCGTTGGGACGGCGTGGCCCGCTGCCACTCATACGAGCCAATGCGGCAAGCTCAAGGCGCGTGCGCCCAAATGTGAAATTCTCACGAAATACCAATGGGGAACGAAACGTTTCTCTAACCTAGAGCAAGAATTCGCCTCAATTCACCTCACTAAGAACGCCGTTCATCCTTAACCCTGGAACCTATGGTTGAATTTCTTAACCATCTGGCGAGAAGTTCGCTCCTTCGAAGTGCGCGGCAAACGCACGACGACTTGATCGGGGACCGGGGAGGTCCAGAAAAATTTGGTAAGACCGCCAGGCGCTGTGGGAGCGGCGCCTCCTGTGCGGTTCGATTTGGGAGCGTGGGGAATATGGTAGGAAGCATCGCCAAAACGGGGACATTGTTCCGCGATCGCGATTTCTTCGTTCATGACGGAAGCAAGCTTCGCCGCCTTCGGGTTCCGGCGATGGCCCAGGTAGGCCTTGCGCTCGCTTTTGGTCTCCTCCTTGCGTTCAGCACCTTCTCCATCATCCGCCTCCTGACTGCTCCCTCCGCTCCGCAACAAATTTCCGACCAGGTTCCAGCCTCCATGGCACGCCTCGCCGCCGCGACCGAAGCCCGCGTGATTGAGCTTGAGCAGCGCCAGCAGCAGCTTGCCGCGATGCTCGCCGGCAAGGAAGTCGACGCCGCACTGCTTCGCCATATTGCGACTGTTCCGACCGGCGCTGCCGTCGGCGGCCCGTTCGAGCCGGTGACCGGGGGGAACAGCGATTCGACGTTCAAGCAGCTTTTCACCAGTTGGAAGAAGCTCGACACACTGCAGACTGGCGCGATTGCGGTTCCGTCCGACAAGCCGGTCAAGATGGCTCGCTTCGAATCCGCGTATGGCGAGCGCAGCGATCCCTTCACCGGCGGACGTGCCCGTCATCTCGGCATCGATCTTTCGGGTCCGCTCGGAACGCCGATCTATGCGACTGCCGACGGCGTCATCTCGACCGCTGGCTTCAACAGCGGCGGATACGGCAACCTCATCAAGATCGATCATGGCCGCGGCGTCGAAACGCGTTACGGTCACCTTTCGCAGATCATCGTCGCCGCCGGACAGCGCGTGAAGCGCGGCCAGCTAATCGGGAAGATGGGCTCGACCGGTCGTTCGACGGGCAGCCACTTGCATTATGAAGTCCGGATCGAAGGCCGCGCGGTCAACCCGATCCCCTTCATGAAGTCGACCGACTATCTCCTCGCCATGCAGAATGGCGGCGGCGCCAAGTCGATGGACAACCACGTTGCTCTGGGCGGCCCGACGGGCACTAAGCGCTGACCTTGTCTGGCGAGGGGCGCCGCCCTATCTCGCCATCATGACAACTTCTTCCGTATCCCTCACGCCCAGTGCGGCGCGACGCGTGCTTGCGATCGCAGACCGCCAGGGCCAGCCGGCCGTATTACGCCTGTCGGTCGATGGCGGGGGATGCGCAGGATTTTCCTATAAATTCGCGCTCGGAACCCCCGAGGCGGACGATGCACGGGCCGAACTCGATGGCGTGACGCTGGTCGTCGATCCGGTAAGCCTCGACCTACTTGACGGGAGCCAGGTCGATTATGTCGAGGATCTCGGCGGATCTGCCTTCAAGGTCACCAACCCCAATGCGGCCAGCGGCTGCGGCTGCGGAAGCAGCTTCAGTATCTAGCGAGCATACAGCGCAACGCGGCCTCACTGGGTCGATCGCGAATTCCCGTCGCGGCGGAAACCGGCTAGGCGGCGTCACATGAAGATCGTTACTTTCAACATCAATGGCATTCGCGCGCGTTTGCCGCGTCTCGTCGAATATCTCGAGCGCGAACGGCCCGATGTCGCCTGTCTACAGGAATTGAAGTGCGCCGATGAATCTCTTCCGATCAAGGAAATCGAGGCGGCTGGCTATCACGCCGTCTGGCATGGCCAGAAGGGTTTCAACGGCGTCGCTATCCTGGCCCGTGGCTCTGCTCCGACGTTGCGCATGGTCGGCTTGCCCGGCGATCCCGACGATTCGCACAGTCGCTACATCGAAGCGGAAGTGCAGGATGTGATCGTCGCATCGATCTATCTACCTAATGGCAACCCCGTTGGCACCGAGAAATTCGATTACAAGTTGCGGTGGATGGAGCGCCTGCGCGAACGCGCGGCTGATCTGCTGGCGCTGGAGCGGCCGGTCGTTCTGGCCGGTGATTATAACGTCATTCCCGAAGATCGTGATACCTTCAGCCGGCGGGCGATGAAGGATGACGCTCTGTTCCAGCCGGAAAGCCAGGACGCCTTCCGCCGGATCGTCCACCAGGGCTGGACCGACGCACTGCGCGCAATGCATCCGACCGCCGAAAAGCTGTTCACCTTCTGGGACTATCAGGCCGGGGCGTGGGCCCGCGATGCCGGTTTCCGCATCGATCACCTGCTATGTTCTCCGCAGGCCGCAGACCGGCTGCGCGGCGCAGAGGTCCACAAATGGGCGCGCGCGGAGGAAAAAGCCTCCGATCACGCGCCCGTCGCGATCGAACTCGCTTAGCCTCCGATGATCTGGCTGCCGTTGGGGAGGAGCACACCTGACCGGTCATGTAGCTGCTGTCGTCGCACGCCAGGAACAGGAAGGAGGGGGCGCGTAGTTGGGCTGGTCCGGACGGCCCATCAGCGTATCTTCGCCGAACGTTTTCATTTTCTCGTCGCTTGATCCGCCGCACGGGTTGAGCGGGCCCCAGATCGGTCCGGGCGCAACGCCATTCACCCGGATGCCACCTGCTGCCAAATTCTGGCTCAGGGACCGCGTACGAGGCGGGGCCGGTTTTTGTCAGCGGCGAACGAACAAGCGTTTAGAGCGTCTTCTGGTAGATGCGGTAGGTGTGGTTGATCCCGGCGCCAGGCAGCTGCGCGATCGACATCATTCCCTGATTGTCTTCCAGCACCCAGCCGAATTCGCCGAAATTGATGCCATATTTGTCGACGCATACGCGGCGGGTGAATTCTATCAGCATGAAGGCGAACTGGCTGGCAAGGCGGCTCGACTGGAATTCCTTGCGCACCCCCATCAATGGCACGCGAACGCGCTTGGTCGTGACCTTGTGGAGCCGCCACAGCAATTTGACGAAGCCGAACGGGAACAGCTTGCCGTCAAGGTCGGCAATCATCTCGTTGACGTCGGGGATGGTCATCATGAAGGCGGCGGGCCGAAAACCGCCGCCATCGTCATATTCGGCAATCTTGACGAGATCTTCGACGATGATCGGCTTCAGCTTCTTGCCGGCGTAAGCGATCTCGGCGGGCGTAAGTCGCACGAATCCCCAATTATCCGACCAAGCATCATTCAGGATTTCCAGGATGATCGCCGCTTCTTCGTCAAAATTTGACTTGTCGACATCGCGGATTCGGATGCGCGGATTTCTTTCACCAGATTTGATCAATCGGTCGATTACCGGGATCATCTCGATTCTTATGTCGAGTCCGAAGGTATAGAGATCCTTGGCCTTCTCATAACCGGCGGCTTCGACCCATCCGCGATAATGCGGGAGATCGTGGCCCATCATTGCGAGCGGCGCTTCTTCGAAACCCTCGATTAGCAGACCCGGCTCGTCCCAGATCGACAAAGTGATCGGGCCCAGCGCCGTCTTCATCCCCTGACCGAGCAGCCAGTCTTCCGCGGTGGCGATCAGGGCAGCGGCAGTCTCGCCGTCGAGGGCGTCGAAAAATCCCCACTGTCCGGTCGCAGGCATCCGGTCCTGCACCAGATCATCGACCTGCGCGCTGATCCGCCCGACGATCGCGCCGTCTCGGGTCGCCAGGAAGAACGCGGCGCGTCCGTGCCCGAACCACGGATTCTTCTTGGGATCCATCAGGCCGTGGACTTCATCCTTCAACGGCGGAATCCACATGGGGTCATCCTTGTAGGCCGTCCAAGCGAAGTCGACGAATGCCTTGCGGTCGGCTTTGGACCGTACAGGCCGGATAATAAGGTCGCTCATGGGCGGCAGGGCTAGTGCGTCGGCAATGCCTTGTCACCTCGCATTGACGCCGCAGCGATGCTCGCAATCGCAATCAGGCCTTCTCTGGCCATGATCGTGCCACTATCTCTGGGTAATCGCCTGCCGAGACAGACACTTATGACCATGATGACCATTCCCACCGAAGCCGCGCGCCAGACGGCGGCAAGTCGCCAGCGCGGCGACGACAAGGCGATGCTGCGCGCAGCGGCGACGATCACCCGCGAACTCAACACGCCAAGTGCCGCGTTTTACTGGGCCGACCTTATCGCGTCTGCGGTGGTCGGCTATGGTGCGCTTGCCGTTGCAATCGCGGCGCCGGGTCTTGGCTGGACGCTTCTTGCGGCGGTAGTCGCCATTCTTGCACTTTTCCGTGCCGGGTCCTTCATCCATGAAGTGACGCACATCAAGGCAGGCTCGCTGCCGGGCTTCAAGCTCGGCTGGAATGTCCTGATCGGTGTGCCACTATTGGTGCCGTCCTTCCTCTACGAAGGCATTCACAACATGCACCATGCCAAGATTCGCTATGGCACGGTGGAAGATCCCGAATATCTGCCGCTCGCGCTGATGAAGCCATGGACGCTGCCGGTCTTCCTGATCGCGTCGATCTTCGCACCGGTCGCGCTGATGTTTCGCTTTGCAATCCTGACGCCGCTGTCGTTGCTGCATTCGGGGTTCCGCGATTTTGTGGTCGGGCGCTTTTCCGGCCTTCAGATCAATCCCGATGTTCCGGAGAAAACGGCCCGAAGGTGACTTCGCGCGCTATTGGGCGTGGATGGAAGGGGCGGCGAGCATCTGGGCCATCTCACTGATCTTCATGGTCGCCACCGGCATCGTCCCGCTGCGCGCTTTCCTGACTTTTCTGGGTGTCGCCTCGGGCGTCATGTTGCTCAACCAGGTGCGGACACTTGTCGCGCATCTGTGGGAGAATGACGGCGAGCCGATGACGGTTACCGAGCAATATCTCGACACGATCAATGTGCCGCCGCCGGGCATTTGGGCCGAATTATGGGCGCCGGTCGGGCTGCGCTATCACGCGCTGCATCATCTGCTACCGGGGATTCCCTATCACGCGCTGCCGATCGCGCATCGCCGACTGATCGCGGAGCTGGATTCCGACTCGGCGTATCATATCGCCAACCGTCGCGGACTTTTCCCATTGATCGGCCATTTGTTCATGGCCTCCTGGCGCGGACGCGCTGCGGCTTAGCCTTCGATCATTCTTCCGATCGGATGAGGATAGTCTCGCCAATGATCAGGAACAAAAGAAAGGGCGACCAAGCCGCAAGCCACGCCGGATAGGCGCCGGCATTGCCGAGCGCTAGGCTGAGGTTGTCGACTACGAAATACGCGAAACCCAGTGCCATGCCGGCCGCTGCCCGCATCAACACCTGACCCGAACGGGCAAGGCCGAATGCAGCTATTGCGGCAAGTAGCGGCATCAGGACGATCGACAGCGGCGCACTGAATTTGTGCCACCAGCCAGCGCGCGCTTCATCGACCGGTCGGCCGGAGGCGCGAAGTTCCTCGATCGAGTTGCTGAGCGTTACGATATCCTGTTCGTCGGCCTTGACCTTGGCTAGACTGAAGCGATCGGGCGTGACCCCGGCGAGCGCAAACAGAGAGTCGCTCTTGCGCAGCAGGTTCATGTCGGAATCGTAGGTTTTCACCTTCTGGAGCAGCCATCCGGTCCCGCTTCGAATCCCGCGCTCGGCATTGACTATCCGCACCAGCCGCCCCTCGGCGCGCTCGTATAAGGTCACGCCACGCAGTTCGAGCCGTTCACCGCGGCCGGCCGCTATCCGCGCCCTAACAAAATCGTCGCCTGTGCGCAGCCATACGTTGCTCTGGACGCCGTCGTCGGTTTTCAGCGGCTCATAATCATTGTCGCTCCACGCATTGACGACCCGTGCACTGTTGACGGCGACGGTCTCGTTGAATGCGAAGGCGATCCCGGCAATCGCCACGCTGGCGATCAGCATCGGCGCGAGGATCTGGTGCGCCGAGAGGCCCGCGGCCTTCATTGCGACGACCTCGCTGTGCTGGTTGAGCCCAACAAGAGCGATCAAAGTCCCCAGCAACACCGAAAACGGCAGAAATCGCTGGATCAGCAGCGGGATTCGAAGCGCAACGTAGCGCCACAACTCGGCATCGCCATTGCCGGACACCCGCAGGATCTTGCCAGATTCGCCAAGTAGGTCGAGCGACATCAGGACGAGAACCAGCAGGATGAGCACCGCAAAGCTGCGCGAGATGAAAAGCTTGCCCAGATAAAGGGTCAATCGGCGCGACGGCAGGAAGTCGAGGTTGATCATGTCGTCACCTCGCGCCTTGGCATGAGTCGACGGATCGTCTTGCCGATCTTGGCCGCGCCGCGCTCAAGTGCGCCGATCGGCTGCCCGCCCGGTATGTGCGCAAGGACATGATACATCCACCCGATCAGCGCCACAAATAACAGGAACGGGATCCACAAAGCGATGGCGGGCTCAAACTTGCCCTGCGACGCCATCTGCTCGGCATATTGATTGATCTTGTGATACGTGACGACCATTACGATCGACAGGAAGATACCCAGCGAGGAACTGCTTCGTTTCGGCGGAACCGCAAGTGCGACCGCGAGCAACGGCAGCATCAGCATCATCGCAATTTCGACCAGCCGAAAATGGAAATTGGCCTCCGCCTCCAGGCGATCCTTTGCGGTCGGGCCGTGCCGGGCGTGGTCAAGCACCTCAAGCAGGGTCAGCTCGTCCTTGTCGTTGCCGCGGGATCGAAAACGATCGCCGGCGGGAACGCTGATCGGCAGGTCGTAACTGTTGAACGAGAGCGTTCGCGGCACCGCGAACTTGGTCGATTCCTGGACCAACCGACCATTTTGCAAACGGAAAATGATCGTTTCGGGATCATCGGTAGCAAGGAACTGGCCACGATCGGCGGTTGCGGAAATCTGCGTTCCTGCCTTGTCGTCGACCGCCACGAAAATACCCGACAGGCGGGTGCCGTCATCCTCGCTGCGGTCGATGCGGATGGTCAGCCGCTTGCCCAGGTTGTTGAATTCGCCGACCTTGATTGCGGCGCCTAGCGCGCCCGAACGCAGGTCGAAACGGAGACCTTCGTAGCGGTAGCGAGAATAAGGCTCGACCCAGCCAACGATCGCGATGTTCAGGATCATGAGTGCGAAGGCGTAGAAATAGGGCACCTTGAGCAGGCGCCCGAAACCGATGCCGATGCCGCGCAGAGCATCTAGCTCGGACGATAAAGCAAGCTTGCGAAACGCGAGCAGGATGCCAAGCATCAAGCCGATCGGGATGCCGAGTGAGAAATATTCCGGGAGCAGATTAGCAAGCATCCGCCACACGACGCTGATCGGTCCGCCGGCGTTCACCACGAAATCGAACAGGCGCAGCATCTTTTCGAGGATCAGCAACATGGCGGCGAGAATGAGCGTGCCGATCAGCGGCACCGCGATGGACCGCGCCAAATAACGATCGATCAGGCTAGGATTGCGCAAATTCGACGTCCCACCACCATGATTTGGCCGCAAAGCCCGCCGATGACGGACTCGATGAAATGGCCGATTGGCCCCTTACGTGGACCGCGTCGCACAAACATGATGATTTGTCACCGTAACACTGTTCAAAATTCCCTTGCTGCCAAGGTGTCGAACTGATGGGGCGGCCTCGCGTCGCCTTGCTTTCGAACCCGCGGTCGACGGGAAATATCGCGCAGCTGCCGCGTATCCGCGCTTTTTGCGCCGAACATCCCGACGTTTTTCATTACGAAGTCGAGCATGCGCACCAGATCGGCGAAGCGATGAAAACAATCGCCCGCGTCCAGCCCAGCTTATTGGTCATCAATGGCGGCGATGGAACGGTGCAGGCGGCCCTGACGGAGCTCTACAACGGCGGCCATTTCGCCGGTAAGGCGCCACCGGTTGCGGTGCTGCCCAGTGGCAAGACCAACCTGATTGCGATGGATCTCGGCATTCACGGCGATCCCGTCAAAAGCCTAGAACGGCTGGTCGCTCTGGCGCAGACGGACTTTTCTTCCAGCCTGGTCGCGCGCGAACTGATCGCACTCAGCCGCGACGGCGATGGCGACAAGCCGGTCATTGGCATGTTCCTCGGCGGTGCGGGGCTCGCCGACATCATGCTTTACTGCCGTAATCGGATCTATCCGCTCGGCCTTCCCAACAGCATCAGTCACGTCATCACGGCCTTCGCGGTCGTCCTTCGCCAGGTGATCGGGCTAAAAGCCAAATTCCTCCCGCCCGAGCCGCAATCACTGCGCATTTCCGTGCGCAAGGATGGCGCGATTACCGGCAAGTTCGCATTGCTCGCGGTGACCACGCTCGAGAAATTGCTTCTGTCTGGCGAGTTCGGCGGTCAGGGCCGCGGTGCATTGAAGTTCATTGCGGTCGAACAACGTCCTGGATCCTTGCTCGGCGCGTTCATCGCAAGCCTGCGGGGCCGCCTTGGCAAATCGCCGATGGTTGGTGTGCACATCGAAGAGAGCGACGAGATTTGCATTGAAGGTGACGCCAGCGACGTGATCCTCGACGGCGAGACCTTTCGCGCCAACATCGGCCGACCGATCACCTTGCGCCCGGCAACGCCATTGTCCTTCGTCCGCCTCGCGGCGTAGAGATCTCGCCCATGATCGTCCTTACGGACCTTGTCGCCGAAGAGCTCGGACAGCCGGTCGATCCGCGCGTGACCGCCATGGCCACGGCGCTCGCCGCGCGTCATGGCGATTCCAGCCGAGCGGTGATGTTCTACGGTTCATGCCTTCGCGACACCGAACTCGATGGGTTGATGCTCGATTTCTACTTGGTCGTTTCCGATTATCGCTCGGCATTCAAGCAGCGCTGGATGGCGACCGCGAACCGGTTGATCCCGCCAAATGTCTTCCCGTTCGAACATGGCGGCCTGATGAGCAAATATGCGGTGCTCAGCGAATCCGACTTCCATCGCCTCAACGGCCCCGAGACTCTGAACGTGTCGGTCTGGGCCCGCTTTGCCCAGCCGAGCAGGCTGGCTTGGTCGAATGACGCGATTGCCGCGAAAAGTGCTGTGACCGCCGTTGCCCGCGCAGCGCCAACATTGCTTGGCGCCGCCGGGCGCATCGAGGGCGAGCCGATCCTGGACTGGTGGCGGCGAGCCTTCGCATTAACCTATTCGGCCGAGTTGCGCGCCGAACGAAAGGGCAGAGCGACGTCCGTCGTCGACGCCGATCCCGCACGATATGCCGCATTCGGCAGCGCCGCCGAGCCACTCGTTGGCGACAATGCAGGGCGATGGGGATTGCGTCGTCTTCAGGGGAAGACGCTGAGCATTTTGCGGTTGGCGAAAGCGAGCGCCACCTATGCTGGCGGTCCGGATTACATCGCATGGAAGATAAATCGCCATGCCGGGACGAAGATCGAACTCACCGATTTCCAGCGCAAACACCCGCTGCTTGGCGCGATCAGCCTGTTGCCGCGGCTCCTGAAATCCGGGGCGATCCGCTAGGTTCCTGCCGTGACAGAGCGGCAGCAACGGCCGCAGCGAGCGAGCTGACCGTGAACGGTTTGCGCAGCAATTCGAACCCGGCCAGATCGTCGCCTTCGCCTTCGCCGACATAACCGGTCACGAACAGAACCGCGATGTCGGGCCGCTGCGCACGGATGATCCGAATCATCTCCGGCCCGGTCATTTCGGGCATAATGACGTCGCTGATGACGAGATCGAACGCCTCGGCGGCAAACACCTCGATCGCCTCTGCCCCACTGGAACAGGCTGTCGGATCATAGTCCAGGTCCTCGAGCGCACCGACCGTTGCGGCGCGCACGCGCGGATCGTCTTCGACCAGCAGAATCCGCGCTCCTGCGACGTGCAGCGCCTCTTCGCTCTCGGTCGACTGCGGCACCAGGCGCGCAGGCGCGAGCGCATCGGTCCTTGGCAGATATAGCGCCACGGTCGTGCCCTTGCCGACTACGCTTTCGATCCCCACTTCGCCCTCGGACTGATGCGCGAAGCCGAAAATCTGGCTGAGGCCAAGACCAGTGCCCTTGCCAACGGGTTTGGTGGTGAAGAATGGCTCGAACGCGCGTTCGATCACGTCGGGGCTCATCCCGCAACCGGTGTCGCTGATCGACAGCCGCAGATATTCGCCGGGGCGGATGTCGCCGACAGAATTGGCGCCCATCGTCACGTTGGCGGTCGTGATCGTCAAGATACCTTCGCCGTCCATTGCGTCGCGAGCGTTGACGGCGAGGTTCACGATTGCATTTTCCAGCTGGTGACTATCGACGAAGATCGGCCAAGCCGCCTCGTCCAGTCTGGTTTCGACGCGAATTCGCTCGCCCAATGTCCGGTCGAGCAGGTCGCGCATTCCCTCGACCAATTCGCTGCTTTCGACGCGCTCTGGGAGCAACGGTTCGGAACGTGCGAAAGAGAGGAGGCGGCGGGTCAGCGCGGCGGCGCGGGTTGCGCCCTCCATCGCATTGGTAAGGTGCTGGACGACTTCCTTGCGCGGCCCGCTCAGCCTGCGCCGGGCGAGATCGATGCCGCCCACGACCACCGCGAGCATATTGTTAAAGTCGTGCGCGATTCCGCCAGTGAGTTGGCCGACAGCTTCCATTTTCTGGACCTGGCGAAGCTGCGCTTCGGCGGCCTGGCGCTCGATCGCTTCCATCTTCAGCGCCTGATTGGCTTCCCACAATTCCTGGGTTCGCTCGCGAACGGCATAATCCAGCGCTTCGGCCCGTTCGGTTTCGCTTTCGGCCTCCTTGCGCGACGCCACCATCTGCCGCCAAGCCTGAACCGCAACGCCGCCAAGGAAGATCGCGCCAAGGCCGACGATCAGGCCTAGCCAGCTGAGATAATCGGTCAGCCGGTCGGCTTCCGCCGAGAAAAACTGGCTCTGACGAATCCGCTGACGAAGCGCGAGGCGCTCGGCGGCGGCGATCTCGTCGAGCTTCTTGTCGAGCAATTTTCCCGTATCGCTTTGTCCGGCGATGAAGAAATAGGTCGGACCAGCGTCGCCCTGGCTCCGAGCTGCGGCCCTGACCGCAGGCGCGAATTCGGTATTGCGCTGCCGATATAGGTCGATAACCCGCGCCACACGCTCGCGCTGGTCGGGTGACTGGCGAACGAGCGCCTGGAGCTGATTAATCTGCGATCCGGCCAGCCGCCACTGGCTGTAGTAGATGTTGCCGGTGGTCTCGACCTTCTCGTCGAGAACGAAACGACCAAGCGCCGCTTCAGCGCGCGAGATGCTGGACGTCACGCTTCGGGCGACCAACGCCACGTCGTAAGCGTGACGTTCGGCGGTCAGAGCGCGTTCACGTTCCTTGTTCGACAATGCGACCAGAACCACCATTCCCAGCAGGACGAGCGTCGCGACCAAAGCGATGCCTGCCGCCCAAACGCCGCGCCAGCCGATCCTGGCTTCGTCCTCCCGGTCATCCATGGATCGCTTCTAACCCTGCCGAGCGCGCTGCGAAAGAGTTGACGGCGGTCAGCCGATGCAGCCTGTCGCGCGTCCAGCCCGCTCGAACATGCCGAGGATCTCGTCAACCTGTTCAGACGAATGTTCGGCGCACAACGAACAGCGCAGCAGCGTCATGTTGGCTGGCGTCGCCGGGGGACGGGCCAGATTGACGTAGAGCCCTTCGTGAAGAAGCGCTTCCCACATTGCGGCGCCTTTCTCCAGATCGGGCATGATCACCGCGATGATCGCCGATTGCGGTTCGTCGGTGCCGAGCTGGAAGCCGAGCGCTTTGAGCCCGCCGTGCAGCTTCTTGGAATTTTCCCACAGATGGGCGCGCTTGTCGGCGCTGTGCTTCAGCTTGCGAATCGACGTCGCGGCGGTCGCAACCACGCTGGGCGGGAGCGATGCGGTAAAGACATAGGGTCGGCACACCAAGCGCATGATCTCGAACTTGGGATGGTTGGAGACGCAGAAACCGCCGACCGTGCCCACTGACTTCGAGAAGGTGCCGATGATGAAGTCGCAATCGTCGATGACACCCTGCGCTTCGGCAACGCCGCGGCCATGTTCGCCGATGAAGCCCATCGAATGCGCTTCGTCGACCAGCACCATCGCGCCATATTTCTTGGCAAGCGGGACCATCTTGTCGAGCGGCGCGATGTCGCCGAGCATCGAATAGACGCCTTCGAGGACGACGAGCGCGCCAGCACCCTCCGGAATCCTCTTCAGTCGCTTTTCCAGCGCATCGAGATCGTTGTGGCGGAACGGGACGATATTAGCGTTGCCCATCGCACAGCCGTCGTAGATCGAGGCATGGCTGTCGATGTCGAGGATAATGTAATCCTCCTTGCCAGCAATCGTCGAAATGATCCCAAGATTGGCTTGGTAGCCGGTGGAAAAGATCATTGCGTGGTCGACGTCGTAAAAGTCCTTGAGCGCCTCCTCGCACGCCTTGTGGCCCGAATAGGTGCCATTTAAGACGCGGCTGCCGGTCGTTCCCGAACCGAAGTCGTCGAGTGCCTGCTTGCCCGCGGCGATCACGTCCGGATCGAACGTCATGCCCATGTAATTGTAGGTGCCGAGCAGGATGGTCTTGCGCCCGCTGCAAATTGCGACGGTCGGCGAGACGACTTCTTCCATCACCAGATTGAACGGATCGGTCATGCCGGTCGACAGCAACGCCTCGCGCTGGTCGATGAGCGGCTGGAACTTGTCGAACAGGTCGCCCATCCTAGGCGTCCTTGAGCTCGCCGACGGCGTCGATCAGCTGGCCGACCGTTTCGATCTCGGCCTGCTGGTTCATGGTGATGAGAATGTCGAACTCGTCTTCGATATTGGCGACGAAATCGAGCACGGTGAGGCTATCCCACTCGAGATCCTGGGCGAACCGCGTGGCTTCGCCTACCTCGATTTCCTTCTTGTTGAACGGCTTGATGAGAGCCAGTACCTTACCTTTTGTTTCGTCGCGATCGGTCATGGGGCAGTCCTAGTTGGGCACGCCGCGTTTCGCAATCGATTGGGGCGCAAAGAGGGCGAAATAGGGGGAGGAAGCGATGGCCGCTACAAGAACGTTCGGCGGAGACGCGATTCAGGCGATTCGTACTGCCAGTCAGGCGCATTATCACCTGTCGGCCATGGCAGACCGCAAGGCGAGCATGCTCATGGGCGCGAGTTTCGTCGTTTTCACGATCAGTGTCAGCCAGATGAGCACGAAGGGGCACCTGCCGCTCGCGATGATGGTCCTTGGCATTACCGCCTTCCTGTCGGCGTTGTTCGCCGCGATTGCGGTGATGCCGTCGATCCTTGGCGGGTCGACCTATCAGGGGGAGCGCAACTTGATGTTTTTCGGCGGTTTCGCTGACATGACCGAAAAGGAATATGTCGAGGAAATGCTCGACCGGCTGGCCGACCAGCCGCGATTCCTAGAAATGGTCGCACGGGATGTTTACCAGAACGGCCAGGTTCTCGCGCACAAGAAATATAGGCTCCTGAAGATCGCTTATTCGATTTTCATTCTGGGATTGATTGCTAGCGTGGTCGCCTTCATCGTGACCGGTGTTTGGTAAGGGGTTAGCGCATGAACGAACCGGTGATTCAGGCGAAAGTCGACCCCGAACTGGTTACGGACGTCGAGGGCGAGAAATTCTATCGGGCAAAGGATTTCATCTTCGAGCCCGAATATATCAACGTCCTGATCTCGGCCCATGCCGGCAACTTGGAATTGTCGAACATGGCCGACAGCAAGGCGTCGATCCTGCTCGGCGCGAGTTTCGTCGTGTTCGGCCTGTCGATTTCCGACATTGCGGCGGGCAGGGCAAGCATTCCGATGATCGTGCTTACCCTGTTTTCGTTCATCGCGACGGTGCTTGGCGTTCTTACGGTCCGGCCGGCCCGGATCAAGGATTGGAAGGTTGCGCCCGGCAAGTCGAACATCATGTTTTTCGGCAGCTTTTCGAACGTGACAAAGGAGCAATATATCGAGCAATGCGTCCGTGTGCTGGCCGATCCCGAAGCTTCGATTCGTGCCATGGCCGCCGACATTTACGATCATGGCAAATTGCTCAAGAGCGACAAGTTCAGCTGGCTTTACTGGAGCTACACGGCGTTTCTGTGGGGAATGTGGATTACGGCCGCTGTCGTGATCGTCGACATCTACATGCGCTAAAGCCAGCCGGCCTCACGGTAGGCCTGCGCGGTTCGTTTCAGGCCCTCGGGCGTGGCGATCTGCGGTGTCCAGATTTCGGCTGGCACCGCGTAAGCGGGATCGACGACCCAGTCGGCGTGGCAAAAATAGGCGACACGATCGGGCGTCAGCTTTGCGCCGGCACCGCGTACCCAGCCGTCCACAGTCGCGGCGAGTTGGAGCATGAAGCGCGGAGTGTGGATCGTGCGCGCCGATACCTCCACTGCCGCGCCCAGCGCATCGCCGAACGCGCGATGACTCCATCCCCCGCTGTGACCGTCGTCAGGTTCGACCAGCATACCGGTGGGCGATGCCGGATCGGCCAGCGCAAGCAATAGGCGGACGAGATCCTCGACATGAATGTACGATGCGCGTCCTTCGGGCGGCATGAAGATGTTGCCGCCGCGCGCCATCTTGAACAACTCCAGCAATTCGCGGTCGCCCGGGCCGTAGACCGCGGGAGGCCGGACGATTGCCCAATCGATCGGTGCGGTGCGAACCAGCGTCTCGCTTCGCGCCTTGCTCGCCCCATAGGCCGACAATTGCGGTTCGCGAGCGGCGAGCGAGCTGACATGGACAAAGCGATTGCAGCTCGCCGCGACCGATGCATCCAGCATCGCCTTCGTGCCCGCCACATTGCCGGAATCGAATCCCGCCGCATCAGGAGCGTTGATGACGCCGGCGACGTGGATTGTCGCGTCGGCGCCTTCACACAAAGCCGCAAGTGCAGCCGTGTCGTCAAGACTGCCCGAAATCCATTCGACCCCGTCACGCTGCTGCTGCGGGCGGCGTGTGAGCGCGCGGACTAGGTGACCGTCGGCCCGTGCCCGATCGAGCAGGTGCGAACCGACGAAGCCGGTCGCGCCTGTGACGGCAATGGTCAGAGCGGCGACCAGGGTGCTTCGTCCTCGGGCTCGGCGGCGGGAATGGTCTGATCCTCGACCCCGCCGAGATGTTCGAGCAATATGTCGAGGACGGGCTCGAGCCCAGTGCCGCCAGCAGCGCTGAGCGGATAGACATCCTGCCCGCTGGCGTCGCGCAACTCGTGCGATAGGGCGTCGATCAATTCGACGTCGATGGTGTCGACCTTGTTGAGCGCAAGGACGATCGGCTTGTCGGCCAGTCCCGCCCCGTACGCCTCAAGCTCGTCCTGCACGATCCGATAACTGGTTGCGACATCCTCGTCATTGGCATCAACGAGGTGAAGCAAAACCTGGCAACGCTCGATATGGCCAAGGAAACGGTCGCCGATACCGGCGCCGTCGGCGGCCCCTTCAATAAGGCCCGGAATGTCGGCAACGACGAATTCGCGACCCTTGTGACTGACAACGCCAAGTTGCGGACGAAGGGTGGTGAATGCGTAAGCGCCAACCTTGGCATTGGCGTTCGTCACCGCGTTGATGAAGGTGGACTTGCCGGCATTGGGAAGCCCGACGAGGCCGACGTCGGCAAGCAGCTTGAGGCGAAGCCAAACATACATTTCCTCGCCCGGCCAACCCGGCCCATGCTGACGCGGGGCGCGATTGGTCGACGTCTTGTAGCTCGCGTTGCCGCGTCCGCCGTCGCCGCCCTTGAGGAAGGTCAGCTGCTGCCCGACTCCGGTCAAATCGGCGAGCAAGGTGCGATCTTCGTCATCGGCGAGGATCTGGGTTCCCACAGGAACCTTGACGATCAGATCCTTACCGCCAGCACCGGTCATGTTGCGACCGGCCCCGCCTTTGCCGCGCGGTGCCCGGAAATGCTGGGTGTAACGGAAGTCGATCAGGGTGTTGAGGCCGGGAACCGCTTCGAAGATGACATCGCCACCTTTGCCGCCCGCGCCGCCGTCAGGTCCGCCATATTCGACGAACTTTTCGCGTCGAAAGCTGACCGCGCCGGGTCCACCGGCGCCCGAGCGAATGAAGATCTTTGCTTGGTCGAGAAAATGCATGGGCCGCCTTTAGGCGAGCCGGGCGCAGACTCCAACTGCGGGACCACTAGCGGGCAGCGACGGTCTTTCGGGCAAGCACCGCGAGCACCTGTCTTACGGCGATGTCGCGCGCAGCGGAACGGGGCAGGCCGCAGGCGCGGGCAACCTCGCCGCCGACAAGGCTGTCGCCGATCGCCAGCAGTACTAGTCCAAGCGTTGCCTGATCGAGCGGGCGGTCTTCGCCAGTCTCGGTGATGTCGGCAACGACCTGCGCGATCGCATTGGCGACCGGCTCGAGCGCCTCGCGCTGGCGGGTGAGGACGACCCAGGCCATCAATTCGCCGACCTTCTGTTCTTCGAAGGCGTCGAACATGGCGGCGATTACGTCGCTCAACTTTCCTTCGCCGCGGCGCATCCGGCCGATCGAACCGGTGATGGAATTTGCGACGCCGCGCGCAATCTCTTCTGCCAAGGCGCGATGGAGACCCGCAACGCTCCCAAAATGGTGGAGGACATTGGCGTGGGTTCGCCCCATCCGCGACGCGACCGATTTCAGTGTGATCGCGGCAATTCCTTCTTCGCGCAGCAGTGCATGCGCAGCCGCGAGCGCCAAAGCGCGGCTTTCCTGCGGTGAGAGGCGTTTACGCATTGGCAATCTTATTGACATAAATGTCAGCTACAACCATCATAAGTACCAACCCTTTGGAGTGATGACATGAGCGTTGCAAGCGTGACCCCGACCGATCTGACCATGACCGTTCGCGATCTTCGTTTCGGCCGCGACGAGAAGACCGCACGCTGGTGGCATAACGGCGACCCGGTAGCGACCTCGCTCTACAATGCCTTGTCGGCGACCTTTCCTAAGGGCGAAGCGTTTTTCATCGAAAGCGTCCGCCGTTACCTGGACCAGGTTCCCGAAAGCTTGCGCGAGGAAATTCGCACCTTCACGACGCAGGAAGTCATTCACAGCCGCGAGCATGCCGCATTCAACAATCGCGCGGCTGACGCAGGCTATGATCTTTCCCCGCTCGATGCCGTGGTCGACGAACGTCTCGCACTGATTCGCTCGAAACCGCCGATCGCGGCGCTTGCCGCCACGATGGTGCTCGAACATTTTACCGCGATCCTGGCGCATGAATTGCTCGCCACCCCGGCGCATCTCGACGGCGCAGACCGGGCAAGCGCCGATTTGTGGCGCTGGCACGCCGCTGAGGAAATCGAACACAAGGGCGTCGCCTATGACGCATGGCTTGCGGTGACCAAGGATTGGTCGCGCTTCAAGCGCTGGCAGGTCAAGGCTAAGGTCATGTTGTTCGTGACCAGCCATTTCTTCCCCGACCGCCTCAAGGGCGCGGCCGAACTGCTTCGCCAGGACGGCATCGCCGGGTGGAAAGCGTGGAGCGGCTTGCTCTCCTACGCCTTCCTCAAGCCCGGCGTGTTCCGCAAGATTTTGGGCGCATGGGCAGCCTTCTTCCTGCCCGGCTTCCACCCGTGGAAGCACGACGATCGAGAATTGATAGTCAATTTCGATCTCAGCGGGGCCTATGCGCAGGAACCTGCGCGCAAGGTTCGCCGCGCGCAGGCCGCCTGACAATGGATGACATGGCGGTTCAGGCGGCGATTGCGCCGCTGACCGCTTCCTCCTTTTCCAGCCAACGGCGCATAAGCACCGCATCGGTCTGACGGCCGCGCGCACAGCTGTATCGAGGCGCCCGCATTCCGGTCGTGACGAAGCCCAGCTTCTCGAGAACGCGTCCCGACGCTGGGTTATCGACGAAGTAGGACGCTTCGAGACGGGCCAAGCCCAGTGTCCGGGAGATCTCGAGCAATGCTTCACTCGCCTCGGTTGCGAATCCGCGATCCCAATGGTCCCGGGCGATCCAATAGCCGAGCTCGACGGCACCGGACGGGCGCCGACCAAGTCCGCATGAGCCGACCAGGACAGGATCGTCATCGGTCCGCTCGAAAATCAGGAAGGCGGGCAGGACGGGGTCGCGCGGTGCGGCGAGGAACGCCTCGGCATCGCGAAGCGCAAAAGGCCACGGCGCAGTCGAAAGGTTGCGGACGATCGCCTCGTCGGCAATCGCACATGCCAGCGCAGGGGCGTCTTCCACCCAGCCCGGTCTCAACAGCAATCTGTTCGTTCTTGCGAACATCACGTCTTCCCCTTCGCGTCTCGCGCTGCCGCCTAGCGGCAGTTCGTGACAATTTCGGGAGAAGAAAAAGGGAGAAGAGGGGGCTGCCCTCTTCTCCCTTTTGGATTCCTAAAACCGGTCTCCTGGGCTGCCCCTCTGGGGAGCGGCCCGTCCTTGACCGATCCCTATTTTGATGCCGCTTCCGGCATAATCGCTTCGACGTGCACGTATTTGCGACCAAGCTTGCCATCGCGAAACGCAACGCGGCCATCGATAAGCGAAAAAATGGTGTGGTCTTTGCCGAGGCCGACATTGTTGCCCGGGTACCATTTGGTACCGCGCTGGCGCACGATGATGTTGCCGGCGCGAACTGCTTCGCTGCCGAACTTCTTCACGCCAAGACGTTTGGATTCCGAATCGCGACCGTTGCGCGAAGAACCGCCTGCTTTTTTATGTGCCATCGTTCAGCTCTTACTTCTTCTTGGGAGCGGCCTTGGGGGCCGCCTTCTTCGTCGCTGCCTTAGCAGGTGCAGCATCGGTTGTCGACGCCTTGGCCGGCGCTGCCTTCTTGGCAGCGGGCTTCTCGGCTGCTTCCTTCTTCGCAGGTGCAGCAGCCGGGGTGTCGGCCTTCTTTTCCGCGGCAGGCTTGGCGTCGGCCTTCTTCTCGGCCTTCTTGCCACCGATCGACACGATTTCGAGAATCGTGTGCTTCTGGCGATGGCCGGCCTTGCGACGGTAATTGTGACGACGGCGCTTCTTGAACACCGTGACCTTTTCACCCTTCGCCTGAGCGACGATCTTGGCTGCGACGATCAGGCCGCTGGTTGACTTGAGGTCACCGCCTTCGCCCGCAAGGAGGACGTCGGTGATGTCGATGCTGTCACCGGCTTCACCGGCAAGTTTCTCGACGACGATCTTGTCTCCGGGGGCGACGCGATATTGCTTGCCGCCCGTGCGCACGATTGCGAACATTGGCCTCTTCTCTTCAATTCTGAAATCCGACCGCACGGTGAAAAGCACCGGTGGCGCAAGGCTCCGCGCGGAAAGCGTGCCGCCTAAGCGGGCATCTTTACGAAGTCAATGGTGGGGCGGGGGCCTTAATGGCGATGTTGCGGCTTCAACCGATAGCGGCCCTTGGAGAATCCGTCGAACAACCCGTCGATTGCCGGATGATCGACTTCGCCATTCTCGTCGTCCCGCTCCAGGTTCTGCTGGCTGACGTAAGCGACGTAGCTCGATTCGGTATTCTCGGCGAGAAGATGGTAGAACGGCTGGTCCTTGGCGGGACGCATCGCCTTGGGAATCGACTCATACCATTCGTCGCTGTTCGCAAATTCCGGATCGACATCGAAGATCACGCCGCGAAAATCGAGCAGGCGGTGCCGAACAACGTCGCCAATGGCGAAACGTGCGGAAGGTGCAAGGGCGAGGAACGAATGGATGTCCATGCCCCAAATGTAATGGCAGCCCACAGCAGCGCAATAGGGATCAGGCCGGAATACGCTCCCCGCGCCAATCGAAACATCCGCCGCTATCATCGGGCCCAAGCTGGTCGATCACGTCCAGCAGCGCGCCAGCGCTGGTCTCGGGGAGCAGCAATTGCCCTTCCGGTACATTGCGCTGGAACGGCTTGCTCAGATCGGTGTCTACCGTCCCGGGATGAAGTGCGACCGCAATCGTCTGCTTTCTGGTCCGGGCCAGTTCGATCGCGATCGTGTGGACAATCTGGTTGAGTGCGGCCTTTGAGGCGCGGTAGCCGATCCAGCCGCCTAGGCGATTGTCTCCAATCGAGCCCACCCGCGCAGAAAGTGCGGCGAAGACCGCGCGGCCATCATCTCTCAGAAGGTCGATGAAATGGCAGGCGACGAGGGCAGGGCCAGTCGCGTTTATCCGGAAATAGTCATCGAACGATTCGCCGCGGATGGCGCGAAATGTCTTTTCCGGGGTGCCTACTCCGCGCGTCAGCACACCGCTGGCAACGATGATCAGATCGAAAGGGCCCTGATCTCTCAGAGTTTCTGCAGCAGCGGCGATGCTCATTTCATCGTCGAAATCGATTCGTAGGGACGATGACCGGTGAAGCCGGGTGACGGCATATCCGCGCAATTCCAGTTGGTCCGACAGGGCCGAACCGACCCCGCCGCTGGCGCCGATGACGATCGCTTTGCTCATCGTGCAACGGTGGCGCATCGGCGCCGTGTTGCAAAGGCTTTGCAAGTCGCATTGTCGCTGCTAGAGGCGCGCCACGACCCACCGGCGGCAGTGCCGGTTCCGTTCCATTTTCTCTTGCGGAGAGGTGGCAGAGTGGTCGAATGTACCGCACTCGAAATGCGGCGTGCCGGAAACGGTACCGTGGGTTCGAATCCCACCCTCTCCGCCACTTAATCCCCGCACTATTGGCCGGCCGCTGTGAAACCGCGTGTTGCGTGATGACCGCCCAGGTCCGTCATTCGTCCCGCAAATTCCCTGGATAGCCAATCAGCAATTTCTCGGCCTTGGTGGTGTGCGACAGCGACATCACGAAATCGACGCCATCAATGGTGATCGCAAGCGTTCCATGATCCGTCATCATGATCAGGCCTTTTTCCTTCAGATACCATTTGTGAAATTCGAAATGTTCGTCGGTGCATTTCAGGACGTCTTGGATCAGCACTCCAACGACACCGGGATTTTGCGCATCTTCGCGCCGCTGCTTGTAGAGGATCAGTAGAATTCGAATGTGGTCATCCGAGTCCTCTAATGCGGGATCTGACCCGGCTTCCCTTTCTCTGCTCTCTGCTTTGGAGGAGGCGGACTTATCCTTGTTCGTCGCATAAAGGCGGTCATAGTCTGATCGCAGCGATGGATTTCTGAGGACTTTGTAGGCATGGATCACGTCGTTGAATTTCGATGTATCCGACACACCGGTGCGATCGGGATGATGCATCTTCGCTAGATAGTGATACGCGGCCTCTAAAATCTTGGCGTCGCAGTTCGGGTCCACTTGCATGACTTCGTAATAGTCGACGAATTCTTGATCCGCATTGGTCATGGCGCACCCCAGTGGACAGCAAGTTTTAATTTATACGCCGTCAGTAGCGTCCGAGACTACCGATCCTCGGGCCTCTTTCAATCAGCTTCTCAAGGCTCCACTGAAAGTCCGTTCGGCAGTGGCTCCTTTTCGCCACGCTTGGGCAGCGGCGTGATCTGGTGGGACGCGCGCACGCATCAATGCCTGCAAGTGAACACCGCCGAAGGACGCGTCTCGCGTTTCAGCCTTCGACAAACGCCAGAAAATCGGGGCTGATCACCTCGGCGTCTGACCGAAACATTGCGCGAGCAATTCGTAGGAGTGCAGCCGAGCTGTATGGTCGAAGATCTGGGAGGTCACCATCAGTTCGTCCGCACCGGTCCGCGCGACGAACGCTTCGGTCGCTTGTCGGACGGTGTCCGGCGAACCGATTGCAGAACAACTCAATAACATATCGAGGAGTCCCCTGAATTCCGGGGGAAGCACGTCCGAATAGCTGGCAACAGGCGGTTTCAACTTTCCCGGCTGACCGGTGCGCAGCGCAACGAATGCCTGTTGGAGTGACGTTGCGAGCAGCGCGGCTTCCTCGTCGCTGTCTGCCGCGAAGACATTGAAGCCGAGCATGACATAGGGTTCCGCAAGCCAGCGCGATGGCCGGAAATTGGACCGATAGGTCTTGATTGCCGCCATCATCTGCTGCGGCGCGAAATGCGAGGCAAAGGCATAAGGAAGCCCCAATTGCGCGGCCAATTCCGCGCCGAATAGGCTCGATCCCAGGATCCAGACCGGGATATTCATTCCTTCGCCCGGGATCGCGCGCACGCGCTGACCCGGTGCGGCAGGCTGGAAGTAATCGAGCAGTTCCAGGACATCGCGCGGAAACTGACCCGGATCCGACGCCAGATTGCGACGCATCGCTTGCGCCGCGGCTTGGTCTGTGCCGGGCGCGCGCCCAAGCCCAAGGTCGATTCGACTTGGGAAGAGGGCCTCTAGCGTGCCGAATTGTTCAGCCACCTGAAGCGGCGAATGGTTGGGCAACATGATCCCGCCCGCTCCGACACGAATGGTGCTGGTGCCACCGGCCACGTGACACAGGGCAACCGCCGTTGCGGCACTAGCGATCCCCGGCATCGAGTGATGCTCGGCCATCCAGAAGCGCTTGTAGCCAAGTCGCTCGCCGTGACGTGCCAAGTCGAGCGCATTGTTCAGGGCGGTGCCCGCGTCATTGCCTTCGGCAATCGGCGCAAGATCGAGAATTGAGAATGGAACCATACAGTGCAGATGGTGAGTATGCGTCGAAATTGCCACTGACCAGTTGACATCAAGGCACAAGCTGTTCGCGACATGACCGATGTTTACATCTTTTTAGTGGGCCGATCGTGCGCCGGAAGACGGACTCGCGGTCAAAAGCTTGCAACAACGCAGGGCGACGGGCGTTGGTGATTTTTCGCTAACTGATTGGAATCCCGATTGCCTCAGGCCAAAATTCGCCCGAAACTTCTCCGTTCCTGCACAAGCCTCGTCGTCGGTGTGGCCGGCGCTGCAATGGTCGCATCGCCGGGATATGCGCAGGATGTGTCGCAGCAACCGGCGACGACCGCGCGTCCGTTCGTTGATACGGAAATTCCCGAAGGCGTGTTCTCAGGCAAGCGCAGCCGCGATGTCTTCATGGTTCAGGTCCTGCTCGACCGGGCGCATTTCTCTCCCGGAGAGATCGATGGCTATTCCGGCGGCAACACAACCCGCGCGGTCAAAGCGTGGCAGCGCGCGAAGGGCATTGAAGCAAACGGGCAGATCGACGCCACGCTGATTTCCGCGTTGCGCGAAGCGCAGCCCAATCCGGTCATCGAGCGCTATTCATTGACCGACGCCGATCTTGCCGGTCCGTTCGGCACCCTTCCTAGTGGAATGGTTGCAATGGCAGAGGTCAAATCCGCCCATTATGAAAGCGCGGTAGAGGGGCTCGCCGAAAAGTTCCACATGTCGCAGGGCGCGTTGCGAGCACTCAATCCGGGTATCGAAGCCAAGTCGGTCGGCGACGAAATATTGGTCGCGGCGACGGGTCCCAATCCGATTGCCGGAATCGTGACGCGGATTGAGATCGATAGCGCGGCGGCATCGTTGCGCGCTTACGGCGAGGACGGCGAATTGCTGGCTTCCTTCCCGGCCACCGTTGGAAGTGCCGACTTTCCGTCGCCAAACGGGGAGATGGAAGTGCGAACACTCGCACCCGCACCCGCTTATTATTTCTCGCCGAAAGGACGTGATTGGGGGCCCGACAAGAAGCTCACCATTGCGCCCGGCCCGAATAATCCCGTCGGCTCCACCTGGATCGACCTTACCAAGGATGGATATGGCATTCACGGCACTCCCGACCCGCAGAACATCGGGAAGACGGCCAGCCACGGATGCGTCCGGCTTACGAACTGGGATGCCCATGAATTGGGCAAGGCGATCGAGGCAGGAACGAAAGTCGACTTTCTTTAGTACCCACAACTTCATCCATCTTCCCGCGCTCAGTTGCGGGAATCCAATTTGAGAGGAGAGCAACATGGCGAACGTCAACAGCAACAAGAATCAAGGTCGCACAGGCGGACCCAGCATCGCCTCGACTGGGGCCAAATCCCAGACCGAGCAGCCGGATAGCCAGAAGGGGTCCGAGGCAAATGCCGTCGGCGCCAAGGACTATGTCGAGAAGAACCAGGCACCCGACGTCGATCAGGACAGCGGAAAGCAGCCAACCGATCCCGTGCAGAACGATTGACCTTCCAATTGTCGGAAAATCGTCGGCGTATTTCTGATGCGGTAGTCTCTCCATACCTTGGCGAGGCAGCCCGATGATCGTGGGCGCGTCATACGGGTTGCTGCGCATTCTGGTTGTTGGGCCACTCGCCTATCTGGCGCTGATCGCCATCTTGCGGATCAGCGGCAAACGCACGCTGGCTAAGATGAGCGCGTTCGATTTCGTCGTCACCGTCGCGCTCGGCTCGACGCTTGCGACCGTCCTTCTGACGAAGGACATTCCGCTTGCCGAGGGCGTGCTTGGCTTTGCCGTTCTCGCGGCATTGCAATTCATCATCACCTGGATTGCCAGGCGGAGTGATGCCGTAGAAGGGGCCGTAAAAGCAGAGCCCCGCATTCTACTCAGTTGCGGCACGTTCGACAGGAAGGCGATGGAGGAAGAGCGCGTGACCGAGGAGGAGGTTCGGTCCGCAGTGCGCAAGACCGGCCAGGGCGATTTGGCCAACATCACTGCGGTCTTTCTCGAGACCGACGGAAGTTTCAGCGTTATCGCGCGCGACGCCGCCGGTGATCGATCAGCATTCCCCCGGCGAACTTTGCCCGGTGCCTGAAACCATCGCGAGTGTAGGATTCCAGCCGAAAGTTGCGTAAGGGGTCGGGACGCGCCCGGAAATCGATCTGCGGGTCGGGGCGCAGATCCCGAATGGAGCGAACATTGAATCTCGAAGGCGCCCCCGCGACCTCGTCTAATGACGAATTGAACCCAAAGTCTGTCGATCCCCAGGAAGTCGACCGTGCTTCGCTTGAGCGGCGCACCTTTGCGATCATTTCCCATCCGGACGCCGGCAAGACCACGTTGACCGAAGGCCTGCTGCAATCGGCAGGCGCGATCCACGAGGCGGGCGAAGTTAGGGCGCGCGGCAATCGACGGTCTGCGCAATCCGACTGGATGAAGATCGAGCAACAGCGCGGGATCTCAGTCACCAGTTCGGTCATGACGTTCCAGCGCGGGAATATCCTGTTCAACCTGCTCGACACACCCGGGCACCAGGACTTTTCCGAAGACACCTACCGAACGCTGACTGCGGTCGATTGCGCGATTATGGTGATCGACGCGGCCAAGGGCATCGAGACCCAGACCCGCAAGCTGTTCGAAGTCTGCCGCCTTCGCAACATTCCGATCATCACCTTCATCAACAAGGTCGATCGCGAAGGGCTCAGCCCCTTCGACCTGCTTGATGAGATTGCCGACAAGCTTCAGCTCGACGTCTGTCCGCAAAACTGGCCGACCGGGATCGGCGGCCTGTTCCACGGCCTCTATGATCTTCGTCGTAACCAGCTGCTCGTCGCGAAGCGCAACGAGGGTGTGACGATGGGCCGTATCGTCGATTTCGATAGCATCGAGGACCCTGCGCTTGACGGGGTGATTCCGTCCGAGGCGGCCGAAAGCCTGCGCGAGAATGGCGGCCTGGCCCTGGCATCCTATCCGGAGTTCGACCTGCCATCCTTCCGCTCGGGTGATCTGACCCCCGTCTATTTCGGGAGTGCGTTGCGCAGTTTCGGGGTAGAGCAATTGCTCGACGCGCTGGCCGATCACGGCCCGCCACCGCAGCCCCAGCCCGCTAGGCCCGAGCCGGTCGAGCCGACCGATTCACGACTTACCGGCCTTGTCTTCAAGGTGCAGGCGAACATGGATCCCAAGCATCGCGACCGGATTGCCTTTGTCCGCATTTGCTCTGGCAAGCTCGTCCGCGGGATGAAGGTGACAGTGTCGCGCACCAAGAAGGTGATGGCGATCCACAATCCGATTACATTCTTCGCGCGCGACCGCGAACTTGCCGAAGGTGCAGTCGCGGGCGACATTGTCGGTATCCCCAATCACGGTACGCTTCGCGTCGGCGACACGCTTTCGGTTACGGGCGACGTTGCGTTCACCGGTCTGCCCGACTTCGCTCCGGAAATTCTCCGCCGCGTCCTGCTTGGCGATCCGACCAAGGTGAAGCAGATGCGCCGCGGGCTTTCAGATCTTGCGGAAGAAGGGGTCATCCGACTGTTCAAACCGGCAATCGGATCCCAATGGATCGTCGGCGTCATCGGCGAACTGCAGCTCGAGGTTCTCGCCGCGCGGATGGAGCAGGAATATAATGCCCCGTTGACCTTCGAACCTTCACCTTATGAAGTCGCACGGTGGTTGCGATCGAGCGACCCCCAGGCCCTGAAGAAATTCATGGAGGCGAACCGTTCGCGGCTTGCCCTCGATCAGGACGAGGCGCCGGTCCTGCTGATGCGCAATGCGTGGGAGTTCGACCGTTTCATCGAGGAATGGCCGACGATCGAGTTCGCCTCGGTTCGCGAACGCAGCTGACTGCTGCGCTCCCCGCCTACGATCTCACCTTCCTTCGGCAACAAACTTCGTCGATCTAGTGCGCTGTCGGCCTTAGTCCGTCGCCGATGACCGCGAACGCGCCCCAATAATAAGGATGCGACGTTTCCTTGTCGTCCATTAACCTGACTTGGGATCGCCGAAGCGCCTCGACCGTCGCAGTGCCTTTCGGGGCGCCGAACAGGCCCGAGATCAGTCGCTGGGTTGCCTTATAGTCATCAGGCACCGGCCAGTGGCTCGCGATGACAGTACGCGCTCCTGCACCGACAAACGCACGGACGAGGCCGTCAAGAGCCATCCCGCCGCCGCTGCCTAGACCAGCAATCCGCGTCGCTTCGGCACTCGCCGCTCCGGCCGTGTCGCAGGCGGACAGGATGACGAGATCGGCATCGAGGCGAAGGTCGAATATTTCGCGGAATGTCAGCAGACCGTCGCTTTGTGTGTCGCCGAAACTGGTCATCAGCGCGGGCTGAGCGGCGCAATTCGGATTGGCCGGGGTGACGATCCCGTGGGTCGCGAAATGCAAGATTCGATAATCGTTCAGATCGTTGCGCTCATTCAGGCTAGTATCTGTAAAGGCTGCCCCGGTGACGATCGAGGATGCGCCGCCGAGCAACGATCGCGCGACGCGCAGTTCGTCGTCGGCGATCGGGTGTCCCCAAGCAGCAACGGGCGGTGCGCAGTTGAGTTCGGTGTCGGCCTGGGCCGCCAGCGCGCGGGCTGGTGCCGGCGCATTGTGGCCAAGTCCAAGATAAGGTCGGCCGGCGCTTGTCGGCGGAGTGGCGCGAACATCGCGAAATGCACGCGGCGCGACCGCAATCGAGATGTCCAAGGTGCGCCCAAGCCAGCGGACGCCCGTGAAGTCGTAAGCATCGCCGCCGGATGCGGTCACCCGGCGAACGTAGGTGTCGACGCTGCCTTTGTCCCGCACCAGAAGGTTCGGCGTAAGCCGCATCATCGCACCGTCGGGTTCGAAAATGAGGTGTTTTAGCGCAGCAATGTCGGCATCGAGCGGCCCGAATAATTTGCGATAGAGGTTATAGGAGAGCCCGACATCGAACGGTGCAAGTTCGCCGCCGCTTGCGGTTGTCGTACGGCGAATTCGATCGACCAAATCGTCGAGTTCGTTCGCGTTTGACTCGAGCCGGAAGGCTCGCGTCACGGTCGGCGTGACGAACATCGCAAAGACCAGATTGTCTATCACGGTCAGCTTGTAATAGCCCTCGCTAGGCTTCAGCGCGGCGCGAAGCTCGTCGAGCGGAAGAACATCGCTGGCGATCGCACGATATTGAGGGAAAGCGGCGAGGCTAGCCTGTGTGATCACCTGATCGCGCTGGAATTCTTCGATTTGCGATTGCAACAGGGTGCGAGAGCCGGCCGGTGTCGGCGCTGTAGCTGCTGCCTGAGCTGGCAGGTCGAGGCGAGACAGCTCGGCCCGCGTTTGTTCGATCTGGCGCGTCAGTGTAACGGATTGCCGAAACAGGCGGGAAGCCTCGTCGCTGCCACCGCTAAGTTCGCGCGCCAAGATCGCTTGGGTCTGGGCGACACCGGGGCGAAGCATGACCTGCGACGTCGTGAAAAGTTCGCTGACTGCGGTCGAATCGCTGCCGCGGGTCAGCAGAAGCTCGGCATAAGGTGCAAGCAGACGCGATAGCGCCGGTGTCGCGTTCGAAAAGCCGACATTGGCACGAATGATGTCGCGATAAATGACGGTCGCCTCATCGGTCTTTCCTCGCCGCAGGAAATAGCCGGCCAGTCGTCCGCGGGCGCTCTGCAGGACGGCCGATCCGGGGTAGTCAATCTCCAGCGCGGTGACGCTGTTGCGGTAATGGGTGGCCGCTTCGTCCAGTCGTCCAGCAGCCTCGGCGATGGCACCGAGTTCCCCCTCGACCTGCGAGCGCATCCAGATGATCGCGGGCAGGCGGCCACCCCGAACCCCGGCGAGGCGCGTATCGGCAGCCTTAAGATGCTGGGTGGCCTTGTCGAGGTTTCCTAGCAGACGTTCCGCAGGCCCCTTCAGCAAGTCGACCTGCGCCTCGAGGATCTGGACCTTTTCGTCGAGCTGGAGTGCGGCTTCGCCATCGCCGATCTGCTCCGTTGCTGCACTATCCGCATTGAGTCGTGCGGCGATCGACTTGTCGATCGTCAGTGTGCGGATTGCCGGCACCGGTATCTCCGCCATGTCGGGAAGTGGCTTGTCGAGTTCGGCAAGCGCGTCTTCCGCACGTCCCTGATTGAGCAAGTGCATGGCGCGATAATTGCGCAATTGCCTGGCCACCAACGGATCGTTGCCGAGCATCTGCCTCGCGCGGTTAAGCAGTTCGTCGGCCTCCGCATAATGACCAAGGTTGGACTTCTGCAGCGCTTCATTGGTCATCGCCTCGACCTGGGCCGCGCGGCCAAGCTCGCCACTGGTGACGGCCGAGAAGAATTCAGCGCTTTCGGCATAGGCGCCGCTATTGTTACGGCGATAGGCCTCGGCAAGCGCCCGGGCGCGGTCCAGCGTGCCGGCTTGGACTCGGGCGAAAGCGGCGGGATCGCCCGCTCCGGTCAATGCCACGTCGACCTCGCCCGCCACCGGCTGGTCGGTAACGACGGTGCGCATGCCGATCTTGAGCGCGCTGTCGTATCCGCCCAGCCCTTCGGCGGAATAGAAATAGCGGGCGTCCCGTTTCTGGTAGACGCGGTACGGAACGGCCGGATGAGCGACCAGCGTGCAATCGAGCACTCCGACCTCGCCGACGTCGGGCAGGGTTTCGGTCCTGGCGACGGCGCATTTCGCCCGATCCGCGCGAAGCCGCGATAAACGCTGGGCGGGGTCATCCGCGCCGTCCAGCCGAATGGTGTGGAGGAGGCCGATCGGCACCGAGGCATCCCGGCAGATGATCGAATAGCCACGGTCGAACATGTTGGTCAGCGACGGGTCGGACGCCATCGACTGCGCAAGGCAGACGACGCTGTTTGGACCGCCGCCGATCCGGAAGCTGTTCTTTGTCGCAATCGATCCCGGCGCGGCGTTGAGTGTCGACGCCGGCCAAGTGGCAACGATGGCGAACGCCATTCGTGCAACCCTACCCATCAGCCTCCTCCTACGTCCGGGACGATCCAGGGGGATGGTTCGTCCCGGACGATCCGAACGTTTTTCGCGTAACGCAGGGGCCCTTAAGAGCCCCATGGAAACAGGCGCCGACTGATCGAGAACAGCAGGCGCGGATCCGGCTTCCGGTCTTGGAAGCCAGTTCGTTCGAGCGGGACGGCAAGCGCGGTTTCAATTCCGAAGCCTAGCCATGTCGCCCGGACGCCGCCGCCGAACGACGTCAGGTTGCGTTGGCCGCGCGCCAGGAAATTGCTGTTCTCGTTGCCGACCCGTGCGATGTCGAAGAACACGAACGGCTCGGCAGCCATTTTCCGGGCCGACGTTGGAACGATACTGCCTAGGCGAAGCTCGACCTGCGCGCCTATTCCGCGATCGCCAAGCAAGGTGCCCGGATCATATCCGCGCCCGACCGTGTAATTCCCCGCCGCAAATTGTTCGAAGCTGGCAAGTGTGCGCGTCGAATATTGACCGCGCACGTTCGCGGCGATGGTGAAGCGCGGGGCGGGGCGAACCTCCCCGTAAAGTGATCCACGAACGACGCCCGCGGTCGGATCGGCGCCGGAGACGCTGAGCGGGATGCCGCCCGAAACGACGCAGGTCGTGCCGCAACTGTTTGTGGCGTTAAAGATCCCGATGCCGTGTCGCAGCTCTGCCGACGCGCCAAGGCGCCAGCGCGGTTCGAAGAACGAAAATCCAGGTCTGGAGAAGTCGAGGCTGATCGCGTCCCAGTTCAATCTTCCGAACAATATGCGCAACCGATCGCGGCTGATTGCGTCACCGGACTGGCGGATCACCTGGTTGACGAGGTCGATGCCGGCTGTGCCGCGCAGCGTCGAACTCTGGCTCCGAACGAACGGATAGGAAATCGCCAGCGACCCGACCAACGTGCGCGCACGGATGGTGTCTCGTCCGTCGATGTCGGGCCTTGCCCAAGTGTAGCCAAGCGAGGAAAGCACGGCGAGTCCTTCTCCGCCGATCTTGAAATCGTGTGTCGCCTGGAGTGTCTTTTGCTCTCGCGGTTCGGCCGTCGAATAGAGCGAGAGACTGGTGACGTCGCCCATTCCGGTGAGGCCGAAGAATTGCGCACGGATTTGTCCGCCAAAGCGGCCAAGTTCCTTCGATCCGTAATTGAGCACGTTGGCGTCTACCGTCATCGATTGGCGCGAAACGGTGACTTCGCCGACCACGTCGCCAGCGCCGCTTCCGGCGGGGCGAAGGGCAAGCCGCGCCGTATACCCCGGCACATCGCCAGCGAGTAGCAGGTAGCGTTCTGCTTCGTAGCGGTTGAACACCGGTCGCTCCGTCAGGCGTTCGAGGTAGGACGAGATGAGCTGCTCGGCCCGACCGGCGTCGCCACGAACCCGAACCTCGGTCATCCGTGCGAGGACGACGTCGAGTTTCAGGAGTCCGTCGGCAATGCTTTGCTCTGGCACCTGGATGGCGACGATATAACCAGCGTCGCGAAGCAGGGACGCAGCGCGGTCGCGGATATCGCAGACGACCGAGACACTGTGTTCTTTGCCAACCAGATTTGTGTACGCAGGACGGATCAGCCCTGAATCGATGGCGCCAAGCCCGGTGAATTCGACATCGCGCAGCGTGAATTTGACGTCGGCGAACTCGGGATTGTCGAGTGCGCAAGGTTCGCGTTCGAGTCCGCCCTCTATCTCGATGCGCGGTGCAGCGACATTCGGCGTTTCGCGTCGCTGCAACTCCTCGCGGGTCGGCGCGAGCTGCCCAGTTTGCGCGTGTACCGGCTGAGCGAGGACCAGCGCCGTACTCAGCAGCAGGAAATTTTTCGAAAAATTGTTGGTTTTCAATACGCGAACAGAAACATGTTCAAAAGATCGCGTCACGTCGGCCCCCTTTTTCCGACGCGCCTGCCGAATCAGCAGAGGCGTTAACTCTGGCTTAAATCACATATTGAATGTTTGGTAAATCTAAGTTAACTAAATCCTTTAGCTCACAGCGCGATCGGGGGATGGCCGTGCAATTCGTGGCGTCTGGAATTCAGAGCAAGCGGCGTCGGTCCGCCGGGCTCGTCGTGACGACCATATTCATGGCAGGTTGGAGTGCTGCGGCCTTTGCCGGCCCGCCCGCCGGCGTCGGCGCAGGCCCGCCGCCGTGGTCGAATGCAGCCTCTATTCGAGTGCCCAACGTTGTTCCCAATGTCCCGGTTGTTTCGGCTGCCAATGGCGTCGGAAATTCCAATGGGGTCGGGAATGCCTTCGGTTCAGCCAATGGCAGCAACAACGGTTCCGGCAATGCCGCAAACAATGGTGGCCCGACCGTAGCGGTCACCGCCACGTCAGTGTCGCTCGGCAATTCGCCGGCAATTCCGCCTGGCCAGGCCAAGATCGTCACGCTTCCGGCCGCCGCAGCACCTGTGCTTGTGGTCAACAGCGGCACATTCGATATCCAGGTCGCGCCGGTCGCCGTAGCCGTGCCCGTCAAGGGGAACGGCAAGGCCTTCACTCCGTCGGTCGCCTTGGCGATGGTGAACACCGCAACCGTCAGCCAGGCCCAGATCAGTGCGGCTCTACTCAGCGTTGACACCGTTCCAAGCATTACAAGCGCAAGACTGGTTGATGGTGCGATCGTCCTGACCTCGAGCGCGACCACGACGACGAATGGGACCGACAAGACCCCGCCCGGTGATCCGTGCAGCAAGAGCCCGGGTAATCCGTGCAACGGTAACAATGGCAATGAGGGCACACCTGGCAACGTAACGCCGCCACCGCCACCGCCACCGCCACCGCCGCCGCCGCCGCCACCGCCACCGCCACCGCCGCCGCCGCCGCCGCCGCCGCCACCGCCGCCGCCACCACCACCACCACCGCCGCCGCCGCCGCCACCACCGCCGCCGCCACCGCCACCGCCGCCGCCGCCACCGCCGCCGCCGCCGCCGCCACCGCCGCCGCCACCGCCGCCGCCACCAATCACGCCTCCGGGCTGGATCGTTCGCCTTGCAACCCCGGCCGCCGATAAGGACGAGGACGAGGATTCAGCCATCGACACGTCGAAACTGAAGGATGGCGAGGATAATAGTGGCGGTGTCGCCAGTGGCGCGGACTCCAGCGCATGGACCTATTCGCCAAGCGACGGAAAGCCCGACGGGCCGCAGTAGAAGGCTGGTTGACGCGCGCTAGACGCAGGCCGTCACAGCGTCCGCAACGCCCGCGACGGCCTGGCGCCGAGGGTAGATACACTCCCGCCAAGGCCAACCAGCAGGATGACGGTCAGCCCTGCCGCCACCGTCGCGCCCACCAGCGTAAAATCGGGTGTCCAGGTAAAATCGAACATCTGCGTGACGATCAGCCATGCGCTTGCGAGTCCGAGTGCCATTGCGAGAATTGTGACCATTGCCGCCAGCAGGATGAATTCCAGCACTTGCAGCAAGAGAAGTTGCCGCCTGGTCGCGCCAAGCACGCGCAGCACTACTCCGTCATAGGTGCGCGCTTCGCGCATTGCCGACGTCGTGCCGGCAAGAACCGCGATCCCAGCAAGGATAGCGGCTGAGGCGGCCCATGCGATTGCTACCGAAATCCCGTCGGCAACTTCGCCGACCTGTTCCAGCACATCGCGTACCGGGACGAGGCTGGTCGATGGAAAAGCCCCGGCGATTGCTTCGCGCACGGAATCGTCGCCGCCACTGGGCAAATTGATGGTCGCAGACATGTTATGCGGTACGTCGGCCAGTGCGTTGGGGGACAGGACCAGGACGAAATTGAAGCCGAGCGTGTCCCAATCGATCTTGCGAAACGATGCGATGCTTGCGCGACGTTCGACGCCGTAGACGCTGAACCGCAATTCGTCGCCAAGCTTGAGGTCCAGCGCGTCGCGAAGTCGCTCATCGACGGAGGCCAGCGGCGGTCCTGCATAGTTCTTTGGCCACCACTCGCCCGCCGTAAGGCTGCTCCCTTCCGGGAGCGCATCGGCATAGGTCAGGCCGCGTTCGCCGCGAAGCGCCCATGCCCCTTCGGGAATTTCGGCCAAATCGGCGACGTTGGTCGATCCATAGCCGGTGATGATACCGCGCATCAGCGGCACCAATTGGACGTCCGCCTCGGGACTTGCCGAATGGACAACCGCGCGGAACTCGTCAGCACGATCGCGCGGAATGTCGAGCGCGAAGAAAGCGGGCGCGCGATCGGGGATGTTGCGCGACAGGTTTGCATCGAAACTGGACCGCACTGCCGCGATCTGGACGAACATCGTCAGGCCGATCCCCAGCGCCACGACCAGTCCGATCGTACCCGCACCGGGGCGGTGCAGGCCGGCGATTGCCAGACGGAGGAAAGGGTGGCGCGGGCGCGGCAGGCGCGCGGCGCCCCGCTGGATGACCCAGCCGAGTGCGGCAAGCAAGGCCAGCACGGCAGCGACGGCGGCCAGATAAGATGCCGTCATCAGGGGTCGGCTTGCACTCGCCAGTGCAAGCGCGAGAATCAGGATTGCAGGGACAGCAAGCCACGGCAGCGCGCGTGCAATCGGTGTCCGCCTGGCGTCGATCGAACCACGGAGCAGTCCGGCAGCAGGCACGGTCGCAGCCCGGGCCAATGGAAAGGCCGAAGCGGCCAGCGCCGTCAGCAGGCCGAAGCCTGCAGCCAGCATCAGTGGTTCCGGTGCGATCGCTTGATCGAGCGGGACCGGCAACAGGTCGGCGGTGGCGCGCGACACCAGCGGCACCGCGAGGAGTCCAATGCCAAGCCCGCAAATTGTCGCCACGCCTGCCACCATCGCAAGCTGGATTGAGTAGATTTTCCGCACCAGACCGGAGTCCGCACCAAGAACCTTGAAAGTCGCGATGCTGGATTGCCGCGCGCGCAGGAAGGACGCGACTGCGTTGGCAATTCCGATTCCGGCAATCACCAACGCCGTCAGGACTATGAGCGTGAGAAATTCGGCCATCCGCGTCAGGAATCGGCCCGCACCCGGCGCCGCATTGTCACGTGTCTTCGATTCCCAGCCACCGCTTGGAAAGGCGGTTTTCGTGCGTTCCACCAACGTCGCCGGTCCTGCGCGTGTCGCAATCCGGTAGCGCGCCTCGAAGAGGCTGCCCGGCTGCATCAAACCTGTATTCGGCAGATCGTCGACCGCGACCAGTACGACTGGACCAAGCGAAAAACCCTCGCCCAATCGGTCAGGCTCGTCTGCGATTGCTCCAGCTACCCGGAACGTCGCGGTGCCAAGGCGGAAGGTTGACCCCAACGGCAACCGTCCAAGCAGCGACGGGTCGATCCAGGCGCTCTTCGATGGCGGCGCACCGACCGTCCGCCCGTCGGCCAGCCGAAGTTCCCCGTATAAAGGATAGGCGCGATCGACGGCTTTCAGCTGGATCGGGATCGAGCGGTCGCCGACGACTGCGGTCGAGGTCATCGCGACCGATTCCGCGACACGGCCATCTTTCGCGAACAATGCACGTTCTTCGCTTGTAGCTAGGCGTGCGGAGCGGGCGAACTCCACATCCCCGCCAAGGATCATGCTGCCCTTATCGGCCAGCCCGCGCTCCATCGCGGCAGCAAGATTGCCGACGGCTGCCAATGCAGCGACCCCAAGCAATAGGCTGAAAAACAATAGGCGAAGGCCGCGAAATCGCCAATCGAGTTCGCGCCGCCCGATCGTCCAAGCCAGCCGCCAGTCGTTCACGCGGCGCTATCCGCGACCAGCAGTCCGTCTTCCAACTCGATGATCCGGTTGCACCGCGCAGCAAGCGTCGCTTCATGAGTGATGACGATCAGGGTGGCCCCCGTCGCGTCGCAGCGTTCGAACAATTGATCGACGATCGCGCTCCCGGTGACGGCATCGAGGTTGCCGGTCGGCTCGTCGGCGAACAGCAAGGCGGGACGGGTCGCAAGCGCACGGGCAATGGCAACGCGCTGTTGCTCGCCCCCCGACAATTGCGCGGGATAATGATCGAGCCGATGGCCAAGCCCGACCGCTTCCAGCTCGGCGCGCGCCGCCACGAACGGATCATCCATCCCGGCAAGTTCCATCGGCACAGCGACATTCTCCACCGCGGTCATGGTCGGAAGCAGGTGGAAAGCCTGCAGGACGATCCCGATCCGGCCGCGCCGAGCCTTGGCCAGACGGTCTTCGTCAAGCGCTGTGAAATCTTCGCCAACGATCGTGACTTCGCCGGTGCTTGCGCGCTCAAGTCCGCTGAGCACCGCCATCAGCGATGACTTGCCTGATCCCGACGCGCCCAGCACGGCAAGGCGCTCTCCGCGTTCCACGTCCAGGTCGATCCCGCGCAGGATTTCAGTCGCGCCTTCCCCCGATCCGAGCTTCAGGGTGACATTGCGGGCGCGGATCATCATATCGGTCATGTTTCACGGAAATGGTCGAAGGATCGCGAATGGCAAGGCATGCGCTCAAATTAATGACGGCAGGAGTAATTCTGCTAGCGAGCTGCGCGCCGGAAGCCGGCCCGTCGAATCAATCGCAAAGCGGAGTGGCCGTACCTGTCGAAACGCCGCGCCCGCAGGGTGAGGAAAGGCTGATCCTGGCGTTCGGCGACAGCCTGTATGCCGGTTACGGACTGGGGAAGGATGAGGGGCTTGCCGCCCAGCTGGAGAGCCGGCTGCGAACGGCAGGAATCAATGCGACCGTTGTCGACGGCGGGGTCAGCGGCGATACGTCGGCCGCCGGAAGGCAACGTCTCGCTTTCACGCTAGACAGCCTCAAGCGCGCGCCAGACCTGGTCATCCTCGGGCTTGGTGGCAATGATGCGCTGCGCCAGATTTCGCCGGTCGAGACGCGCGCCGAGATGACGGCGATGATGGACGAGCTTCAGCGCCGCAGAATTCCAGTTTTGTTGACCGGCATGCGAGCGCCGCCCAACCTTGGTCCCGATTACGCGCAATCGTTCGAGACGATCTGGCCTGATCTTGCGACGAAGTATGGCGCCTCGTTGTACCCATTCATCCTCGACGGGGTGATAACCGACCCGAGTTTGATGCAGCGCGACGGTTTGCATCCGACCGCCGCCGGCGTCGAACGCATGGCTGATGCCATCGCCCCTATTGCAATCAAGCAGTTGCCGCCAAAAGCGACCTAGGCGGCGAAGTCCAGCGCACCGTCGCTCAAAATGCGAACCGGTTTAGCCTTTTAACCCAGCAGCCGCGCGGGCGCGCTGCGCGATGGCGGCAAGATCGGTTTCGCCAGCCTTAACGATCCAGCTGCCCCCGACGCACCTCACCGCGGGATGAGCGAGCCAAGATGGGGCGCTCTCGACGGTAATGCCGCCGGTCGGACAGAATCGGACGTCGCCGAAAGGACCGGCGAGCGATGCCAGCGCTTTCAAGCCACCGGCAGCTTCGGCCGGAAAGAATTTGAAGCGGTCGAGACCCAGGTCAAGCCCGCGCATGATGTCGCCGGCATTGGCAACGCCCGGCAAGAATGGAACGCCGCTTTCAATCGCCGCCCGTCCGAGCGGTTCGGTCAGGCCCGGCGACACGATGAACTGCGATCCCGCCGCGATTGAAGCCTCGAGCATGCCGGCGTTGAGCACTGTCCCCGCACCGACGATCGCGCCCTCAACGCTCGCCATCGCCCGGATCGCGTCGAGCGCCTGAGGCGTGCGCAAGGTGACTTCAAGGACACGTAGCCCGGCTTCGACCAGTGTTTCGGCAAGTGCGACGGGATCGATACTGCCATCAAGAACGAGCACCGGGATCACCGGGGCGGTCTGCATGATCGTGCCAATGGTCATGGATGGGCCTCTGCAAATGCTGCCGCCGCGCCGAACAGGCCTGGCTGGGGATGGGTGACGAGCTTGACCGGAATTGCTTCCATCCGCCGCTCGAAGCGGCCCTTGGCGATGAACCGGTCGGAAAAGCCGGATTCGGCAAAGCGATCTTTCAGCCGGTAGCCAAGCCCTCCGGCCAGGACAACTGCATTGGCACCATGGGCAAGCGCAAGGTCGCCCGTGACCGCGCCCAGCGCCAGGAAGAAGCGGTCAATCGCGGCGCCGGCAAGCGGGTCCGTGCCTTCCAGCGCGGCGGTCCACAGCGCCTTGTCGTCGATTTCGGCCACGGCCTTGCCCTCGATTGCGGCGAGTACCTTGTAGATGTTGGCGAGTCCCGACCCGCATGCGATCCGCTCGACCGATACGCGGCGCAGGGTCCGGCGCAGGAAGGTCAGAATCTGGTCCTCGAGCGAATCGAGGGGCGCGAAATCGATATGGCCGCCTTCAGTTTCGATCACGTGATAGCCGTGGTCGGTGCGCAGCAACTGCGCGACGCCTAGCCCGGTGCCGGGGCCGACGATGCTAGTCAGGCCGTCGGTCGGGAGCGGGCCTTGCGGTCCGCACACATGCTCGAAATGCTCGTCCCCAAACTGGGCGACGGCGTGGGCGACCGCACCGAAATCGTTGACGATGCGAAAGTCGGCGATGCCAAGCTTTTTCTTCATTAGCGCTGGCCGGATAACCCACGGATTGTTGGTCAGCTTCAGCACGTCGCCCCCCACTGGGCCGGCAAAGGCAATCCCAATCGCGTCGGGTTCGTCCCCCGGGTTGCGAGCACAGAAATCCTGCCACGCAAGCTGGAAACTGGCGTGATCGGCAGTCTTGAGCGTGATCGGCTCAGACAGTTCGAGCACACGGCCACCTTCGACGGTGGCGAGCGCGAAGCGGGCGTGGGTGCCGCCGATGTCGGCAACCGCGATAGTACGGCTCACGAGATTTCCTCCATTGCAGCAAGCATTGCCGATGCGCCGCGTTCCGCTTCGTCGGCGCCGGCGCGCATGAAAGCGAACAACTCGCGCCCGGTGCCGTGATTCGGCGGTGGAGCCGGTGCATCGTCGCGCGTCGACAGATCGGCTTTGACCTCTAGCGTGCCTTCATGACCGCACAGGCGAATGACGTCGCCGTCGCGAACGCGCGATAGCGGGCCACCGCCCAATGCTTCGGGCGAGCAATGGATGGCGGCGGGCACCTTGCCGCTGGCGCCGGACATGCGCCCGTCGGTGACCAGGGCTACGGTATGCCCCTTGTCTTGGAGAACGCCCAGCGGCGGGGTCAGCTTATGTAATTCGGGCATGCCATTGGCGCGGGGTCCTTGGAACCGGACGACGACAATCACGTCGCGGTCGAGCTCACCCGCCTTGAACGCGTCGAGCACCTGGTTTTGGTCGGAAAACACGCGCGCCGGTGCCTCGATCTTCCAGCGCTGCTTCGGGACGGAGCTGAGCTTGAAAATGGCGCGGCCCAGATTGCCCTGAACCAGCTTCATCCCGCCATCGGGCAGGAAGGGATTGGCAGCGTGGCGAAGCATCTCGAGGTTTTTGGAGACCTTGACGTCGGTCCACGCAAGCGCGTCGCCGTCTATCCAAGGGTTGGTGGAGAAGGCGGAAAAATCGTCGGCACCCGCGGCGAGCAAGTCGCCATGGAGAAGGCCGGCCTCAAGCAAAGTATCTGCTACGAACGCCATGCCGCCCGCATGGTGGAAGTCGTTCACGTCGCCCGACCCGTTGGGGTAGACCCGCGCGATAAGCGGTACTGCAGCGGAAAGTTCGTCGAGGTCTTGCCAATCGATCATGATTCCCGCAGCGCGGGCAATCGCGGGCAAATGGATCGCATGGTTGGTTGACCCGCCCGTCGCGAGTAGGCCTACCGCCGCGTTGATGATCGCGCGCTCGTCGACTGCCTCGGCCAACGGGCGGCGACGCCCAGTGGCAAGTGCCGCCAAACGATGGACCGCGGCGCGGGTCAGCGCCTGACGCAGTGGCGTTCCCGGATTGGCAAAGGCGCTGCCCGGAATGTGCAGGCCCATCAATTCCATCATCATCTGGTTGGAATTGGCGGTGCCGTAAAAGGTACAGGTGCCTGCGCCGTGGTAGCTTGCAGCCTCGGCCGCGAGCAATTCTTCCTTGGTCGCCTTGCCCTCGGCGAATAACTGACGAACGCGCTGTTTTTCCTTGTTAGCAAGACCGGATGGCATCGGGCCGGCCGGGATGAGGAGGGCAGGCAGGTGGCCGAAGCGAAGCGCCCCGATCAGCAGCCCCGGAACGATCTTGTCGCAAATTCCAAGCATCGCCACACCGTCGAACATGCCGTGACTTAGCGAGACGGCGGTCGACATCGCGATGACGTCGCGGCTCATCAGGGAAAGGTCCATTCCCGCCTGACCCTGCGTCACGCCGTCGCACATCGCTGGTGTTGCGCCCGCGACCTGCGCGGTGGCGCCGACTTCGCGCGCAAACAACTTCATCTGCGCCGGATAACGCTCGTAGGGCTGGTGAGCCGACAGCATGTCGTTGAAGGCGGTGACGATCCCGATATTCGGCCCCCGCATCTGGCGGATATCGTCCTTGTCCTCGCCTGCCGCTGCAAAGCCGTGCGCGAAATTCCCGCACGACAGGCGCGGACGGCTAATCCCGGTCTCCGCCTGCTCGGCCATCTGGTCGAGATATTTGCGGCGGCGCGGTCGGGATCGTTCGATGATCCGGTCGGTGATCGCGGCAATCCGCGGGTCGAGTTTAGACATGGGGCCATCTTTCGCCCGCACGGACCGCGATGGCAATTCCGATATTCACTGCATTTCGCAAATTGCGCTCCAAAGCTCTCATCAAATGGGACCGGCGGATTGGTCGCCGCGACCCTCATCAACCGAGTGGGATTTTCGTGATGTCGTCTTTGCGGTGTGCCCTTGTGCTCGATTTGGCCCCTTAAGCACGAAGAGCCGTGCACTATCGCATTATGGCAGCGCGGCCGGGAACTTGCATGGCCACTACGGCATTTACGGAATGGAAAGGCGGGGTGGGGTAAGTCGTCTGCGTTTGTCAGAAAAGGATTTCCCCGTCATGCTTCGGCTTGCCGCCCATCATGCCAGCCAGCGCGCTGCCGCTCTTCGCGGTGCCCTCGAGCAGAACCTCTATCGGCTGCTGCTTGCGTGGGTGGTCATTGCTGGTCTGGCATCTGCGCTGCGGATCGGTTTCAGCTCGGTCGTCGGAACTTCGTCGGGTCTCGGGTTCGTCCTGCCCTACATCCTGTTAGTTTCGGCTCCGGCGATCTCGCTGATGCTCGCGCTGCGCTGGTTCGCCAATGGTGAGACAATGCCGCAACCATCGATACGACTGTCACGTCTCGGTTGCTGGCGCTCGGTCGACATTGCCGAGGCTCGCCGTCATCCCCTTTACGGCGCCAACGGCTTTATGGTTTCGCTTCTGGTTGGAATGTTGGTCAACATCCCGTTCCGCGCGATGGAATATTTCGCTTCGATGCCCGCGCTTGCCGGAGACGTTCCGGCTTGGCTCGCGGTGCTTCGGGTAATGATGACACTCGACCTCGTCGTCATGACCAGCCTTTATGCGATCGCCTTTGCGGCGGCGCTGCGTCACGCATCGATTTTTCCCCGACTGCTGCTTTTCGTCTGGATCCTCGACATGATGATGCAGGTCCTGACTGCTCAGTTGGTCGCCGCCGAGCCCGGCCTACCCGCGCAGGTCGGCCTTGCGCTCGGTCAATTGCTGGAAACCAACGTCAAGAAGCTCGCGATTAGTGTCGCATTGTGGCTGCCGTACCTGATGCTGTCCAAGCGGGTGAACGTTACCTATCGCCTGCGCGTCCCGGCCTAACGGCTCTTCAGCCGTTCGCGAAGCTCCGAGACTTCCCAATAATCATTCCGACTGAACGGAAGTAACGGGCGAAGCGCACCCAGGCTCGTCCGACCCAGGTCCTTTTCCAGCTGTTCGAGTTTCGCGAATTCGGACGCCGCATCGACCTGGACCTCGCCGGCCTGTTCGGCCTGCTGGTGAAGGGCCATTTCAGCCGCCAAAACCAGTGCAGTCAGAGTTTCGCAATAGCTGTGAATCGTCTTAGCGACTGCAGGTGTGGAGCGGTCGGCAAGCGCCGCGATCTTTCTACCGCTGGAATCGTCGGGAAAGCCTCCGCCGCGCCACGCAGCGAGCGCGACTCGATGTTCGGCGCCTTCCTTCACGAGCCATTGCTGGGCTTCCTGTGCGCCGTATTTGAAGAGCGCCATCATGAGGAACGGCGCGATCAACAGGGTCGCGATCATCGCGATCAGTGGTGTGCTCGGGAATTGATTGAACAATAAGTGCAGCAAGCCTGCCGCGACGAACCCGGGGACGAACCACCACAGACGAAAGTCATAGTCCGATGCAGCCTCGCGCGTTTCCCGCTCGGCGAGTTCGTGCGCGATCACCGCGAAAACTGCGGTTGCTGTGCCATGCATGACCGCTGTGCCGAGGCCGCGGACCATCCAGACAGCGGGTGTCAGGTCCGGAAAACGGGTCAGGTAGATGATGTTCTCGATCACCGAGAAACCTGCGCCGATTGCGAAACCGGAAATCACCGCGTCGAGCTTGAAACCGATCCTGTTGAAGCGGAACAGGCCGATCACCATCACGCCCTTGACGAACTCTTCGACCCACGGAGCAGCGAAGCGGCTGTAGTTGGAATAGCCGAGCGGAAGCTGGTCGAGGAAGACGCCGCTGACCGGATAAGCAAGGGCGGCGGCCACCACCCCGAGGAGCAGTAACCCCAAAGTTTCCCAGATCGTCATCAGCTTGAACACGTCGAGCCAGATGAACAGCGTGAGCATGACGAGGACCGGCAGCAGGGCCAGGGTCCAGTTGAGGGCTTCTACCGACATTGGGTGACCTTACATGATCTTGAGCGAAGCGAGGAATTCCGTCTTCTGGTAATCGCCATCCTCGAAACCAGCCGCGGCCCCGATCGAAAAGGTCATCGGCAAGCGAAGCGCAACGGTGAAAGCCAAATCGATCTGGCCGCCGACGGTCGCATAATTGTGCCCCTTGCCGCCGGGATCTTCGGTCAACATGCTGCCAACGAAAAATGCGGGTCGAGCATATTTCAGGTAGAAAGCTGGCGTGCCGATCTCGGCGAACCTGATCGGGGGAAAGTTGAGTTCGCCGGTCAGCTTGACGAAGCGACGGGCCGCAATCTGGTCGATCTCGAATCCCGGGAAACTTTCCTGCTCCCGGTAGCGCTTCTCAGGCCGGTTATCGACGTAATTGTTGCGGAACGAACCGAAGTAGAAGCTGCCCAGCGGGCTTTGCGATTTGCCACCGGCCCAACCTGCGCTGGCGTATAGCCAGGCCGAGCTATTGTCCCACGGCAGCGGCACGCCGTAATCGACCCCGCCGTATATTTTGGGGAAGACGTCACCCTCGGCCAGATCGGCGCTGGTCGCGGCCCGCCACTCCAGCCCCTTTTCATGATCGACGCTACCCAGCGACTTGCGCGTGTTGGTGTAATGCAACCCGGTTTCCAGCGAAAATACGTTTTTTGGGCTGGAGATGTTCTGCGCAGCGGGGAGCTGTTCGAGTCCGATATAGGCACCGCCATTGACGAAGAAGTCGAGCTGCCGCGGCGGATCGTAGATCTTGGTCTTCTTGTAGCCGAACAGGAATGCATCACCGCGCCGCGACCGTTCGACCGGGCCGAACAGGTCGTAGAAATCGGCGCCGTTGTGCTTGTATTCCAGCGTCCAGTCGAGCGACCGGTATTTGACCCCGACGTGAAGCCGGTCACGGTATCGCATGTTGCCCCAGGGTGACACGCTGATCGACAGGTCGAGCTGGTGGAATTGCATCGGGTCTTCGAAGTGGAAGGCGTAACCCGGCGAAATCTGGCCTTTGTACCCTTCGATGATCGGGAAGGCGCCGGCCAGCTTCATCCGCTTGGTCGCATTATATTTGCCGCGCTCGGTGATCAGTTCGTCGAGCGGCACCTTGGCAGGCGATCCAACCCCCCAAGTCTTCAATTCGGGATGCGTCTTGACCACGCGCGTCCCGAGGAATTCGACTGTTCCAAGATCGTCGCGCTTGAGCGGCTGGATCCGCGACGGCGTCAGGCCGTCGCCGGCATATTCGTAGACCAGCAGGCTTCCATCAGGCTGGACCTGCGGCCGGAAGAATCCGGTCGAGGCATTGCTGAGCACATCCCACTTCTGGCTGGCGATATCGAATTGGAAGATGTTCGAAACGCCGGTGTAATATGCCGATCCGATTAGCCCCTTGCCATCGGGCGTGAAGACGAATCCTTCTGGAGTCGAAGGCGGCAAATTCAGCCGCGCGACCTCTTCGGGGGCGCCCGCAAGCATGCTTTCGGCGGTCCAGATGCGCACCGACTGATCGCCGTTGATCTCGCCGAAGCTTGCCGAAACCTGCGAACCGTCTGGAGACACGTCGAGATCGAACGGCGTCTGGCCATAATCGAAGGTGAAGACCTGATTGAAGCCGGCATAGGGCGCGGGGATGCGGACAATCGTCGCATAACCGTTCTGGTGCCGAATTCCCCACAACGACCGATCGACCTTGTTGAGCACGATGTCGCCGATCCGCGCGTCGCGCAGCAACATGCGCTTCTTGCCGGTGTCGACGTCGATTTCCATGAGGTCGCGAAAGGCGTAATTGTCTTCGGTGTAATAGGCCTTGCGCGCGGTTTCGTCGTACGCGAGGCTGGTCACCTTGTAGAGCATCATGCCCTTGATTTCGGCGAGCTTGGTGAGCTTTCCGGTTGCCATGTCCATTCGGCCGACGAACCCGATTTCGCCCGGATAACGGAAAGCGGCGATCAGGCTGCCGGTCTTCGAATCGACGAAACCGCGTGAGATCGAGCCGAGGCCCTTGGCCGACAGGTGCTGGACATCGGTCAGCGGATAGGCCGACAATTTCGCCAGATTTTCCTGCTGGAATTCCTTCTCGAACCCGATCCAGTCGGACCAGGCGTTGTCCAGCTTGCGGCCGAAGACATGTTTGAACTGGGCGGCGTAGAACGGTTTGCTGTCTTCTCCGCGCTTTAGCCAATCGACCACCTTGGTCGGGCCATATTTCAGCGCAAGCCACGAGAAGAAGCGCGTGCCGTAGAGATAGTCGTTGACGCCAACCTGGAAATCGACCGCCGTTCCTTCGGATTCCAGCCCGAGCGGCGAATAGAATTTGTCGTCGTCACGCACCTTGGCGCGGAACACCATTTCGTCATAGGCGCCTTGGGCGCGGCCAAGGCCACCCGCCATCCACGTCTCGAAGAACACTGCCGAACCCTCAAGGTACCAGCGCGGCACCGCGTTGCGCGGCGTGGCGAGATAATTCCACAAGATGGTTTCGGGATGTTCCTGGATCGGCATGGGCTTGCCGGCCAGGAAGCGGCGCCAGAAGGCATCACGTTTGTTCCACACGTCCATCGTCGCAACGTGCGCAAGCTCATGGTTGGTAAGCGTGAAGAAGCGCTCGCCCGGCGTGAACGTCTCGAACGATTGCGACAGCGGGGCAACGTCGAACAAGACCGCATTGTTGGGCGACGAGCGCGCAGCGGCGTTGCCGTAATCGCCGAAGTCCTTGAGCAGCACGTTGGTGCGATCCCATGGCGTCCAGTCGAACATCTTCTCGTGGAAGGCGATGGCGTTTTCGATCGATCGGCCGATGTAGGGCGTTAGATAGGTCTGGACCGGATCGAAGTAGAGTAACGAGAAATTCTTGGTCTCGAGCGTCGACAGGTCGATCCCCCCGGCGCTTGGTGGGACATGTTCGACCTCGGTGGTGGGCGCGGGTTGGGGATCTTCCAGTGCTGGCGGCGCCGTGTCCGGAGTGCTTGCTGGTTCCTCCACGACGGTCGGGGGCGGCGGCGGTGCGTTGGTGTCAGGTCCTTGCTGCGCCAACGCGGTTGTGGCCGCGCTGCCAAGCAGCGCGGCCACGTACCCCCTGTTGACGAAGCGGACGAGCCGCTTTGCCTTGGTCATCTGCCCCCTTCCGGCCGCAAGCGGCCGCAATCAAACTAGCGCTGGCTCATGGCCTGCGCGAACCCCGGATTTTGTAGTGCTGCTGCGAAATTGGCGTTCATCGCAAGAGCCTGGAAGTTGGGATTGCGCCCCAGTGCCACGAACGCCTGGGCGTTGCGGGCAAAGGCACCAAGCGCCGCAGGATTGCGGGCGAGCGCCGCAAAGGCCTGCGGATTGGCAGCCATTGCCGCGAAAGCCTGTGGGTTGCGGGCCATTGCCGACATTGCCTGTGCGTCCATCCGTCCCTGCGCGGCCATTTGTGCTGCACCGGCCTGCGAAGTGAAGGCCTGCGCCGCCTGCGCCGACGCCGCTAGCGCGTTGGCGTTGCGCGCCATCGCCTGGAAGGCCTGGGCGTTCTGCGCCATCGCCGATATCGCCTGTGCGTTCATCGCCCGCTGGAAGGCCGAAGCATCGGACGCCAGCGCCTGGAAGGCATTGGCATTGCGCGCCATTGCCTGAAACGCTTGCGCGTCACGGGCCAGCGCCTGCATCGCCGACGCATCCTTCGCCAGCGCCTGGAAGGCATTGGCATTACGCGCCATTGCGGCGATCCCGGCCGGGTTCCGGGCTGCAGCTGCGAATGCGTTGGCGTCGCGCGCGTAGGACGCGAACGCCTGCGGATTGCGAGCCATTGCCGCGAGTGCTTGCGGATGGCGAGCGAGAGCTGCGAACGCCTGCGGATGTTGCGCCATTGCGGCGAACGCCTGCGGCTGAAGCGCCAATGCATTGAACGCATTGGCGTTGCGCGCCATCGCCGATGCGACTTGTGCATCGAACGCATTGGCCCCGCGTGCCTGCGAAGCGAAGGCTTCCGCCGAACGGGCTGCGCTGCTCAAAGCGTCGGCGTTGCGCGCCATCGCCTGAAATGCGTCGGCATTCTTGGCCATCGCGTCGAACGCCTGAGCATTCCGCGCCAGCGCCGTCATTGCTGCCGCATCACGGCCCAGTGCCTGGAACGCTTGTGCATTGCTGGCCATCGCGGCCACCCCGGCGGGGTTTTGGGCGGCGGCAGCGAACGCATTGGCGTCCTTGGCGTAAGCCGCGAACGCCTGCGGGTTGCGTGCCATCGCTGCAAAGGCCTGCGGATGGCGGGCGAGCGCGGCGAAAGCGTCGGCATGACGCCCCATTGCGGCAAACGCCTCTGCACTGCGTGCGTCGGCGCTGCGTGCGGCGGCGGAGACCGCCTCGGCATTCTTGGCCATTGCAGCAAAGGCCTGCGGATCCTTGGCAAGCGCGGCGAACGCCTGCGGATTGGCGGCCATCGCGGCCATCGCTTGCGGGTTACGGGCAAGCGCGGCGAAATTTGCATCGGCGGCCATCGCGCGGAAATTCGGGTCCTTCGTCATCACCTCGAATGCGTCGGTCTGCATCAGCTGCGCGACAGATGTGTCGCCGAGAGTGACATCACCGGCACCGACCTGACTTTCGATTTGCCGGTCGGCGGGCGCGATCGTTCCCTCGCTCGGGCCGAGCGGCGGATAGATGCGGCCGATTCCGTAAGCGGCGAGTGCGACCGCGACGACAATTCCGCCGGTGGCGAGAAACTTGCGATTATTTGCAGTGGTATCGGTCATGAGTTCCCCCTCTTTGGACCGCCGGGGACTGTTTACTAAAAGTTAACCAGAGTCAATGAATCACGTTATGTCTCTGCGCCAATGCGCCTTGCAATCGGGCCGAACCGAAACCGTGGTCTACGCAGGCGAAATACAGCGCGGGAAACCGCACTGGTCATGATGCGTTACGGGGGTGGAATGTATCGCCCCACGACCAACAATCGCGACCGCGCCATCACCTTGACCGCGGTGCTCCTCGTCCATGTCGGGCTAGGGTTGGCGTTGCTCAACCTGACGGGTGCGGTCGAGATTGTGACCCGCGACGATTTGACCCAGCTGATCTCCATCGCGGATAAGTCGCCACCGCCGCCCGAAGTCGAAATTCCCGTGCAGGACGACGCTGCGCCAGAAAAGGAAGGCGCGGCATCGGCCAAGAATATCAAAAGCGACGCAACCCCGGTCGTCGCGCCAGAACCGCGAGTCGTGGTCCCCACGCCCAATCCGATTGTCGCATCGCCGACACCCAAGGAAGGCAGCGACTCGACCCAAGGCGCGTCGGATGTTGTCGGTCCGGGGACCGGCGCGGGCGGGGTAGGAACTGGCACCGGCAGTGGCGGTTCGGGGAATGGCAATGGCGGCGGCGGGCGCGGGCAGGGCACTCGCCCGGGCCTGATTTCTTCGGGACTGACGGCGCGCGATTATCCGCCGGAAATTGCGCAAAACTGGCCGCGTGGCGGACGGATTTACGTCGCCGTCCGGGTGCAGTTGGACGGACGGGCGACTGATTGCCGGGTCGATCGCGGCTTCGGCAATCCCGCAGCTGACCAGTGGACGTGCAGCCTGGTGATGAGCAAATTGCGCTTCCGTCCCGCGACCGACGACAACGGCCGACCTTATGTGACCTGGTACGGTTATCTGCAGCAGGATACCGGCCGGATGCGCTAGCCCGCCCTTGTCATCACGGCTGGCAGCGGGCAGTGCGCCAGCAACGCAATGCAAAGGAATCAACGATGATCGAAGCCGAATGGTGGGACTATGACGACCGCGACGAGATGGCCGACGCGGTTGCTGGCGACATCGGCTTCATCATCGAAAGCGCCCTCGATGCGCGCGGCGAAGCGCTGATTGCGCTCCCCGGTGGATCGACCCCGCTGCCGATCTACAAGAAGTTGGCGCAGGCCAAGTTGAACTGGAAAAAGGTGACGATCGTCCCGACCGACGACCGGCTGGTGCCGCTGACCGACGACAAGTCGAACATCCGCGCCATTGCGCAGGCGTTCTTATCAGTCGGCGCGCGCGTTTACCCGATCACCAGCGAGATCGACGATTATCACCTCGCCGGAAACTCGGCGAATGCCAAGCTAGCCGATCTCAAATTCCCGCTCGACCTCGTCTGGCTTGGCATGGGCGCTGATGGGCACACCGCGTCGATCTTCGCCGGGCCGGATCTGGAAGAAGCGTTGAATGCACCGAACGGCCGCCATGCGGTCGGCGTGATGCCCGATCCGCTGCCCCCCGAAGCGCCGGTTGCGCGAGTCACCCTGACTCGCTCCGCCATCCTGTCGGCACGAACGTTACTGATCACGATTACGGGCGACGAAAAGAAGGCGTTGTTGGAAGGTGCCATCGCCGACGGTCAGTCATCCAAACTGCCCATCGGTCGCGTGCTTGCCGAGGCCGAACAACCCATCGACATTCACTGGGCAGCCTAGGCGACCGAGCTTAGGTGATACTTTGCAAAGCAAAGTCGACCCAGCGCGGAGAGAGCGCGAAGGTCGGCCGACCTGCCGCGCCGCGGACAGGATCGCCGCCACGGATTTATTCCGAGACGGCGGCTAGAGTCAGCTTTGGGTGGAAACCAGACATTACGCTTGGTACTGTTCTCATGATGCGCTCAATCACAGGGATCTCTCATCGCGTCGGCGGCGGCATCTCGCGAGCGACCTTTTTTCTCGCATTCATGATGCTCGGCTCCTCGGGTGCATTGTCGGCTCCGCACTCGGTCGTGCCACTCGCACTGCAGTTCGGCCCTGCTCCAACTCCAGTTGCCGGTGGAGGTCGCGACCACCTGATCTACGAGTTGCGCGTGACGAACTTTTCAGGGCGCACGATTACATTGGCCGAGGTGGATGTCGTCGACCGTGCCTCGGGTCGGCGCCTGGGACAGCACGTCGGCAAGGACCTCGCCGGAATGACTGGCACTCCGGGGCTGAACCGGCAGGGCGAAGCCCGACTGACAATCGAACCGGGCGGCTTCTGCATCCTCTACTTCGATACAATCGTGCGGCGCGGCAGCGCAGCTGGCCGAACCTTGATGCACAGCATCCGGATCGTCACGGACAAGCCGGACGCACCCAAGGCGCGGGTAAACGTGCAAGCACCCCCACTCGATATCGCGAGAGGCGAGCCGCTGATCGTTGGCGCGCCTTTACGTGGGGCGCGCTGGCTCGCAGCCAACGCCCTGTCCAACGACGCAGACCATCGCCGGACCATTGCTGTCGTCGACGGCCAGGCTCGCATCGCGCAGCGGTACGCGATCGATTTTGTGAAGCTTGACGCACATGGTCGCGCCTTCTTGGGTGATCCCTCACGTAACGACAGTTGGGCTGGCTATGGTGCTTCTGTCTTAGCAGTGGCTGACGGCATCGTGGAGGCCGTGAAAGACGGCATTGTAGACAACCGGCCGCTGGCCGCACCGGCAGTTCCGATAACGCTCGATACCGTGGCCGGCAATTACGTCGTGCTGCGCTTGAACGGCGGCCAGCGCGTTCTTTACGGCCATCTGAAGCCTGGCAGCATCTTGGTGCGCGAAGGAAAGCGCGTCACTCGAGGGGAAGTCCTCGGTGCACTTGGGAATTCAGGCCAGTCAGATGCGCCGCATTTGCACATCCATGTTGCGGATGCCCCCTCTGCTCTCGGGGCTGAGGGATTAGCCTTTGCGTTTCACCGCTTCTTACTAGAAGGCTACGTACCGTCTCTCGAGGTACTTAGAGTCTCCTACGGGCTGGAAGCGCACTGGCAGGGAACCCGCAGTCCGAAGTGTTGATGAGCTCCCTTTAGCCAATGCAGTCATCGGCTTCGAGCCTTGAGCAGCGCCGATCAGGATGATCTTCGCCGAGAAAAGCTCAGCAGGGCTTGAGCAGCTAGCGTCTGGTCCGGGTTGAAGGCTGCCATTCCGCTTGTGGCAGGAATGGGTC
>CAWARI010000002.1:0-646999 GCA_963784395.1 uncultured Alphaproteobacteria bacterium | reverse complement strand
GACTCGGGCCGGAGCGGGTGGGAAACGAACGTTAGCTAATTGGTTTTCGAGCGCTTCAACGATCTTCGGTTAGCATGGCAATGTGTTGGGTCATGAACCGCGGGTCCGGGTATGTTGTTAGCCCAGCCCGGAAAGTATGAGAGGTCGTGACAATCAACCATTCTGATGAAGTCATGGGCTTGCCTTCGACTCTCTTGACCTTGTCGGGCTGGGGCGCGAGCGTTCCGCCCAGTCGGCCAGCAAGAGCCTGAAGCCCATTGGCAAACTGGGTCCGAGTTGCGACCTCACTTGCTTCTACAATTTCCAATGCGCAGACGCCGTTTGTTTCAATATGCACCAAGGCTCGCAACTCGGTTTGCCGGTCCTCTACATCCCAGAAAGGCTGTCCCTTAGACATCGGCCTTATCTTGTTGACGGTTTCCGCGCTCAGCTTCGTGAACTTAAATCGAGAGGGATCGACGGGCGTCTCGACCTTGGCCACAGTGCTCCCACAAAGATCAAAGAACACCGCCACTCCAGCAGTTGCGCGCGGATCGTCAGCTACATTTGGTGATTGCGCTGCGAGGGCCGCAGCGGCGAAGGAAGCAATGAACATCAAAGGCTTTTGGCAGTAGCGACTGATGTCAGCAATGGGTCGTGTTCTGTCGCCGGGCAACTAGTAGGATGCGCCATTGTCAGCGATCCAGAAGTTATGCATCCAAAGACATGAGCTACAATCCACCTCGCCTAAGTTTGCGACGCATAAAGTGGACGTGGAACTTCCACATGGCGCTGCGTGCGGAGAGGCTAGAGAATCCGGAAACTGGACTACGCCATCTCGAGAAGATGGCGACTGCCGGGCCTCTACCTTTCATCGCAAGGGTGATCGAAGCAAATCTCCTGCTCCAGCTGAGGCGGGGCTCTGAAGCTCAGGCTGCGCTCAATGCGCTCGTCAATCAGGCAGATCGAGACCGTCCGCTCCAGCAATACCTAGTGGCCTATTGCGAGAGCTTATTGGAAGGGATTGAGCGGCGAGAGTGCATGGCAAAAGCAGGGAAAGTCGCGCCGAAAGTACCTGGCTTGAGGTTCTATCCGACAAGTCGCTTCCCGATCCCTGATTGCCGCTATTGCGATGTGATCAAGAGCTTGTGAGGGCGCGATGCATGGTTCGTATGGCACGCGGATTTACGTCAGCAATGGGTCGAAACCTGACTCTAAACCTCTTCCAGCCTCTTACCCTTCGTCTCCTTGACGAAGAAGATCGTCACCACTGCAGAAATGGCAGTGAAGACCACGGCATACCAGAGACCTGCGTAGATATCGCCGGTCGCCGCGACGATGGCGAAGCTGGTCACCGGCAGGAAGCCGCCGACCCAGCCGGTGCCGACGTGATACGGCAGGCTCATTGCCGTGTATCGGATCCGGGTCGGGAACATCTCGACCAGTGCGGCGGCTTGCGGGCCGTAGAGTGCGGTCGCGGCGACAACGAAGCCGAGAAGAACGGAGAGCAGCAGGACCATGTGGACCGCCTTGGGGTCGGCTGACGTCGGATAGCCCGTTTCGGCCAGTTCGGCATTGATGGCGGTCGCGATCCCGGCCTTGTGCGCCTTCAAGTCGGCGACGCCTTCGCCGCTGGCTACCGGCACCGACTGAGGCCCGGCCACGACCTTCGTCTGACCGTCGCCCGAAGCTCGGGTCGAATATGCGACGCCGCGCGCGATCAGCGTGCTCTTGGCGAGATCGCAGGCGCTGGTGAATTTCGCGGTTCCGGTCGGGTCGAATTGCGAAGTGCAGGTCGCCGGGTCGGTTTCGATGACGACCGGGGTTTGTGCCTGCGCCGCCACGAGCGCCGGGTTGGTCGCCTGCGCGATTAAATGCGATCCGGGGAAATAGAGGGCGAGGGCGAGCAGCATGCCACCAAGCATCACCGGCTTGCGTCCGATGCGATCGCTCAGCCACCCGAAGTAGACGTAAAGCGGCGCGCTGATCAGCGTCATCACGATCAGCAGCATGTCCTTGGTCGCACCGGGCAGGCCGAGCGATTTTTCGAGGAACACCTGCAGGTAGAAGAAAGTGAAATACCAGACCGCCCCTTGCGCGCACATGATCCCGAAAAAGGCGATCAGGACGCGTTTCAGGCTTTCGCGATTAGCAAAGGATTCGGTGAGCGGCGCCTTGCTGGTTGCGCCTTCTTTCTTGAGCTTGGCGAATTGCGGGCTCTCGCTGAGCTTCAAACGCATCCACACCGAAATGCCGAGCAGCAGGATCGAGACGAGGAATGGAATGCGCCAGCCCCAGACGGCAAAAGCATCTTCACCCAAGGCGGTGCGCGTGGCGAAGATGATGAGGAGGGCGGCGAGCAACCCGAACGAGGCTGAAGACTGGATCCATCCGGTCGCCTCGCCGCGCTTGTGATCAGGGGCGTGTTCGGCAACGTAAATTGCCGCGCCGCCATATTCGCCGCCAAGCGCGGTGCCCTGCGCGATCCGAAGGATGACGAGCAGGACGGGGGCGAGGATTCCGACTTGTTCGTATGTCGGCAACAGGCCGATCGCAAAGGTTGCGATACCCATTAGGCTGACGGTGGCAAGGAAGGTCGCCTTGCGCCCGACCCGGTCGCCCATCGCGCCGAAAATGATTGCCCCCAGTGGACGAAAAGCGAATCCGACGGCGAACAACGCCAGCGCTGCAACCAATGCGCCGGTCGGTTCGAGGCCGGCAAGGAAGACCTTGGCGATGACCGGGGTGAGGCTTCCGAAGATGAAGAAATCGTACCATTCGAAGGCGGTACCCGCCGACGATGCGGTGATGACGCGGGCCATTGACCACGACTTGGCCGGTTGCGACATGAAAAAATCCTCCCCTGCCGCCTCTCCTGAATTGGGGCGGCTATTGGCGGACGATAGTTTCGCTTAGTCGCGCGACATTCAACCCCCATTTGACGATGTCGAGGCGGTTATGGATCGCGCCGTCGCGGCCAAGCACCAGTGACTGGCGCACGCGATAGTCCTTGGTGCGGTATCGGATCGACATCGCATTTCCCGCAACCGTCGCCTCGACGGGCCCGACCGCTTCGGTCAGGGACCCGGTGTAGCGTCCTTGGCCAAGCGGACGGATGACCCACCTGCGGTCACGCGCCACTTCGCCCTGCGTCTCGATATGCTGGGCCAGCGTCAGGCTGCCGTCGGGGTTGCGCGTGCCCAAGCTGGTGACGTGGACGGTCTGCGTCTTGCCGATAACGGTGGCGAGCTGGCCATGACCCTCGCTGGCGCCAGCAAAAAATTTGATCGGGTCGAGCGATGCGGCTTCCGACACCGGCGGCAGTGGGCTGGCGGGAAGGCATCCCGCCAGCACCAATGCCACCGCGGCGGCGGCAATTGCCCTCAAAGGCCCCGCGCCATGTCGATCACGAATCGATAACGAACGTCGTTCTTGAGCAGGCGTTCGTAGGCCTCGTTTACTTCCGGCATCGCGATCGTCTCGCATTCCGGATAGATGTCATGCTCGGCGCAGAAATCGAGCATCGCCTGCGTCTCCGGCATCCCGCCAATCGCCGACCCGCCAACCGCGCGGTTCATCATCAACAGGTTCCAGGTGTGGAAGCCGGGCATCGGCTCGATTGCGCCGACCAGCACCATTCGCCCCGAACGGCCGAGCAGTTGCAAATAAGGCGTGATGTCGTGCGCGACCGGGATCGTATTGAGGATGAAATCGAAGCTTCCGGCGGCGGCCTTCATCTGGTCGTCGTCGGTCGAGATGATGACTTCGTTTGCGCCTAGTTCGCGGGCGTCCTCGCCCTTTGACGGGGTGGTGGTGACCATGGTGACGTGCGCGCCCATCGCGGCGGCTAGCTTGACGCCCATATGGCCGAGTCCGCCGAGGCCGACGACGGCAACCTTGCTGCCTTCGCCAACGCCATATTGGCGAAGCGGTGAGAAAGTCGTGATCCCGGCGCACAACAATGGCGCGACGCGGGTGATGTCCATGCCGTCGGGGACTTTGCAGACGAAATGGTCCCGTACTACGACATGATCAGAATAGCCGCCCTTGGTCAGCGACCCATCATGCTTGTCGATGCCATTATAAGTGCCGACCATCCCCTTTTCGCAGAAGATTTCCCAACCTTCCTTGCATTGTTTGCACTCCATGCAGCTGTCGACCATGCAGCCGACCGCGACCGTATCGCCAACCTTGTGTTTGGTGACATCGGCCCCGACGTCGGTGACGGTACCGACGATTTCGTGGCCGGGAACGACGGGGTAACGGCTGTTCTTCCAATCGTTGCGACAGGTGTGGAGATCGCTGTGGCAAATGCCGGCGTGGCTGATCTTGATCGCGACGTCGTTGGCGCGAAGATCGCGGCGCTCGAAGGTCATGGCTTTCAATGGCTGGTCGGCGGCTTCGGTACCCCAGCCCTTGGCTTGCGTCGGCATATGCGTCTCCTGATTTATCGAATTCGATTGAGCGTGTTCTGTGCCTGCACAAGATGGGGCCGATCGACCATTTTTCCATCGACCGACAGCACGCCCGCCGATGGATTTTTTGCAAAAGCATCGACGATGGCAATTGCGTGAGCGATTTCGTCGGCGCTCGGCGTGAAAGCGGCGTTGATCGGTGCGACTTGCGCCGGGTGAATGGCAAGCTTGCCGGTAAATCCCTCGCGTGCCGCGGCGCGGGCTTCTTCGACCAGGCCGGCCTCGTGGCGAAAATCGGCGAAGACGCCGTCGACCGGCTGCACGCCCGCCGCCACCGCGCCGGCAAGGCAGAGCGATCGAGCCATGCGGTAGGTGAAGCTTAGCGATCCGTCGGAATCATGTTTGGACGATGCACCGAGCGCGGCGGAAAGGTCTTCCGCGCCCCAACTCATCGCTGCCAATGGCGACTTCAGATCGCGGTAGGACAGCAGTCCGAACAGGCTGGCCGGCGTTTCGGTGACGATGGCATGGATCGGTATGCCGCCGGTCATATGCGCTAGATGGGTGAGGTCGGCGCCGCTTTCGGCCTTGGGTAGGACGATGCCTTCAAGATCGGGCAGCTTGATGAGCCCCAGGTCGTCCTTCTGGTAATCGCTTCCGATTGGATTGATTCGAACCCACCAACGCGGTCCGCCGTCGCGTGGGCCGAGGTTGGCGAGCAGGTCGCGGGCCGCCGCCTTGCGGTCAGGAGTGACGCTGTCTTCAAGGTCGAAGATGATGGCGTCGGCTTCGCTGGCGATGGCCTTGGCGATCTTCTTTTCGCTGTCGGCGGGGACAAACAGCCAACTTCGCGGCGGCGCTGCGCTCATGCCGGCTTCTTCAGAAGCAGCGCCGACCGGGTAAAGGTGCAGACCGTCTCGCCGCGCTGGTTGATCCCGCTGTGTTTCCAAGTGACGATTCCGGCATTCGGCCGCGAACCGCTCTCGCGCAGCGCAATGACTTCGCTTGCGCATTTCAGCGTATCGCCGACAAACACGGGCTTGGGGAAGCGTACTTCGTCATAGCCAAGGTTAGCGACAAGAGTTCCCAGCGTGGTGTCGGCGACCGATACGCCGACCACCAGGCTGAACGTGAAGCAACTGTTGACCAGCGGCTGGCCGAATTCGGTCGCCTTGGCCGCTTCGTGGTCGAGGTGCAGCGGCTGCGGATTGTGGGTGAGCGTCGAGATCAGGAGATTGTCGGTCTCGGTCACCGTGCGGGTAATGGCGTGGTCGATAGAATCGCCAACCTGCCACTCGTCGAAATAGCGTCCTGCCATATGTTTGTCCCTAGGCGGGCAACAGCAGCTCGGCAACCGCCTCGGTCATCGCGGCACCGTCCAGGCGATAGGCGGCGTAAAGATCGGGCAGGCTTCCGGTCTGGCCAAAGCGTTCGACACCGAGCGGCGCCACGCGCTGCCCAAGCACTCCGCCAAGCCAGCTGAGTGATGCTGGCGCGGCGTCGCAGATTGTGACCAAGCCCGCGCCGGGCGCGAGCCGCGAGAGGAGATTTTCGACATGGCTGGGCGTCCGCCCGCCGATCCATCGTGCCGCCTGCGCTGCCGTCCATCCGCGATGCAGCAGGTCCGGCGACGTTACCGCGAGCAGCCCGAGGCCGGGCAGGTCGGCTCCGAGTTCTTCCCAAGCAGCAAGCGCCTCGGGCATCAGCGCGCCCATTGCGACGATGGCAGCTTCGGCACCCTCGGCAGGCTCGCGGAGCCAATAGCCGCCGTCGATTGCGCCTTGCATCCATTGGTCATCGTCGCGATCGACCTGTGGGATCGAGCGCGTCGACAGCCGCAAATAGCTGCTTTCGCCCGCGGGATCGTCGATCAGCCGGAACGCTTCCTGCATGATGACGGCCAGTTCGTCGGCGAATGCCGGTTCGTAATGACGCAAACCGGGCTGGCCCATCGCAATCAGTGGCGGATTGATCGACTGGTGCGCGCCGCCCTCTGGGCCCAGCGTCACGCCGGACGGCGTCGCGACGAGCAGGAAGCGCGCATCCTGGTAGCAAGCGTAATTCAAGCTATCGAGGCCCCGCGCGATGAACGGATCGTACAGCGTTCCGATGGGGACAAGGCGCTCGCCGAACAGATCGCCCGACAGGCCGAGTGCCGCAAGCATCAGGAACAGGTTGGATTCGGCGATACCCAATTCGATATGCTGGCCTTGATTGTCACCGCTCCACTTTTGCGCTGATGGAATCTTTGCAGCGGCGAAAACGTCGGCCATCGCGCGGCGCTTGAACAGGCCGCGCTGATTCACGAACGCGCCTAGGTTGGTCGACACGGTGACATCGGGACTGGTCGTGACGAAGCGATCCGCGATCGGTGCCTTGGCCTTGGCGAGGTCGAGCAGAATTCGCCCGAAGGCAGCCTGAGTCGATTGATCGTCGCCGGACGGCGCAGCGATCTGCGGGATTTCGATGCGGCCGAAATCGCGACCGCGTTTTTCGCGCAGGATCCGGGATCGCTCGAGCGTCGCTTCGACTCCGGGACGCTCATTGTCGCCTAGACCAGCGAGCGGTGCCCATTCGGCCCCTTCGGCTATGCCCATCGCATCGCGCATGGCGTGTGCCTGCGTCGGATTCATCAACCCTGCGTGATTGTCCTTGTGGCCGGCAAACGGCAGGCCGAAGCCCTTGACGGTCCACGCAATGAACAAGGTGGGGACGTCGTCCATTGCAGCATCGAACGCTCCGGTTAGCGATTCCATGCAGTGACCGCCCAGGTCGGTCATCAACGCGCCAAGCGCGTCGTCGTCGACGCCCTTGAGAAATCCGTCGGCCTTCTTGCCTAGATCGGCAGACAGGCGCTCGCGCCAGGCGGCTCCACCCCGATAAAGCAAGGCGCTGCTGTCGGCGTTGGGCAAGTCGTCGAGCCACTTGGCGACGGCCGGTTGCCGGGCCAACGCCGCGGCGAGCTTCTTGCCATAGCGGAGTTCGACGATTCGCCAGCCGCAGGCAGAGAAGATATCCGCAAACCGTTCGAACATCCGGTCGGCGCTGGTCGCATCCAGGCTCTGGCGGTTATAGTCGACGATCCACCAGCAATTGCGGATGTCGTGCTTCGCGCCTTCGATGATGGCTTCGTAAATATTGCCTTCGTCGAGCTCGGCGTCACCGATCAGTGCGATGAAGCGCCCGCGATCTTCCTGAGCCATCAATCCGTGCGCGGTGAGATAGTCCTGCACGAGCGAGGCAAAGGCAGTAATCGCAACGCCCAGGCCAACCGAACCTGTCGAAAAGTCGACCGGAATCTTGTCCTTGGTGCGGCTTGGGTAGCTTTGCATCCCACCGAATCCGCGAAAATTCTGAAGCTGTTGCAGGCTTTGCGATCCGAGCAGATAATGGATGGCGTGAAGCACCGGCCCGGCGTGCGGCTTGACGGCGACCCGGTCGTTCGGTCCCAGCGCATGGAAATAGAGCGCGGCCATGATAGCGGTCATCGATGCGCAACTCGCCTGATGGCCCCCGACCTTCAGCCCGTCGGCCGATTCGCGAACATGATTGGCGTAATGGATCGTCCATGCCGACAGGAAGCGCAGGCGGTCGTCGAGCAGCTTGAGCGAGGCGATATCGGTGGGCGTGGTCATGCTTTGGCGACTAGCGCGTCCGTTCCGCGACGCCAAGCGCCGCTCAGGCGGACTGGACGATGAGATTGGCCTGTTCGTCCTGGCCGGTGCCGTGGAGGACCACGCAGTTGCGGCCTTGGCGCTTGGCGCGATAGAGCGCGCTATCCGCTTTTTCTAGTGTTGCCGCCAACGACTCGCGGCCACCGTAGGCAGCAATCCCGAAGCTCGCTGACAGCCGATGCGCTTCAGCCAATGCTGGATGCCGCAATTCATGAAACGTGCGGCGCAGTTGCTCGGCGATGGTCTCGGCCTGCGGCAATGTCGCACCGGGCAGCGCAATGACGAATTCCTCCCCGCCGATCCGGCCAGCAATCCGTCCCGCCTGATCGAAACGCTCGGCGAAGGCCCGCAGGATGTCGTCGCCGACAGCATGGCCATAGGTGTCGTTGACGCGTTTGAAATGGTCGATATCGCAGGCAATCAGGACACCAAACCGTTCCCGCCGCGCGCCGACGGCCTCCTCGAACGGCTGCCGGGTCAGCAATCCCGTGAGTCCATCGCGCTGCGATCGCTCGCGGTAATTTGCAATGACGCCGCCAATATCGTTGGCGATGATCAGCAAGACCACGAGCGGCACATAGATGCTCGACGTCGCAAGCAGGAACCAGTTGAGCCACGGGCTGGCCATCGACGGGAACGCGGTTCCGCCATCGAGCAAGCTGGGGAAAAATGGGGCACGGATCGCTTGCGTGATGGCGTACATCGACGTCCCGACGATCAGCCCGCGAACAACCCATTTGGCGCGCGCCGAAATCAACGCACTCAAGGCATTGACGGTCAACACGAAACTGGCAATCTGGAACGGGATGCACTGGGCGACCGGATCGGACCCGATGGCAATCAGAAGAAGGGAGCACAACGTAAGAATTACCGCCACGGCGGTTATCGCGCGCCCGGAGCCTGATTTTCCCATCGAAAGGCGCAACGACTGGCAAAGGCAATAAGCGGCGAATGTATCGCTGAGCGCGAGCATCGCAAACGCGCTGGCGCCGCTGCCCCCTTTCGTGAAGACGATTGTCGAGATCGCTCCCGCAAGAAGCGCTGCGGCGAGCCACACTAAGGCAACGTGCCGGCGAACGACCCAATGCGCAGCCAGCGAAAGGATGGCGAGCGACGCGATGAGGGACAGGATGACCCAATAGAAATTGACGCTTATTTCGGCCATTTGTCCCCAACTCGACTGGCGAAGGATGCTCTAGCCACTCGTCCGGCGTTCGTCACGCGTGCAAATTTGCCTCGGTTGGCAACACGCTTCGATGATTCCGATCAGCGCTCGTCGATTGACTTGTCGTATTGCGCCTGAGCGGCCCGGATGCAGTCGATATGAGAAACTGCCCAGTCGCCGAGCGCGCGCACGGGTTCGCGTAGGCTGATGCCGAGTTCGGTCAGGTCATAATCGACACGCGGCGGAATGCTCGGGGTGACCGTTCGCGTGATCAGGCCGTCACGCTCCAGGCCGCGCAAGCTCAAAGTGAGCATACGCTGGGAAACGCCGTCGATCTCGCGCTTCAATTCCGAAAAACGGCGCGGGCCGTGGCTGAGCGCCATGACGATCTGCATGCTCCATTTGTCGCCGACGCGGTTGAGGACCGGCGTAACGTTTCGGCAGACCGACCCGTTGGCATGCGGATCGGCCCCGACGCGACCGGCGTGTCCGAGGTCGGTCACATCGGTGTGACTGACGAACAAATTTTTGCGTTCTTGTGCCGGTTCCATAGATGGTTACTTAAAGCGTCCCGGTAACAAATCAATACCAAGGACAATATGATGACCATCCTCCAGATCGACAGCAGCATTTCCGGTTCCGACAGCGTCAGTCGTAAGCTCACGGCCGATATTGTTGCGCAGCTTGGTAGCGATTTGAACGTCGTTCACCGCGATCTCGTCGCCCAGCCGCTCGCCCATCTTACCGCGCGTGGCCAGGACGAGGATCTGCTCGACGAATTCATTGCTGCGGACACGGTCGTAATCGGCGCTCCAATGTACAATTTCACTGTGCCGACCCAACTCAAGGCATGGCTCGACCGGATTGCGGTCGCCGGCAAGAGCTTTCGCTACACGGAGAGCGGCCCGCAGGGATTGCTTAGTGGCAAGAGGGTCATCGTGGCACTTGCGTCCGGCGGTGCCTACCCTGACGACAGCCCGTTCGAACATTCCAAAAGCTACCTGACAGCATTCTTCAACTTCCTGGGCATCGCGCCGGAATTCGTCAGTGCGGTCGGTGTCGGTATGGATCGTGCGTCGGCACTCGCTGGCGCCAACGATCAGATCGAGGTGCTCGCCGCCTGACGGCGTCGGAACGGCGCCCCGAACCGCGACCTTACCGGAATGGTGAGAAGAGCAATTGCGGCGCCGTAGCCGACCAGCGGGCTCAAGGCCGACCCTGCCAACGGCATCGGGAAGGCCGCGACCAGCGCAGCAACCGATAGCATAGCAAAAAAGACCAGATTCTCGGTGCCGCCATTCTCTCGAACGAGGATGAAAGGCACGAGCATCAAGGCTGCGGTGAGCGCGTGAAGTGCGATGGCGAAGAAGCCGTGCTGGACCGCGAGTTGCGCAGTTCCTTCGACAAAGGCCACCGGATCAGGAGTGCGCAGTGCGATCCAGAAGGCGACCGAAGTGGCGGCGGCTGCCAAGGCGGACAATATGGCAGGCAAGGAGGCATTTCGGCGGAGCATAATGACTATGGACGCGGAAAATGCGGTTAGCGTGGCTGCGTCGGGTTGCACGGCGATCAGGATTGCCGCGGCGATGAGCCCTATGCGGCGCCATCCCTTGGGGTCAGGCGACCAGGTCGTGAGCAGGGTAGGCAGCAGGATCAGGCCCGGTTGGAGCGTGAATAGGCCAAAATTGAGCCAGCGTCTCACGCCGTCAATCTCGGTCCCGGCCAGCACTACGAGCAACAGCATGAGCATTGTCACCGTGAGGCGCGGCCAAAAGGCCGACTCTCGCGGTTGGAGGAAGAGTCCAAGACAGCCCAGCCCTATACCGGCTGCAAAAGCCATGACGTTCCGCAAGGCAAGCGCGATCGGCGCGCCGACCAGCAGCAGAAAAGCAGCGCCCACGATGACCGCGAGCGTTCCGATTCCGAGCGCAGCGACGCGCTCGCGCTGCATCAGGCGCTGAGCAACCTGATCGGGTTTTCGATGAAGCTCTTGAGCGTCTGGAGGAAACTTGCCGCGTCCCAGCCGTCGACAACGCGATGGTCGCACGACAGTGACAGGTTCATCACCTTGCGCGCCTCCAGTTCGCCATCGACGATGACCGGAATTTCCTGAAGCTTGTTGACCGCGATTGTCGCGACCTGCGGCGGTGCGATCACCGGGGTCGATGCGATTCCGCCCATCGGTCCCAGCGAGCTGATCGTGAAGGTCGGGCCCGAAAGCTCTTCGCGGCTTGCCTTCCCGGTCCGGGCTGCTTCCGACAGCCGCGCGATTTCACGCGCGAGTTGCCACACGGTCATGCCCTGCGCATCGCGGATCACCGGCACCATCAGGCCCGCGTCGGTCTGCGCTGCGATCCCCATGTGGACCGCGCCGTGGCGGGTCACGACATTGGCTTCGTCATCGTAGGTCGCGTTGATCATCGGCCAATTGGCCATTGCCTTGGCCATTGCGGTGATCAGGAACGGCAATAGCGTCAGCTTTGGATTGTCGCCGCGATCGCGATTCATCATCGCCCGCGTCTCTTCAAGATCGGTAACGTCGAACTGCTCGACCAGCGCGAAGTGCGGAATTTTACGCTTCGCCGCCTGCATGTTCTCGGCAATCTTGCGGCGAAGGCCGACGACCTTGATCGTTTCGTCCGGGCGCTTGACGCTGCCACCGTGGCTGACGGTGCCGCCATTGTAGAGTAGGTAAGCATCGAGGTCGGAGTGGCGAACGCGGTCGCTGGTCGTGCGAACCTGCGATAGATCGATACCGAGATCACGGGCGCGCTGGCGCACGGCGGGCGAGGCGAGGACCTTTGCATACGTCGCACCGGAGGCGGGCTCGGACGCAGATTCGACCTTCGGCTCGTACGCCTTCGCGGCCGGCGCTGCCGTCGCAGTTACGGGAATTTCTTTTTCCTGCGCCGCAGTCGGATCGACGATGCCGTCCGCAAGCGGCTGTTCGGCTTCGGTCTTCTCGATGGCAGGGGGCTCGGCGCTGACATCTCCCTCGGTTTCGATTTCGACGAGCACCGATCCGATCGCGATCTGGTCGCCGACTTCGCCGGCAAGTTTGACGACCGTCCCGGCAACGGGGCTTTCCATTTCGACCGTCGCCTTGTCGGTCATCATGTCGGCCAGTTGCTGGTCTTCTTCGACCCGGTCGCCAAGCTTGATGTGCCACGCGACGATTTCGGCTTCGGCAATGCCTTCGCCAATGTCGGGAAGCTTGAATTTGTAAATGCTCATGCTGCCATGACTTTCTTGAGGGCGGCCTTCATCCGGATCGGGCCGGGGAAATAGATCCATTCATAGGCGTGCGGGTAGGGTGTGTCCCAGCCCGTCACGCGCTCCACCGGCGCTTCGAGGTGGTAGAAGCAGCGCTCCTGCACCAGCGCCGCGAGTTCGGCGCCGAACCCGCTTGTCTTCGGCGCTTCCTGCACGACAAGGCAACGGCCGGTCTTTTTGATCGACTCCTCGATAGTCTCGATGTCCAGCGGGACCAGGGTGCGCAGGTCGATGACCTCAGCGTCGATGCCATTTTCCTCGATCGCGGCGAGCGCGACGTGAACCATGGTGCCATAGGTCAGGACGGTCAGCGCCTCGCCTGGGCGTACGACCGCCGCCTTGCCGAGCGGAACAGTATAATAGCCGTCCGGAACGGCCGACTTTTCGTGCTTCGCCCACGGCGTCACCGGACGGTCGTGATGGCCGTCGAACGGGCCGTTGTAGATACGCTTCGGTTCGAAGAAGACGACCGGATCGGGATCCTCGATGGCGGCGATTAGCAGGCCCTTTGCGTCATAGGGATTCGACGGAATCACCGTTTTCAGTCCCGCAATGTGGGTGAACAGGGATTCGGGCGATTGGCTGTGCGTCTGGCCGCCGAAAATGCCGCCGCCATACGGCGAGCGAATGACCATCGGCATCGTCCATTCGCCCGCCGTGCGATAGCGAATACGGGCGACTTCACTGACGATCTGGTCGTAGCCGGGATAGATGTAATCGGCGAACTGGATCTCGATCAAAGGCTTCAGACCGTAAGCTGCCATGCCGACCGCTGTGCCGACGATGCCGCCTTCCGAAATCGGCGCGTCGAAGCAACGGGTCTTGCCGAATTGCTCCTGCAGTCCAGCGGTCGCCCGGAAGACGCCGCCGAAATAGCCGACGTCCTCACCGAACACGACGATGTCGGGATCGCGCTCCATCATCACCCGATGGGCGTCGTTGATCGCCTCGATCATGTTGCGACTCTTGGTCTTCGCTTCGCTCATTTCGCGTCATGCCCCAGAAATTCGCGCGCTTCTTCAAGTGCTTCGTCGCGCTGCTCGGCGATGTGCCACGGGGTAGTCGCGTAAACATCCTCGAACATCGATGAGATATTCTCGAAACCTTGGTCGGGCAGGATGCCGATCTTCTCGGCTTCCTTCTGCGTAGCGCGGACCGTCGTGTTCAGTTCGTCGTCGAGCGCGGAATCCCGTTCGTCATCCCATTCGCCAATTGCGAGAAGGTGCGCCTTCAACCGCGCGATGGGGTCACCAAGCGGCCATTCCTCGGCCTCGTCCCTGGGTCGGTAGCCGGAAGGATCGTCCGAGGTCGAATGGCCTTCGGCGCGGTAGGTGAAGAATTCGATCAGTGTCGGACCTTTGTTGATCCGCGCCCGCTCGCTCGCCCACTTGACCGCTGCATAGACGGCAAGCGCGTCATTGCCGTCGACGCGAAGGCCCGCGATGCCATAACCGACGGCTCGGCTTGCGAAGGTCGCCTGTTCGGCCCCGGCGATGCCGCTGAAGGAAGAGATTGCCCACTGGTTGTTGACGACCGCAAGAATGACCGGGGCCTGGTAGACGGCGGCAAAGGTCATCGCCGAATGGAAATCGCCTTCCGCCGTTGCGCCGTCGCCGATCCAGCCCATGCAAATCCGGCTGTCGCCCTTGATCGCGCTGGCCATCGCCCAGCCAACGGCCTGCGGATATTGCGTGCCAAGGTTGCCCGAGATCGAGAAGAATCCATGTTTCTTGTCCGAATACATGATCGGCAACTGGCGACCCTTCACGGGATCGGCGGCATTCGAATAGATCTGGCACATCATCGTCTTCAGCGGATAGCCGCGCGCCACGAGCAGGCCCTGCTGGCGATAGGTCGGGAAGTGCATGTCTTCCGGATCCATCGCGTTCGCCGCGGCAACGGCGATCGCCTCTTCGCCCGTGCACTTCATGTAAAAGCTGGTCTTGCCCTGCCGCTGGGCGCGATACATGCGGTCGTCGAAGACCCGGACGGTCTTCATGTCCTTTAGCATCTTGCGAAGCGTATCGGGGTCCAGCTTGGGATCCCACGGTCCGACCGCATTGCCGCCCTCATCGAGGACGCGAACGAGATGCGTGGTCAGCGGGAAAGTTTCCTCGGCCTTGACGGCGACGTCGGGCCGCGGCGCAGCGCCGGCGGCGGGCACCTGGATCGAGGAAAAGTCGGGCTTGTCGCCTGGCCGGAATGGAGGCTCGGGCACATGGAGTGCAAGCGCCGGCCGGTTGGGGCGGTTGTTGGTTTGATCGCTCATTGCCGCTGGCGCTTAAAGCGCGAAAAGCGCCGGGGCAATGGCGAGATCGATGCTGCAATGCGGCAAACGAGGGCATCGACGCCCCCGCTTGCCGTAGGGTCAAACGCGATCAATCCTCCGCATGGTCGCCTCGCGGCACGCCGATGGTCGCGCCCGCCGTATAATTGCCGCCCGCCTGGTTCTGGAACCAGAACGGCTTGAAACCGGTCACGCTGCCGGCGTGGTCACCAGCGACCACCTGCAGGTTGGAATCGAGCAGGCGACCGCCGATCATTGTCATCGCGACATGATTGGAATTGCGGATATTCTCGAGCGGGTTGTCGTCGAGCACGATGAGGTCGGCAAGCTTCCCAGCTTCAAGGCTGCCGAGATCCTTGTCGAGTCCAAGCGCGCGGGCCGGGCTGATCGTGCCGGTTTTCAACGCTTCGTAATTCGACATGCCGCCGAGCTGGAACATCCACATGTCCCAATGCGCGCCGAGTCCTTCGCGCTGTCCGTGGGCACCGATCGATGTCGGAATACCCAGATCGGCGATCCGCTTCGCGGTCTTCGCGATCTCGACGACGTTATTCTCTTCGTCTGGGTTCTGGACGACGCGGCGCGCGCGGGCGTCGATCAGCGGACGCGGCACCCATTTGGCAAGGATCGGTTCCTCCCAAACCTTCGTCTTCTGGTACCAGTAATTCTCACCGAACGGACCGCCGTATGCGACGATCAGCGTGGGCGTGTACGCGGTTCCGCTGCCCTTCCAGAATTGGAGGACGTCGTCATAGACTTGCGCTACGGGAAGCGAATGTTCGATCGTGGTGTGGCCGTCGGCGATCATCGTCATATTCATTTCGAACAGGGAGCCGCCTTCGGGCACGACCTCCATGCCGAGTTCACGCGCCGCCTGAATGATCATCTGGCGTTGCTCGCGGCGCGGCTGGTTGTAGCTTTTCACCGACCATGCACCCGAAGCCTTGAGACGGCGCAGATGTGAGCGCGCATCGTCGATGCTCTTGATCTCGGCCGTGAAGGGCGTCGTGGCGCCGTAAAGGATGGTGCCGGTCGAAAAGATGCGCGGCCCCAATATGCGTCCGGCTTTCTGATATTCGCTCGCGGCGAAAATCTCGAACGTGTCGTTGGAAGGGTCGTGGACCGTGGTGACGCCGTAAGCGAGCGCTGCGGCATGGAACCAGTTCTGCTGAGGAATGATCCGGTCGGATCCCATCGATCCGTGCCAGTGGGCATCGATCAGGCCGGGCATGATCGTCTTGCCGCTGGCATCGACGGTTCGCGTACCCGCAGGGATCGCGACGCCCGCTCCGATCGCTTCGATGCGATCGCCGTTGATCAGGATCGTCCCATTTTCGATGACTTCGTCACCTTTCATGGTGACGAGGCGGGCATTTGTCAGCGCGATGCGGCCATTCGGCCGGACCTGCGATGCACCAAAGCCAAGATGAGCGGCTACGGGTGCTGCGACCTGTTTGCCGCCCGCGAAATCGCCGGAACCGGCGAGGCTCTGGATGTAGAGATCGGGACCCTGGCTCCAGTAAAGCTGGCGGCTGTTGCCCGACCAATGGATCCAGTCGCCGGCGTCTGCGCTGACCTGCGACTGCGGCAATGACTTTCCGTCGGGCCCGACCTCCATCGATCGGCCAGAGCGGACGAACGGCATGACATAGGCCTGATAACGTTCGGTCCAGGCGACATATTGCTCGTCGGGCGAAACTTGGAAGTCGGCGGCATTGTCGCTGATCAGGTGGGTGACTTCGTCGGTCCCGGCCAGCGAAACCGAGTTGAGGAGATGCTTGCTATCCTCTCCATCGGCCGAGAAGAAAATCCGGTCGCCCGTCCGGCCAAAGTGCGGCTGGCTGCCATCCTTGGCGACGCGCTTCGGAGTGCCGCCGCGCGCCGGTACGACATACAGGCCGGTGTCCCGGCCCCACATTGGCGTTGTCAGATAACCGTCGCGCGTCTTGCGATAGGTGATCATGCTTCCGTCCGGAGAAAAGGCCGGTTCGACATAATGGCCGGGTTCCGGAGTTACGATCCGACCTTCGCCGCCGGTTGCGCTGGCAACCTTTATTCGTCCCGCCTTCTCGTCGTCCCACGCAACATAAGCGATGCTCCGACCGTCGCGCGACCATACCGGATAACTTTCGAATTCGACGGCCTTGGTCAGGCGGCGCGGCGCACCGCCCGCCATGTCCTTTACATAAAGGTGGCCGAGCGCCTCGTAGACTACGCGCCGCCCGTCGGGGCTGGCGTGCGCGAAGCGGGTCATCTTCACGTCGAAGTTGGCCGGCGCGATCTCCTTCTGCTGACGCACCGCGTCCTCGACGAAGCGCGTGCCAGTAACGTGGAAGGGAATGTCGCTGACCGATCGGCTGGCTACGTCGATCCGCTTAATCCCGCCCTTGGCCCAGAACACGATCGATTTGTTGTCAGGCGTCCAGCTCATCCCCGGATAGACGCCCTGCACCGCCCAGGTCTCTTGCATGTCGCGATCAAGGATGTCGGTCAGCGGGGTCATCCGGCCCGAGGCCAGATCCATCAGCATGAGGGTCGATTTGTAACGGATGCGGCGGATGAAGGCCAAGCTCTTGCCGTCGGGTGACGGGGTCGGGCGGATCGCGCCGCCGGGGCCGGTGACGAAGGATTCCACGTCCCCGGTCTGCCGGTCGAGGCGCTGGATCACGTAGATCTGGCCGTTGACGTCCTTGGAATATTCGAACGTGCCGCCTGGGGTCGCATCGTCGGAGAAATAGAGGTAGCGGCCATCGGGGCTGAACGCGGGTTCGTTAGTGTCTTTCTGCTTTGTGCGCGCTTTCGTCATCTGCACGCCGGCGCCCTTGTCGCCACCGGTGCGATGATAAAGCCACATTTCCCCCGCGCCGAGCGAGCGCGACGATGTGAAATGCTTGCGCGCGACGATGTAATTGCCGTCGGGGCTCCAGTCGGCCTGGTTGAGCAACCGGAAGTCTTCCTTCGTAATCTGGCGGCTCGCACCGCTGGCCCGGTCGATCACCCAGATATTGTCGCCGCCGCCTCGGTCCGACGTGAAAGCGATCTCACGTCCGCTGGGAGAATAACGCGGCTGCATGTCCCAGGCATGGCCCTTGGTCAGCGGGCGCGCTTCGCCGCCGGTAATTGGGATCGTGTAGAGATCGCCGAGCAAGTCGAACGCCACTTCCTTGCCATCGGGCGAAACGTCGAGACTGAGCCAGGTGCCCTGCGTCACATCGATGGCGACATCCCGGCCGGGCGCGTGTCGGGCATCGACCGACCATTTGCCCGGCTTCTTGTCGCTGGTGCTCGGTGCGGCTGCGATCCCTTCGGGTTGTGGCTGCATGATGGGCGATGCCTGGCCCGGTTCGGGGGGAGGCGGCGCGACCGGCGGAGTCGGTGCCTGGGCAAAGGTTGCGGTGGCGACGACGAGCGAGCAGCCGAGCAGCAGCGAGAGTTTGCGCATGATGATGTTTCCCCGAGGATGTTTTGCGGCAGAGTGCGTCGCGAATGAAGCGCCTGCAACCGCCATTCGTCGAATTGACGCGGCTTTGCAGGAACGGCTAGGGCGCGACCATGACCGACAGCAAATCCGAGACACCCGGCGCAATGACCGCCAATATGCCCGATCGCCTCAGCCTCGATCCGCGCAGCCCGCACTTCAACCAGTCGATCCTGGAGAAGGGTGTTGGCATCCGCTTCAATGGCAAGGAAAAGACCAACGTCGAGGAATATTGCGTGTCGGAAGGCTGGATCAAGGTCGCGGCCGGTCGCAGTCTTGATCGCAATGGTCGCCCGATGATGCTGACCCTCAAGGGTGAAGTTAGGCCCTATTTCGAGGGCGAAGAAAAAGGCCCCGGCGAGAACGCCGAGGCCTGATCCTCTTTCCGAATATTGCTGACTTAGGCCGTCGGCGTGCGCGACTGCGCCTTGTCGTACGCCTTCTTGGCAAGCCATCCTGCACCAAGAACGAGGCCGAGCGGGCCAAGCCCGCGGCGGGCAATGACCGGGATCGCCGCACCGATCAGTGCGCCGGTGGCCTTGTTGTTGCGTGAAGCGAGCTTTTGGCCGGCAATTGCGCCGATGATCTTGGCAAACATCGTGATTCCTTCCTGAAGAACTGTCGCCGGTTCAATGACCGGCGGGCCCTGCTTGTTCCGCGTATCGGCAATGTGGCGCGAATTACCAAACCGGGTTGGGAAATTCCGCCATTTCATTCATCGCGGCGACAGCATCCAGACGAAAAATGGCGGAAAACTGCAATTGGCACGTCCCTTGTATATCTCTTAGCATCGGTCACCCGCCACGGCAGGAGGCCTGAAAAGGGAGAATGAAAATGTTCGGTTCGAATTTCCATCGCCAGCTGGTTGCCGCTTTTGCGGCCCTGCTCGTCAGCACGGTCGCCGTCGGCGCCGCGGTTGGCCCGGCTACGGTCTCGAATGCGGCGGTCGCAACCTATGCATGACCTGGATATCATCGAGGCGAAGGCCCCGGTCCGCGCGGTGCGGATCGATCGGCCCGAAGAAGAAGCGAATGTCCGCTTCGCGCCGCTGGTCGGTATCCTGTCCGGTCCGATCTTCACCCGTGCCCGGGACATCATTGCGGCCAACGTGACCGAGATGCTCGATCGCTCCGAAGACCCCGCACGAATGATCCGCATGATCATCGTCGAGATGGAAGAGACCCTGGTCGAAATCCGTGCCACGGCGGCGCGCTCGATCGCCGACATCAAGGAGATGCGGCGAGCGATGAACCGGCTCAATACCATCCAGTCCAACTGGTCCGAAAAGGCCGGGCTGGCGCTGGAAAAGGGCCGCGAGGACCTTGCCCGCGCCGCGCTCGCCGAGAAGCAGAAGGCCACCGACATGGCCGAAAGCCTGGCGGACGAGATCGGCCAGATCGAGACAGTGCTTCGCGGCTACGAGGCGGATATCGCCAAGCTGCAGGGGAAGCTCGCCGAGGCGCGTGCGCGTCAGGCTTCGATCGCGAACCGGCTAGAGAGCGCGATCACCCGCGCCCGTACCAACGAGATGCTGCACGGAAGCCGGACCCAGGACGCGTTCTCGCGGTTCGAAACGCTCGAGCGGCGCGCCGATCTGGCGGAAGGTTATGCCGACGCGCTGGGTCTTACGGGGCCGAAAAGCCTCGAGGAAGAAATTGCCGAGCTCAAGTCTGCCGACAAGGTCGACGCCGAGCTTGAAGAATTGAAAGCCGCCCTCGCGGCGCGCCAGTGAAGGAAGGAAAAGGGGAAATGTCCAACCGTTATTCGATCGATCGCCGCGACAAGAAAATTGCCGGCGTCTGCTCGACCATGGGCGATGTGTTCAACATCGACCCGACCATCCTCCGCATCGGCATGGTCGCCGTCGCGGTGCTGGTATCGTGGGAGGTGGCGCTGATCACTTATGTCGCGATGGCCATCTATTTCGGCGCCCAGCGCAAGAAGGCGAACGTCCGCGGCGAACGGCCGAGCGAGTTCGAGCGCATGGCCGGAAAGGGCAAGGGACGTACCTCGATCCACGATCTTCGCACAACTCTGGATGCCACCGACCGCCGATTGATGGCGATCGACCATCATCTCGCTTCGCAGCAGGACCATGACCTGGCCCGCGAAATCGAAGCTTTGCGGGAGGACAAGTGATGACCGACCCAATCTCCACCGGCCTGATGGCTGCATCCGTCCTGATCGCCGTATCGATTGCTGCCATGGTCATGCTGAAGGGATGGCAGGGCTGGCTCGACCTGAAGCGAATGGAACTGACCGGTCCACGCGACGATATGCCGTTTCCCGCCGCTGGCAACCGGATCGAGCTTGCAGATCTGAAGGAACGGGTTCGCAAGCTGGAAGCGATTGCAGCCGGGATTGATCTTTAGGCTGACGGAAATAGACCCCGCGCGGTGCTCCCCCCGAGGCACCGCAACCGTGAAGCGGCCCGGCGCTCCCCGCCGGGCCGCTTTTTCGACGATCGGATTCGACGAAATGGCGTGCAGACGCGACGAGCGGCATTGCAGTTATTGAGATGTTGTAACATATGAAACTAAGTCTTTTCCAAGACAGGTCCTTCATGATTTCCTTGCTTTTCGTCGCCATTCCTGCGGCTGCGCCTGCATCCCAGGCCGCTGCGTCTGTCACGGTCCCTGCCGATCCCGGCGACGTCCATGCGCGTGAGCAGCATGACGCGAACGACGCGATCGTGATCACTGGCGTGCGCCGGAATACCGACGACGTGCTCGGCGGTGTCTCGGTCGTCAGCGGCGCCGACCTCGCCCGCGACAAGCGCCCAAGTCTTGGCGAAACGCTTGCCAAGCAGCCCGGCGTATCGGCGTCGAGTTTCGGACCGTCGGCGTCGCGTCCTATCCTGCGCGGCCTTTCGGGCGATCGAATCCGCCTGCTGCAGGACGGCATTGGCAGCTTCGACGTGTCGGCATCCAGCGCCGACCATGAAGTCGCGATCAATCCCCTGACGGCGGAGCGTATCGAGATCCTGCGTGGGCCCGCGGCATTGCTGTTCGGATCGTCGGCAATCGGGGGGGTCGTCAACGTGATCGATACTCGCATTCCGCGCCGGATCCCCGATGCCCCGCTCCATGCCGACCTGGTTGCAGGCTATGCCAGCGCCGCCGACGAGCGATCGCTGACAGGCGCAATTGATGTCCCGCTGACCGACAATCTTGTCGTCCACGGCGATGCCACTTGGTCCAAATCCAGCGACCTGAGGACCGGTGGATATCTGCTCAGCGACGACCTTCGGCGCGATGCGGCTGCGAGCCTCGATCCTGACATTCGCGCGCTTGCCGAGTTGCGCGGAAAACTTCCCAATACTGATGCCGAGATCAAAGAGATTGCGGGCGGCATCGGTTATGTCGCGAATGGCGCAAACCTGGGCTTTTCGGTTTCTCATCGTGAGAGCTATTACGGTGTGCCGATCCGCTTTTCGCTCGATCCTGCAGTTGAAGCCGAAGCACCGCATATCGATGCTCGACAGACACGTTACGACGCGCGGATGACCGTCCCGGTGACTGGCGTCTTCAAGGAACTTCGCGTGCGCGGCGGCTATGCCCAATATCGCCACGACGAGGTCGAAGACACCGGCGACGTCGCATCGACATTCCGGTCCGATGGCGGAGAAATACGGCTGGACGTCGAACAGACGGTCTGGGCGGGCTGGGGCGGCACCAGCGGCCTTCAATATGTCGATCGCAACGTCAGCATTCGCGGCGAGGAAAAATTCCTTCCCGACAGCCGCCAGCGGCAACTGGGCTTATTCACGTTGCAAATGGTAGAACGCGATCCTTGGCGCTTCGAAGTTGGCGGAAGGATCGAGTTCAGTCGACTTGCCGCCGATGAAGATGCCGACTTGGGCACGCCCGCATATCGGCGCCGCTTCACCACCTGGTCGGGCTCGGCCGGCGCAAGTTACGAATTCCATGCCGGGTGGCGTGCCGGGTTGAGCATTTCGCGTAGCGCCCGCGCCCCGTCGATCGACGAGTTGTTCGCCAATGGGCCGCACGCCGGAACCCAGGCCTTCGAAATTGGCGATCCCGACCTTGATCCGGAAACCAGCCTGGGCATCGAAGCGAGCATCAAGAAAGTATCCGGACCGGTCAAAATCGGGGTCAACTTGTACCAGAACCGATTTGGCAATTTCGTTTATCAGTCGGCCACCGGCGCGGTCGCCGACGATCTGCCGGTCTATCGTTACGCTCAAGGCAAGGCGCGCTTTATTGGGGTCGAGGCACAGATCGAAGCCGACATCGGCAGTATCGGCGGTATCGCCTGGCAGTTCGAAGCGATTGCCGACGCGGTTCGCGGCACGCTCCGGGGGTTTGGCCCCGCGCCGCAGATCCCGCCGCTCCGATTGCAGGGTGCCGTGACCGCGCGGAAGGGCCCGATCGATGGTCGGCTGGAGGTCGAACATGCGTTCGCCCAGAAGCGCAACGCGCCGCTCGAAACCGAGACGCCCGCCTACACATTGGTCAATGCATCGGTCGAATGGCATCCACTCGACGACCGACCGGAACTGACGTTGGCACTCGCCGCGAACAACATTTTCGATGTCGTGGCGCGGCGCCACAGTAGCCTGTTGAAGGATTATGCCCCGCTGTCGGGACGCGACATCAGGCTGACCGCATCGCTGGGGTTCTAGCATGCGGCGCGCGCCACGCGCTTGACGGGACGAAGGGCGCCCTTATCCCTTCACGCCATGGGATCAGGTCATCATCACGGACATGAAGACGGTCATGACCATCATCATGGGCCACCAGACGGCGATTACAGCCGCGCTTTCACCATCGGAATCGCGCTGAACCTAGGCTTCGTGCTGGTCGAGGCGGGGTTCGGCTTTGCCGCCAACTCGATGGCCCTGCTTGCGGACGCCGGGCACAATCTCAGTGATGTTCTTGGATTGGTCGTCGCATTTGTCGGTGCCAAACTCGTCAAGCGGCGGCCGAGCCCGCGATTCACCTACGGTCTAAAGAAAAGCTCGATCCTCGCGGCGCTAGTCAATGCCTTGCTGTTGCTGGTCGCCGTTGGCGGAATCGGGGCGGAGGCGGTGCGCCGGCTGGTCGAGCCCGAAGCGTCCAACGGTGGGCTGGTCATGGCCGTCGCCGGTGTGGGTATCGTCGTCAATTTCGTGACCGCCATGTTGTTCGCCAGCGGTCGGAAGGGAGACATCAATATTCGCGGCGCCTATCTTCACATGATGGCTGATGCGGCCGTATCGGCGGGGGTTGTCGTGGCGGGCTTTTTCATCATGAAGACGGGTGCACAATGGATCGACCCGGTAACTACCCTGATCGTCGCTGCGATTATTCTGTGGGGAACATGGAGCCTGCTGGTCGAAGCAACGTCGATGACGCTGGCCGGGACGCCGCGCGGCATAGATCCGCTGTTGGTGGGAAACGCGCTTGATCGTTTGCCCGGTGTCAGTGAAACGCATCACCTGCACATCTGGTCGCTGTCGACGACCGAAACGGCGATGACAGTACATTTGAAGGTTGAAGACGGTGTCGACCGCGATCTCATCCTTCGGCAAGCAAATGCCTATGTGCACGAGATGTTCGGTATCGACCATTCGACCATCCAGGTCGAACGCGCCGGACACGACGATCGTGGCTGCGATCACTGCTGATGAGGTGAGGTCAAAAATAAGCCCCGGTTACCGAAGTAACCGGGGCTCCATGGTTCGCATCCGAAGACTTGAACCACGAGTCTATAACGGCCCGATGCAGGATAGGTTCCGTCTTCAGGAAAAATATTTGAAGTTTTTTTCTTCGGTCGGCGGCCGCGCGATTGGCGCCACTGTTGCCGGAAATGAGAAAGCCCCGGAAACCGAAGTTCCCGGGGCTCCATGGTTCTTGTCCGAAGACCCGAACCACGTGAAAAGAAATGGGCGCGAATCGCTCGGGAGTCGAGTCCTAATTCGCCTACCGCATCACAAAGTCGGGGACGATTCGGTGGGTGAGGCTGTGGATAACTTTGCGAGCGTGCTTCCTTAAGGGATAAGCGGCGCTCTCCGCGCTCGTGAGCCCCGCTGATCGACCGCGCCCCGGACGGTGTATCGGCAGGGTTGGTGCCGGATGCAGGAATCGAACCCGCGACCTTCGGTTTACAAAACCGCTGCTCTACCATCTGAGCTAATCCGGCATCCGGGCGAATTCGCCCCAACGCGCGGCGCTATTGGCCCAAGCGGCAGCGTTTAGTCCAGCCCCCATTGAGGCGCCCCCCGCTTTCTGCTTGTCTGGCGGCGATGGACGGCTGGACCTTTGCGATCGATCGCGGCGGCACGTTCACCGACGTGATCGCGCACCATCCCGACGGGCGGCAACGCGTCCTCAAACTACTTTCCGAAAATGAATTTCAATATGACGACGCCGCGCTGGAGGCAATTCGCCGCGTCATCGCGGAAGAGGGCGGGGCCGTCACCGCGGTACGGATGGGCACGACCGTCGCCACCAATGCCTTGCTGGAACGTAAGGGAGAACGCTGCGCCCTGATGGTGACGCAGGGCTTTGCCGACGTTTTGCGGATCGGGAACCAGGCACGGCCGGATATCTTTGCCCGGCACATCGTCCTGCCCTCGATGCTCTACGACCGCGTGGTCGAAATCGAGGAACGGGTCGCGGTCGACGGGACGGTGCTGGTTTCGCTCGATCCGGAAGCAGCGGAGCAGGCGCTATCCTCGTTGCGCGACGACGGCTTCGATAGCGTTGCGATCCTGCTGATGCACGGCTGGAAGCATCAGGCGCATGAGCGGCAACTGGCGCAGATGGCGCGTGCGATCGGCTTTGCGCAAATTTCAGTCAGCCATGAGGTCGCGCCGCTGATCAAGATCGTGCCGCGCGGCGATACGACGGTGGTCGATGCCTATCTCTCGCCGATCCTGGCGCGTTATGTCGACCGGGTTGCGGCGGGGCTTGGCGGCGATGCGGATCTGGCCTTCATCCAGTCCAATGGCGGACTGACCGATGCACGGGCGTTTCGCGGCAAGGATGCGATCCTGTCCGGGCCCGCCGGCGGAGTTGTCGGCATGGTCGCTGCCGGGGAGGCGCATGGTGAGGAGCGGCTGATCGGCTTCGACATGGGCGGCACATCGACCGACGTGTCGCATTATGCCGGTCAATTCGAACTGGCTGAGGAGAGCGTGGTTGCAGGCGCGAGAATCCGCGCACCGATGATGCAGGTCCACACCGTCGCGGCGGGCGGCGGATCGATCTGTCGGTTCGATGGCATGCGGTTCCGCGTCGGGCCGGATTCGGCGGGCGCCAATCCGGGCCCGGCTTGTTACCGTGGTGGCGGACCGCTGACGGTGACCGATTGCAACCTGGTGCTCGGACGGATCGATCGAGCGCACTTCCCCGAGGTATTCGGGTCGAACGGTGACCAGCCGCTCGACTTGGATGCGGCGCGGGCACGGTTGGCTGAAATTGTCGCCATGTTGCCCGAGGCGATGACGGAAGAGGCGGTTGCACGCGGCTTCCTGGCAATTGCGGTCGACAATATGGCGGCGGCGATCCGCAAGATCAGCATATCGCGCGGCTATGACGTGACGCGGTACACGCTCGCGTGCTTTGGCGGGGCTGGGGGACAATTGGCCTGCGCGGTGGCCGATGCGCTGGGCATGGAGCGGATCCTTATCCATCCGCTCGCTGGCTTGCTCTCGGCCTATGGGATCGCGCTGGCGGATGTGAAGGCGATGCGGGAGATCAGCTGGATCCGCCCCTTGTCGCAGCCGTTCGACGAGGGGTTCGCGCCGATGGTCGCCGACGCGCGCGCCGAAGTCGAAGCGCAGGGAATCGCCAATTCGCGGATCATGGTGTCGCGGCGAGCGCGATTGCGGTTGCCCGGCAGCGACAGCGCGATCGAGTTGCCTGTCGCCGATGTGGCGGCGATGCGCGCTGCCTTCCACCGTCTCCACCGCCAGAGATTCGGTTATGCCGAGGAAGCCGCCGAGCCGATGGTCGAAGCATTGGTGGTCGAGGCGATCGGCGAAGCGGGCGGATTCGCGACCGCGATGGTCGAAGATGCGAAGACCGAGGAGACGGTGCATGGGCCGATGCTGGTCCACGAAACCGGCTCGACCACCTTTATCGATACCGACTGGCGCGGTGACCGGCAGGCGGACGGAACGATGATCCTGACCCGCACCAAGCCGCTGGTCCGGAAACGTGCTGCCGGCACCGATGTCGATCCGGTGCGGCTGGAAATCTTCAACAATCTGTTCATGGCGATCGCCGAGGAAATGGGCGTCGCGCTGCAGGCGACGGCGACGTCGGTCAACATCAAGGAGCGCCTCGATTTCTCCTGCGCCCTGTTTGATGCGGCGGGGGCGCTGATCGCCAATGCACCGCACATCCCGGTGCATCTCGGTTCGATGGGCGAAAGCATCCGAACGATCATCGAGGCACGCGGCGAGGGAAGGGACGGGCGCGGTATCCGGCGCGGCGATGCCTATCTGCTCAACGACCCGTATCGCGGCGGGACGCATTTGCCGGATATCACCGTCATCGTCCCGGTGTTTACCGGGCAGGCCAATGCTCCCTTCGCGTTCGTGGCGGCGCGCGGCCACCATGCCGATGTCGGCGGGATCGCACCCGGGTCGATGCCGCCTGACAGCCGGACGATCGACGACGAGGGCGTCCTGATCGACAATGAACTGCTGGTCGACGAAGGCCATTTTCGCGATTCCGAAACGCGTGCGATCTTTGCCGACGGCCCGCATCCGGCGCGCAACATCGATCGCAATATCGCCGACCTGAAAGCGCAACTGGCGGCCTGCACCCGCGGCGCGGAGCGGCTGGTCGCCGTCGCGGCGGAGGAGGGCGTGGCGGTGGTCGCGGCCTATATGGACCATTGCCTGGCCAATGCCGAAGAATCGGTGCGGCGGCTGGTCGATCGGCTGGACGATGGCGAATTCGCTTATCCGATGGATAATGGGGCCGTCGTTCGTGTCGCGATCCGCATCGACCGGGCAAAGCGGGCGGCGACCTTCGATTTCACCGGCACCAGTGCGCAGCTATCCGACAATTTCAATGCGCCGTTTTCGATCGTTCGCGCGGCCTCGCTATATGTCGTGCGAACCCTGATCGACGATGCGATCCCGATGAACGACGGATGCCTGCGACCGATCACGCTGATCGTGCCCGATGGATCGATGTTGCGTCCCCATTCGCCCGCCGCAGTCGTCGCCGGCAATGTCGAAACCAGTCAGGTCGTCACCGATGCCCTGTTTGCCGCGACCGGTCGCTTGGCCCCGTCCCAGGGGACGATGAACAATTTTACCTTCGGCAACGCTGACCACCAATATTATGAGACGATCTGCGGCGGTTCGGGGGCAGGCCCGGACCATGACGGAACCGATGCGGTGCAGACCCACATGACAAACAGCCGCCTGACCGATCCCGAAATCCTCGAGACCCGCCTGCCGGTCCGCCTGAAACGCTTCGCGATCCGCCGCGGATCGGGCGGCAAGGGCGCCCATCACGGCGGTGACGGCGTCGTCCGCGAAATCACGTTTCTCGAACCGATGCGCGCCAACATGCTGGCCAATCGGCGCGCGATCCCTCCCAAGGGAATTTGCGGCGGTGGCGATGCGGCAGGCGGAGTCAATCGCGTCATCCGCGTCGACGGACGCGTTGAAGACTTGCCCGCCTGCGCGACGGCGTCGATGAATGCCGGCGACCGATTTTGGATCGAAACGCCGGGGGGCGGCGGATTTGGGGAGGAAACGCCATGAATTATTGGCCGTTGATCGGCATCCTGCTGGTCGTCGTGGGCTTCGCGCTCCGTCTCAACCCGATGCTGGTGGTCACCGCTTCCGCGCTAATCACGGGGCTGATCGCGGGCATGGGCCCGGTCGAGGTTGTCTCGACCTTTGGCAAGGCATTCAACGACAATCGAATCATCGCGATCGTCTGGATCGTGCTGCCGGTGATCGGCAGCCTGGAACGCTTCGGGCTACAGCAGCGGGCGGCGAGCCTGATCCGGTCGCTGAAGGGGGCTACGGTCGGCAAGCTGCTGATATTGTACCTGCTCTACCGCCAGGTCACTGCCGCGATCGGTCTTCATTCGACCGCCGGTCATCCGCAGACCGTGCGACCGCTGGTGGCACCCATGGCGCTTGCCGCCGCCGAGCAACAGCATGGCGAACTGACCGAGGACGAAGCGGAAAAGGTCAAGGCGATGTCGGCGGCGACCGACAATGTCGGTCTGTTCTTCGGCGAGGATATCTTTTTCGCGATCGGGTCGATCGTGCTCATCCAGCAGACGTTGGCTACCTACGGCTACGATTTGGCACCGTTGCAGCTGGCGCTGTGGGCGATCCCCAGCGCCATCGGGGCGTTCGTCATTCATTCGCTGCGGCTTCGGGCGTTCAACGCGAAATTGGGGAAAGCGGCGAAATGATCACGCTTCCGTGGCTCTATACGCTGGCCGGCGTGATGTTCGCGGTTTTCGCCATGCTCAGCGCATTCGACCGGTCAAACCCGAAGCGGTTCGGCAATGCGATTTTCTGGGGCCTGATGGCGGCTAGCCTGCTCGCAGGCGACCAGATCGGCGATCTCGGCAACGGCCTGCTCGTTCTCGGGTTGGCCGGGATCGGCGGGTTCAACCTGATCGGACGAAGCCATCCGCCGACAACGTCGGAAACCGAGCGCGAGGGCTGGTCGCAAAAGCTCGGCAATAAGCTGTTCCTTCCCGCGCTGGTCATCCCGGTGACGGCTTTGGTTGGAACGCTGGCCTATAATTATACGCCGCTGAGCGGGGCAGGATGGATCGAGCCGAAGCGCGAAACCTATGTCTTCCTCGCGCTCGGTGTGCTGATCGCGCTGGCGGTCATCCTGATATGGCTGCGACCGCCGGTAATCGCGCCACTCAATGAAGGGCGTCGGCTGATCGATTCGATCGGCTGGGCGGCGGTTCTGCCACAAATGCTCGCGGCGCTGGGCGTGTTGTTCGCGGCCGCAGGGATTGGCGACATTATCGGCAATCTGACCGGATCGATCATACCCGAAGGCCATGTTCTTCCCGCGATCCTCGTGTTCGCGATCGGGATGGCGTTGTTCACGATGATCATGGGCAACGCCTTTGCCGCCTTCCCGGTGATGGCGGCGGCGATTGGTGTTCCGGTGTTGATCCAGCAGTTCAACGGCAATCCGGCAGTGGTCGGCGCGGTCGGGATGCTTGCCGGTTTCTGCGGCACGTTGATGACGCCGATGGCCGCCAACTTCAATCTGGTGCCCGCAGCCTTGCTGGAAATGAAGGATCAATATGGGGTGGTGAAAGCGCAGGTCGCGACTGCTTTGCCGCTGCTTGCGCTCAATATCCTGATCATCTGGTGGGCGGGCTTCCGATGAAATTGGACCAACCGGTTGCCGAGCGTTTCGCGCGCATCGCGCTTGGCCATGTCGCCAAGGAATATCCGCATAAGCTCGACCACGTCCTGCTGGGCGATGACGATGCACAGCCGCCGCGCGTGCTGCACCCCGTCTTTTTCGGAAGTTTCGACTGGCACAGTTGCGTCCATGGCTGGTGGACATTGCTGACGCTGCGGCGATTGTTTCCCGACATGGCCGAGGCGGCCGCGATCGCCGCGCTGGCGGACGACAGCTTTTCCGTCGATAAATTGGGAGTTGAGCTAGCCTATCTCGACCGGCAGATGTCGGCGGGGTTCGAGCGACCGTACGGCTGGGCATGGTTGCTCGCCCTCCATCATGAAGCGGCGCGACACGATGACCGCGACTGGGCGGCCCGGCTCGAACCGCTGGCGCGTGCCTTTGCAGGACGGTTGGTCACCTATCTCGACAAGCTGACCTATCCGATCACCGTCGGCACGCATTTCAATACCGCCTTCGCGCTGACGCTCGCCCACGAATGGGCGATGTACCGCGACCCGGACCTGTTGTTGGCGATTGAGAAATGGGCTGAAAGCCGGTTTGGTGGGGAGCGCGACTATCGCGGGTGGGAGCCTGGCGGCGACGAATTTCTGTCGCCCGCGCTCAGCGTCGCCCTGCTTATGACGCGGATCCGCAGCCGCGACGATTTCACGCATTGGTTCGAAGGTTTCTTGCTCGATGGCGGGGTGCTCGACGGGCGGTTCGAACCCGTGTTCGTGTCCGACCGAAGCGACGGCAAGATTGCGCATCTCGACGGACTTAACCTGAGCCGCGCGTGGGCGCTTCGCTCGATTGCGCGGAAGATCGCCCCGCATCCGCGGCTGGCACTGCTGGAAACGCTGGCGCAGCGGCATCTCGATGCTGCGCTTCCGCATGTCGCAGGCGATTATATGGGCGAACATTGGCTTGCCAGCTTCGCCTTGCTGGCGTTGCTCGCGGACTAGGCGATGCCGAAGGTCCAGCCTTCTGTCGTCGCGATGCGCGGTGTGAGCCCAAAAGGTGAGAATGCCTCGGGATGCGCCAGATGTGCGCGCATTCCGGCAGCGGTGACCAGCGCATCGGTCTGGTGATCTGAAAGTGTCCCGCGTCCGCGCCACGCAGGCGATCCCAAGCCCGCCAGCGCAGCACTTAAATCATCGCGGGTTCGGATTTTCGCACCGCTCAGGCCGGCATTGCGGATGTAGATTCGGGTGTATATTTCGGCGACTACGCTCCCCTCGTTAGGCAATTCATCCATCGGCCAGATCGCGACTTTGCGGTCGATCCGATGAAGCAGGCGCATTCCCGAGAAGCTCGCCTTAGCCACCTGGGCTGCGCCAATCGCGTCATAAGCGCTGGCGGTCTTACGGCCGCCGAGCGCATTCAGTCGCTGGTCGCATTGGCGGAAATGGACGAAGTCGGCCTTCGTGCCGTCGGCGATCCCGAAATAGAAATGCGGGCGATGCACATCTTCAAGGAAACTCGCCGCACCCAGGTCGGCGTCGGCCGCATGATGGTCGACATAGTGCCAGAAGGCGCGGGCGGTGTCGGGCACGCCTTGCTCGCCTGGCAAATATTCGCCGCGATCGATCAGCGGCGGCGCAAAGCTGAAATCGAAGCCGAACAGAGTCGGCTCTTTCTCTGATTCGCGAACGAGCCAGTCGGCGACCTCTGTCCGCGACCAGATGTGGTGTGGGCGAACGAGGCGCGGTGGGTCGTCCCCCCGCGCCTCGGCGATTGCGATACCTTTGTGGCGTGTGCCCTTGGCGCCCGACCAGTCGATGGCGACTGTCCGGGCAAAGCGTTGTTTCACACCAATGGCGGCTGGCTGTCGTCCTCTGGCACCGGGCGCTTCAGGCGCGGCGGGATCCGCGATGAAGGCGGCGGCGGCGCATTTGTGTCATGCCAATCCTCAAGCACCCGGGCGGCATAATCGCGACCGCCTAGCCCGAAGGCGATGGCGGAGGCGACGGCGGCGGAGCCAAGGATCAGGCCGAACGCCAGCATCACGATCTGGTCTGCAAGTCCCATGAATGTCAGTCCAATCGCGGTGAACAAGGCGATCACGGCATATTTGACGATCGTCTGGGCGTAGCCGCCTTCACCGGTCGAACTGCCAACGAGGTTGGCCAAGATTCGGGCGAGCACGAAGCCGACCACGATCACCAACGTGCCGAAGATGACCTTGCCGCCCAATGCGGTGACCTGGATCATCAGCGCCGCCGTGCTGTCGCCGCCGAGCCGGTGAAGCGCTTCGATGGCGGCAAGCAGGAGAAGTGCGGTCATCGCAATGGACCCAGCGACCCGTGACGGCGAGATGTTGCGCGGCATCGCACCCAGCGAGTGGATGAAATTGTCGAAGCCGAGGCTCGGCAAAACGGTCTCGAGCAGGCTCTTGACCCACTTCGCGATGAGAAATGCGATGGCGAGCCAGAGCAATGCCGCAATGACGCTTGGGATGGCCAGCGCGATCATGTTGAGCATGTTCTTGGCAGGCTCGCTGACCGCTTCGATCTGCAGGATGTCGAGCGCAGCGATGGCGGCAAAGATGATAATGACCGCGGACACCGTCATCCCGACCGCCTTGGCGATCGTGCTGCGCACTGGCGCAACGCCGTCACTGGCGGTGCCTTCACTATCGACCGCGACGGGTTGGTCGCCCAGGCTAAGCCCGGCGCGCCCGGCAAGCCGTTCGATGTTGATCGCACCCAGCGCCGCTTCGACGATGTGCCGAACAATCCGCGCCAGTATCAGGCCGGCAAAGAAAAAGAGGCCGGCACCGAGCAAGCGAGGCAGGAAGGCGAAGACTTCGTTGGTAAGTGACGTAACCGGAGTGAGGACGCCGGATAGGCCAAGCGGCTGAAGGGCGGCAATCAGCCCGACCAACCAGACAATCCAGTAGCCAAGTCGACCCAATTCCTTGCCTACGCTGTCCCCGCTGACGCCGGGGTCGCGCTTGAGGATCGGCATTTTATCAACCAGTCGACCAATCGCCCATTGCACGGCCTTGGCGACAAAATGCGTGATGACGAGGATCAGGATTGCGAGGAGGACGCGCGGCCCCCATTCGGTCAACTGTTGCTGCCAATAGGCTGCGGGTCGCGGGTCCTGGTACATGATCATTCCCTCCTGTTCGTCATTTCACTTGCCGCCGGAGCGGCGCATCTCGTCCCAATAAGCCAGACGTTCGCGAAGGCGGGCTTCGAAGCCACGCTCGCTGGGGCGATAATAGGTTTCCGGCGGCAGATCGTCCGGCCAGTAATCGGCACCGGAAAATGCATCGTCGGCATCATGGTCGTAGGCATAGCCTTTTCCGTAGCCGATGTCTTTCATCAGCTTAGTCGGTGCATTCAGAATATTCTGCGGCGGCATCAACGACCCCGTCGCCCGGGCGCTCTTGAACGCCGATTTCTGCGCGACGTAAGCAGCGTTCGATTTTGGCGCGGTGGCCAGATAGAGGCAGGCTTGGACGATCGCGAGCTCACCTTCCGGCGAGCCCAGAAAGTCATATGCGTCCTTGGCGGCCAGACATTGCACCAGCGCCTGCGGATCGGCCAGCCCGATATCTTCGGAGGCAAAGCGGACAAGTCGACGAAGCACGTAGAGCGGCTCTTCGCCCGCGGTCAGCATCCGCGCGAGGTAATAAAGCGCGGCTTGCGGATCAGATCCGCGTAGCGACTTATGAAGCGCGCTGATGAGATTGTAATGCCCGTCGCGGTCCTTGTCGTAGACCGCCATCCGGCGTTGCAGAAAGGTCGCGAGTTCGGCCGGACCGAGCGGCTGGTCGATCGCCACGTCGAACAGCGTTTCGACCTGGTTGAGCAGGAAGCGGCCGTCGCCGTCAGAACTGGCAACCAGGACATCGCGGGCATCGTCGGTCAGCGGGAGGACGCGCCCCATCAGCGCCTGCGCACGGTCTATCAGCGCATGCAGCGCCGCTTCGTCGAGGCGGCGGAGGATTAGAACCTGCGCGCGGCTGAGCAAAGCGGCATTGAGTTCGAAGCTCGGGTTTTCCGTCGTCGCGCCGACCAGGGTGACGGTGCCATCCTCGACGAACGGCAGGAAGCCGTCCTGCTGGGTGCGATTGAACCGGTGAATTTCGTCGACGAACAACAAGGTGCGCTGACCGGCCCTTGCCGCCTGCCGGGCTTCGGCGAAAATCTTCTTGAGGTCGGCAACACCGGAAAAGACGGCAGAGATGGCGACGTACCGAAGCCCGACGGCGTCGGCGAGCAAACGCGCGATACTGGTCTTTCCGGTACCGGGCGGTCCCCACAGGACGAGGGACGACAATTTGCCGGCAGCGACCATTCGGCCAAGCGCGCCATCGGGGCCGGTCAAATGCTCCTGCCCGACAACCTCGGCCAAGGCGCGCGGGCGCAATTTCTCGGCGAGCGGCGCATCGTCTGCCGAAGCAGGGGCGCTCGTCGGTGGGGCGGGGTTTTCGAACAACAGGTCGGCCATTGTCGATTCAATAGGACCACCGCGAAAAAGTTGCACCTCCTCCTTGAACCTTACATTATAAAGATATATCTTCGACAATCTTAGGAGGAGCTTAGATGCGTTTTCATATGAATTGCGGCTCGGAAGGTCGCCGGTTCGCCGGACCCGGAAGCTTTGGCTTCGGTCCCGGCGGCTTCAATTTTGATTTTGGCGATGGCTTCGGCGCCAATTTCAGCGGTCGCCATGGCCGTGGCGGCGGACATCGCCGCGGACGGCGCCGGATGTTCGAGGGCGGCGAGCTTCGCCTTGTCCTGCTCAAGCTGCTCGCCGATCAACCGCGCCACGGGTACGAACTGATCAAGGCCGTAGAGGATATGACGGGAGGCGATTACGCGCCCTCGCCAGGTATCGTTTACCCGACCCTGACAATGCTCGAGGATATGGGCCAGATCGCAGAGAAAAAGTCGGCGGACAGCAAGAAAGTCTATGAGGCGACAGACGAGGGCCGTGCGCATCTCGAGGAGAATGCCGACGAGGTCGAGGCGTTGATGGAACGGCTGGAGGAAGCTGGCGTCGAACGCCGCCGGCATGCGCGGCCTGAAATCGGACGGGCGATCGGCAACATGATGGCCGCGTTAAAGAACCGGGTCGCCCGCGACGGCTGGAACGATGCGTTGCTCGAGGAAATCACCGACATCCTCGACGAGGCAGCCAAGAAGATCGAACGGATCGGCGGTTAGGACGGCCGCCAGTTCTTTTCGTATCGGGCTTCCATCCGCCCGCGCCATTCAATGACCCGCTCGTAGAGGCGCAGGACGGCGCTGTTGATCACGTCCCAGTCGCGTGTGCGGGCAAATAGTGCGCCTGCCGCGCCGTGGCTGGTCCGAAGCGCCGGCTCGGCCGCATAACGTTCAAGCGCGCTGCCGTATTGGTCGACATCGAGGGGGTCGACCAGGATTCCGGTCACGCCGTCCTCGACTAGGCTGGTTGCACCGGTCGCGGCCGCGGCGATTACGGGCAAGGCGCACGCCATCGCTTCCTGGGTGACGTTGCCGAATGCCTCGGTGATCGATGGATTGAGGAACACGTCACTGCTCGCGAGTGCGCGTGCAAGGTCGGTTCCGGTCTGGTGCCCGACGAAGATGGCATCATCGGGCAGATGATCCTCGAACCAGTCGCGTGCCGGCCCGTCGCCAATGACCAGAACCCGTAGCGCAACCTTGCGGCGCGTAGCGGCGGCGATGGCGTCGGCGAAGACATCCAGCCCTTTTTCCATCACGATCCGGCCGAGGAAAGCGACCACCATTTCCTGGTCGCCGATCCCCAGTTCGCGGCGCCACGCCGTGTCGCGACGACCGGGATTAAATTGCTCGCGATCGACACCCCGGCTCCAGATCGAGATGTCCCGGCTCATGCGCTGGGCGTGAAGGACGGCGGCGGTCGATTCCGCTGGAGCGACAATCGCGTCGCAGCGCCGGTAAAATCGGCGCAGGATCGCACGGACTGCCGGTTCGGCCCATTGCAGACCGTAATATTGCAGGTAGGTCTCGAACCGCGTGTGCACCGATGCCACCACGGGAATGTTCTGCTTGCGCGCCCAAGTTACCGCGCGGTGGGCGACGATGTCTGGACTGGAAACGTGAACGAGGTTGGGCGCAAATTTCTCAAGGTCGTCCAGCGCATCGCCCGCCAGCCGAAACGGGATCTTGTATTCGGGGCGCCGCGGGACGGCGAATGCCGGCGTATCGACGAGGTCGCCGGTGGCCGGGAAAGCCGGGTTTTCGACGACCGGCGAATAAACGCGGACGTTACAGCCCTGATCCAGCAAATAGCCGACAAGCCGGTTCAGCGCCTGGTTGGCGCCGTCGCGGACATAGTTGTAATTGCCGGAGAAGAGAGCAATGCGAAGATCAGACGGTTGAAGCACCTGCGGGTCTTTAGCCGCGTCGGCGACAAAGGAAAAGGAAGCGAATTCACGCGTGAACGACGGGTTAAAGAGCAGTTTTCCGCCCGTCGGATCGACGGCGCCAAAGCTCCTGATCTTGGGCAGCCTGCCGGGCGAGCGCTCGCTTGCCGAGCAACGTTATTACGCGCACCCGTTCAACCAGTTCTGGACGTTGCTCGGCGAGGCGATCACTGCCGATCTGGCAACGAGCAATTATGCCGAACGGCTTGCGATCCTTGCGGATCGTCGGATCGCCTTGTGGGACGTTGTCGCCCAGGCACGTCGCAGCGGAAGCCTGGACGGGGCGATCCGCGACGTCGCGGCCAATCCGCTCTCCGATTTCGTCGGCGCTCATCGCGACCTTCGCGCAATCGGATTCAATGGCAAAACCGCGGCGCGCATAGGCCGAAAGGCGCTTGCTCCCCTCATGTCGGGGGCCGCGATGATCGACCTTCCTTCGTCTAGCCCGGCCTTTACTGCGCCTATATCGGAAAAAATGGCCCGCTGGGCGGTGCTTGGCGACTTTGCAGCGCGGCCGTTATCCGTCACAAGAGCATGATGAGCGACATCGAAATCGAAACGGAAACCGATCCCGCCCTGAGCATGGTTGATGAAGCGCTGGTCGCGGGAAATATCGCGAACACCAATGGCCTGCTCGTCATCGTCGCTAAGCTGGTCGCCAAGGGCGTGTTCGACAAGGACGACCTCAAGGCGTTTTCGGACAGCTATTCCAAGCCGCTCGACCATGAAGGAATGCGCGAGAACGAACTGGTCACCCAGATGCAGGACCAGATGGAATCGACCCTTGCTGAGCTGATGCGTTTCCTCAGCGAGAATCCTTGAGCGAATCCGATCCGGCCATGACCCTGTCCAACCTCGATCGGCTCGAAGCCGAGAGCATTCATATCATCCGCGAGGTTGTTGCCGAGAGTGAGCGGCCGGTCATGCTCTATTCGATCGGCAAGGACAGTGCGGTGATGCTCCACCTCGCGCTCAAGGCATTCGCCCCGGCGCCGCCGCCGTTTCCCTTGTTGCATGTCGATACGACCTGGAAATTCCGCGAGATGTACGCTCTTCGCGACCAGGTTGCGGCGACCAGCGGGATGCGCCTGATCGTTCACAAGAATGCCGAGGCCGAGGCGCGCGGGATCAACCCGTTCGACCATGGCGCGCTGCATACAGACATGTGGAAGACGCAGGGTCTCCGCCAGGCGGTCGACGCGGGCCGGTTTGACGCTGCATTCGGCGGTGCGCGGCGCGACGAGGAAAAGAGCCGCGCCAAGGAGCGTATCTTTTCCTTTCGGTCGGCAAGCCATGCCTGGGACCCGAAAAGGCAGCGGCCCGAAATGTGGAATTGCTACAATGCGCGGCGCGGATCGGGCGAAAGCATGCGCGTCTTCCCTCTCTCGAACTGGACCGAGCTCGACGTCTGGGCCTACGTCGCGCGCGAAAACATCCCGGTAGTCCCGCTCTATTTCGCCGCGCTGCGTCCGATCGTCGAGCGCGACGGACTTCTGCTGATGGTCGACGACGACCGCTTCCGCCTGCGCGATGGGGAGCAGCCTGCCGAGCGCATGGTCCGGTTTCGAACGCTTGGTTGCTATCCGCTTAGTGGGGCGGTCGAGAGCGATGCCACCGATCTCGAGGCAATGATCGCGGAAATGCGCGCGAGCCGATCATCGGAGCGGCAGGGCCGCGCGATCGATCATGATTCCGCTGGGTCGATGGAACGCAAAAAACGCGAGGGATATTTCTGATGGCGCGCTCGCTCCTTCGCTTCATCACCTGCGGCAGCGTCGACGACGGTAAGTCCACGCTGATCGGTCGATTGCTCCATGACCTTGGCGAAGTGCCCGACGACCAGCTCGCGACGCTCGATGAGGATTCGAAAAGCGTGGGTACGCGAAGCGGAGAAACGGATTTCGCTTTGCTGGTCGACGGGCTGAGCGCCGAGCGCGAGCAGGGCATCACGATCGACGTCGCTTACCGTTACTTCGCAAGCGCGACCCGAAATTTCATCGTCGCCGACTGCCCGGGTCATGAACAATATACCCGAAACATGATCACCGGCGCATCGACCGCCGACCTTGCCATCATACTGCTCGATGCCACCCGCGGTGTGCTGACCCAGACGCGCCGCCATGCCTATCTTTGCCATCTGATCGGTATTCGCCATTTCGTGCTCGCGGTGACGAAGATGGACATGATCGGCCAGGATGAAGCGACGTTCCGCCAGCACGAAAGCGACTTTTCTGCACTGACGGCGGAAATTGGGATCGAAGGTTTCACCGTAATCCCGCTGTCGGGTGTTTGCGGCGACAATGTCGTCACGCCTTCGGCCACGATGGGATGGTACGACGGGCCCACTCTAGCCGAATGTCTGGACACCGTCGAAGTGGGCGGTGACGCGCTCGACAAGCCGCTTCGGCTTCCGGTGCAAGGTGCGATCCGCCCGGACTCTTCCTTCCGCGGCGTCACCGGACTGATCGCCTGCGGATCGATTGCACCGGGCCAGCGCGTCAGGATTCTGCCATCGGGTAAGATCACCGAGGTTGGGCGCGTCCTGATCGGCGGTGACGAGCGCGCGCAGGCGGTCGCAGGAGAATCCGTGACGATCACTTTCGCTGACGAAGTGGACTGTTCGCGCGGCGATGTCATCGCTGCCGCCGACGACATTCCCCCGGTCGCCGACCAATTTGAAGCGTCGATCGTGTGGATGGATGAAGAGGCCATGCTCCCTGGCCGTGGCTATTGGCTCAAGCTTGCGACGCAGATGGTCTCGGCGACCGTCCAGCCGCCGAAATTTGCGCTGAACGTCAACACGCTCGAGCAGCTTGCGGCAAAGACGCTCGAGCTGAACGATATCGGGGTTGCTGAGGTCTATACGGACAGGCCGCTGACGTTCGAGGCTTATGCCGACAACCGCGCACTCGGCGGGTTCATCCTGATCGACAAGTTGACCAATGCGACGGCGGCGGCCGGCATGATTAATTTCGCGCTGCGCCGAGCTCAGAATATCCATTGGCAGGCACTCGATGTAAGCCGCGATGCGCATGCCCGGCTCAAGGATCAGAAGCCCAAGGTGCTGTGGTTTACCGGGCTTTCAGGGGCAGGCAAGTCGACGATCGCCAATCTCGTTGAGAAGAAGCTGCACGCGATGGGCAGGCATACATTCCTGCTCGACGGCGACAATGTCCGCCACGGCCTGAACAAGGATCTTGGTTTTACCGATGTCGACCGGGTCGAGAATATCCGCCGCGTCGGTGAAGTCGCGAAGCTCATGGCCGATGCCGGCCTTATCGTGCTGACCGCCTTCATCTCGCCGTTCCGCGCTGAGCGCGACATGGTCCGCGCGATGCTGCCCGATGGCGAATTCGTCGAGATCTTCGTCGACACGCCGCTCGCCGAGGCGGAACGCCGCGACGAAAAAGGCCTCTACGCCAAGGCGCGTGCAGGCAAGCTGAAGAACTTCACCGGTATTGACAGTCCGTACGAAGCCCCGGAGCACCCCGACCTTCGCATCGATACGTCGCGCCTTTCTGCGGAGCAGTCGGCGAGCCAGATCGTCGATTGGCTGAGCCGATCATAGAATCTGGTCATGGCGACTCTACCATAATGACTTTCTCTGCGGTGTGACGGTGACGGCAATTCAAGGCAGTCTGCCGTCATGCCCCGTTGGCCGCAGCGCGATGACCGCATGCGCCCCGGCATGTCCGGAACCCCCAATTTTGACGTCGATCGCCATCAAAGCGCCTCGACGATGGTTGCGTTGGCGATGCCGCCACCTTCGCACATGGTCTGAAGGCCGAATCGCTGGCCGCGAGCCCGCAGCGCGTGAACCAGTGTTGCCATTAATTTTGTTCCGCTGGCGCCGAGCGGATGACCCAGCGCAATCGCTCCACCGTTCACGTTGAGTCGCGACGGATCTGCGCCGATTTCCTTGAGCCAGGCGAGCGGCACCGGTGCAAATGCTTCATTTACCTCGAATAGGTCGATATCGCTCAGGCTTCTTCCTGATCGTTCCAGCGCCCGTCGCGTCGCTGGTATCGGCTCCATCAACATGATGACCGGATCGCCGGCGGTCAGCGCAAGATGATCAATCCTTCCGATCGGCGTCAGTCCGTGGTCGCGCACCGCTTTTTCCGACACCACGAGAACGCCTGAAGCACCATCGCAAATCTGACTGGCGTTCCCGGCGGTAATGACACCGCCCGGCACAAGAGTCTGCAATTCGCCAAGACCTTCCAGGGAAGCGTCGTGGCGAATGCCCTCGTCCTTGTCGTGGCGAATAGTCTCTCCCGCCTTGTTGAGGCCGTCGACAACCACGATTTCACGGTCAAATGCTCCCGCGTCAGTCGCAGCAGCGGCCTTTTGATGGCTGTGCAGGGCAAATTCGTCGAGCCCATTTCGCGTGAATCCATATTGGTTCGCGATCATTTCGGCGCCAGTGAACTGGCTGAATTCGGTGACTCCGTAGCGGTCCTGAATCGACTTGGGCCACGGGCCGATGCCGACCCCTGCCTTCATCGGAAGAATAACCGGCGTCCCCATCGGCACGCGGGTCATGCTCTCTACCCCGGCTGCGATGACGACATCCTGCGTCCCGCTCATCACGGCCTGTGCGGCAAAGTGCAGGGCTTGCTGCGAGCTGCCGCATTGACGGTCGATCGTCACGGCGGGGACACTGTCGGGAAGGCTCGACGCCAAGACGAGGTTTCGTCCGACGTGAAAGCCCTGTTCGCCGACTTGGCTGACGCACCCGACGATCACGTCCTCGATCGCCGCCGGATCGATCCCGCATCCGGAGACTAAAGCGTCTAGCACCTTGGCGCCAAGATCCGCGGGGTGCCATTCGCGAAGTGCGCCGCCACGGCGACCGCCTGCAGTCCTCAGAGCGTCGACGATATATGCATTGGCCATGGCCTTCTCCTGAATTTTCAATGCGTCCGCAGGCGGCTCGGATCGCCGAAGATGATCGTCGCCTGGCTCGACAATGTCCCGCCATTGCCATGCGCCAACGCAAGCGCCGCTTTGGCCACCGGCGTGGCAGCATCGCCGCGCAATTGCCTTACCACCTCGAAGCGGAAGGGAAAGGCATCGTATTCAATGCATGGAGCGGCTTTGGCCCCTGCAAAAACAGCCGCGACCCCGCCAACCGCCGCGCCCAGCTGTTCCGAACAAGCCGTCGCCGATTGAGGTCATCTCGGCAATCGGGGTCTATGTCAGCGATCCCGCTCCCTCGGAGCGTAGGGTGGCAGAATGCTACCCTCTATCGCCCTGACCATGCTCCGTTCCGCTCAACTTCCTGCAAAAGGGGATCGAGCCGTCATTTCGAATAATTTCAAAATGTAATTGACGTCGGTCATCAAATCTGTCATTTCCATCTATATCGAAATGAGGAGTGAGTCGTGGAAGCCAATTCAGCTATCGATGCGCTGGGAGCGCTTGCCCAAGAGTACCGCCTAGCCCTGTTCCGGATGCTCGTGCAGGCCGGCGACAAGGGAATGCCGGCAGGCGCAATTGCAGCTTCGCTCGGTGTTCCGAACAGTTCGCTGTCGTTCCATCTCGCGCAGCTCCGCAACGCGGGGCTTATCCGTCAGGAACGGCAGCATCGCTCGCTAATCTATCGTGCGAATTACACCACGATGAATGCCTTGGTCGATTATCTCACAGAAAATTGCTGCGCCGGCGACACCTGCGGCGGCGAAGCATCCGCATCAGAAGGGAAGCCTGAATGAAACGTCTACACGTCCATATTGGGGTCGAAGATCTCGCCCGCACGGTCCAGTTCTATTCCACCCTGTTCGGTTCCGAGCCGACGGTTGTAAAAGACGACTATGCCAAATGGATAATCGAGGACCCGCGCGTTAACTTCGCTGTCTCGAGCGGTCACGCCCGCAAGGGCATCGAGCATCTCGGCATCCAGGTCGAAGATGCCGAACAACTCGCAGAGGTTTACGCGCGGCTGAAAGCCGCCGACCGTCCGGTCGTGGAAGAAGGGCAGACGACCTGTTGCTACGCAAAGTCGGAAAAGAGCTGGATCGCCGATCCCGATGGAGTGGTGTGGGAAGCGTTCCTGACCAGCGGCGATTCAACGATTTATGGCGCCAGTATTGATCTGTCTGCGGTTTCCGCGACTTCTGCCCCGGGCGGATGCTGTGCTCCCGCTGGCTCGGCGCTGTCATCATGCGACATGAGCTGACCGATGCAGACTTACGACGCAGCATCACTGCAGGGGCCGGTCGACTGGTCTGGGCCAACGCTTCCCGCGATAGCGGGTGCGGCGGTCAAATTACGATGGATCAACAGCCCGTTCCGCTGGCACCGCAACACAGGCGCTGAATTGTTCTGTGTGCTCGATGGCGAGGTCGACATGCATGTGCGGGCCGGCCCCGGCGCGATAGCAAACGTGGTTCGCCTGAAACGAGGGCAGTTAATGCTCATTGAGGACGGCGAGGAACATGTTGCCTATCCTGTCGGTGAAGCGCGAATACTCGTGATCGAAAACGAGGATAGTGAGTGACCGGGTGCCAAGGGCCGGAGACCCGCGCCCGTGATTTCCGGTTCGGGCAGAGAGTCGCAGCCGAAGCGATCGCCAGCTTCTTCCTGTTCGTATGTGTGATCGGCTCGGGAATCATGGCCACCAAACTGAGCCCCGAAAACGACGCAATCGCGCTCCTGGCCAATTCGCTGGCGACGGGCGCGATGCTGTTCGTCCTGATCATCGTTTTCGGGCCCATATCGGGCGCGCACATGAACCCAGCCGTCAGTATTGTCGCCGCCTCGCGCGGCGAACTCCCGTGGCACGATGCAGGCGCCTATATCCTGGTCCAGATTGGCTTCGGGACTATCGGAGTATGTGCCGCCCATCTGATGTTCGAGCTACCGACGCTTCAGGTTTCGCTCAAGGCCCGAACCGGCATTGGCCAATGGATGGGGGAGGCCGTGGCGACGTTTGGCCTGATCTTTACGATTATCGGCGCGGTGACATTCCGACCCGCTGCGGTTGGCGCTACGGTGGGCCTTTATATCAGCGCTGCCTACTGGTTTACCTCGTCGACAAGTTTCGCCAATCCAGCGATCACCATTGCCCGAAGTCTATCCAATACCTTTGCCGGAATTTCACCAGGCGATATTCCGGCATTCGTCGCTGCGCAATTAGCCGGCGCAGCGCTTGGCGCCGTAGCGGCGCGGTGGCTGTTTGATTGGCGCCACTAGCGTACGCAATCGAAACGATAGAGGCCACTCGCTGAATTCGGACACGCAACAAATTGGTTTGTAGTCTCGATGGCTGCAAACTGGAATTACGATTTGCCCGCTCCCGGCAATTTTATGATGCCGAAGCTGGCGACAAATCCTCCGCTAACCGATGAGGGGGCTATCCCGACCTCCCTGGCGCACCCAAGGACTGGTCCTAAGCAGGCTCGGGCGCGCCGCAGCTTTGGCCGACTACGACATCGACATATCCGTAGACCCGGCGATGCGAACGCGGGACAGAAAATCCTGATCATCATGAATTGAGGGGGAGCGCCTATGCGACTCCGTTCGCTCGCATTCGAGGGTGCTTATTCAACTGATATTTGATTATTTCCAACTTCAATGCACTAACTCATTGAAATCTATGGTGACCCCTACGGGAATCGAACCCGTGTTTTCGCCGTGAGAGGGCGACGTCCTAACCGCTAGACGAAGGGGCCGCGTGTGGCTGCGGCGGCATATGATCGGTTGGTCGATGCTAGTCAATTCGACCGATGCGGGAAGTTGACGAGCGGCGCCAGACCCGCAATGCTTGTGGAGGTGCCGGGGGGCATCTTTTGGGGGAAGACCAGTCTTGACCAACCTGCGGGCAGCAACGCGATGTTGATCGCCCAGATCACCGATCTCCACATCGGGTTTGTTCGCGACAACCCGCATGAGCTTAACGTGCGCCGTCTCAACATGGTGATCGACCATCTCAATGAAATGAAGCCTCGGCCCGACCTCGTGGTCGTTAGCGGAGACCTGGTCGAGAATGGCGACGACAAACGTGCCTATCGGCACATGGAAGCCTTGGTCAAACGCTGGCAGGGGCCGCTTGTCTGGGCCGTTGGAAACCATGACGACCGCGCCAACTTCCTCGAAGTGCTGCCCGAAGTTCCGACCGACGAGAACGGCTTCATCCAATATGATGTCGAACATGGCGGGTTGCGCTTCGTTGTCGTCGATACGCTCGACCCCGGTCGCCATGGCGGGATGCTGTGCGAGGCGCGCGCCAAATGGCTTCGCGCTCGGCTCCGCGAAAAGCGTGACATCCCCACCGTCATCGTCATGCATCACCCGCCGGTCGATACCGGCATCGATTGGATGAGTGCCTTGCCGTGCGAGGAATGGGTGCAGCGCGCCGAAAAAGCGATCAAGCCGGCGAAACAGGTCGTCGGCATTTTGGCTGGCCATGTCCATCGCCCGATCGCCAGTGGCTTTGCCGGGAAGCGGATCGTCGTAGCGACGTCGACAGCGCCCTTGGTCGCGCTTGAGCTGGACGATTTCGATCCGATGCATCCCGATGGCCGAGCGCTGATCATCGGGGATGCTCCGGGGTTCGCGGTCCATTACTGGGACGGCGCGACCTTGCTAAGCCACTTCGAGATCGCCGGGCCGCGAAACGTGATTGCTAGCTACGACAGCAATCTTCAGCCGATGATGAAGGCGTTCCTCGCGGAACGAGGCACGGGCTAGGATTTAGCGAAAATTGTCCGCGTACGCCTGGATCTTCAGCTTCACCGGCGGCGCAGGGACGATGTGGGTTTCGTAACCGTTCCGCGCGGCATAGGCCAGCGCCTCTTCCTTATTATCGAAGACCAATCGAACTTGCGTTTTCGTATCGCCCGACCCAGACCAGCCTGTCAGAGGATCGGGCCGCTGCGCCTCGGTCCGCTCGAATTCGAGAGTCCAGCGGCCGGCCTTGGCCTTCCCCGACTGGGTGGTCTTGCGCTGTTCTTCGATGATCCGGGCGATAGTCATGACCTGCCTCTGGCGGGAGTCGGTGAGCAAATCAAGAGTTTGAAGCGCGCCTGTCCGCCCGCTTGGTCCGCAAGGTTGGTGCGGCGGCAGCGGGGTCATCGGGCCACGGATGCCTGGGGTAACGTCCGCGCATTTCCTTCGCGACGTCGCGCCAGCTCCCGCTCCAGAAAGCCGGCAGGTCTTTCGTCGTCTGAATCGGTCGATGCGCCGGACTGGTAATCGCTAGGGTCAACGGTATCCGCCCATTGGCGACCATCGGATGGTCCTTGAGGCCGTAGAGCGCCTGTGCGCGCACCTCGACGATCGGGCCGCCGGTCGCTGCATAATCGATCGGGTGGGTCGAGCCCGCGGGTGAGGAGAAATGGGTCGGGGCTAGGTGATCTACCGTGCGCCGCGAATCGTAGCCGAGCATTCCGTCGAGAGCACCATTGAGGACGGAAGCCGGAAGGTCGAGGTTGCGGCGACCGGCGAGCAAGGGCGCCAACCATTCGTCGAGACGTTCGAGCATCGCGCGATCGCCTAGGTCGGGGATGCTCTCGTCATGCGCGCGGGCAAAGGCAACGCGCTGGCGCAGCGCGACGCCATGCTCGCTCCACGGCAGGAGCTCCACGCCATGTCGACGGACGGCGTCCAGCAAACCTGTTTCGACGGAAGCCTGGTCCGGCTTGCCGTCTGGTACGGAGGAGAGGCGGATCGCACCAAGGCGGCGACCGCGGGTTGCAACGATCTTGTTGCTCGCTGGATCGAACCGGGCTTCGCGAAAGTCCTCGATCCGATCGGCGAACAAGGTTTCTACGGTAGCGAGATCGATCGCGCTTGCGCTGAGGACTCGGGCTCCGGATGCCGCCCCGGCCACTTCGGCCACTGCCAGCCATTCGCTGCTAGCGAGCGGGTTGGACGGATCGAGCCTGAAACCGCGACCGCCAACCGACTGCCAGTGTTCGCCAGACGGATTGCGGCGTCGCGACAGTCGGTCCGGGAAGGCGAGTGCAAGAGCGATGGATAGATCGCCGCCGTGTGTTCGGCCGCTACCGCCGGCGCGCTTCGTCCATCGTTCGGCCATGGCGCGGGCGGCACCGGCGCGAGGCGAACGATCGACCAGCCACCGGCGATGCCGCAATTCCAAGTCCGCATCGGTCCCTCCAAGGCCGCGTTCGGTCAACAAGGCCGCGACATCGGCGCCAGCGCGCGCGATACCGCGGCCACCGCAGTTGACCATCATGTGGGCGAGACGCGGTTCAAGCGGCCATGCGGCTATCGCTCGGCCGTGGGCGGTCAGGCGATGCTCCTTGTCGAGCGCGCCGATCCGTTCCAGTCGCTCGCGCGCTTCGGCCAGAGCGGCGGTCGGCGGAGGGTCAAGGAAGGGAAGGCGGGTCGGATCGCTTTCGCCCCACAACAGGCAGGTTAGCAGCAGGCTCGATAAATCGGCCTCAAGGATTTCTGGCGGATCGTGGGCCGGCAGCGCTGCGTTCGAGGCCTCCTCCCACAAGCGGATCGCAACCCCTGGCGCTTGCCGCGCAGCGCGCCCGGCGCGCTGGATTGCGGCGGCCTGGCTTGCGCGCTCCGTGACTAACCGTGTCAGGCCTGCCCCGCGATCATAGCGCGGGCGCCGGGCAAGGCCGCTGTCGACGACGATGCGGACGTCATCGAGCGTCAGGCTGGTCTCCGCGATTGCCGTGGCGAGGACAAGCTTGCGGGTGCCGTGTGCGGGCGAGCGGAGCGCGGCGCGCTGCGCAGCTGGATCGATCCCGCCATGAAGTCGGTGAAGGACGACGTTTTCCGGCAGCATGCCAAGCGCCGTCGCGGTTCGCTCGATTTCGGCAACGCCGGGTAGGAATGCCAACAACGAACCATCGTGGTCGGACAGCGCGCGGCGGATCGCTGCCGCCATCTGGGGTTCGACCTTCTGCCCGGGGTCCCGCCCGATGTGCTCGACGACCAGCGGAAAACTCTTGCCTTCGCTCTCGATCACTGGCGCATTACCGAGCAATCGCCCAAAGCGTTCCCCGTCGAGGGTTGCCGACATGGCCAGGATTCGCAGATCCGGCCGCAGGCCAGCCGCAGCGTCGAGCGCTAGGGCCAGGCCCAGGTCACTATCGAGACTGCGTTCGTGAACCTCGTCGAACAGCACACCGCTTACGCCCATCAGCTCGGGATCCTGCTGGACCCGGGCGAGGAACACGCCGTGGGTTATCACGATGACCCGCGTCGTCTTGCCGCTGCGGCTGTCGAGTCTGGTCTGGTAGCCGATCGTCTCGCCGGGCTGTTCGCCAAGCGCGCTCGCCATGAACTCGGCAGCGGCGCGGGCCGCGAGGCGGCGCGGGACGAGCAGCAGGATCTGGCCCGTGCACCAGGTTTCGTCGAGCAAGGCTGGTGCGATGCGCGTCGTCTTGCCCGCGCCCGGCGGCGCGATCAGCAGCGCGCGCAGCCCGTCGCGAAGCACGGCGAGCAATTCGGAAATTACCGAGTCGATGGGGAAGGAGGGCATCATCAGCGGCCAGTCTTACGGACACGCTCGACGCCGACAAAGCGCGATATTCAGTGCGTCAGCGCGTGACCGCCTTGAGCGACTCGAAACAATCGGCATCGACGGCGGTACCAACTTCGCTTTCAATGATAGCCATTGCCGCGGCGACCGTCATGGCCGCGCGATAGGGACGGTCGGCCGTGAGCGCATCGTAAATATCGCAGATCGTGATGATCCGCGTGTCTCGGCTGATGTCCCGTTCGGTCAGGCCAAGCGGATAGCCCGTTCCATCGAGGCGTTCGTGATGCGCCGCGGCAATCGGCGCGAGATCCTGCATCACGCCGATTCGACCGAGAATTCGCCGCGTGTGCGCAGCATGGTCGCGCATCTCGACCCAGTCGGCATCATCGAGCGGGCCGGGCATGTCGAGGATCGCATTGGAGACCCCCAGCTTCCCGATATCGTGAAGCAACGCTCCGCGGTGGAGCCAGCGCAGGCGGGAAGTGGGGACTCCCATTTCCTTGCCGATCGCGACGGTCAGTTCGGCGACCCGCGTCGAATGACCGGCGGTAAAGGGACTTTTCGCATCGACGACCTGGCCAAAGGCGGCAGCGATATCGTCGAGAAAGTCGTCATCGACACGCTCGACGGTGTCGCGGGGCGCGAGCGTTGCGAGCCGTGCTTCGAGGAAGGGGGACGCAAGCGCAGACCAGAACCGCTCGTCCGCCGCCACTTTCGCGAAAGCGGTGGCGAGGGCAGGGCTGATCCAGTTGCCCGAACGCCGCGCAATCTCGTCGATGGCGGCATTCGCGCCGGCGTGACCGTGAAAGACGTCGGCAATCTGGCCAAGCAAGGCGATCTGGGCGGCGACCGGGATTGCGGCGCCTTGCAGCCGGCCGGGCCGACCGCTGCCGTCCCAATGTTCGTCGAGGCGATAGATGCCTTCGGCGACCCGCTCGGAAAAGCGTAATTGCCGCGCGATGTCGGCGCCGCGCGTGCAGCGCGAAACGATCAATTCCTGCGCGATCGAGTCGCCATTCTTGACGATATTGCCGATCGCGGCCGCACGCTGGCGCCACGGTGCACCGCGCGCCGTTTTCGCGGCGATGAAGTGGATTGTCGCGGCAAGACCGGTGCCGACTGTCTTGTAGCCTTGTTTGAAGGCGCGGTCGTCCGCCTGGTACAATTCGCAGATCCGCGCGGCATTGCTGGAGCAGCCCAGGTCCTTGAGCAGGATCGTGTAATAGAGGTCGTCAAGTTCGGACACGGCGAGGCCGATTTGCTTGCCGACGTGCATCCCGATCCAGCAGGCGCGGATACAATGCCCAGCCGGCTGCCCCTCGGTCAGGTCGAGCGCATAACTGAAAGCGCCAACCAGCTCGGGAAGCGAAATGGAGTCGCGCGCAAGCGCGGGTTCGATGCGTTCGAATTTCATGATGAGGCTCCGGTAATGGAGCGCTTAAGGGCGAAGATTCTAACGGAAGGATAACGTATGGAGTAAACGCCGTGCTTGGCTGCTTATTGCGGCATCTCGACATGACCGCCGAAGCCAAAGCGCATCGCGCTGAGCAACTGGTCGGCGTAACTGGTTTCAACCCGGCTCCGAAAGCGTGCGAAGAGCGCGGCGGCCAGTACGTCAACCGGCACCGCTTCCTCGATTGCCGCGTCGATCGTCCAGCGGCCTTCACCGCTGTCCGCCACCTTGCCTGAATATTTTGCAAGCGACTGATCGTCGGCAAGCGCGAGGGCGATCAGATCGAGCAGCCAAGATGAGATGACACTGCCGCGCCGCCAGACTTCAGCGATATCGGCGAGGTTGAGATCGTAACTGGTGGCGAGCTCGCTGTTGGCGCGTTGCTTGAGGATGTCGAAGCCCTCGGCATAGGCCTGCATCATGCCGTATTCGATGCCGTTGTGGACCATCTTGGTGAAGTGGCCTGCGCCCGCCGGACCGCAATGAACATAGCCCTGTTCGGCCTTCCATTCGCTGCCTGTGACGGCGCGCGCGGTGCGCGGGATATCGCCCATGCCGGGTGCAAGCGCGGCGAAGATCGGATCGAGATGCGCGATCTGCTCGGGGTCGCCGCCGATCATCATGCAATAGCCGCGCTCCAGTCCCCAGACGCCGCCCGACACCCCGACGTCGACAAAGTGCAGGTCGCGCTCCTTGAGGTATGCGGCGCGTTCGATGTCATGTTTCCAGAAGCTGTTGCCGCCATCAATCACGATATCGCTCGGGGATGCGACATCAGCGACCTCGCGCATCACCTCTTCGGTAATCGCTCCAGCGGGAAGCATGATCCAGAAGATGCGTGGGGAGGGGAGCGCGGCTGCCACTTCGGCAAGGCTGGAGGCACCCGTGGCTCCTTCCCTAGTAAGCGCAGCAACCGCCTTGTCGTCACGGTCGTAAGCGACGATCTCATGGCCGGCCTTCATCAGGCGGCGTGTCATGTTGCCGCCCATCCGGCCAAGGCCGATCATTGCCAACTTCATCGTCTTTTCCCCTGGCAGCCTACTCGAACGTCAAGTTATGCGGGCGAAATCGACATGCGGCTAGTGGCGCGCGAACACTGCCGTCTTGCCGTCAGCGGTAAACAGGATCGTCTGATACGGCTCGTGGTGGTTGCCATGCTCCATTCCGGGCGAGCCCATAGGCATTCCCGCTACCGCAATGCCCTTCGCCTTCGGCTTGGTCGCGAGCAACTTCTTGATGTCGGCGGCCGGCACATGACCCTCGACGACGTAGCCGCCGACCAGCGCGGTGTGGCAACTGGCAAGCTTGGCAGGAACACCCGCCTTGGCCTTGGCGGCGGTTATGTCGGCGAGGTCGACGACCTTTACGGTAAAGCCATGGGCACGGGCATGCTCAACCCATTTCGCACAGCAGCCGCAGGATGGGGATTTCATCACGGTCATGGCGGCCGCATTGGCGGCGGTTGCGGCGAACATCGAAACTGCAGCGATCAAGGTCCGGAGAGAGTTTTTCATGGCAGGAATCCTAGCCTTCGACGATGAACTGCGCCCGAACGGTCAATAAGCGCGAGCGACCGCGAATTCGACCGCTTCGGTCATTGCGACCTTCGCGCGGCCGTTCGGGAATGTCGAGATTGCGTCGATCGCGCGGCGACCATAGATGCGGGCACGCTCCATCGTTTCGTCAAGCGCGCCAGTCGCGTGGATCAGCGACGTGGCATGGGCAAGATCGTCATCGCTGACTCGGTCACCCTGCATTGCGGCTTTCCAGAATGCGCGGTCTTCGGTCGAGCCCCGCGCAAAGGCGAGGATGACGGGCAGGGTGACTTTGCCGTCGCGAAAATCGTCGCCGCGACCTTTGCCCATCGTCGCACTGTCGCTGGCATAATCGATCGCATCGTCGACCAGCTGGAAGGCGATGCCCAGATTGCGTCCGAAGGCATCGAGCAATTCTTCCGCTTCCTCGCCCGCTTCCGCGACGACCGGCGCGATCCGGCAGGCGGCAGCGAAGAGCTGGGCGGTCTTCGCGTTGATGATCTGGAGGTAATGGTCCTCGCCGGTCTCGACTTGGCGCTGCGCGGTCAGTTGGTCGACCTCACCTTCGGCAATCACTGCGCTTGCGTGGCTAAGGATCTTGAGAACCTTGAGACTGCCGTCCTCGACCATCAACTCAAAGGCGCGGCTGAATAGGAAATCGCCGACCAGCACCGTTGCGGGATTGCCCCAGATGAGGTTGGCCGCGCGCTTGCCCCGACGCATTTCGCTTCCATCGACGACATCGTCATGAAGCAAGGTCGCGGTGTGGATGAATTCGACGGCCGCCGCCAGCTTGTGATGCCGCGATCCGGGATATTCGCACAGTTCAGCGCTCGCCAGCGTCAGCATCGGGCGCATCCTTTTGCCGCCGCCCGCGATCAGATGTCCGGCGAGTTCGGGAATCATCGCTACCTTCGATTGCATCCGCGACAGGATGATGGCGTTCACGCCGTTCATTGCCTCGGCGGTCAGCGCCATGATCGGCTCGAGCGACGGGCCGGCGCCGGGATGGAAAGGATGGATAGTCGCGGTCACGGCGCTCGCCCTAGTCCTCGCTCAGGCCGAGGGCAAGCGAAGGCGAACGAGCAGGCCGCCGAGGTCTTCGCTCTCCTCCAGCGCAACGGTGCCGCCGTAAATCTCCGCAACATCGCGGACGATCGCAAGCCCAAGGCCGGTGCCGGGCTTGTCGGTATCGAGCCGGGCACCGCGCGCAAAGATCGTTTCGCGCTCGCTCGCGGGAATGCCTTTGCCATCATCCTCAACCAGGACGGCCACGAACGCTTCCTGCGGCTCGACCGTAACGAAAACCCGCCCGCCGCCATATTTCGCGGCATTCTCGATAAGATTGCCGAGCATCTCGTCGAGATCCTGTCGTTCGACGCGAACATGCGCTTTCTTGTCCCCTGCGATATCGACGGTAACGTTGGGGTAAAGGCGTGAAACGGCGCGCTCGACCGCATCGAGGCTTTCCCAGACGAACGCACGGGCTTGCGCCGACGACCGCCGGCCGATCGCGCGCGCGCGGGCAAGGTGATGGTCGACCTGCCGCCGCATCGTCGTCGCTTCGCGGCATACGGTGTCGGCAAGATCGGGCGCGCGCGCCGTAGCTGAATTGGTGATGACGGTCAGTGGCGTCTTGAGCGCATGGGCAAGATTGCCGGCATGGCGACGCGCTTCCTCCGCCTGCGCTTCGCCGTGCGCAAGCAGTTCATTGATTTCATGGACCAGCGGATGGACTTCGTCGGGAAAGTCCTCGCTGATCCGTTGCTGCGTCCCGCTACGGATCGCGATAACCTCGCTCTGCACGCGGCGCAGCGGCCACAGGCCGTAAAATGCCTGAAGCGCGGCAAGGACGAGAAGGCCGAGGCCAAGCGCGCCGAAGCTCCAGAACAGGGTGGAGCGCAATTCCCTGATCTGCTCGTCGATCAGCTCGCGCGACTGCGCTACCTGGAACCGCCAGCGAACGTTGCTTCCGGGTAGGACAATATCGCGTTCCAGGACACGAAGCGGCTCGCCCGCGAATTCGTCGCTGTCATAGCGGTGAAGCTTGACGTCATTGTGCTGGCTCACCGCGAGCCGGCGATCCCACAGCGAGCGCGACGGGAAGGTGTCGGCGCCATTGCCGCTGATCTGGAAATAAACGCCGGAATAAGGCTCCAGAAAACGCTGATCGGCGGGCTGGCGCGAGAAGCGGATTTCTCCGTCCGGGCCGATTTCCGACGCGCCGATCATCGCATTGAGGACAGTTTCGATCTGGCTGTCGAAGTTGGCAACGAGCGTACGGGTCAGCGCACGGTCAAGTGCGAATCCGCCGCCAAGTAGCAGCACGCCGATCCAAACGGCGGCAATGCCGATGATCCGCCGGGTCAGCGAGCTCGGGCCGCGCCTCATCGTCACGGTCGGCGTGGCCTGCCCGGCTGGGCTCAAGCGTCCGGATCCTCGAGACTATAACCAAGGCCGCGGATCGTGGTGATCGTGTCGGCACCCAGTTTCTTGCGGATCCGGGTAACGAACACTTCGATCGTGTTCGAATCGCGGTCGAAATCCTGATCGTAGATATGTTCGATCAATTCGGTACGGCTGACGACCTTGCCCTTATGATGCATCAGATAGCTGAGCAGCTTATATTCCTGCGCAGTCAGCTTGATCGGCTCGCCGCCGCGACTGACCTTGCCCGAGCGGGTGTCGAGCCGAATGTCGCCGGCGATTAACTCGCTCGAAGCATTGCCCGACGCGCGGCGGATCAAGGCGCGCAGGCGGGCGATCAGCTCTTCGGTCTGGAACGGCTTGGCAAGATAATCGTCGGCACCGGCATCAAGCCCCGCGACCTTGTCGCTCCACGAATCGCGCGCGGTCAGCACTAGGACGGGCATCTTGCGGCCTTCCTTGCGCCAGCGATCGAGGACGGTAAGGCCGTCGACTTCGGGCAGGCCGAGGTCGAGCACGACGGCATCATAGGTTTCGGTGGTGCCGAGATAGTGACCGTCTTCGCCGTCGGTGGCGAGATCGACGGCGTAGCCGGCGCCTTCCAGCGTGGAACGGAGCTGTCGGCCGAGATTGGGTTCGTCTTCGACGATGAGGACGCGCATGAAATTAATCCCTTTGGAAAGTCGTTTGGTACACCCAACACACTGGAAGCTGAACGGTTGCTTGGCCGGAACGAAGTGTCCGGGTCAAGTCGCCCCATCCGGCCGTCCTCTCGACGCGGCGCATCGTCATGCTAGGATGACCGGCGATGATGAACAATGCGATGACCGACGCGACCGCGCGACTGCCCTGGCTGGCCGACGCCTGGAAATATCTCGACTCGTTCGCAATCGCGGTCGGTTCGCATCGTTTTTCGCTAGCCAGCGTGGTCTCGTTTCTGCTGATTGCGATCGGCGTCTACCTGTCGGCGAAGCTGGCATTCTGGATTGTCCGGCGCGGCCTTCGGCGGACGGACCGGTTCGATCCGGGCCAAAGCCTGCTTGCCGAGAAAATCGCCGGGATCATCATCATCGCGATTGCGGTGATGATCGGCCTCGATCTGACCGGGATCGATCTGAGCGCGCTCGCCGTCTTTTCCGGTGCGGCCGGCCTGGCCGTCGGCTTCGGGCTGCAAAAGACGTTCGGCAATTTGATCGCCGGCCTGATCCTGTTGATGGATCGATCGGTCAAACCGGGCGATGTGATCGTCGTCGGCGACACCTTCGGAGCGATCAACAAGATAGGCATTCGGGCTGTTTCGGTGCTGACCCGCGACGGCAAGGAGCATCTGATTCCGAACGAATTGCTGATGACCGAGCCGGTCGAGAACTGGTCGTACAGCAGCCGCAACGTACGCGTGAAAATCCCCGTCGGCGTCAGTTATAATAGCGATTTGGAGGTGGTCGAGAAATTGCTACTGGAATGCGCAATCGCCTGCAAGCGCGTCCTGAAACGACCCAAACCGAATGTGTGGCTGAAGGAATTTGGCGACAGCAGCGTCAATTTCGAAATTCAAGCCTGGATTTCCGATCCGGAAGAAGGGGTCGGCAACGTGCGTTCCGAAGTGCTCAAGGCGATCTGGCGCGCGTTCAAGGAGAAGGGAATCGAAATCCCCTTCCCGCAGCGCGATGTCCATGTGAAATCGATTGCCGCGCCCGAGGGCGCCAAGAGCTAGTTGGGCGAACGCCCGACGATCCGTCCCGTTGCGGCATCGACATCAACCCAGATCACGCGCCCGTCGCGAACGAACTTCAGGCGATAGGTCGTGCCGCGAAATTCCGGGCCGAGATAATCGGCGCCACCCATGAACGGGACGACGCGCCGTTCGATCATGGGAAGCGGCATCGAACGGCCCTCGCGGGTCGCTTCGAATGCACGATCCTGATCGCGCGGACGCTCGGCCAGCGCGGGGGTCGCGGTCAGGCCGGCCACAAAGGTGGCGGCAAGAAGGTTACGGAACAGGCTCATGGCGATACTCTCAACGTTGTCGCTGTCCTATGCCCAAGGCATTGAATGAGTTATGAATGACGATGAGAACCCCCGTTCATCAACTGCCGGGTGACGGCGGGCTCATGCTACGCTAGGGCGCGGCGCGATGGCACCCCCAATTTTATCTTTTGAAAAGCTCGGCCTTGTCCAGGGCGAAGGCTGGCTGTTTCGTGGGCTCGATATCCATATTGGTCCGCGCGACCGGTTGGCACTGATCGGCCGTAACGGCGCGGGCAAGACGACTTTGCTGAAATGCTTGGCCGGGACGATCGACACGGACGAGGGTCAGCGCAAGATCGTACCCGGAACGAAGGTCGTCCTGCTCGAGCAGGACCCGGTCATGGCGGGTTTTGTGACGCTGGAAGAATGGGTGCTTGGCGGCGGGGACGCGCCTGTGGCGCACGAGGCCGCGGCGATTGCCGACCAAATCGGCATCGATCTGGCGCGCGATGTTGCGACCTCTTCCGGCGGCGAGCGGCGTCGGGCAGCCATCGTCCGTGCGCTGGCGCAGGCACCCGACGTGCTGCTGCTCGACGAGCCGACTAACCACCTCGATCTTGGCGCGATCGACTGGCTTGAGGATTGGCTGAAGCGATTCAAGGGCGCGTTCATCGCGATCAGCCATGACCGAACCTTCCTGACGCGACTGACCAAAAGCTGCCTCTGGCTCGACCGCGGGACGATCCGTCGTGCCGAAATCGGCTTCGGCGGGTTCGATGCGTGGACCGACAAGGTTTATGCCGAGGAGGAACGCGCCGCCGAGAAACTGGACGCCAAGCTGGCGATCGAGGAGCATTGGCTCCACCGCGGCGTCACGGCGCGGCGCAAGCGCAATCAGGGGCGGCTGGCCAAGCTGATGGAAATGCGGGCGCATCGCGCCTCGATGCTCGGGCCGGCCGGTGCAGCCAAGCTTTCGATTGCCAAGGACGATGTCAAAACCAAGGTGGTCATCGACGCCGAACATGTTTCGAAGAGTTTCGGCGAACGCGAGATTATCCGCGACTTCTCGCTGCGGATCCAGCGCGGTGACCGGATCGGGCTGGTCGGGTCGAACGGGTCGGGTAAGACGACCCTGCTGAAATTGCTGACCAAGGAACTGGCGCCCGATAGCGGCAAGGTTACGCACGCCAAGACGCTGAGCGGCATTGTGATCGACCAGCAGCGCAAGCTGATGGAACCGCACCGGCGGGTGCGCGACGTCCTTGCCGAGGGCGGCGACTGGCTCGAGGTGCGCGGCCACAAAAGGCACATCAAGGGCTATCTGAAGGAATTCCTGTTCGCGCCCGAATTGTCCGAGGCGCCAATCGGCAGCCTGTCGGGCGGCGAGCGGTCGCGGCTGTTGCTGGCGCGCGAATTTGCGCGGGAGTCGAACCTTCTCGTGCTTGACGAGCCTACCAACGACCTCGACCTCGAAACGCTCGACCTGCTGCAGGAAGTGATTGCGGACTATGAAGGGACGGTACTGATCGTCAGCCACGACCGCGACTTCCTCGACAAGACGGTGACCGTCACGCTCGGCCTCGACGGATCGGGCAAGGTTGATATCGTTGCCGGCGGGTATGAAGACTGGGTCAAGCAGCGCAGTGCGACGAAAGCGGCTTCGAAGCCCAAGGCCAACTCCGCCGCAAGCGTGCCCAAAAAGGCCGCGCCGGCGACCAAGCTCAGCTTCAAGGACCAACGCGATCTCGACCGCCTGCCCGCAGAGGTCGATCGGCTTGAACGCGAGATTGCCAATGCGGAAGACGAACTTCACGACGCCGACCTGTTCGTGAAACGGCTGGACCGTTTCAACGAATTGACCAAGGCAATAGACCGGCTGCGCGAGGAAAAGAATGCGGCCGAGGAACGCTGGCTCGAGGTTGTCGAGATCGCCGAGCAGCTCGCCTGATCGCTCCCATATCGCGCGATTGCGGCGGTCGTTACGGAGGCGTATATATTCCCAGTTTATTTGATTGGGGGGGCATACGATGTCGAGTGTGGCGATGGATCGGAAGTATCCGGACGTGCGGGACGACCGCTTCTTCCTGATCGCGGCAGTCATGATGACCCTGGTCATCATTGCCGGATTTTCCCTCCAGCTTGCGATGGGACGATCGAGCTTTGCATCGCCGCCGCTGGTTCATGCCCATGCGCTCGTCTTCATGGGATGGGTCGTGCTCTTCCTACTCCAAAACATCTTCGTCGCGACGGGGCGAGCCGCCTTGCATCGCCGGCTCGGATGGATCGGCGCGGGGTGGATCGCCGCAATGGTCGTCCTCGGCTTCCTAGTGACCCTTAGGATGGTGCGCGGCGGAACGGTCCCGTTTTTCTTCGTGCCGGTCAATTTCCTGATTTTCGACCCGGTGGCGCTGCTGACCTTCGCGGGACTGACCATCGCGGCTATCGTCAATCGGCGTCGGACCGACTGGCACCGTCGGCTCCATTTTTGCGGAATGTCGATGCTGTTGGGCCCGGCGTTCGGGCGACTGCTACCGCTGCCGCTTTTCGCACCATGGGCTTATGAGGCGACCTTTGCCGCGCTCATGCTGTTCCCGATCGCCGGCGTAATTGCCGACTATCGACGCAGCGGACGCGTCCATCCCGCGTGGCGCTGGGGCATCGGGACGTTGGTCGCATCGCTGCTGCTGACCAACGCAATCACCTACAGCCCCGTCGGCACCGCGCTGTATCGCGCGGCGACGGCCGGTTCGGCGGGGGCTTCGATTGACCCGCTCGCCTTTCCGCCGCCCCCGGCAGGGCCGCAACGTACCGGGCGTCCTTCGGATTAGGACGCGCTAGCCGCGAAGCACCATCGCGGTGCGTTCACGAATGCGCGCCTGAAGCAAGGTCAGCGGCATTGCGCCATCCTTGAGAACTTCGTGAAACTGCTTGAGGTCGAATTTGGTTCCGAGCGACTTTTCGGATTCTGCGCGGGCACGAAGCCACGCCTGGTGGCCGATCTTGTAGCTGCACGCCTGACCCATCTGGGTGCAATAACGTTCGACCTCGCGCTGGACCCGCGGACGCGCAAAGCCGGTCGCGCCAACCATGTAATCGATAGCTTTCTCGCGGCTCCAGCCTTTCGAATGCAGCCCGGTATCGACGACCAGTCGCGCGGCGCGAAACAGGAAGGATTGCAGGTAACCGGCGCGCTCAATGCCCTGATAGGCGCCCAATTCATCAGCGACCTGTTCGGCATACAGCGCCCAGCCTTCCGAATAGGCCGAGAACCCGCCGAGCTTGCGCAGGGTGGGAATGTCGGTCGACTGCTGGGCAAGGCTGATCTGAAGGTGATGGCCAGGATTGCCTTCATGGTAGGTGAGGGCGGGCAAGGTGTATTTCGGCCAGTCGCCAAGATCCTTCATGTTGATGAAGTAGATCGCCGGACGGGACCCATCGAGCGCGGCGCTGCGATAATAGCCGTTCGACGCGCCGTCCTGGATTTCTACCGGAACCGGACGGATCTCCAGCGGCTGGGTCGGCAGTGTCGAAAAGGCACGCGGCAGCCGGCTCTTCATGTCGGCCACCCCGCGATTGAGGCTGTCGAGCAAGGCGGCGCGACCTGCGTCGGTGTCGGGATAGACTTGGTCGGCACGGCGATTCAGCTGGTCCAGCCGCTCGCCGACGCTGCCTTGGGAAAGGCCCGCTTGCTTGAGAATCGTGTCGAGCTGGCCGCTGATTTCGGCGACCTGGGCAAGGCCGAGGCGATGCACTTCGTCGGGCGTGAAATCGGTCGTCGTCGCCTGCTTAAGTGCGGCGGCATAGATTGCATCGCCGCCGGTCAGGCGCTGGGCGCCATCGCCGCGCCGGGTCGTCGGGCGAAGCTTTTCCATCAGCGCAATCTGGCGATCAAGTGCCGGGTAGATTTCCTTGTCGACGATCGCGGTGGCGCGCGCGGCCCAATCGCCGGCAATTCCCTTGTCGGCAGTACGGCTGACGATCGAGCGCACCATATTACTTTCGCCCGCCGGAACGCTGCGCAATTTTCTCATCTGGCCAAGCGTGAGGTCTATCGACCAGTCGGGGGCAAGGAAGCCGCGGGCAGCCTGGGCCTTCTGGTCCGCGCTGTCATTGTCCAGCAGGGTGTCGACCAGCGCGAGACGCGACAGATAGGCTTCGGCGTCCGCAGCGGTTTCGATCGTGTGGCTGGAATTGAGAAAATCGGGCGTCGAGAAATAGACGCCGCCCTGCTGGAAGATCGGATAGGGGCGCTGCACGCTGTCGATTCCGAACTTTTCGGGCGCAATCATTCCGGACTTGGCCTGGTAGATTACGACGTCGCGGTTGATCTTGCCCGAAGAGGAGAGAGTCGCGGGATTCACTGCCTCGACCTTCGCGAGGGTGGCTTTCGCGAGCGCCAGATCTTCCCCCCGTGCCTTGGCCGGGGGGCGCGTATCCATTTCCGACTTGAGGTGTGCAAGCGGGCCCTTGTCGAGGCCAAGGCTCGTCGCGAACGTCGGATTACGGCGGACCCTGTCCTGGAATATCTCTTCGAGCAGCGCGTTCAGCTTCGCATCGCCGGGTGTCGCCGCAGCGGTCGTAGTCGGCGCCGCAATGGATGGCTTTGCAGTGAGCGCTAGTCCGGCGGTGACAGCGCTGGAAGTGGTAAGGAATTGACGGCGGTCCATGGCAAAGGTTCCTTAATCGTTCGAAGCGGGAGACTAAGGGGATAGGCCGGTCGGGCAACCGCCATTCATCGAATAATCAGCTGCCCAATTGATATTGCTTCATCAGGTCATAGAGGGTCGGACGGCTGATACCGAGCAGCTTGGCGGCGCTGGATATGTTGTTCTCGGTGCGGGTCAGCGCAACATGGATGGCGCGACGGTCGGCCACTTCGCGAGCGGCGCGAAGGTTGATCGCAAGCAACTGCTCGCTTGCCGGGGCAGTGTCGGGAAGGTCGAGATCGGCCGTTCCGATTAACCTGCCATCGGCCATGATCACGGCGCGCTTGATCCGGTTCTCAAGCTCGCGGACGTTGCCGGGCCACGCATATGCTTCGACCGCTTCGGCGGCATCGGGGGCGAGGCCGCCGACTTTCGGATTGAGGTCGCGTGCGAAGCGATTGACGAAATGGCGGGCCAGGAGGACGGAATCGCCCGACCGCTCGGCAAGCGACGGAATCGGAACAACGATCTCGGCAAGGCGATAGTAAAGATCCTCGCGGAAACGGCCGTCAGCCTGCATTGCCGCAAGATCCTGATGCGTCGCGCACACGATCCTGGTATCGACCGCAATTGGGCTTCTTCCACCGATCCGCTCGATCACGCGTTCCTGCAAAAAGCGCAGCAGCTTGACCTGTAGCGGCAAGGGGATGTCGCCGACCTCGTCGAGGAACAAGGTGCCGCCCTGCGCCTGTTCGATCTTGCCCTCGGTCGTTTTTACCGCACCGGTAAAGGCGCCGCGCTCGTAGCCGAACAATTCCGCCTCGAGCAGGTTTTCGGGAATCGCGGCGCAGTTGATCGCGACGAAGGCGCCCTTGGCCCGCGGCGACCTTTCATGAACAGCGCGGGCGAGCAATTCCTTGCCGGTCCCGCTTGCGCCGAGCAACATGACGGACACGTCAGCGCCTGCGATCCGTTCGATCGTCCGCGCGACCTTGAGCATCTCCGGCGCTGACGTGACGATCGATCCGAGGACGGTGTCGCCCGATTGTCCTTCTTCCAGCCGCCGGTTCTCTTCTTCGATCGCATGGAGGTGAAAGGCGCGGCTGACGATCAGCCCCAGGGCGTCGATATCGACGGGCTTCTGGTAAAAGTCGTAAGCGCCGAGCGCGATCGCCTTGAGTGCGCTTTCCCGCGCACCGTGACCCGAGGCGACGATGACCTTGGTATCGGGCTTCAGCGCGATGATTTCCGTTAGCGTCGCAAAGCCTTCGGCCGTGCCATCAGGCTCGGGCGGAAGGCCGAGATCGAGCGTGACCACGGCAGGTTCGTGCAACCGAAGCAATTCCAGCGCCTGGGCGCGACTGGTCGCGGCGACGACCCGATAGCCGTCATAAGCCCACTTGAGCTGGCGCTGCAGGCCTTCGTCATCCTCCACCACCAGCAGGATCGGAAGTTCATCGTTGCTCATGCTTGGTTCCTGACGTCTTCTTCCTCGGCCGGTGCAACGGCGAGGTGGATGGTGAATTTGCTACCTTTGCCTTGACGGCTTTCGACGGTCAGTCGCCCGCCCATTGCCTGGATCAGCACGCGCGCTTCGAACGCGCCAATTCCGAAGCCCCCGTCCTTGGTGGACGCGAAGGGTTCGAACAATTGCGTCCGGATGAAGTCGGCGTCCATCCCGACGCCCTTGTCGGCGATCGCGATGGTGGCGCTATGCGCGTCGCCTCCCATCCGGACCTGGATCGGATCGACGATGTTGCTGGCGTCGATCGCGTTTTGGACGAGATGACCAATGGCCTGCTCGAGCAGCAATGGATCGGCCATCGCGAGTTGATTGCCGTCGCCGAGCAGTTCGACATCGTGACGCGCGCGCTTTTCTGCGAGCGCAGCGGCGACGAGCGAGCGCAATGCCACGGGTTCCAGCCGGGCAGGGCGCTGATCGGCGGTCGGGCCGAGACGGGCAAGCAGATCGTTCATCTTGCCGACCGACCCCTTGAGGGTTGCAATCATGTCTGCTCGAAATTCAGGATTGTCGGCATGGCGTTCCGCATTGCGGGTCAACAGCGACAACTGGCTGACGAGATTCTTCACGTCGTGGAGGATGAAGGCGAAGCGGCGGTTAAATTCATCGAAGCGCTGCGATCGACCGAGCGCCTGCTGGCCATGCGCTTCGGCCAATGTCGATGCCGCCTGTCGCCCGGCCGTTCGAAGCAGGTCGAAATCTTCCCAGTCGAGTGCGCGACGAAGCGCCGGTGCGGCAAGAAGGACCAAGCCGACGAGCCGGCCATCATGGACCAGCGGAACACCTGCCCACGCCGTCGGGTCGCCCGACAGCCATGTCGGCAGCGGCAGGCCGGACCCGCCCTTCGCGTCGCCCCGGCGAAGGGCGTCGATATCCAGGATGCGCGGGTTGCGCTCAAGCTCGCGCCAGCGCAGCAGATCATTCTGGTCCGGCGAAAACGTTTCTCCTTCCCAGTGCCACGATGCGGCCAGCGATACGCCGGCCGGGTCGTCGGCGACTAGGAGCATGCCGCCCGGCGACTCGACGATATCGGCAAAGGCCCTGATTAACCGTTCGCCCAATGGAGCGACATCCGTGCCGGCCCGGCCGACCGTCTCGGCGAAGCGAAGCCATTCGTTGCGGTAATCGTACCGATGCTCGAACAGATGCTTGGTCAGTTTGACTCGCGCCCAGGCACGGGCACGCGGGGATGGAACGAAAATCATCGCAGCGACGACCATCAGCGCGATGACCGCAGCCAGCATCGGTCGCGCCCAGTCGATCCCCGAACGACCCAGCGCGCTAGCCAAGATCGCCATGACCGCGAAATAGGCACAGATGGCGAGCAGCGAGAGCGACTGGAAGGTGGCATCGCGCGACAGGCGAATGCGCCAGCCGTCGGCATGGACCGCGCCGAACGCGAACAATGGCGCGGTAATCGCGGTGACCACGCCGCGCCAATCGAGCAGGCTGCGCGATGCCGCCGGATCTAGATAGATCAGGGTGAACAGGTTGAGATCGTAACCCCAGGTGGCGACCAGCGCGAGCATCGCCATTCCGATTGCGCTTCGACTTGGCGCGTCGGCCTGGCCGTAGAGATTGTGGACGAGCACCAGCAGGCCTGCGGCTGCCGTCATTCGAAGCAGGGTGGCGGTTGCTGCAAGCGTCGGTTCGGCGTCGGTCAGCAGTGGCATCAATTCGAGCAGGACCTCCAGTCCGAGAACCGCAGCGACGGCACCGTAGACAAGGCGCACGCCGCGTTGCCGTTCGACCGCATGGCGGCCGCCCGACAGGCTGTGCAGCAAACCCAGCCAGAGCAGGTTCCTGAACGTCTCGGCAAGGCCGGCAAGGGTCGATCCGGGCCCGATCGCACTGAGCCAGGCCCAGCATGCGGTCAGCGCAAATCCCGCAAGCAACAATCGCTGTGCCGGAAGCCGGACACCGCGTCGCGACCGCCAAAGGATCATTGCCGAAAACAGCAAGGCTGCGGCAGCGTAGCCGCCAAAGGCGAGCCCGCTGATCATCCCTGAATCTGTCAATTTGCCCGACATGGCCGACAGTGTCGGATAAATTTACAAACAAAGACTGAAGAAGACGCTAGAAAGCCGACCATGAGCAACGATCTTCGGCGACCGCTTGACGGCAGCGACATCATGGTGGCGCCTTTGGCGCTGGGCGGCAACGTATTCGGCTGGACCGCCGACGAGGCAATCAGTTTCCGCATACTCGACGCATTCGTCGATGCTGGCGGAACGATGATCGACACTGCCGACGTCTATTCCGCATGGGCGCCGGGCCACAGCGGCGGCGAGAGCGAGACGGTAATCGGCAACTGGCTCAAGCGCGACCCTGCCAAGCGCGACAAGGTCGTAATTGCAACAAAGGTGGGTTTCATGGCGGGCTTGAAGCCCGACACAATCAAGACTGCGTGCGATTCGTCGCTTGGCCGAATGGGGATTGACGCGATCGACCTGTATTACCAGCACAAGGACGATGAGACGGTCCCGCTCGCCGAGAGCCTCGGCGCGTTCGATGCGCTGCGAAAGGCCGGCAAGATCCGCGCCACCGGGCTGAGCAACTTCTCCGCCGCGCGTGTCGAGAAGGCGCTGGCCGTCGCCGATGCCGGCGGGCTGGCGCCGGCGGTCGCGGTGCAGGGTTGGTACAATCTTCTCGAGCGCGGCAAGTATGAAGGCGAGTTGCAGCACGTCGTAACCAGTCGTGGTCTGAGCTTCTTTCCTTATTACAGCCTCGCCAACGGATTCCTGACGGGAAAATACCGGTCGACCGACGACGTTTCCAAGTCGGTACGCGGCGCTAGAAACATGGAATATATCGGTAGCCCAAGGGGTAATGCGGTGCTCGCGGCGCTTGAGGCGGTATCGGCCGAGACCGGTGCGGCAATGGCGACGGTCGCGCTCGCCTGGTCCAAGGCGCAGCCCGGCGTCGGCGCGCCAATAGCAAGCGCGACGAGCCTGGCGCAGGCGGAGCAATTGATTGCCGCGTTGGCGCTGGATTTGACCCCGGCGCAAAGCGAAGCACTGAACGCCGCCAGCAATTAACCCGGCTTATCGCCCAGACGATGCTCTAGCGCGCCCGTCCGGTTCGCTGCGAATCGCACGCTGCCCTAAGGTGCTGGCTTGCAGAAGGAAGCGAGTGAAATGGCGTGGATGATCGGCCGCACGGCGGCAATGGCGGACCCCGAAGGAGCAAGGCGCAAGGCGCTGCAGAAACTGCAGGGGCTGACTGCGCTGGACGATCCCGAAAATCTCGTCGTGCCAATCCTTATCGACGCGATCATGATGGTCGAGAGCTATCGCGGGGCGCGCCACCAGATCACCTTTCTGCCTGAGTTGACCGCGCGGGTCGACGACTTGCTGCGCGAAATCAGCCTGACCGAAAAAGCGGAGATGTGGGCGGCAGAATAGGTGCCCGCCGCTACGCCGGTCGCTTCAGGATATCCAGTGCCAGCGTCGTCATCGCTTCGGTGGCGGTGGAGATGACAGCCGGGGCGTCGGGCGCCCAGAACGGGCTATGCAGCGACGGGAGTTTGGCGGCATTGCCGTTGGCGGCCTGCCACTTGTCGATTGGCGTGCCGCCAACCCAGAAGATCAGGCTCTGGATCGTCGGATCGGCAAGGTAGAAGCGGCTGAAATCCTCGCCGCCCATCACCGGCGGTGTCTTGGCGACTCGCTTGTCGCCGAATTTCTCGGTGAACAGCGCAAGCGCGCGGTCGCTGAGCGGCTGCGTGTTGAAGGTCGACGGCGTATATTCTCCCTCGCGCACCGTCACGATCGGCATTCGGTCGTCCGGGATACCCGATGCGATCGCTTCGCCCCGCGCGATGCGCTTGATCCCGTCTAGCAGTTGTTTACGCACTTCGGGTGTGTAGCTGCGCACCGTCAGCAGCAATTTCGCATTGTCGGAGATGATGTTGTGCTTTGCGCCGGCCTGAAAACTGCCGACGGTGACGACGGCGGGGGCCTGCGGATCGACCTCACGGCTGACCAGGGTCTGCAACGCCATCACGATCTTGGATGCCAAGACCACCGGATCCTTGGTGGTTTGCGGATAGGCGCCATGACCGCCGACGCCCTTCACATCGATATCAACGCTGTCGACATTGGCGAGCGCATAGCCGGGCGTGATTCCGATGGTTCCGGCCGGGCCAGCCGCCGCGTCGTGAAAGGCGATGGCATAAGTCGGCTTGGGAAAGCGGGTGAACAGCCCGTCGTCGAGCATAGCCTTGGCGCCTTCGCCCGTTTCCTCGCCGGGCTGAAGGATCATGACGAGCGTACCCGACCATTCCGCCTTGCGCGCGACCATCTGCCGCGCGGTGCCGATAAAGCTGGTCATGTGCGTATCGTGGCCGCAGGCGTGCATGACGCCGGTTTCGACACCCGAGCGCGCCATGGCGCGAACGGTGGAGGCGAACGGCAAGCCCGTCTGTTCCACCACCGGAAGCCCGTCCATGTCGGCGCGGATCAGCAGGACAGGGCCGGCACCATTCTTCAGCACCGAGACCACGCCGGTCTTGCCGACCTTTTCGGTAACGACGAAGCCCAACTTCTTCATTTCCGCGGCCAGTTTCGCGGGCGTGCGAACTTCCTGCATGCTGAGTTCGGGGTTGGAATGAAGGTCCTTGTACAGCATCATCAGGCTGGGCATGTCGGCATTCACGGCGTCGGCCACCGGAGCGGCTACAAGCGGGGTGGCGGCGGTCGCGAGCAAGGCGGCGAGTGCAAGGCGGATCATCGGGTCACTCCATCTTCAGTCGGATGATTAGCGGGCAGGAACGAGTTCGATCACGTCGACAGTCGATTCAAAGGCGGGATAAGGCTGGACCATCCGCCAGCGATTGGCGCCGATCCTTTCGACGAAGCCGGCGACATCGCGCTCGGCATCACGGCCATATTGCATCGCCCGGCTTTCATCGCCGAGAACCAAGGTGCCGAGGAACACCTGGCGCAACGCGTCGCCGGGGAAGACCAGCCCGACCGGGCGCTGCGAACCGGTGAGCTTGGCAAAGCCCTGCAGCCCGCGCTCCTGCTGAATCCGGCAGCGAAACGCCGGGTAAGCGACGAAGTCGAGCAGACCCGCGGACTTCGCGCCGATCTTGAGGACTCGACAGGAATAGTCGCCGTTCGGGATCGGCACTTCGCCAATCGCCGCATCGGGATCGAGCAACGCGCCTTCGCGCTGGATGTCGGCCCCATGTCCAGCGGTGCGGGCCTTGGCCAGCCCTTCGGTGAATGCCTTGCGCCAGTCCCGCAGCCGCTCACGGTCATGGTTGGTCGCGGCAGTACGCCAGTCTCCGCTGTCGCGCGAAACGATTTCGTGCGGTGCGCCGATTGCGGTGCAGGCGGCGAGCGCGGCGCTTGACGCCAGTGCAAGGATGATACGCATTGGGGTCGAGCGTAGCGGCGGTGGGCGCGGTTGCAAGCGCGATGGTGGGGGAGGAGCGAGGCGCCGCCAACGGGTGCGGGGCATCAGGGCGGACTGATGCCGTCGGCCCCGTCCGCTTTTCGGCACGCCGACCGCGCGTCGCCGTCTCTCGCGCTGCTCCGGCGGCGCGTCGCGCCGGCGTCGCTGCGCTTGTCAGCTATGCGGCGGTCCAGCCGCCGTCCATGCTCAGGTTCGCGCCTGTGATCGACTGCGCGCCGTCGCTGCACAGATAGAGCGCGAGGCTGGCGACTTCGTCAGGCGTGACAAAGCGCTTGGTCGGCTGGGCCGCCAGGAGGACGTCGTTCATCACCTGCTCGCGGGTCAGGCCGCGTGCCTTCATCGTATCGGGGATCTGGTTTTCCACCAGCGGCGTCCAGACATAGCCTGGCGAAATGCAATTGACCGTTACATTGTCCTGTGCGGCTTCCAGCGCGACAGTCTTGGTGAAGCCCGCGACGCCATGTTTTGCGGCGACATAGGCGCTTTTGTTCGGGCTCGCGACCAAGCTGTGCGCGCTTGCCGTATTGATGATCCGGCCCCAACCGCGGCGGCGCATTTCGGGCAGCGCGAAGCGGGTGGTGTGGAAAACCGCGGTCAGGTTGATCGCCAGGATCGCGTCCCACTTTTCCGGCGGAAAATCCTCGACCGGCGAGACGAATTGGATCCCGGCATTGTTTACGAGGATGTCGGGAGACCCGATTTCCGAGGTCATCCGCGCGACCATCTTGTCGATCTGATCCGCATCGCCGAGGTCAGCACCGTCATGAAGCACCGTTTGGCCGGACAGTTCGGCAAGCTCGTCGCAAGTTTTCGCGATCTCCGCCTTGTCGCCGAAGCCGTTGAGCATGACTTCTGCACCTTCGCGAGCGAACGCCCTTGCGATGGCGAGGCCGATCCCGGAAGTCGAGCCGGTAACGAGGGCGCGGCGGTCTTTGAGCAACATGAAGCGGCATCCTTGCCTGATAATGGATGCCAACGCTTTCGCCGTCGCGACAAGGATTTGCAACCGTTACGGTTGCCGTGCATTCATCCGCAAAAGAGGGAGAACGTGATGCGTCTTGGCGGTGAACCGGAAAGCAGCAATTTCGAAGATCGGACCGGCCAGAGCGGCGGCTTCAGTCTTGGCGGCAGCGGAGGCATATTCGGCCTTCTGTTCCAGATCGTCGCATCGCGCTTCGGGATCGTCGGCATCATCATCCTTGGCCTCGGCTATTGCGCGCTGACTTCGCTCGGTGGCCTTGGCGGCGGCGGCACAGTCGGCGGCAAGCAAGGCCCGTCGCGGCTCGACGCCGAAACACGCAGTTTCATGGTTCGCACACTGGGCTCAACCGAAGAGACGTGGTCCGAGATTTTCCAGAAGGCTGGCGCAACCTACACCCCGACCACGATGGTCGCTTATTCGAACAGCAGCCAGTCGGGCTGCGGCGCGGCGCAGGCTGCGATGGGACCGTTCTACTGCCCGACCGACAAGAAGATCTACATCGATCCGCAATTCTTTGCCGAACTCAAGCAGCGCTTTGGCGCGCCGGGCGATTTCGCAGCGGCGTATGTGATCGCGCATGAAGTCGGCCACCACATCCAGGATCTCGAAGGTACGCTGGACCGCGCACGCTCGGCGCAAGCCCGGTCGAGCGAGGTCGCATCGAATCAGGTTCAGGTCGGCGTCGAGCTCCAAGCTGATTGCTATGCCGGCGTCTGGGCAGCAACCGCCCGTGACGCGCAGGGATCGATCCTCGAGCCCGGCGACATTGAAGAAGGCATGCGCGCCGCGGAAGCGATTGGCGACGATACGCTGCAAAAGCAGATGCAGGGCCGCGTGGTGCCGGAAAGCTTCACCCACGGGTCGAGTGCGCAACGGATGGAAGCGCTGCAGCGGGGGTTGAAGAACGGAAACCCGGCGGCTTGCAATTACGCGCGGTGAGCAAGAGGCGCCGAGGCTAAGCTGTTAATGGCAGCGAGATTTTTCACTTTGGGGAGAGACGCCGAATGCCGGACGGCGGGGCGCGTCAGCGAACCCCACCGACGTCACGGGACTAAGCCCATTGACGTAGACCAGCACTCTCTCCTCTCGACTCTCGGCCGGCTCACGGCGTCTCCCGACGTAACGACGCTCGCTCCGCTTTCGTCACGCTCGGCGGCTCAGAGCTTCACCAGCATTTTCCCGGTGTTCTTCCCTGTAAAGAGCCCTAGGAACGCATCGAGCGTCTGGTCGAGCCCTTCGACCACTGTGTCGCGGCCCTTGACTTGTCCGCTGGCGACCCAGCCGCCCATGTCGCGATAGAATTCGCCCAGTCGGTCCATATAATCGGTGTAGATGAAGCCCTGCATTCGGACGCGCATCGCGATAACGCGCATCAGATATTTCAGGCAGGTCGGCTCACCCGCATTGTAATTTTCGATCATCCCGCAAATCGCGAACCGTGCATTCTGGCGAGCCAGCGCAAGCGCCGCGTCGAGATGATCGCCGCCGACATTGTCGAAATAGACGTCGATGCCAGTGGGCGCGGCAGCAGCAAGATGCTTCAGCAACGATCCTGCCTTGTAATCGATGACGGCATCGGCACCGAGCGACTTGACGAATTCGCACTTGTCGGCGCCACCGGCCGACCCGATCACGGTCATGCCCTTGGCCTTCGCAATCTGGACGACGGCAGACCCGACCGCACCGGCCGCGGCGGAGACGAAGACGATGTCGCCTTCCTTGGCCTGCGCGGCTTCGAGCAGCCCGAAATAGGCCGTGCCGCCGGTCAGGCCCAGGTTGCCGAGGAAATCCTTGGGTTCGATGCCAGGCATCGCTGGAAGCTTGTTCAGCGCCTTGGCCGGAACGACCGCTTCATCGCGCCAGCCGGCCATGTGCAGCACCATGTCGCCGACGGCAAATGCCGGATCGCGGCTCTCGACGACTTCGGCAACCGCGCCGCCTTCCAGCGGTTCGCCAATCTGGAACGGCGGGACATAGCTTTTTACATCGTTCATGCGGCCGCGCATGTACGGATCGACCGACAGCCAGCGATTGGCGACGCGCACCATTCCGTCATCCAAGGTGGGCAGGGCCACCTCGGAAAGCTCGAAATTGTCCGTGGTCGGCATTCCGTTCGGGCGGCTGGTCAGTTTCCATGCAGTGGCCATCGTCTCGTCTCCTTTTGAAACGCATCCCTAGACCGGTCGGCCGCGATGCAAAAGACCCAGTCGAATTGCGGTGATTTTCACCGCCGTGCAGCAGGCCGAGGAAAGATGCGAAAGGACCGTTGCGCGTCATCGCAAGCGCCGCTATTGGCCGCTCCGACGGGTGCGGGGCTGTAGCTCAGATGGGAGAGCGCTGCAATCGCACTGCAGAGGTCAGGAGTTCGATCCTCCTCAGCTCCACCAGCCCCGTCGGCCACTTTCGATCAGAACGAAAAGCGGATCCCGGTCAGTGCAGCGATGCCGCCGCGGTCCTCTCCTTCGCGTCGGCGATAGTCGGCGGTTCGGCCGAACGCGCGTTCGACCTCCACCCCGACATAGGGCGCGAATAACGGTGTTACTTCATATCGAAGGCGCAGGCCCGCTTCGGCACTGCTCAGCCCCGAACCGATCCCGCGTTCCGGCACGTTCTGGGCGACCACGTTTAGCTCGAGGCGCGGCTGGAGGATGAGCCGATTGGTGATCCGCAGATCATATTCTCCCTCGAAGCGTGCCGTGATTTCGCCTTTGGTCGAAAGAAAAGCAGCGGCGTCTATCTCGAACCAGTAAGGCGCGATGCCCATCACGCCCAAAACGAGGTGCGTCCGGTCAGGTCCTTTGACGGGATCGTGGCGAATGCCGGTCTGCAGGTCGAAGAAGGGAGTGATGGCGTGGCTCCACAAGGCCTGTACTTCAGCGGTTTCCGGTGCGCGCCCGAATTCGCCTTCGACTTCGCCCTTCAGCCATAATTTATCCTTGTCGCCGCCGACCCAGAAATCGCTGTCGAGGACATAGGCTTCACGGCCTTCCTTCCAGCGAACCTCGGCGCGGTCGGCGACGAAGCGGGTGGCCAGCATCCCGCCATGCTCCTTCGCCAGTTCGCGGCGCGACGTTGCCTGCGCGACGGGATCGTAGATGGCGTCGGCAGCATTTGCAGGGCCAGTACCGGCTTCGGGCGGCGGCGGCGCGAGCGGGATGTCGACCGTTTCGGCGGGCATGACGTGGCCCGCGTCCGGATCGGCTGCGGCTTCCATTCCGGACATGTCGTGACCAGCGTGAGGATCGGCGGCCGGAGCCGGTTCCGGCATGATGTGTCCGGCGTGCGGATCGACCGGCTTGGCAGCTTGTGGGCGCTTGGCGGTGGATTTCTTCGTCGCCGCTTTCGCTGCCGGCGCCTTTTTCACAACTGGCTTCTTTGGCACTGCCTTGGCCGCCGGTGCCTTCTTCGGGGGCATCGGCATCGGCATCGTGTGACCCTGATGCTGGGCCTGGACCGGGGCGGAGAGGGTCAGCGCCGAGGCGGCGAGCAAGAGCGCGAGCGTCTTCATGCCTTGCCTCCATCTATTGGGCGGACGGTGACGACGCGCATCATCCCGGCGTGCATGTGGTAGAGCATATGGCAATGGAACGCCCAGTCTCCGGGGGCGTCGGCGGTCAGGTCCAGATCGACATAGCCGCCGGGCATCACCCGGACCGTATGTTTCGATGGCTGGTGCGATCCGTGTCCGTTGACCAGCTCGAAGAAATGACCGTGGAGATGCATCGGGTGGGTCATCATCGTGTCGTTGATCAAGCGCAGCCGAACCCGCTCGTTTCGGGCGAAACGATAAGGTTCGGGATTCTCGCTCAGTTTCTCGCCGTCCATCGACCACATGAATCGCTCCATGTTTCCGGTCAGGTGAATGTCGATGCGCCGTGTCGGCGTCCGCCGATCCTTATTGGGGGTCAGCGCCACCAGGTCGCGGTAATTGAGAACCCGGTGCTCGACCTTGTCGAGGCCAAGGCCGGGGTCGCCGATCCGGTCGACAGGCATCGGCGCGATCATGTCGACGCCGGGCCCGACCTTGAACGCGACCTTCGATTTGTCACGCATGTCGTGGTCCATCGACGCGTGGTTCGTCGCCGCAGGCGCACCGCCGTGGGCAGAATGATCCATTCCGCCCATCGCCATGTCGCCCATGCCCATATCCTTCATGGTCAGCACAGGGCGCTCGCGCAGGGGCGGAACGGCGGCGCGCATTCCGGCGCGGGGAGCAAGTGTCGCAACCGCCATTCCGGACCGGTCAGTGCCTTCGGCAACCATTGTGTACGCACGCTCTTCGGGCGTGATGACAATGTCGTAGGTCTCGGCATTGCCGATCTGGAGTTCGTCGACGGTGACCGGCTGCACGTCGACCCCGTCGGCGGCGACCACGGTCAGTTTCAAGCCCGGGATGCGCAGGTTGAAGATGGTCTGCGCGGCGGCATTGATGACACGCAGCCGGACTCGCTCGCCGGCATTGAACAGCCCGGTCCAATTGTCGCGCGGACCATGACCGTTGACGAGGTAGGAATAGACCAACCCGGTGGCGTCCGCGATGTCGGTCGGGTCCATCCGCATCTTGTCGAACATCGCCTTGTCGGCGGCGGAGATTCCTGTGAGCGGCCTAGTCAGCGACGACTTTTGGCGGTTCAACATGCCCGCTTCCTGCTTCAGCCGAAGGTAGAGGGTATGGGGGTGAAGGAAGGTCCAGTCGGACAGGACGATGACATGTTCGCGGTCGAAGGCGACCGGATCTGGCCCGGCCGGATCGATCACGATCGGGCCATAATGACCGGCCTGCTCCTGCAGCCCGGAATGGCTGTGATACCAATAGGTGCCCGCCTGCAAGATCGGGAATTCGTAGGTAAAGCTGCTGCGCGGCGGAATTCCGGGAAAGCTGACGCCTGGAACGCCATCCATCTGGAATGGGACAAGCAGTCCGTGCCAGTGGATCGAAGTGTCCTCGTCCAGCCGGTTTTCGACCGTCAGCCGGACGTTCTGGCCTTCCTTCAGCCGGATCAGCGGCGCCGGGACACTGCCGTTGACCGTGATCGCGTGGCCCGTGCGGCCATCGACAGTGAATTGGGAATTCGCAACGACCAGACGTATGTCGTCGCCGGTTTGCGTGCCGCCTTCCTTTCGGGCATCGATGCGCCCGTGGCTTACCCGGGCAGCCCATGCCGGTTGGAGTCCAACACTGGCTGCAAGGGCGGCGCCGGCACCAATAAAGGCTCGGCGATCAAGAATCGGATGGTCAGCCATGACTTGCATAATCCCACGCGCCACAAAGTTGGCGACAATTATTCGCTAAAAGGTCGGTTGGGATGCCGCAATCGTGCGGCACCCCGCCACAATCTACTGATCGTGCCCCGCATGCGCGTCATGATCGGGCGTCGCAGGAGTTGCGGCCGTCGCTGGCTTCTTGTCGTCCATGCAATCCATGGTGCCGTCGGCCTTCTTCATCTTCTCGCAGCAGGCTTTGCAGTCGTGATTCATCGAATCGTTGTGATGATCCGCAGGCATGTTGTGTCCCGAATGCGGGTCGGCAACGGGCGCCGCCTGCGCAAAAGCGGGAACGGCGACGAGAAGCGCAATTGCGCCAACAAACATTTTCATGATCGAAACTCCAAAGAATGGTTGAACAGAGAGTTGCTCAACCACGCTTGGGAGGAGGTAGGTCGAACCCCGGCTCGACGCTGTCGAATGACTGTACGAGCGCGATTTTCATTTCGCCTCGCGGTACCGGAAGCCGGTGCAGTGTCAGCGGCGCGGTGCTTTCCACCGCGCTGCACATCGCCTTGCAATCCATCGAACTCGGCGCAGCGTCTTTAGACGGCGCTTGGTCGTCACAATGCCCGTGATCCATCGTTGCCACTGCCGACTGTTTCATAGACGCGGCTGATGCGGGCATGGCCACCATGCCAAAAGGCATCAGCAACAAGGCCAGCATGGATAATATGCGAAAGAGCATCGCGGACATGGTCGGCAATATAGGGTGCGCCATCGCGAGCGACAATAGTTGCACCTATCGCTTGTCCTCGAGTTCGTCCCCGTCCGACGCGATCACCGTGGTTTGCGGACCGGTGGTGTCGCTGTCGACCTTGGCCGAGGTAATCAGGACGGTGGTGCCCGGCGTCATTGCGGCCCGCATCTGCGCGACGAAAGAGGCAGGCAATTTCATCCGCTCGACGCCCTGCGTACTGACGATCGTGCCTTCCTCGGCCGGCAGGTTGTTGACTCCGACCTGGATCCATTCGTTCCGACCCTTGGGATCGCGGGTCAGCGTAAGGACCTGGGTTTCGCTCTCGGCCTGCGGAATGACCGCCTTGGCACGGCCGATCTCGACCCCGTTGCGCATCACGACGACGGCCTGGTCGGCGGTCGAGATGATGATCGACACCGGACCGCTCGGGCTTCGTTCGGGTGCCCAGCTGAAGTCCTGCGCCGAACCCAAAGGCAGCGCCACGGCACCCCGGCCGCCGACCAGCGACGGCGTCAGCACGCCCGCAGGCGGCCGCTTGTAAGGGCTGCTGCGGTTGGCGGCAATGACGACCGTGCCGCCCATCGTGGTCGTCTTGAACAAGATCTCGGAAAATTTGAGCGGCAGGCGAACGCAGCCGTGGCTGGCCGGATAGCCCGGTAGATTGCCGGCGTGCAGCGCAACGCCTTTCCACGTTAGTCGCTGCATGTTGGGCATCGGCGCATTATCATAGGTCGAGGAACGATGGTCCTTGTGCTTCTGGAGGATCGTGAAGACGCCGGTCGGTGTGTCGTGCCCGGGCTTTCCCGAAGAAATCGTCGACACCGCGATGCGTACGCCATTGCGATAAACTGTCGCGCGCTGCCGATCGAGATCGACATAGACCAGCACCGGGCCGCTCGGCGCGATATTGCCGGCCCACACCCAGTCCCCAGGTTTCAACTTCTCGGCCTCCTTGGCGAGCGCCAAGGGCGAAGACACTTTCGACCCGCTTGCGGTTGCAGGCGCGGCAATGATCAACGTGCAGGCGGCGAGCGCGACGAAAGTCAACTTGTTCTGGCGCATGTCTTCCCCTTTGAGACCCGGGTCTCGATCGCGAAAACTTAGCCTAGGTTAAGGCGTCCTGCAAAGCCGTTGCGGAAACCATTTGTGCTACGAAGTGGCGGACCGCATCGGGGCCATGCTGGACCCGACCGACAATCGCCGATCCGCTGATCGCCCCTGCGGCCCCGGCTTCGGCGGCAGCACGGACATGGTCGGGTTCGCTCAGGCCGAAACCGAGTACGGGCGGCGGCGCGTTGTGGCGTGCAAGGTCGGCGAACAGGTTGCCGTGCGACAAACGAGGCGCCTCATTGGTCCCGGTGACGCCGTTGCGGGCAACGCAATAAGTATAGCCGCGGCAATGCTCGGCGATCCGTGCAAGCGCGGTATCCGGCGTATTGGGCGCGGCGATCAGCACCGGGTCGATCCCGGCGGCGACCAAGTCGCGTGCCCACGGCCTAGCCTCGACCGACGGGACGTCCGCAACCAGCAGGCTGTCGACCCCGGCATCGGCCAGTTCCCGCGCGAAGGTTGCGCGTCCCCGCGCAAGCACGATGTTGGCGTAGGTCAGGATGCCGATGGGAATGTCCGGATGGCGGGCGCGGAAGGCACCGACCAGTTTCAGGCAATCCCCGGGCGTTACCCCGGCTTCCAATGCTTCCTTGCCAGCGCGGGCGATGACCGGGCCATCGGCCACCGGGTCGGAGAAGGGGATGCCAAGCTCGACCATGTCGGCACCGCCCTCGACAAGAGCGTCGAGGAAGTCGGCACAAGCGGCCCGACCGGGATGGCCGAGCATCAGGAAGCCGCCGAACGCGATCCGCCCCTCGGCGCGGCACTTGGCGAACATCGTGTCGTAGCGGCTCATTCCGCAGCCTCCGCATAGGTTTCGGCTTCGAGCAGTTTCTGGACCTGCGCCATGTCCTTGTCGCCGCGCCCCGAAAGGCCAACGACAACGAGCGCGTCGGGCTCCTCCTCGATCAACCGGAGTGCATGCGCCACGGCGTGGGCGGATTCGAGCGCCGGGATGATTCCTTCATGGAGCGCCAGCGCCTTGAAAGCGGCGAAGGCCTCAACATCGGTCGCGCCGATGTAGGACGCGCGCCCGATGTCCTGCAAATGGGCATGTTCCGGCCCGACCGCAGGGTAATCGAGACCGGCCGAGATTGACCAGCTGTCGCTCACCTGACCATCCTTGTCCTGCAGGATCAGCGTTTCCGCGCCGTGCAGGATGCCGTGGGTACCGCGTTGCAAGGTTGCGCCGTGATCGTGACCGTTGAGGCCGCGACCCGCCGCCTCGACGCCAATCAGGCGGACCTCCTCGTCGGGAACGAAGTCGCTGAACAGGCCGATCGCATTCGATCCGCCGCCGACGCAGGCGATGACGGCATCGGGCAAGCGGCCCTCAATGTCGAGGATCTGGGCCCGGGCTTCCTTGCCGATCACGCGCTGGAACTGGCGCACCATCAGCGGGAAGGGGTGGGGGCCCGCCGCGGTACCGAGCAGGTAATGCGTATCCTCGAAGCTTGATGCCCAGTCGCGCAATGCCTCGTTGACCGCATCCTTTAGCGTCCGGTCGCCCGCCGTCACGGGCACGACCTTGGCGCCCATCAATCGCATCCGGTGAACATTTAGCGCCTGCCGCTCGACATCGTCGATGCCCATGAAAATTTCGGTTTCCAGCCCGAACAGGGCGCCGACCATCGCGGTCGCGACGCCGTGCTGGCCCGCGCCAGTCTCCGCGATCAGGCGGCGCTTGCCCATCCGCTTGGCGAGGAGGCCTTGCGCCAGCACCTGGTTGGTCTTGTGCGCACCGCCGTGGAGCAGATCCTCGCGCTTCAGATACAAGCGGCCATGGCCGATGTTGGTGCAGCGCGTGAGCGGGGTGGGCCGACCGGCATAGGTCGTCAGCAGCGTCTGCAATTCGGCGACGAATGCCGGATCCTTCTCGGCATCGAGGAACGCGCCCTCCAGCTGCTCGAGTGCGGGCAGCAAGATTTCGGGTACGTAGCAGCCGCCGAATTTCCCAAAGCGTCCATCTAGGCGCATGCACGAATCCTTTCCTTGCGCGAAATCGGTCGCAGCGCGTCGAACAGCGCGGCAAATTTCGCATGATCCTTGGTTCCGGGACTGGCATCGGTCGCCGACCCCACATCGATGGCGTGCGCCCCGAGCCGCGCGGCTTCGCGGGCATTGTGCATCCCGATTCCACCCGCAACGAGGCCGTCCGCAAGTTCACTTCGGTCGGCAATCGCCGTCCAGTCGAAGGTCGCGCCGGTGCCGCCCCTGCCATTGTCGTAGAGGATTCGGTCGCCGCCGGCGCGCCGCACTCCTTCGGCGTTTTCGGCAAGCCAGATTTCGCCGTCGAAGGCACCGCGCAACGCCGCGACATAATCGGCATCCTCGCTGCCGTGCAGCTGGATCGCCGCGAAACCGATACGATTGGCCGCATCGATCACGTCGGCCAGCGGTGCGTCCTGGAAGACGCCGACAAGGGGAGGCACCGGCTGCCCAACCGTCGCCATCGCCAGCGTTTCCGCTTCGGCGACGGTGAGGGCGCGGGGGCTGTCGGGAGCAAAAACGAGCCCCGCATAGGCAGCCGGTGCGGCGGCGATGAGGTCGGCATTGGACCTGATTCCGCACAATTTGACCCGCCCGAAGGCGAGCGCCCGCGCCGCGCCGCGCGGGTCGGGGTCGCGCATCGGCGTCGTTCCGATCAGGAAACCGTCGACCGATGGCGCAAGCCGCTCGATATCGGCGCGGGTGACAATCCCGGATTCCGAGATGATTGTTCTCCCCTCGGCCAGCGGCGCAAGACGCTCCGTCGTGGCAAGGTCGGTCCGGAAGCTCTTGAGGTCGCGGTTGTTGATTCCGATCAGCGGCACCCCGATGGCAAGGGCGCGGTGCATTTCGTTTTCGTCATGCACCTCGACCAGCACATCCATCGCGAACCGCGCCGCCTCGGCGATGACCGCTTGCGCGGCGTCGTCGTCGAGGACGGCGAGGATGACCAGCACGGCGTCCGCACCGTGGAAACGCGCCTCGGGAACCTGGCGCGGATCGACGACGAAATCCTTGGCAAGGATCGGGCCGTCGAAGGCGGTGCGGGCGGCGCGCAGATCGGCATAGGAGCCGCGAAAATGAGGATCGACGAGCACACTCATCGCGTCTGCGACCCCGGCATAGGCGCGGGCGATGGCGGCAGGTTCGGCATCGCCGCGCAATTCGCCTTCCGATGGCGAGGCGCGTTTGAACTCGAAAACGAAACGTCCGCGCGGACGGTCGAGGGCGGCCTTCAGGCTGCGCGTCGTCGGCTCAGCCTTCGCCCGCAACTCCTCGACCGGCGTGACACCAAGCCGTGCCGCAAGTTCCGCATGCTTGGCGGCAACGATCGGTCCGAGCATTCCAAGATCAGCCATGACTGGCCTCGACATATTGATCGAGCACCACCGATGCCTTGCCCGAGCGGAGCGCCTCGCGGGCCTGGCCGACGCCATCGCGAAGGTCGCTGGCACGGCTGGCGGCAAGTAACAAGGCGGCGCTGTTGAGCGTGACGATATCCTCGTCGGCCTGGCTCGCCTTGCCAGTAAGCAACGCGCGGAAACGCTCGGCATTCTCCTTGATGTCGCCGCCCTGCACTTGGCGCAGCGGGACTCGTTCAAGCCCGGCGTCCTCCGGCGTCAACTCAATTTCGGCGCGTTCGCTGCCCTTGATCCGGATGGCGCGGGTCGGGCCGTGCAGGGCAATCTCGTCGAGGCCCGAGCCGTGGACCACCAAGGCCTGTTCGACCCCCATGGCGACGAGCACTTCGGCGACGCGGTCGAGCATCTTGGGGTCGGCGACGCCGAGCAATTGCACGCGCGGCCGGGCCGGATTGATGCAGGGGCCGAGCAGGTTCATCACGGTGCGGACCTGCAATTGCCGCCGGACCAGCGCGGCGTGGCGCATGCCCGGATGATAGGCCGGTGCGAACAGGAAGCAAAAGCCGGTGTCGTCGAGCAATTGTCGCGCCGCGCCCGCCGACATGTCGAGCTTTGCCCCAAGCGCCTCAAGCACATCGGCCGAGCCGCATTGCGAACTGACCGAGCGGTTGCCGTGTTTGGCCACCGGAAGCCCGCAGGCAGCGGCGACGAATGCGGTGGCGGTCGAGACGTTGATCAGGCTCGACCCGTCGCCCCCGGTTCCGCAGCAGTCGGCGAACAGATAATCGGGCCGGTCGAATGGCGTCGCAGCGGAGAACAGGGCCTTGGCCGCGCCGATCATTTCGGCGGGGGTCTCGCCCTTGACCCGGAGCGCGATCAACATCCCTGCGATTTCGGCGGGTTCGAGGCGGCCGAGCACCAGCCGCTCGAACAGATGCTGGCTGTCGTCGGCGCTCAGATCCTGCCCGTTGAGCAGGCCTGGCATCGGGTTCTGGACTGGGCAATCGGCAATTGCGTCATTGGCCGCGATGGCGGCACTCGTTCGTCCGGCAGTGGCTTGATCGAAGGTCATGGAGTCGGTCCTTAGGCAACAAAAAACCCGCCAGGTCAGTGGCGGGTCCGTCATTCTCGTGGTTGGTGAGGGGCGTTAAGCCGTCATCGTCACCAGCCGCGCCAATCCGCCGCCGCATATGCTGCGCCGCGCCACCAGGTGGCGGTCAGGACGGTAAAGGGGCGGTTCGTGGTCATCGCGAATATGGCTAGGGTCGATTGTGCAGCGCGTCAAGATGCCGATTTAAATGACTCGACGGCGTGCTGAACCTCCTTGGAAACGTATTCGCTCCAAGTGGTCAGTTCGGCAAAAGTCATAGCTCGAGAAGTTGACCCCGATTTGTACGTTGGAAGCCGCCGGTACGAAATGCACTCACCTTCCATTTCGAAGAACGAAACCTCTGCGTGAGCTAACGAAGCCCTCGATTCCACGACGAGGTCTTTTGCTCGGGTGCTGGAGAAATTGTCGACAACGCCGTCCGCTTTCTGACCAAAAAGGAAAGGCGCATCGGCACCGAGTGCATTTGTCATTTCTGACTCAAGAAGTGCTATCTCCTGGAGCAGTGTCCAGCGCACATTGCGGCATTTGGTTGAAAGCTTCTGGCGGGATTTGCCATTGCGACCCGTATCCGCCGATGCGCCGCCCATGATTGCGCTCATGTCGTTCATTGGGCGGCTTTATTCGAATTTGTTTAACAAAAAGCCCCCCGGAGAAGCTCCGGAGGGCCAATTGTTAGTCCAAAGAGCGAAGATTTAGTCTTCGTCTTTTCCGGTCAGGAACGCCGGAGCGAACTCGGGCGCGGGGCCGTCGTTGTCCGAACGCTCGCGGCGCGGGCCACGGTCGCCGCGGCCTTCGCCACCACCACGCGGGCCACGGTCATCGCGGCGCGGCCCACGATCGCCGCGTCCACCACCGTCACGGCGCGGGCCACGGTCGCCGCGCGGGCGATCGCTACCTTCACGCGGTTCGCGCGGCGGGCGGGTATCTTCCAGTTCGGCGCCGGTTTCCTGGTCGACAACACGCATCGAAAGGCGAACCTTGCCGCGCTGATCGACTTCGAGAAGTTTGACCTTCACTTCCTGACCTTCGGTCAGAACGTCGGACACCTTTTCGACACGATCGTTGCGGATTTCCGAAACGTGGACGAGACCGTCCTTGCCCGGCATGAACGTCACAAATGCGCCGAAATCGACGATGTTGGCGACCTTGCCGGTGTAGATGGTGCCGATTTCGGGCTCCGCGACGATGCCGTGGATCCACTGGCGGGCAGCTTCGATCTGCGACAAGTCGGACGAGCTGATCTTGATAAGGCCTTCGTCGTCGATGTCGACTTTGGCGCCGGTCGTCGCGACGATTTCGCGAATGACCTTGCCGCCGGTGCCGATCACCTCGCGGATCTTGTCCTTGGCGATCTGCATCGTTTCGATCCGCGGCGCGTGCGCCGACAGTTCTTCGCGGGTGTGATCGAGTGCCTTGGCCATTTCACCCAAGATGTGGGTGCGGCCGTCCTTGGCCTGCGCCAGGGCGACCTTCATGATCTCTTCGGTGATGCCGGCGACCTTGATGTCCATCTGCATCGTGGTGATGCCTTCGGACGTGCCCGCAACCTTGAAGTCCATGTCGCCGAGGTGATCTTCGTCGCCCAGAATGTCGCTGAGAACCGCGAAATCCTTGCCTTCGAGGATCAGGCCCATGGCGATGCCGGCAACCGGACGAACCAGCGGAACGCCGGCGTCCATCATGCTCAGCGAACCCCCGCAGACAGTCGCCATCGACGAGGAGCCGTTGCTCTCCGTAATGTCGCTGAGAACGCGGATCGTGTACGGAAAATCTTCCGTCGACGGCAGCACCGGGTGAAGCGCACGCCAAGCGAGTTTGCCGTGGCCGGTTTCGCGACGCGACGGCGCACCGAAGCGACCAACTTCACCGACCGAGTAGGGCGGGAAGTTATAGTGCAGCATGAAGTTCGAGTAGGAGAGACCCTCCAGCCCGTCGATCATCTGTTCGCTGTCCTTGGTGCCCAGCGTGGTGGTGCAGATCGCCTGCGTCTCACCGCGGGTGAACAGGGCCGAACCATGAGCGCGCGGAAGGAAACCGACCATCGCTTCGATCGGGCGCACCGTCTTGGTGTCGCGGCCGTCGATGCGGGTGCCGTCCTTGAGGATCGCCGAACGGACGATTTCCGCTTCGAGCGACTTGACCGCCTTCGATGCGGCCATCTGCTCCTGCGCGTCGGCGTCGGCGAAGGATTCCTTGGCCTTGTCGCGAATGACGGTGAGTGCCGCCGAACGCTCCGACTTATCGGTCATCTTGTAGGCGGCGGCAATGTCCTTGCCAACGATGTCCTTCAGCTTCTTCTTGGCATTGTCCTTGGCGTCGCTGGTGGCGAGTTCCCACGGGTCCTTCGCAGCCTGCTCGGCGAGGCGGATGATGCCTTCGCAGATCTTTTTCGACGCGGCATGAGCGAACATGACAGCGCCCAGCATAACGTCTTCCGAAAGCTCCTTGGCTTCGGATTCGACCATCATCACGGCATCGAGCGTGCCGGCGACGACGAGGTCGAGTTCGCCTTCCTCGACTTGCGTCTTGGTCGGGTTTAGGATGTATTCGCCGTCCTGGTAACCGACGCGTGCAGCGCCGATCGGGCCCATGAACGGAACGCCCGACAGGCACAGAGCGGCCGACGCGGCACACATTGCGACGACGTCCGGTTCATTCTCGCCATCGTACGAGAGGACCTGCGCGATCACGAGGACTTCGTTGTAGAAGCCTTCCGGGAAAAGCGGGCGCACCGGGCGATCGATCAGGCGGCTGGTCAGCGTTTCCTTTTCGGTTGCGCCACGTTCGCGCTTGAAGAAGCCGCCCGGAATGCGTCCGGCGGCCGAGAATTTTTCCTGGTAGTGGACGGTCAGCGGGAAGAAGTCCTGTCCCGGCTTGACGTTCTTGGCGGCGGTCACCGCGCAAAGGACGACAGTTTCGCCCATGGTGGCCATGACGGAGCCATTGGCCTGGCGGGCGACGTGCCCGGTTTCGAGCTTCAGCGTCTTTCCGCCGAGGTCGATTTCTACGGTTTTAATATCGAACATTTCAATTCCTTTGCCCGGTTGCCGGATGCGACCGAGTTCGTCTGTTGCGGGCAATCCGGCCCGCGGCGGATTGGGGCGATGCTTCGTGCCCCGGGGTCAGCGCCCTGCCGAATTGCAGGGCGTCAGATAGTCGAAGGGCGCCCTAAGGCGCCCTTGCTGGTTACTTGCGGAGGCCGAGCTTCGCGATCAGGTCGCTGTAGCGCTGGGCATCTTCACGCTTAAGATAATCGAGCAGCGAGCGGCGCTTGTTGACCATCATCAGAAGACCGCGACGCGAGTGATTGTCCTTTGCGTTGGTCTTGAAATGGTCGGTCAGCGTCTGGATCCGGCTGGTCAGGATTGCGACCTGGACTTCGGGCGAACCCGTATCGCCTTCGGCGCGCGCATGTTCCTTGATGACTTCGGCTTTTTTCTCTGCGGTAATCGACATCGGGTCACTCCTATTCTTGTCAAAGGTTGAACCCGCGAACGACCTTGCAGCCATCCACCGAAACTTCGACCAGCGCTACCGGCGTTTCCGCCAGCTTGGCAAGGTGAAGTCCCGGCTTTGCGGGGACCCCGAACAGCATCTGTCCCTGGCGGAGCAGAATTGCCTGGTCGGGGGTGACGGGGAGGGCCGGGATGTCGTCCAGCCCCGCGTCGAGCGGGAGAACCACCCTCGTCAGGTCGCGCGCCTTAGCGGCATCGTGCAGAAAGTCCAGCGAAATCGCCGGTTCCAGCGTGAACGGGCCAGCCTTGGTACGACGCAACATGGTGACGTGACCGACGCTTCCAACCGCATTTGCGATGTCCCGTGCAAGCGATCGGATATAAGTCCCCTTGCTGACGGTGGCGGACAGGGTCGCGCTGGTGTCGTCCATTGCCTGCAGTGCGAGATCATGGACCGTAACGGTGCGCGTCTGGAGCGTTACTTCCTGGCCAGCGCGGGCAAGATCGTAAGCGCGCTTGCCATCGACCTTGAGCGCCGAATACGCGGGCGGCATCTGTTCGATCTTGCCGGTGAAACTGGGGAGGACGGCGAGCAATTCGTCGCGCGACGCACGAATGTCGCTGGTCGCTATGACCTGCCCTTCGCCGTCCAGCGTATCGGTCTGCTCACCGAAAAGGATCGTGAAATCATAGGCCTTGGTCGCATCCAGCATCCGCCCCGCGAGCTTGGTCGCCTCACCAAGCGCAATCGGCAGGACACCGGTCGCCAGAGGGTCGAGCGTGCCGCCATGGCCAACCTTGGTTTTCGGCTCCCCCGCCTCGCGAAGGGCGCGCTTGACGGCCCCGACGGCGTGGGTCGAGCCTAAGCCCAGCGGTTTGTCGAGGATGATCCAGCCGTTCAACGTCATGGCCGGCGCGCATAGTCGCTGGACGATGACTTGGCCATGCCGATGACGTTGGGCGTGATGACTTTCGGGTCCGCCGGTCATAAGATGGGCACGTCCGTCTCGGCTCGGGCGAAAATGGGGTGGCGCGGCGATGGACCGGCAAGAGACGCGTTCGGATCGAACGACAGGCCAAGGCCATGTCTTTGTCAGCTATGCGCGCCCCGACCAACCATGGGCGCGCGCCGTCATCGAACGGCTTGAAGCGGCTGGATTCAAGATCTGGTGGGACGGGCTGATCCCCGGCGGCGAACGGTTCGGCGCGCAAATCGCGGAGGCGCTCGACAGCGCGAGTGCGGTGGTGGTCCTGTGGTCCAGCGATTCGTTGAAGTCGGACTGGGTGCAGGATGAAGCCAGCGTCGGCCGCGACCTGCGCCGCCTAGTCCCGCTGACCATCGACGGCAGCCTGCCGCCGCTCGGCTTTCGGCAGATCCAGTGCATCGACATCTCACGCGGTGGCCCGAAAACCGCAAATTCCGCAATTGATCGCGTTGTCGCCGCAGTTGGCGACCTGCTCGGCAAGCCGCTGGACCTTCCGGCCCGCGCCCCGATGCGCGTCAATCGGCGAACCGCGATCCTTGCCGGTGGCACGGCAGTCGCGGCCGTGGCGGGTTTTGGCGCATGGCGATGGATGGGCATTAGCGCGGCCGAAAACAGCATCGCGGTTCTTCCGTTCGACAATCTGAGCGGCGATCCCAAGCAACAATATCTATCCGACGGCCTATCCGCCGAACTGCGCGACCGGCTGTCCCGAAATTCCGCCATCCAGGTGGTCGGCCAGGCGTCGTCGCGCGCTCTTGCCAGCGAGGAAGGCAGCGGCAAGTCGATCGCGCGCAAGCTTGGCGTCGCCAACCTGCTCGACGGGAATGTCCGGGTCGGCGACGGCGTGGTTCGGATTGCCATCGAATTGATCGACGGCACGAACGGATTTTCCAAATGGTCGAACAGCTTCGATCGGCCCATGACCAACCTTCTCCAGCTGCAGGAGGAAATCGCCGACGCCGTCGTCCGGGCGCTATCGCTACGGCTAGCGGGCCCGTCGGGTGAAAGTCGCAATCGTAGCGGTGGAACTAAGAACGTCGCCGCCTTTGATGCCTATCTGCGCGGCAAGGAATTGTTCGACAGCCAGAAGGACGAGGCGAGCGATCGTGCTGCCTTGTCCCAGTTCGATGAGGCAGTGCGCCGTGATCCGGATTATGCCGCTGCCCGCGCTTCGCGATCGCGGGCGATGTCGGTCATCGGCAATCTCTACGGCCAGTTGGCCGAGCGGCGCCGACTATACGATGCGGCGATTGTTGAGGCGAACAAGGCGATCGCAAGTGCGCCCGAATATGCCGATGGCTATGTCGCGCTCGGCTACGCTTATTATTATGGCAAGCTGGACATCAAGGCGGCGGAGCAGCCCTACGCCAAGGCCTATGCCTACGGGTCGGGCAATGCCGACGTCCTCAGCCTCTACGCACTCTACCGAGCACGGCGGACCCAATTTGCCGAAGCGGCCCCGGCGATCGAGCGGGCACTGGCGCTCGATCCGCTCAATCCTAATCTGTTCAAGACCGCTGGGCGGATTCATTTCGCTCGCGGCGATTATGATGCAGCCATCGTCTCGGCTGAACGATCGATCGAGATGAACCCCGATATTGGCGGTTCCCATGGTGATATAGGCAACGCAAAGTTGATGCTTGGCGATCTCAACGGTGCATTGACCGCCTTTCACAAGGAGAAGGTGGGGCTGCTTTCGAGTCCCGGCATCGCGATTGCGTCATTCCGCAAGGGCGACCGCGCAGCAGCCAAGGCGGCTTTCGATCGACTGGTCGCCGAAGAAGGCGACAATGGCCTTTACCAACATGCGCAAGTGTTGGCGCAATGGGGACAGCCCGATGCGGCGCTCAACGCGCTCGACAAGGCGCTCGCCGGACTGGATTCGGGACTTGCCTACGCCTTGAGCGATCCGTTCCTCGCGCCGCTTCGCGAAACTCCGCGATTCAAGGCGCTTCTCGCCAAGCTTCATTTCGTTTAGGTTCCGCAACGTCCACCAACCAAGACGGGGGTTTTTTCATGCGCAAGATCATCACTGCAGCGATCGTTCCGGCGGCAATGCTGGCACTGGCCGGATGCAACAAGACCGAAGCACCTGCCGAGAATGCGGTCGTGACCGACGAAGTCGTCGCGCCGAGCGAAAGCGTCGACAATGCAAGCGTCGACAATCTGGCCAATGCGACCGACAATCTCGACAATTCGGCCAACGCAATGGATCAGGGCTCGACCGATCACGGCTCGACCGATCATTAAAAACTAGCGCCGGCGCGCCGCCCGTGGCGCGCGCGCCGGTTCGGTCACCTTGATGGCGACGCCTGGCTTGAGCTGGGCACGGGCCGCGGCGATCCAACGGTCATATTTCGTCACGTCGGTATAAACCGAGGGCGTGTCCTTGTAGCCGCAGCCCAGCGACCAGCTGGTCAGACCGACGAGCTCTTCAGTGCCCCTGCCATAATCCCTCACCAGCGGCCCGCCGCTGTCTCCGCGGCAACTGAAGGTCGCCTCGCCGCCGCGCGCCAGCACCTGTCTCGGTGTGACAAGGCAAATCATCGTCGGTTTCACCCGGTCTTTCAGACGCTTGCGGCACTCGGCGAAGGACAAAGGTGCCAGCGACGCCTGCTGCAGTAAGATGGGATTGCGCTGCGCGGTCGATCCGCTCGACATGATATTCGCATTTGGCGCGACGGTCTCGGTGAAGCCCCAACCCAGCCCGACCAAGTCGCTGTTCGGCTCGATCCGCTCGGTGCCGAGGGCAAGCGAGCGCGGCTGGAGGTGAATTCCGGTTTCGTCGCGCCTGATCAGCAGAAGGGCAATATCGTTCGGCGATCCGTCGGTCGACGGGTCATAGTCGGAATGGACCGCCAACCCGACGATCGCACGGGTCTCTCCGCCTTTGCCCATTCGTAGCGTGCCAAGGCGAATTCGGCGACCGGTGAAGACCCGCTTCATGTTCGGATCCTTGAAGATGCCCTTGGCGACGCAATGAGCGGCGGTGATCACGATGTCGGTCGCGATCAACGTTCCTCCGCAGGAATGGGCGCGTTCTTCCGGGGTCCGGTCGGCAAGAAATTTGGTCTTGTCGACGGGCAGCGCGCTGTCGGCGGCGATTTCTGCCTTCGTATAGGGCGTCGTGTCGTACAGCTCGACCGTCCAGTCGGCGTCGCCGCGCGATGCGGCGAAGCCGCCCCCCATGGCCGGTTTCGGTTCGTCATCATCCTCCCTCAGGGCAATTGCGCTTGCGGTCCATCGATTGTCCAGCGTCAATGGGGGTAAGTAGTAGGAACAGCGCGGCCCTTCCTTTCCAACGCATTCGATCTGCGGCGGGATAGCGAAGGGTGACTGGGCAAGGCCGGCCGGATCGAACGGCGAATCCGACGCGAGGAGGATCAATTCCCCCGGTTCGTTCAGCGGGGGAAGCGAAAGCGTCGCCCCGACGGACAGCGGCACGACCACCGCATCATCACGCAGCGGGACGAGGATTGCGGCCATGTCTGTGGTGATTTTGATCAATGCGACATATCGGTTGGTTCGGCCATTGTTGCGAATTTCGATCGGCAACATCGGGCCGACCGCGCGGCTATATTCGGCGCCAAGGCATTTGCCGTCGGCAGGACTGAAGCCGCAGATGGACAGGTTCGAATCGCGGTGCGTCTGCGCGAATTGGAGCAATTGCTTGCGTCGCGCAGCGCGAGGAAGGAAGGCGTGCAGCGTTTTTTCCGCTTCACCGGTCGAAATCTGACCTAGCCGGATTGCGCCGATGGAGATGCCAGCGAAGTCGCTCGGTCGGGGATCGCGAGCGATCAACGACAGATAGCCGGGAATCCAGGCATCGCCGGTGATTGCAAAGTCGCTGTCATTGCCGACCACCGCGACGCTGCTTTGTTCAATGATGCGCGTCATTTCGCTGCGGCCGCGCTCCATCGTCGGATAGAAACCGATGGTCAGTCGATCGGAGGCTTGCGTCGGCTGCTGCGCCATAGCCGGTGTGGAAATCAGCGCAGCGAACGCGATCAGCGCCTGCACATGATCGGATCGAACCATTTCCACCCCCAATTTTGTACGCACCATCATGCGGGAAGCGGACACACGGTGCAAATCCCGATTATCAGGAAGCGATGCCGGCAAGGCCCAGGTAGAATTCCGCGATCCGCATAACGATCGGGCTGATCAACCGCTCGACGACGTTGGCCGACGGAACAATCATCGGCACGACCAACAGCAGCGCGAACAGGATGATGATCGCGAACCGCCCGAAGTTGCGCCACGCCGGAACCGCCCTGCGCGGCAGAAATCCTTCGACCACATGGCCACCGTCGAATGGCGGCAGCGGGATCAGGTTGAACACTGCAAGGAACAGGTTGATCAGCAGGAAATTCACGGCGTTCTGTGCGATGAAGAACGTCGCTCCACCGCGCTGCGCGCTGTCCGCGTTGACCGCCAGCAGGATGAGCACGGCGGCGAAGGCAAGCAGGAAGTTCATGGCCGGGCCCGCCAGTGCGACGATCACCATGTCCCGGCGCGGGTTGCTCAGCCGCTCCGCAACGACCGGCACCGGCTTGGCCCAGCCGAAGATCGGCGCCTTGGCCAGCGCCAGCACCATCGGCAGGATGACAGTGCCGACCGGGTCGACATGTTTGAACGGATTCAGCGTAAGTCGCCCAAGCTGGGCCGCCGTGGGATCGCCAAGCTTACGCGCGACCAGCCCGTGCGCGACCTCATGAAAGACGATGGCAATGATCAGCGGCACGAGCCAGGTCGCGATTTGGATGAGGGTTTCGTTCATGGGGCGTACGTGGCCCTACGCAGAACGGGGATCAAGCCACCGCCGCAATAGCGATTGCGCGGTTGCCTCGCTTCAGCGGCCCGCCGCCTGCGGCTCGGGAACCCGTTTGGCCACCCCTGGCTTCAGCACCGCGCGCGCCGCGTTGATCCAGGCGCGATATTTGCCGACATCGGCATAGACCGAGGGATAGTCCTTGTAACCGCAGCCCATCGACCAGTTCGTCACGCCGACCAGCACATCGCGGGCACCGCGTTTCTTGATCAGCGGTCCCCCGCTGTCGCCGCGACAACTAAAGACGTTCTTGGCGCGCGGATCGCCCGCGGCAATGCCGGGTGAAGTCACGCAGACCATTCTCGGGCCGAGCAAATTGCCAACCTTTTTCTGGCAACGTTTCCAGTCGAGCGTCACCATCTGCCCGACCTGGAGGACGCCCGGATTATGCTGCAGCTTCGCCGCCATGTTGAGCAAAGGGTCGGCGCCCGGCTTGACCGTTCCGGTATAGCCCCAGCCAAATCCCATCACCTTTGCTCCCGCAGCCACCGGTTCATCGGGCAGCAGCGCGGGCGGAGGCACCTGCCGTACCGACCCGCGATCCTGCCCAATCAGCAGAAGCGCGATGTCATTGGCATTGCCGTCGGGATCATAACCTGAGTGAACCGCGATGGCCGTTACCGGATAAGTCGCACCGCCATAGCCGAGGTCGGCCGATCCCAGCCGGATCCGTCGTTGCTTGAACACTTTGCGGAAACCTTCACCGGCATATTGACCCTTCGCGACGCAATGCGCGGCCGTGACCACCAGATTGACGGCAATCAGCGTCCCGCCGCAACGATGGGCCCGTTCTTCCGCACTGCGATTAGCCAAATATTGGCGCTTCTCGGGCGGCTTTGCGGCATCTTCGTCGAAATCGGCTTTCTTGTAGGGGACGGTCGAATAGAGCGCCGCCATCCAGGGCGCCATTCCCACTATGGCATTCACTCCGCCGCCCATGAAGGCGATCGATGGTCGATCGATGTAATAGCGGCTTGAGACCACGGTCCATGCAGGATCGATCTCCACGCCCTTTGACGGGTTCGGGCCCGCGCTGCCCGGATAGCTTTGCTCGAGTGCGGCGAGGTCGATCGGCGAAGCCGAATTGATGACCACCAGCTGGCCGTCACCATAGCCGCGATAGGCGTTCCTCTCGCGCAGAGTTTCGCCGGGCGCGATCACAAGGTTCGGCGCGTCGCCTGCCAAAGCTGCTACCTTGATGGCAAGCGATCGGTCCATGGAAAGGATCGCAACATGTTGCGTCTGAGCCGACCGATTGGTGATCCGAAGCTCAACCGAAAAATCGCGATCGCCGATCCACACCTTGTCGATCGAAGCCAGATCGCGGCAAGGCTGTTCGTTTTCGGCGCGCTCCACGACGATCTGGACGCAAATCTGGAGTGCAGGGCTGGGGATTTTGCGGCTCGCGGACAGCAGCGACTTTATCCTGAACAGGCGAAGCAGCGGCTGAGACAGGCGCAACGCAATGTCCGGCTCTTCCAGATTGCCGACCCGGATCCGGCGCGGGCCCTCTGCATCATCGGGATTGCCCGATGAGCCGCGCACTAACCAATCGTTCGGCGGCTCGGTGATGTCCTCCAGCCGGATGTCGAACGGAAAGTCCGGCGTGTTGGTGATTTCGAAATCGGCGTTGTCGCCAATCCGCGCGAACGGGATGGTGGCGATGAGGTCACGGACGGCACCGGCGTGTTCGCCGAGATCGGGATTGAGCTTGACTACCACGACGGGCGAGGCGCCGTCGCTATTTTGCAGCGGCCATAAGGTCTGCGTAGAAATCGGAATTGGTGGAACCGGAATCGGCTGGCTGAACGCCGCCGAACCAAGCGCCGCGATCAGGCCGCCGAATATCCATCGGGTCATGCTCATGGTGCGTCCACCCCCTGTGAACAGGGCGCGATCATGCGACCCAATGGATGACCGCGTCAATGTTAGGGGTCAGCGGCGGGCGAGGCCCAGGCTGAGCTGGCGTGCTGCGCTTTCGTTGCGCCGTTCAAAAAAGTGTCGACGGCAAAGTGCAATATAGCGGTCGTTGCCGCCGATCTCGGTCTGCTCGCCATCGATGACTGCATGGCCCTCGCCATCGACGCGCAGGTTCATCGTCGCCTTGCGCCCGCATTCGCAGACGGCTTTCAGTTCGACCAGGCTGTCGGCCAGCGCCAGAAGGGCGGCTGACCCGGGAAACAGCTTGCCCTGGAAATCGGTGCGCAGCCCGTAGCAGAGTGCTGGAATGCCAAGCTCGTCGGCGACGCGGGTGAGTTCGAGGACGTGAGCCTGAGTGAGGAATTGCGCCTCGTCGATCAGCAGGCAGTCGAGCTTGCGGCGAATGAGTTCTTGAACGACCTCGTCGAACAGATTGACCTCTTCGCGAAAACGGTGCGCCTCCGCTCCGATTTCCAGCCGTGAAGCGATGCGGCCAGTGCCGGCCCGATCGTCGAGGTCGGCGGTCCACAGCATCGTTTCCATGCCGCGTTCGCGATAATTGAAATCGGCCTGCAGCAGGGTTGTCGATTTGCCCGCATTCATCGCGGCATAATAGAAATAGAGTTTGGCCATCAGGTCCCCGTTTGAGCAGTCGGCCATTCGTTGCGCAAGATTGAGAACAGCACCGTGTCGCGGATATGGCCAGTCCAGGTGATCGTGTCGGCCCGAATCACGCCTTCGCGCACTGCCCCGAGCTTCGCCATCGCTGCCTGACTGCGCCCGTTTCGGGCGTCGACCCGAAATTCGATGCGGTTGTATCCGCAATCGGTCGCGCGGCGGATCATCATGTCCTTGATCCGACGGTTGATACCGGTGCCTCGAAAGTGCGGACGGTAATAAGTGAAACCGATTTCCAGCACGCGATTGCATTCGTCGATGCGTAGGAAGCTCGACATGCCGACCAGATCGTCGCCCTCAAACAGCACGAAGGTCGCCGCATCGGGCCGCGCAAGCAAGGCGTCGATGCTATCGTCGAAATGCCCGGGATCGCAACTGATTGAGTAGATGGCCCAAATATCCGGGTCTTCACCACAGGCCGCCTTTAGTGGCTTGCGATGCGCCTCGCTCCAGTACTCGGCACTGACGCCGTCACCGATCATCGGCGCGGCGAGAGGGGTCATTCGGCCTCCGCGTCCTGTCCCAGATCGCGGGCGACATGGTCGGAGCGAAGCAGTTTGTCGATGTGCCCGCCTTCGTCGAAGCTCTCGTCCGCGCGGAACTTGATCTTGGCGGCATATTTCGTCCGGACCCGCCCGGCGACTTCGCGCTGGAAGAAGGCAGTGTGAGTGCGCAGCGCCTTGAGGACATCCTCCTCGTCCTGCCCAAGCAAGGGTTTGACGAATACCGTGGCGTGGCGAAGATCTGGCGACATGCGAACCTCGGTTACGCTGACGAGATGGCTTTGCAGGGTATCGTCATGCACGTCGCCGCGCTGCAGGATCTCGCTCAGGACATGGCGCACCTGCTCGCCGACGCGAAGCAGACGGACGGAGCGGCCCTCGGTGGTTTCGGTCTTTCTCATTTCACCACCTATCACTGGCACGAAGTGAATTCGCGCCGTCGGTCCTGTCGCTGCGCGCAGGCCCTCCGTGCTTCGCCAACTCTTGCGTAACCTTCACTCGCTGCGCTCCGTTCTCGTCACGAGCGGTGGCTCAGAGGGTCCGGGCCCGTTCTTCCGTCTCGAACACTTCGAGCATGTCACCGGCCTTGATGTCGTTCGTATCCGCCAGCAGCACACCACATTCGAGGCCCGCCGTGACCTGCGCCACGTCGTCCTTGAAGCGGCGAAGCGATGCGATCGTGGTTTTCGACACGATGACGTCGTCGCGGGTAAGACGCGCGTGGAGGCCCTTGCGGATGTTGCCCTCGAGGACGAGCAGGCCAGCCGCCTTGTCCTTCTTGCCGGCCGGGAAGACTTCCTTGACCTCTGCGCGACCGACGACCGTTTCGATGATTTCCGGTCCAAGCTCGCCGGCCATCGCTCCCTTCGCCCAATCGGTGAGGTGATAGATGACGTCGTAGTAACGGAATTCGACCTTGTTGCGCTGTGCGGTTTCGCGCGCCTTGGAATTGGGACGAACGTTGAAGCCGATGATCGGCGCGCCCGTCGATGCGGCCAGCGTCACGTCGCTCTCGGTGATTGCGCCAACCCCGGAATGGAGCACGCGAACGCGGATTTCGTCGGTCGAAATCTTGTTGAGCGCATTGACGATTGCTTCGGTCGAGCCTTGCACATCGGCCTTGACGATCAGCGGGAATTCGATCGTTGTCGAGGCACGGTTGGCGAACATGTTCTCCAGCGTGACCGGCGCTACCGTCGTGCGCTTCTTGTCGAGCACCGACATTCGGTAGGTCGCGACTTCGCGCGCGCGCGCTTCATTCTCGACGACCGTAAGCTGGTCGCCGGCATTCGGCACGGCGCCGAGGCCGAGCACTTCGACCGGAACGCTAGGCCCGGCTTCCTTCACCTGACGGCCATGATCGTCGAGCATTGCACGGACCTTGCCGCTGGATGCGCCGACCACGATGACGTCGCCGACGCGAAGGGTGCCGCGCTGGACGAGGACGGTGGCAAGCGGACCGCGACCCTTGTCGAGCTTTGCCTCGATCACGGTCGCTTCGGCGGCGCGGTCGGGGTTGGCCTTCAACTCGAGGATTTCGGCCTGCAGGTTGATCGCGTCGAGAAGGCCGTCGAGATTGATCTTCTTGAGCGCCGAAACTTCGACGTCTTGGACGTCACCGCCCATGTCTTCGACGACGATTTCATGCTGGAGAAGCTCTTCGCGAACCTTTTGCGGCTTGGCTTCGGGCTTATCGGTCTTGTTGATCGCGACGATCATCGGAACGCCGGCGGCCTTGGTGTGATTGATCGCCTCGATCGTCTGAGGCTTCAGGCCGTCGTCGGCTGCAACCACCAGGATCACGATGTCGGTGACATTGGCACCGCGGGCACGCATTTCCGAAAAGGCTTCGTGACCCGGAGTATCTAGGAAAGTGATCAGTCCGCCGTCCTTGCCCTTCACTTGGTACGCGCCGATATGCTGGGTAATGCCGCCGGCTTCGCCGGACACTACGTTGGCACCGCGAAGCGCATCCAGTAGGCTGGTCTTGCCGTGATCGACATGGCCCATGATCGTCACGACCGGCGGGCGCGACTGCAGCGTTTCGTCGGCATCGACGTCGACGGACGTATCGATGTCGATATCACTGTCGCTGACGCGCTTGATGTTATGGCCAAACTCAGTGACCAGCAATTCTGCAGTGTCCTGATCGATCGTTTCGTTGAGCGTGACCGGCATGCCCATCTTGAACAGCGACTTGACGAGGTCGGCACCGCGTTCGGCCATTCGGTTGGCGAGTTCCTGTACCGTGATCACATCTGGCACGACGACGTCGCGGAACTGCTTTTCACGCGGACCGGTCGACTGATGCGAACGCTTTTCCTTCTCGCGCGCACGCTTCAGCGCGGCGAGGCTGCGGGCACGGTTGCCTTCGTCACCCGACAATGCGCGGGTAACGGTCAGCTTGCCGGAATGGCGGCGTTCTTCACGAACGCGTGCCGGGCTTGGACGCTGCGGTTCGGGGCGCTTCGGCGCACCGCCAGCGGGCGCTGCCGCCGGACGACGGCTCGGCGCCGGTTCGGAAGCGGCCGGTGCCGGCACGGCGGCGGGGCGCGCTGCTTCGTCGGCGGCTTGGCGCTCGGCGTCGGCGGCGTCCTGCTCGGCCTTGCGCTGGGCGTCTTCCTCCGCCTTGCGATTTTCCTCGGCGCGGCGCTTCTCGTCCTCGTTCTGCTCCTGCTTGGAGCGATCTTCGCGGCGACGTGCCTCTTCAAGCGACGTCATGCGCGCTTCTTCGGCTTCGCGAAGCAGGCGTTCCTGCATTTCCTTGCGGGCGGTAATGTCGTCGACCGGCGCACGGCGCTGCGGCGGAGCAGGGCGCGGCGCGGGCGCGGCGGGCTTCGGCGCGGGCGCCGGTGCTTCCGCTTTCTTTTCCTCGACAGGCGCTGCCGGGGCTTCGCCGGGCTTGCCCAGGATTCGGCGCTTCTTGACCTCGACCACGACGGTGTTCGAGCGGCCATGGCTGAAGCTTTGCTTCACCTTGCCGGTCTCGACCGTGCGCTTCAGGCCCAGCGGAGGCCGGGTACCAAGCTTGGGCTTGTCGCTCTGGTCAGTCATTTGATTCCTTCGTCGTCGTCGTCAGTCGTGCCGTCGCCACGGTCGGTCGCGCCGCCCTGTAGCCCAGCATCGGGGTCAATGAAAGTAAGCCACCGTTGGATGGCATTGCTCACCCGCCGCGCAGCAGCAGGATCGGTCAAAGCGACATGTACCACATTCTCGCGGCCAAGCGCCATCGACAAGATGGTGCGATCTTCGGGAAAAACCAGTCCCTTAGCGCCTTTTGCGGAGGAAGCCGATGGCCCACCCCCCACACGCCATGCCTGGTCGAGCTTTTTGTTGCCGTCTTCGCCAGCATCGCCAGCGTGGATAAGCATGCGAACCTTGCCGCCGCGGGCAGCCTGCTCGATTCGATCGCCACCGGTCACCAACGTGCCCGACCGTGCCTCCAGGCCGAGCCGGTCGAGCGCGGCCTTGCGTAGCGCGGAGACGATCTGGTCGCTGAGATCGTCCGGGATGCGAACGTCATGCTTGAAGGCGCGCGCCAGGGCGCCCTTCAATTTGCCCTTGGCAATCGCCTCGTCGAGCCCGACGCGGCCCACTCCGATATAAGCGCCGCGGCCAGGTGCGCGGGCGCGGATGTCAGGCGCGACCTCACCATCGGGCGACAGCGCGAGCCGAATGAGTGCGACTTTTGGAGCGGCACGGCGGGTCAGGACGCAGGTCCGTTCCGGCCCTGCGTCCTGACCTTCTGACGGAACGCTTACGCGGTCATTGCGAGGTGTCCGCATCGGCGGCCTCCTCGCTTGCGGACGACGACGCGTCCTTGGAATCCGACGCCGGCTTTTCGTCCTCGAACCAGTGCGCGCGGGCGGCCATGATGACCTCGTTGCCCTGCTCTTCGGAAAGACCATATTCGGCGAGAATCCCGCCCTTGTCTTCCGTCCGATTGCTCTCGGCGCGGCGACGCGGTTCGACCCGCTTCTTCTGGATCAGCTCGTCAGTCGCCAGGTCGGCAAGGTCGTCGAGGGTAAGGATCCCGGCCTTGCCCAGCGTCACGAGCATCTGCTCATTGAGGTGCGGCAATTCGGCCAGCGCGTCTTCGACGCCAAGACCGCGACGTTCCTCACGAGCGGCGGCTTCGCGTCGTTCCAGCGCTTCACCGGCGCGGCTCTGTAGTTCCTCGGCGATGTCCTCGTCCAGACCTTCGATCGATGCAACTTCGTCACGCTCGACGTACGCCACTTCCTCAAGGCTCGTGAAGCCTTCGGCGACCAGCAGCTGCGCCAACGTTTCGTCGACGTCGAGCTCGCTCTGGAACATTTCCGAACGCTCGACGAATTCGCGCTGGCGCTTTTCGCTGGCATCGGCTTCGGTCAGGATATCGATCTGCGACGCGGTCAGCTGGCTAGCGAGGCGGACGTTCTGACCGCGGCGACCGATGGCCAGGCTGAGCTGGTCGTCGGGAACCACGACTTCGATGCGGCTTTCTTCCTCGTCGATCACGACGCGGGCGACAGTCGCGGGCTGAAGCGCGTTGACCACGAAGGTGGCGGTGTCTTCGCTCCACGGGATGATGTCGATCTTTTCGCCCTGCAGTTCCTGCACGACGGCCTGAACCCGGCTGCCTTTCATGCCGACGCAGGCGCCGACCGGGTCGATGGAGCTGTCGTAGCTGATCACGCCGATTTTGGCGCGGCTTCCCGGATCGCGGGCAGCGGCCTTGATTTCGATGATGCCGTCGTAAATTTCCGGCACTTCCTGCGCAAACAGCTTCTTCATGAAATCGGGGTGGGCGCGCGACAGGAAGATTTGCGGGCCGCGCACTTCGCGGCGCACCGACGAGATCAGCGAACGGATGCGATCGCCGACACGGACCATTTCGCGCGGGATCTGTTGGTCGCGGCGAATGACGCCCTCGGCGCGGCCCAGGTCGACCACGACGTGGCCGAATTCGACCCGCTTGACGACGCCGGTGATGACTTCGCCGGCGCGATCTTTGAACTCCTCGAACTGGCGCTCGCGCTCGGCGTCGCGGACTTTCTGGAAGATGACCTGCTTGGCGGCCTGCGCAGCGATTCGGCCGAACTCGATCGGCGGCAGCGGGTCGACGATGAAGTCGCCCATCGCGGCGTCGGCCTTGAGCTTCTGTGCACCCTTCAGGTCAACCTGCTTGAAATGATCGTCGACTTCTTCGACCACTTCGAGGACGCGCCACAGGCGAAGGTCGCCGGTCTCGCCGTCTAGCTTGGCGCGGATGTCGTTCTCGGCGCCATAGCGGGCACGGGCGGCGCGCTGGATCGCGTCTTCCATCGCCTCGATCACGATCGCCTTGTCGATCAACTTTTCGCGCGCGACGGCATCGGCAATGGCAAGCAACTCGGCCTTGTTGGCAGTCGCTGCGGCGGGGGGAGCGGCAGAAGCCATAGTCTTAACCTTCCGTCTTGATAGAATCGGCGCCCTCGGTGCTGAGCGGCGCAGTGGCGTTGATCAGTCGATCGGTAAGCACGAGCTTGGCCGATGCGATATTCGTGAATTCCAGGGTGCGTTCGCCCTTGGGAGTGGCAATCCGGATGGTGTCGCCGTCGATCCCGACGATGTCGCCGGTCACCTGCTTGGCGCCGTCCTGCGGATTGGCGAACTTGATCCGAGCCTCGTGGCCGGCCCAATCAGCGAAATCCTGCCGACGGGTCAGCGGGCGATCGATCCCCGGCGACGAAACTTCAAGGCGATAGGCGCCTTCGATCGGGTCGCGCCCAGCCTCTTCCTCGCTGTCGATCAGATCGCTGATCGCGCGCGAAAGTTCGGCACAATCGTCGATCGTCAGTTGGCGCGTATCGGGTCGTTCGGCCATCACCTGCAAAGTCGGATCGCTGGCGCCGCCGATCATCGCCGCGCGCACAAGTGCGAAACCCTGCGCCTTGACGGCGGGTTCGATCAGCTTGGCGATGGCATTGGTATCGATCACGTGCACTCCAGATGCATGATGCAGAGCCTCCCGTTGCCGGGACCGCCTGGCCCCAGCCCCAAACACTTTCGATGATTGAGGAGAGAATGCGGATATAGGCTGCGCGCGGTGGACTGGCAAGGCTCTCGTCGCGAGGTCTGACCCTAGTTAGCCTCGCCCTCCGGTGCGGGCAGCGCGGCCACCGGTTTCGACAGGTCGAACTCGACCCGGAAGAATTGTCCCGGACGGCGCAGTTCATAGGCGAACAGGTCCCTGCGATGCTCGATCGCCCAGACGTTCTCGACCCCCGCAACATTGCCTTCCCGACGAAGGAGTTGTTTCGTGAAAACATCGGCGGGAAACGACTGGCGGTCCGCTGATAGCGGCGTGGTCGAATTGCCGCCATATTGCGTGACCTTGTCCTCACTGCCGTCCTCGTGCCGATGATCGTGCTTTAGGCGTAGGCCGGTCGCTGTTCTGGTCAGTATCCATGTCCGCGACCGGTCCGCACCGACATGGAAGGGGATTCGGATTTCGTTTTCACTGCAGGTTCGCACGTCCATCACCAACGACTTGTCGACAAAATTCGCGTCTACCGGAACCGACGGGCTCACAATTCGTCCCCGGAATGCCTTGCCGCACAAGGACTGCAGGCCCCCCAAGAAATCGTCCGACACGGCGGTCGGCGTTGCGCAGCTGGTAGCGACGGCAACGAAGGCGAGAACGGCGATAAGACGCGCCAAGTCGGAACTCCTGATGACAAGATGGTGCGCCTACCTTTAGACTTCCGCCACCATTCTTGGAACCGCGGGCATTGTCGGCGATTGCATTGAACAGCGAGTTGATAAAGGAGCAAGCCATTGTTACGCAGCCGAACTGCCATGCAAGCCGTATCATTGTTCGCATTCGCGACTGCCTGCCAGGCACAGAGCGTTGCCGAGAGCGGCATGGCACAGTCCGGCCAGAAACCATTTGCAGAAGCAGCCGTTGCGGATTTTGATCAACCTTGGGCGATGGACTTCCTGCCCGGCTCTTCGTGGGCCGCGGTCACGGAAAAGCCGGGCCGGATCAAATTATGGGATAGCAAGTCGGGACGAATCGTCGATGTCAGCGGCGTGCCCAAGCCCAGCGTCGGCGGGCAAGGCGGGCTGGGTGACATCCGGTTCGAACCTGAAGGCGGCAAGGGCAATCGCTATCCCTTCTATCTAAGCTGGGTCGAGGCAGGCGAGGGCGATCTGCGCGGCGCGGTGGTCGGCCGCGGCATGCTTGTGGTTACGGGCAATACGGCCGCAATCGAGGGGCTCAACATCATCTGGCGCCAGACCAAGGTGACCGGTGGCGGCCATTTCTCGCACCGACTGGCGGTCTCGCCGGACGGGCAATATCTCTTCGTCACCTCAGGCGACCGACAGAAGATGGAGCCTGCACAGGGCGATGACGGCCTGCTCGGCAAGGTGCTTCGCCTTACCCGCGACGGCAAACCCGCACTGGGTAATCCTTGGGCATCGAAGGGCGGTGTCGCCGCACAATTCTGGTCGATGGGTCATCGCAACCTGCTCGGCATCGATTTCGCCCCTGACGGTCGCCTTTGGCAGATCGAGATGGGGCCCAAGCATGGAGACGAACTCAATCTCGTGCTGCCGGGCAGGAATTACGGCTGGCCCAACGTGTCGATGGGAGATCATTATGACGGCAAGAATATTCCCGATCACACGGCAGGCGACGGCTATGAAGCGCCGAAGGCCTATTGGGTGCCCGCCATCTCGCCGGGCGGCCTGCTGATCTACTCCAAGGATCTCTTCAAGGGCTGGAAGGGCGATGCGCTCGTTCCCGGCCTCTCCGGCCAATCACTTAGCCATGTCGAGATCGACGGCGACAAGGTCGTCGCCAAGCATGATTATCCGATGGGCGCGCGGATCCGCGAAGTCGAGGAAGGCCCCAACGGAGCGATCTACGTGCTCGAGGACGAGCGCAATGACAGCCGCGGACGCCTGATCAAGCTGACGCCCGCGACCTAATCGCTTAGTCTTGCGGCTGCGGAATCCGGCGAAGGTAGGGCTTCACGGTTTCCCAGCCGCCCGGGTATTTCGCCTTGGCGTCTTCATCGCTGACCGAGGGCGGGATGATCACGCTTTCACCCGGATGCCAGTTGACCGGGGTCGCGACACCCTTGCTCTCGGTGATCTGGATACTGTCCAGCAGGCGCAGGACTTCGTCGAAGTTGCGGCCCGAGCTCATCGGGTAGAGCAGCATTGCGCGGATCTTCTTGTCCGGGCCAATGATGTAGACCGTACGCACGGTCGCATTGTTTGCGGCAGTGCGGCCTTCGGCACTGTCACCGGCCTCGGCTGGAAGCATGTTGTACAGCTTGGCGACATTGAGGTTGTCGTCGCCGATCACCGGATAGTCGACTTTGTTGCCCGACACGTCTTCGATGTCCGGGAGCCAGCGCTCATTCTCTTCCGTCGAGTCGACGCTCAGCCCGATGATCTTGGTGTTCCGCTTGGCGAACTCGTCCTTCAGGCCGGCCATATAGCCAAGCTCCGTCGTGCAGACAGGTGTGAACGCCTTGGGGTGCGAGAAAAGGATCGCCCAATTGTCGCCGATCCATTCGTGAAACTTGATGCTGCCCAGGGTGGTCTGGGCGGTGAAATCGGGCGCGACGCTTCCGATGCTGAGGGTCATGATATCTCTCCTTTTCAGTCGACCGGCAGATAATCCGGAACGATGGGGTCGTGGGGCTCCAGCCAGTGCGGGACCGGCAGGTTCTTCGAACGCAGGAATTCGGGGTTGAACAAGCGCGATTGGTAACGGGTCGCAGGATCGCACAGGATGGTGACGATGGTATGACCCGGCCCCATCTCCCTCGCGAGCCTGATCGCGCCGGATACGTTGACGCCGGACGACGCACCGAGCGCCAATCCCTCTTCCTCAAGCAGGCGAAACGTCAGCGGAATGCTCTCGTCGTCGGGAATCAGATATTCATGGTCGGGCGCGAAGCCTTCCAGATTGGCCGTGATGCGGCCTTGTCCGATGCCTTCGGTGATCGAGCTGCCGTCGGCCTTTAGTTCGCCATTGCGATAGAAGTTGAACAAGGCGGCGCCGGGCACGTCGGCCAGTGCGATCTGGACGTCGGCACTGCGCTCCTTCAGCGCCATTGCGGTCCCCGCCAGCGTTCCGCCGGTGCCGACCGCGGCGACGAAGCCGTCGACCTTGCCGTCCGTCTGAGCCCAGATTTCCGGCCCAGTGGTGCGAATGTGCGCGTCGCGATTGGCGACATTATCGAACTGGTTGGCCCAGATCGCGCCGTTCGGATTTTCGCGCGCCAAGCGCTCGGCGAGGCGGCCGCCGATCTTCACGTAATTGTTCGGGTTCTTGTAACCGACGGCGGGAACCTCGACCAACGCGGCGCCGAGCATCCGAAGCGTGTCCTTTTTCTCCTGGCTCTGGGTCTCCGGGATGACGATGACCGTCTTCATCCCCAGCGCGTTGCCGACCATGGCCAGGCCGATGCCGGTATTGCCCGCCGTTCCATCGACGATCGTCCCGCCAGGCCGAAGCTCGCCGCGGTCGATGGCGTCCATCACGATGCTCAGCGCGGCGCGATCTTTCACCGACGCGCCGGGGTTCATGAATTCCGCCTTGCCCAAGATCGTGCAGCCGGTCTCCTCGGACGCGCGTTTCAATTTGATCAGCGGCGTATTGCCGATGGCGGCGAGGACGTCGGGGCGAATTTGCATAGCGGACATGTAGGTCGTCACGAGAACATTGGAAGAGACGAACGCACGAAATCTAAGGGGCCGGGGGCACACACCAGGCAGTGGCGCGGAACCGTTCGATGGTCGGCGCGCTGGTCGTTGATGGAGATGACTGCGGCACTGGCAACGATCGCACTTTTGGGACTTGGAAGCTGCGGTTCGCCGAACGCTCCGATCCTTCCCGATCACGAAGAGCCGCCCGGCATCGAACGTCAGGCACCGGCCGCGTTACCCACGGTGGTGCCGCAGTCCACAACTTCGTCGGTTGCGCCGCCGACCTCCAATGCACGTCTTGTCGATTGCCGGGTCCGGAGCAGCGACTGGCTGTTGGTCGATGGACTCTGCCGGTTCCAGTCGGATTCGGGTGAAAGCTTCACGCTTGATAACGGCCCCGATCTGTCGCTGCGCGACGACATTCTTGCGGTGTCGGTGTCCGTCACGGCACCCGGTGTCGCCGAGGTGCGCGGATTGACGAATGCCGGGATAAATTCTCGGTGGGGAACGGCGCGCCGCGCGAAAGACGACCCGGCGTGCTGGCGCGGCAGCGATTTCGAAGTCTGCGCCCGTTAGCGGCGACGATAACGGAATTGATGCGGCACGCGTCCTTGTCGCCGCGCCTTGGCGGCATAGCGGGTCTCGATCCAGCCGGACGGATAGTCGAGCCATTGTCCCGGCGCATCGTTGACCCATTCGAACTGTTCGGTGTGACGCTGCATCACCATTAATAGCCAGTTCAAATAGGTCGGATCGTCGGTAGCAACCCGAAACTCGCCGCCTGACTTCATCTTCGCGGCGATCAGGTCGATTGGCCCGTCGTTCATCATCCGGCGCTTGGCATGGCGCGCCTTTGGCCAGGGGTCGGGATGGAGCAGATAGACCATCGTCAGCGATCCGTCGGGAATGCGGCGAAGCACGTCCAGCGCATCGCCCATCCAAAGGCGGACGTTCGCCAGATGCTGGTCGCGGATCTGGCCAAGCGCCATCGCGACGCCATTGAGGAACGGCTCGCAGCCGATGAATCCATGATTGGGCAGCAGGTCTGCACGATGCGCAAGATGCTCGCCGCCGCCGAACCCGATTTCGAAATGCAGCGGTCGGTCGTCGCCGAACAGGCCGAGCGCGGTCACGTCGCCTTCTTCGGGCACGCTGATCATGGGCAGCAAGGTCTCGACCAGTTCGGCCTGTCCCTTGCGCAGCTTATGCCCGCTCGACCGCCCATAGAGGCGGTTGATCGTCGTGGGATCGCCAGTCTTCGTTGCCGTCATGGCCGTTCAGGCAAGCGCCGCCTTCAACTCGTTGGCGAGGTTGGTCTTTTCCCACGGGAAGAAATCGCCGTCGGCCTTGCGCCCGAAGTGGCCGTAAGCGGCAGTTGGCTGGTAGATCGGCTTGTTCAGGCCCAACGCCGTGCGGATGCCGCGCGGGGTAAGGTCACCAAGGCGGTCGAGCTTGCCGATGGCGAGTTCGATGATGTCGTCACCGACCGTTCCGGTGCCGTGCGTGTCGACGTAAAGCGACAGCGGTTTCGATACGCCGATCGCATAAGCCAACTGGATCGTGCAGCGCGTGGCGAGCCCGGCGGCGACAATATTCTTCGCCAGATAGCGCGCCATGTAAGCGGCTGACCGGTCGACCTTGGTCGGGTCCTTGCCGGAAAACGCGCCGCCGCCGTGCGGAGCAGCGCCGCCATAGGTGTCGACGATGATCTTGCGCCCGGTCAGGCCGGCGTCACCATCGGGCCCGCCGATCTCGAAAGCGCCGGTCGGGTTGATGTGATAGACAGTCTCGTCGGTCAGCAATTCGGCGGGCAGGATATCCGCGACGACTTGCTTTACATAGGCCTTGAGCTCGGCTTCGGGCGCGCCCTGGTCATATCCGCGAGCATGCTGGGTAGAAACGACGATGGCGGTGGCCGCGACCGGCTTGCTTTCCTCGTAGCGTAAAGTGACCTGGCTCTTCGCATCAGGCTCCAGGAACGGAGCCGCGCCGGAATGACGGTCCGCAGCCATTCGCTCGAGAATCTTGTGGCTATAATAGAGCGTGGCGGGGAGAAAATCGGGGGTCTCGTCGGTCGCGTAACCGAACATGATGCCCTGATCGCCTGCGCCTTCGTCCTTGTTACCGCTGGCATCGACGCCCTGCGCGATATGCGCCGATTGGCCGTGCAAATGGTTTTCAAATTCGGCGGTCTTCCAGTGGAAGCCGTCCTGCTCGTACCCGATGCGCTTCACCGTCTGGCGAACGACCTGCTCGATCTCGTCGCGCGAACCGGGCGCCCAGCCGTGGGTGTCGGGAAAGGCCGCCTTGTCGAAGACGCCCTTGCAGCGAATTTCGCCGCCAATGACGATGCGCTGCGTCGTCACCAACGTCTCGCACGCTATCCGCGCTTCGGGATCCTTGGATAGGAAAAGGTCGACGATGGCATCGCTGATCTGATCGGCGACCTTGTCCGGATGGCCTTCGGACACGGATTCGGAGGTGAAGAGGTAGCTCTTGCGCATGGGCGCTGACGGTCCTTCTGGAAGATATAAGGAAAGCTTTATATCGCGGTGCTGTAGCGGCGGCTCCGTCCAAGCGCAATCGCCGCGAACAGCAAAATGGCGCCCAAAAATAACGGTATGGCGTTGCCGAAGCGCGCGAACTGTCCGACCGACGCGGCCGCTCGCGGCAAGTCCGACCAGATGATTCCGGCGCGCTTCCACGGCAGGGAATCGACAATTCGTCCGCGCGCATCGACCAGCGCACTGATCCCGGTGGGCGTCGATCGGATGATCGGCAATCCTTCCTCCGCCGCGCGTAGCCGCGCTTGAGCGAGATGCTGCGGCGGGCCGAACGCGCCGAACCACGCATCGTTCGACGGGTTGAAGATGAAATCTGGGCGGTGGGCGCGATTGACGACTTCGCCGGAGAAGATGATCTCATAGCATAGCTGGAATCCGGCGTTCAGACCGTCCGGCAAGGGCAGGGATCCCGGTCCCGGCCCGGCAATGAAATCGCTGTCACCCGGCGCAAGGCGCGAAAGCCCGATTGCGCTCAGGATCGGACGCATCGGGAGATATTCGCCGTAAGGGACGAGGTGCGACTTGTCGTAGCGCCCGATGAAGTCGCCGCCCGGCCCCAGGACGAAGACGCTGTTGGCGGCGGCGTCGGCCCGCCGCCCGTCGCTTGAGCGCAGGGCGATGCCGCCCGTCAGCAGAAGGTCGTCGGCGCCAACCGTTCGAGTCGCCAGCCGCCGCTCCGTCTGGACACCCGGACCGGCCGCCGGACGCGTATCGGACAGCGGCGACGTCACCGCTGCTTCGGGCCAGAAAATGAGTTCTTTCCGTTCGGCGCGCGGGCTCGACAAGGCATTGAGCCGCGCCGTTGCCATCGCCTCGAAGTCGGGGCTCCACTTCACATCCTGGCCGATATTGGGCTGGACAATCCGGATCGCCTGTCGGGGACCGGCCGGCTCAAGGGTCGTGACCGGCACAAGGGATAGCAAGCCAATCGGAACGAGCAGCGCGAGGCTTTCCCGCCACAGCCCGCGACCGGCCAGCCAGATTGCCGATCCGATTCCAACGACGATCGCAGACAAGCTATACGTTCCAACAAACCGGCTGACCGGCAGCAACGGCGTATCGACCAACGTCACGCCGATCGGGTTCCACGCAAAGCCGGTGAACATCGTCGCACGAAGCCATTCCGTGATTGCCCAACTGCCGGCCAACGCCAACGCAAGCGCCAGCGGGCGATCCTTTCCGAAGCGCCACGCCAGCCCCGCCGCGATCATCGGATAGACCGCCAGGTAGAGGCTCAGCAGCACCACCGCGACCCAGCCCAACCATGCCGGCATCGCCGCCTGGAAGGTGAAAGCGGTCGCAATCCAGTTGAGGCCAAGAACGAACTGGCCGACTCCAAATCCCCAGCCCACGATCAGCGCACCGCCCAGCCGCTTTTGTCGTGATAGCAATTCGGCAAGGCCCGCGAGGGCCAGAATCATAAGCGGCCACCAGCCGACCGGCTGGAAAGCGAGAGCGGAAACGAGGCCAAGGGCCAGCGCGTTCAGGAACGGTCGAAACATGAGGCGCGGGGTAAAGCACGCCGACGCGCGATTGACGAGGACGAAGTCGCACGGCATCCGTTGCGACAAAGGCGGACCTTGCCGCGCGAGACGCTGCGATCGGGGAGGCACGTGCGACTCTGGAATCGGCTCCTTTGAAGCCCGAAGCTCTCGAGGCTCGCGCAATGTCCTGCCTCGCCGTTTTCTTCGCGTTTGCAAAGAAAGAGCATGGCGAGAAGTGATCAGCCGGTGACGTCTTCTGCGGGCTCGGGAGCGTAAAGGCGAAGGCGAAGCACGCGTTTGGCGTCGGCTTCGACGCATTCGATTCGCCAGCCGGAATTATGCTCCACGCTTTCACCCGGCTTCATCAAATGCCCCGCAAGCATGAATGCCATGCCGCCGATTGTGTCGACGTCGTCTTCCTCGTCGATCAACCGCGCGTCGATGGTTTCGCGGACGTCTTCCAGTTCGACCCTAGCATCGACATCCCAGACGCCTTCTTCCAGCAGGTTCATCAGGCTCTGGGCGTCCTCGTCATGTTCGTCCTCGATGTCGCCAACGATTTCCTCGACGACGTCCTCAATCGTGATAAGCCCTTCGGTGCCGCCAAATTCATCGACGACAATGGCCAGATGGATGCGGTCGCTTCGCATCCGGGCAAGCAGTTCCAGCACGCCCATTGATTCCGGGACGAACAACGGATTGCGCAACAGTCCGGTTACGGTACGGTCGCGACTGGAATCGTTGAGCGCCTTGTAGACGTCCTTGATATGGATCATGCCGATGATGTCATCGAGGCCGTCGCCATAGACGGGTAGGCGGCTGTGTTCGGCTTCCGCAAACGCGCCGACCAGTCCATCGAACGTCATGTCCTGGCTGACTGCCACGATATCACCGCGCGGCACCGAAACCTCACCTGCCGTGCGGTCGCCGAAGTGAAGCAGGTTGCGCAGCATCTGTCGCTCGTGCGGACTGAGGTCGCCAGTCTTTGGCCGACCAGCCTCTGCCTCATCGATGGCATCCTCGATCTGGTCGCGAAGGGTCGACTCGGCATCGTCGCCGAAGATCAGTGCCCGCATGCCGCGCCAAAGTCGTGATCCGTTTTCGGGCTGGTCGTCGGCCATCAGGCTGCTCCATCCGAATAAGGATCGGCAATATACATCCGCGCCAGCGCCCTTGTCTCTCGCGCTTCCATGTCGGCGGCGGTCACATCGTCCATATGGTCATAACCTAGCAAGTGAAGCGTGCCATGCACCATCAGGTGCGTGGCGTGGGTGTGAATGGGAATATGCTTGTCTGCCGCCTCTTCGACGCAGACCCCATGAGCCAGAATGATATCGCCAAGCATCAGTTCCGGGCCGGGCGTCGAAGGTGCGGCAAGTTCGTCCGCCTCGGCCATTGGAAATGACAGAACGTTGGTTGCCTTATCCTTGCCGCGCCACTGGGCGTTCAAAGCATGCACCTCGTCATTTGCGGCAAGACGCACCGACACTTCGACGACTCGTTCTCCCGACCCGAGTTGCGGGAAGGCGCTTTCGGCGATGGCAGCGGTGACCGCGGACCGGGCGATACCCGCCCAGTCGGTTCTACTGTCCCAATCCGGATCGGCGTCGAGCCCAATATCGAGTGTCATGCGCCGGGACCTTCATACGCTTCGACGATTCGCCCGACGAGCGGATGGCGAACGACGTCGCTGGCCGAAAAGCGGATCATCGAGAGTTTGGGAATGCCTTCGAGTTTTTCTACGGCATCATTGAGGCCCGAATCGACACCGCGTGGAAGGTCGGTCTGGTTGGGATCGCCGCAAATCACCATCCGGCTTCGCATGCCGAAACGGGTGAGGAACATCTTCATCTGTTGCGGCGTCGTGTTCTGAGCCTCGTCGAGGATGATGAACGCGTCGGATAGCGTGCGTCCGCGCATGAAGGCGATCGGGGCGATCTCGATCTCTCCCGACGCGATCCGCCGCTCGACCTGCTCGGTCGGAAGCATATCGTAGAGCGCGTCGTAGAGTGGCCGAAGGTAAGGATCGACCTTCTCTTTCATGTCGCCGGGAAGGAAGCCGAGCCGTTCACCGGCTTCGACCGCGGGACGCGACAGGATCAGCCGGTCGACCTGGCCGGTAATCAGCATGGCGACTGCTTGTGCGACGGCAAGGTAGGTCTTGCCGGTACCCGCCGGCCCAAGCGCGAAGATCATGTCGTCGCGCGCCAGAGATTCCATGTAGGCGGTCTGTACGGTCGAGCGCGGAACGATGGTTTTCTTGCGCGTGCGGATCATTGCGCGTGGCGGACTGGTCACTTCGGGACTAATGATCCCGTCGAGCGCAGGCTGCGCGGCCATGCCGAGCACGGCTTCGACCGCCGCGCCATCGACATCCTGGCCCTGGTCGAGCCGATTGTAGAGCCCGGTCAGCACATCGCGGGCGCGGGCCGCGGCGTCGGGTTCGCCCTCGATCATCACGCGGTTGCCGCGTGCCGCAATGTGCACGCCGAGACGGTCCTCGATCATCACGAGATGCCGGTCGTAATCGCCGAACAAGGGGCCGAGGAGATAGGGCTGGTCGAACTCCAGTTCCATGCGCGCACGGTTTTCAAGATTGGCGGCAACAAATTCGCGTTTGGCCATTTACGCTGCCTTCGCTTCGAGGATTGCGCCGCCGAGGCTGTTCGGCGCGGCGCTGGTCAGGGTGACATCGATCATCGAGCCGATCGGGACTTCGCTCATGACATGAACCGACTGCAGCCACGGCGACTTGCCGATCATCTGGCCGTCCTTGCGGCCCTTGCGGTCGATGAGGATTCGCGTGGCGCGGCCGATGCAGGCGCGGTTGAAGGCCAGACTGTGTTCGGCAAGACGCGCCTGAAGGCGCTGCAACCGATCATCCATCACGTCCGCCGGAACCTGCGCCTCCATCGTCGCTGCGGGCGTTCCCGGCCGCGGCGAATATTTGAACGAATATGCAGAGGAGTAGCGAACCTCGTCAACGATGGCGAGGGTTTCTTCGAAGTCGCGATCGCTCTCGCCGGGAAAGCCAACGATGAAGTCTCCGGAGATGGCGACATCGGGCCTTGCATCGCGCATCCGTTCGATGATCCGGACGTAACTTTCGGCAGTGTGACTGCGGTTCATTGCCTTGAGGATCGCGGTCGATCCCGACTGCACCGGCAGGTGAAGGTAGGGCATCAGTTCCGGCACTTCGGCATGGGCCGCGATCAACTGGTCGGTCATGTCGTTGGGATGGCTGGTCATGTAACGGATTCGTTCCAGTCCATCGATCGCCGCAATGTCGCGGATCAGGACATCAAGGCCGCGACCGTCAGCTTCCCACGCATTCACGTTCTGGCCGAGCAGCATGATTTCCCGCGCGCCACCATCTACGAGCGAGCGGGCCTCGGCAACGATATCACCCCAAGGTCGGCTGACCTCGGCGCCGCGGGTGTACGGGACGACGCAGTAGGTGCAGAATTTGTCGCAGCCTTCCTGCACCGTTAGGAACGCGCTCGCACCGACCTTGCGGCGGGCTGGCAGGGCTCCGAATTTGGAGATGGCGGGCATGTCGGTATCAACCGGGCGATTGCCCGCCGCAGCCTGCGCCACCATTTCGGGAAGGCGGTGATAGGCCTGCGGGCCAACCACTATGTCGATCAGCTTGCTGCGCTTCTTGGCTTCCGCACCCTCAGCCTGCGCGACGCATCCGGCCAGCGCGACCAGCGGCTTCGTTCCATCGTCGCGGCGAAGCCGCCCGACGTCGGAGTACGCGCGTTCGGCCGCCTTTTCGCGGATGTGGCAGGTGTTGAGCACGACGAGATCGGTATCCTCGTCGTCGGCCGACGCGCGCATACCTTGGGCGCCGAGCAATTCGCTCATCCGCTCGCCGTCATATACGTTCATCTGACAGCCGAAGCTCTTGACCTTGAAGGTCTTTGGAAGGTTCTTTGTGTCGGTCATTGCGGCGCGCCTATAGGCTAGCCGGCTTGATTCCGGAAGGCAGCAGCGCTTGCGCAATCGCATCGTGCGCCGCCCGCGCCAATGCCTTGCGGTCGCAATGCCCGGCCATTGGGTCAAGTACGCGGACCGTCACTGGAATCCGTCCCTTTCGGCCGAGAATTCGGAGGAAATTGTCCATGCCATGTTCGCCTGGTGCCCAGGCGAAGAGGAGCGCATATCCGTTATAATCGATCGCGACTGGACGCAGTGTGACTCCCTTTGGTGGCGGCGCAACTGCGGACAACAAACTCGGCTTGAACGGCAGGAGGGTGCCGCCATCGCCAACCGTCCCTTCGGGAAAGATCGCGAGCGGTTGGGCGCGGCGAAGCGCACGGCTCATCGCGGCGGTTTGTTGGTGGATGCCGCGGCGGTCGCTACGATTGACGTATAGCGTTGCATTCTGGTCGGCGGCCCATTTCAGGAACCAGTGATCGCGAATTTCTGCCTTGGATACGAAGGCGCAGCCGGTGGCACCCGCGAGTACCGGGACATCAAGCCAGCTGACGTGATTGCCGATCAGCAATTCGCAGGGACCGGGGTGGGGACCGGCGCGAGTGATATCGGCGCCCACGATGAAGGCGACGCCGCGAAGAAATCGGCGCGGCCAGCGTGATGGGCCAGCCAGCTTCGCGACTTGATGGGGGATGATGCAAAGGCAAAACCAGCCGATCAGCATGGCGAGCCGCAAATAGGCCCGCCAGCGTGACGAGGGGGCGTTAACGGTCGCGGTCGCTGCGGACGCCATAGAGCTCCATGCGGTGATCGACGAGGCGGAAACCGAGCCGTTCGGCGATCTTGCGCTGCAGCTCTTCAAGTTCTTCGTCGACGAACTCAATGACCTTGCCGGTTTCGACGTCGATCAGATGGTCGTGATGCGTTTCCGAAGCCGCTTCATAACGCGAACGCCCGTCGCCGAATTCGTGCCGTTCAAGGATTCCGGCTTCCTCGAACAATCGAACAGTTCGGTAGACGGTGGCGATCGAGATATGCGGATCGACGGCAGAAGCGCGCGAATGAAGCGTTTCGACGTCGGGATGATCTTCGCTATCGGCCAGTACCTTCGCAATGGTCCGGCGTTGCTCGGTAATCCTCAGGCCTTTGTCGGCGCAGAGTTGTTCGATGTCGATCGTGCGATGCATCGCTAAAGGTTAGGGTGTGCCAATGCGAAAGAAAAGGGGAGCGAAGCCATTTCCGGCCCGGCTCCCCATAATCCTGAGTTTCGCCCGGATTCGGCGGGCGAAATGCACTGATTACTTCGCTTTGCGCTTACCGCGACGCGTGCCCAAGCCAATGGACTTGGCGAGCATCCGGCGCTGTTCGGCATAATTGGGGGCGACCATCGGATAGTCGGCGGCGAGGCCCCATTTCTTGCGATAATCGTCCGGCGTCATCTGATAATGCGTCATCAGATGGCGCTTGAGCATCTTCAGTTTCTTGCCGTCTTCAAGACACACGATGTAATCGGGCTTAATCGAAGAGCGTACCGGAACCGCCGGTTCAGGCGCGACTTCGGGCTTGGCATTGCCATGTAGTCCGGCAAGTGCGCCGTGCACATTCGCGATCAGCTGCGGCAAGTCATTGACCGCAACGCTATTGTTGCTGACGTGGGCTGCGACAATGTCGGTGGTCAGCGTAATCAGCGTATCGTAATTGTCTTCTTCGTTCATTTCCTGAAATCCCCGAGCTGGACTTGTTGGAATATACGCGAGCATTTACGCCTCAGTTCTTCTTTAAAACCGAAATATTGCTGAAGCAACGATCTTGATCGGGCGAAACGCAGACTATTAATCCAAGTTAATAGCCATTGTAATGGCGTCGTAGCGGGCGCCATCAAAACCGCGATAATAGTCGCTTCGCTTGCCGATTTGCTCGAATCCGGCAGAGCGATACATGGCAATCGCGGGGTTGCCGTCGCGGACCTCCAGATGAAGCATGCGTAAGCCCAGGCTGCGCCCTTCGTCGATGAAGTTGCTGAGCAGAAGTCCGCCAACTCCCTGCCGCTGCATCGACGGGGCGACCGCCAGCAGGAGTAATTCGCTTTCATCCATGATGACGCGCTGCAATGAGAAGCCGCCCATTCGACCATCGGGATCCCGTGCAATCATCAATGATACGCCCCACATCGGCATGATCCCGCCGCATTGGGAACGCGACCAGCCTTCGCCGTAATGTTTGGAAAAGGCGCATTCCATGATCCGCATGACATCGTCGAGGTCGTCGACGCCGCCGCGATGGAGATGATACAGGTTGGGCGCAGGAGATGCTGCCATTAGGCCACTGCTTTCACCTTCGCATCGGGCGGGCGAGCATAGACGGGACTTGGCGGTAATGACCGCATTTCCTCGGGCAGACGAAGAGCCCACGCTGCCGATGGCAACAGGTCGATCGCCTCACCACTGCCGCGTTGTGCGGCCAACGCCGCTGCGCCGCTGCCGACGATCAGCGGCGCAGCGATTCTTGCCGCCGCCGCCGTCGGTGTCAGATTTTCGATGGGGCCAGTCGCGCGGAGAGGCCCGCGGTCGAATGACTGAACGAACAATTCACCATGACCGCCTGAAATCGCGACGCCGATCGGGCCGTCGCCTGGCGCGCCCACGGCGTGCAGGGCAAGCGACGAAAAGCCGTTCAACGGCACGTCCCAGCCGATCGCCAACCCGTGCGCTGCGGCAATTCCGATACGTAAGCCCGTGAAGCTGCCCGGCCCGACACCGACTAGGATTCGCGTCGGGATATGGCCTTCGACCATCTCGCGCAGCATCGGGACCAGATGTTCGGCATGGCCGCGCCCGATCAGGTCGTCGCGCTGGGCAAAAACCTCACCTCGGGCGCCAATCAGGGCTGCGGTGCAGGCAGGCGTGGACGTGTCGATCGCGAGGATCAAAGGATCGCGCTCCCCCAATGGGTAACGAAACTGCGCACTTTTTCGCCGATTTCGCAAGCGCAAAGAAGCGTCGGTTCAGATGGCTTCGACTGAAACCACTTCCGGGACATAATGTTTGATGAGGCTTTCGATACCGCGTTTCAGGGTGATCGTCGACGACGGGCAGCCTGCGCAGGCGCCCTGCATCTGCAGGTAAAGGATGCCTTCCTTGTAGCCGCGATAGACGATATTGCCGCCGTCATTGGCAACCGCCGGCTGCACGCGGGTTTCAATGAGATCCTGAATCTGGTCGATGATGTCGGCGTCCGCGGGATCGTCCTGGAAAGTTTGTCCCGCGTCGGGCGCAACGTGAATGTCGGCGGCGGTTCCCGGCTTAAACAAGGGCGCGCCGAGCGTGAAGTGATCAAGCATCAGGGTCAGCACTTCGGGCTCGAGCTGGTCCCATTCGACGGTCGGTGCGGCGGAGACGGAAATGAAGTCCCGCCCGAAATAGACGCCGTCGACCATGCCGGTCGAAAAAATGGCATCGGCCAGCGGGCTTGCCTCGGCGGCTTCGGGCGACGCGAAATCTCGGCCGCCCGTTTCCATCACGGTCTGGCCGGGCAGGAACTTGCGGGTCGCCGGATTGGGCGTTTTTTCGATTTCGATCAGCATATCGTCGATGTGGTCCTTCGGAAGGTCGCGATCAACCCTCGGCGGGTGCGCTCCAGCTGTCGTCAATCATCTTAATCAGAGCGCTGAAGTCCTTGTGTGCGCCGCCGCGGTCGACGAAACGCTGATAAAGCTCCTCCGCTTCGCCGCCCATTGGCGTGTAGGCGCCGGCTTCCTTCGCCGCTTCCATCGCAAGCTTGAGATCCTTGAGCATTAGCGCCGCCGCAAAGCCGCCGTCGTAATTGCGGTCTGCCGGGGTTTCGGGACCGACGCCCGGCACAGGGCAATAACTCGTCATCGACCAGCTCTGCCCGCTTGCTTTCGAGGAGATGTCGTAGAAGGTCTGTGGGTCGAGGCCAAGTTTCTGCGCCAGCACGAATGCCTCGCACGTTGCCGCCATGGTCGCGCCGAGCAGCATGTTGTTGACGATCTTTGCCGCCTGTCCCGCACCAGCGTCACCGGCATGGATCACCGCCTTGCCCATCATTTCCAGATAGGTCTGCGCCTTTGCGAAGCCGCCTTCGCTGCCGCCGACCATAAATGTTAGGGTGCCCGCGTCCGCTGCGGCGATTCCGCCACTGACCGGCGCATCGACCATCGTGTAGCCAGCCGCTGCGGCCTTGACCGCGACCGCTTTCGCCGTCGCAATGTCAATGGTCGAACAGTCCACCAGGATCGCATTGGTCGGCGCGGTCCCGATGATGTAGTCAGCATAGACCGACGCAACATGCTTGCCCGCGGGAAGCATGGTGACGACCGCATCGACCCCCGCGACCGCTTCGGCTGCGCTGGTCGCTACCGCGCAGCCATTACCCTTCGCCCGCTCGAGCGCTGGTTCGGCAAGATCGAAGGCAACGACCTCATGGCCCGCCTTCGCGAGGTTCGCGGCCATCCCGCCGCCCATGTTGCCAAGCCCGATGAATGCTACGCGTGCCATTGGTTGAACTCCTTACTTGCCCGTCCAGTTACCGGGACGCTTTTCGACGAAGGCGGTCATGCCTTCCTTCTGATCCTCGGTGCCGAACAGGCCGTGGAACAGGCGGCGTTCGAAGTTGATGCCCTGCGCCAGGCCCATTTCGAACGTGGAGTTCACCATCTCCTTGGTCGCAATTGCGGCAAGCGGTGCCATCCCTGCGATTGCCCCGGCGATGTTCAAGGTTTCCTCGATCAACGTCGCAGCCGGGACGACGCGGGCAACGAGCCCGCTGCGTTCGGCTTCGTCGGCGCCCATCATCCGGCCGGTCAGGCACATTTCCATCGCCTTGGCCTTGCCGATCGCCAACGTTAGCCGCTGCGACCCGCCCATGCCCGGCGTGACGCCCAGCTTGATTTCGGGCTGCCCGAACTTTGCGGTGTCTGCGGCAATGATGAAATCGGCCATCATTGCGACTTCGCAGCCGCCGCCCAGCGCGAAGCCGGACACCGCCGCGATCCATGGCTTGCGGGTGCGCGTCACCTGCTCCCAACCCGCGAAGAAGTTCGACGCAAACATTTGCGCGAAGCCCTGTTCCTGCATCTCCTTGATGTCGGCACCTGCAGCAAACGCCTTTTCGTTTCCAGTCAGGACCAGGCAGCGCTGGCCCTCGTCTGAATCATAGGCCGCGAATGCGTCGATCAACTCCTTCAGCACGACAGAATTGAGCGCGTTCAGCGCCTGCGGCCGGTTGAGGGTGACGAGCGTGACCGCGCCCTTCTGCTCGACGATGATGGTTTCGTAGCTCACAAAGCTGCTCCTAAAAGTCGAAAGGTCGCCATTCTTCCTCAATCGGAAGCGGCTCGAAAAAGGCATCGACATCGCGGTCGCCGATCGCTTCGGGCCGGGTAGGCGACCACTGCGGATCATTGTCCTTGTCAATCAGGAGGGCGCGCACCCCTTCCTTGAAGTCGGGATGGTGGATCAGACGGACCATGATCCCATATTCCATCCGCATCTCGTCGACGAAATGCAGCTGGTAGGGACTTTCCTGAAGCAGGCGCAGACTGACCTTGCAGGCCATCGGCGACTTCTTGCGGATCGTCGCGGCTTCCTTTGCCGCCCAATCGTCGCCTTCTTCGGCACCTGCATCAAGCGAGCCGAGGATATCCTCGAGCCGGTCGGATGCAAAATGGCGGTCGATCTTCGCCAGATTGCCGAGGATCCGTGCCTCGGGAACGTCATCCGCCGACATCTCGTCGAGGATCGCCTGGACGCGGAATGGCTGCGCCATGATCCGTTCTTTGACCTCCTCCAGCCGATTGGATGGGATGTAATGGGTCGCAAGTCTCAGCTTGAGGCACTCGGCACCGTCCAGCCGCGCGCCAGTCAGTGCAAGAAATTGCGCCAGTCTCCCGCGAAGGCGGCTGAGATAACGACCGCCGCCGACATCGGGGAAGATGCCGATGGCCGTCTCGGGCATCGCCAGCACCGTCCGCTCGGTCGCGACGCGATAGCGGCAGGGGCAGGCAATCCCCACGCCGCCACCCATCGTCACGCCGTCCATGAAGGCAACGCCAGGCTTTCCGTAGGTGTATTCCAGGTGGTTGAGCCGATATTCGTCGAAGAAGAAGGCGCGCGCCGCCGCGTCGTGGCCATCGACATTCTGACTGATGTCGACAACGTCGCCGCCCGCGCAGAAGCCGCGGCCTTCGGCCTGGTCGATCAGGATGATCCGGACGTCGGGATCGTCGCGCCATTCATGAAGCGCGGCGGCCATGTCGCGAACCATCTGTCGGTTGAGGCTGTGCAGCGCCTTAGGCCGGTTGAGGCGGAGCCGCCCGGCAAGCCCCTCCTTGTAGGTCAGCACGTCGCGGGTGTTGGTCATCATCTCACTCATGTCAGGCCATCGTCGCATAAGTGCCGGGGGCGTGTTCGATCCCATCCTTGATCGAGCGCGCGGCAACGGCTTTTCCGCTGCCATTGGAGGTCAGCCAGTCCGTCCAGTGCGGCCACCAGCTCCCGTCATGTCTTGTAGCTTTTTCGAGCCATGCACTCGCATCGCCGGCCAGGGTCTTGCCGGTCCAATAGCCATGCTTGTTGCGGCTCGGCGGGTTGATCACCCCGGCATTATGACCCGACCCGCCAAGCACGAAGTCCGCGCCCATATCGCGTGCGCCGCGATAGACTGCTTCCCAAGCCGAGACATGATCATCCTTGAGCGCAACCACGAACATTGGCGTCTTGAGACTGGCCAAGTCGATCGCGACCCCGCCGACAGTAAAGCCAGCTGGCTCCTTCAGGCGATTGTCCTTTAGTAGGTCGCGATTGTAGCTTTTCAGGAACGCCGCAGGGATGCGAGCGCCATCTTCGAACCAGTAAAGCAAGTCGCTGGCCGGAGAATCCTGATCGAGCAGATAATGATTGACCACGCTGGACCAGATCAAGTCGTTGGCGCGCATTGCCGCGAACAGCCGCTGCAATTCGACGCTGTCGATAAAACCTTGCGCCTCCAGATGATCTTCGAGCGCGGTCAGATGCCCTTCATGGACGAAGGCCGACCAGTCGCGCATATCCGAGAAATCGACGAGGCTTCCAATCAGCGTCGCGCTATTTACCTCGTTCGCGCGCTTGGCGGCGGCGAGATAGGCAAGCGCCAGCGCCACCAAGGTCCCGCCAAGGCAGAAGCTGAAAAGGTCGGGCGATTGGTCGGTGCGGCGGCGAACCACTTCGATCGCCTCGATAATCCCCAGCAGGACATATTCGTCGACGCCCATGTCCTTGTGTTCAACGCCGGGATTGACCCAGCTGATGACGAAGACGGTGCGGCCTTCGTCGACCAGCCATTTGATCATCGACTGAGCCGGAACTAGGTCGATCATGTAGTAACGGTTCACCAAAGGCGGCACGTAAAGCATCGGCTCGGCCGCGACCTTCGGCGTGGTCGGTGTGTATTGGATCAGCTGGAACAGCTTGTTCTGATAGACCACTTCGCCCGGTGTCGCGGCGATGGTCTTGCCTTTTTCAAAGGCATTTGGATCGGTCCGCCGCTGCACGACGCCTTTGCCGCTGGCCAGATCCTCGACCAGATGCGCAAACCCCTGCACAAGATTGGCACCGTTGGTTTCCTTGGTCCGCTTGACCACGTCGGGATTGGTGAAGGCGAAATTCGCCGGGCTGACGGCGTTGAGATATTGATCAAGCAGGAAGCGAACGGTCGCCTTGCTCGAACTCGTCGCCATCGCCGAGCGAGATCAGTTCGCGGAGCTGTTTCGAAGCGAGCAGATAGCTGTCGCGCACACCGCGGTAATACGGATCGTCTTGCCAGTCGGCGGACATGAAGCGGCGGTCGCGCGGCGCGTCGCCCGCCTTGCCGCTCATCGCGCCCATCCAGAAGTCGCCCCATTGCTTGGCAGCGTCCATCTGAACCTGAAGCAAGTCCTGCGGCCGCATCGCTAGGCTCATCGCGACATCGCCAGTCGCCTGCGCAAGTGCAAAAGGATCGAAGGGCAGGGTGGTATTGCCGCCATTCTTCATCATCTTGCCGGCGGCATCGCGAAGCTGCTTCGCAAGCTGGTCGAACATCGGTACTCCGGTCATTGGCGGGTTAGCTCCCGCCCGACGATCATTCGCATGACCTGGTTGGTGCCTTCCAGGATCGAGTGGACGCGAAGGTCGCGCCAGAATTGTTCAATCGGATAATCCTGGAGATAGCCGTAGCCGCCGTGAAGCTGCAGGGCGCGATCGACAACGCTGCTTCCCGTGTCAGTCGCAAGGCGTTTTGCCATCGCCGCAAACTTGGTCTTGTCGGGAGCGTTGGCGGTGACCTTGGCAGCGGCGACGTAGAGCAACATTCGTGCCGCCTGAAGCTCGGTTTCCATGTCCGCCAGCATGAACTGAGTGTTCTGGAAATCGGCGATGGCCTTACCGAACTGCTTGCGGTCGCGGGTGTAATTGATCGCCTCGTCAAGGCAGCGCTGCGCACCGCCGAGTGAACAGGCACCGATGTTGAGGCGCCCGCCGTCGAGGCCCATCATCGCGATCCGGAAACCTTCGCCTTCGCCCCCGACCCGGTTGGAAATCGGTACCCGGACTTCGTCGAAATTCACCTGCGCCGTTGGCTGCGAGTGCCAGCCGAGCTTCTTTTCGTTCGCGCCGAAGCTCACGCCCTTCATGTCCTTTTCGATGACCAGCGCGGAAATGCCTTTCGGCCCTTCTTCGCCGGTACGGACCATGGTCAGATAAATCTCGTTCTCGCCGCCGCCTGAGATGAACGCCTTGCTTCCGCTGACGATATAATCGTCGCCGTCGCGCACAGCCTTGGTCTTGAGCGCCGCCGCATCCGATCCGCTCGACGGCTCGGTCAGGCAATAACTCGCGATCCGCTCCATCGGGATCAGCGAAGGCAGATACTTATCCTTGAGCGCTTGGTCGCCGAAGCGGTCGATCATCCAGCTCGCCATATTGTGGATCGAGATGAAGGCACTGGTGGAGGGGCAGCCATAAGCCATCGCTTCCATGATCAGCGCAGCTTCCAGACGACCAAGCCCGATGCCGCCCGATTCTTCGGACACATAGATCGATCCAAAGCCGAGCTGAGCGGCATGCTGGATCGTTTCCTTCGGGAAAATGTGCTTCTCGTCCCATTCGGCCGCGTTGGGCGAAATGGCGTCGGCGGTGAATTTCTGCGCCATTTCTTGGATCTGGCGCTGGTCGTCGGTGAGATCGAATTGTTGCATGGGGCGGGCCCTAGCACCGCCCCACGCGGCTATCCAGACCCCGGATCAGGCGCAGCGGGCGTAGGTGAAGCTGCCTTCGTCGTCGGCCCGCTTCAGCGTATCGCCAGTGCGGGTCAATGTTTCTACCTTAGTCCACTGCTGCCCTTCGCCGTTCAAGGCGAATTGGCCTGAAAAACTCGTCGCGATGGCCGGACGCTGTTCCTTCAAGGTCGCGGTCGCCTCGTAGAAGCGGATAGTGGTGTCGCCGATCGTAATGAGACCCTTGTTATCGCCTCGGGTCGACGTGCAGTCGGCCGGCACCATGCCCCAGCGCCCGCGATATTGGGCTGGGATGACGTTGGCGGGCATAGCTTTGGGCGCGGGCTTCGCAACACCATTGCCTTCGCTAGGTGGCAGAATCTCGACGTCGGCATTGGCCGCTTCAGCGGCGATGACTGATCCGTCGACGGTGATGTTCGCACCGTCGGTCTTGTTGCTGCACGCGGCAGCACCAAGGGCGAGGAGGGCGGCGATTCCAAGCTTGTGCAACGTCATGGCGATATCAACGTTCGCCCCCCGATTAGTGTTCTGCGCACGTTACCCCATCGTCGGGATGACGAAGGCGTTCGCCGCGTCGCCCACGCCGCCATCGGGCCAGCGCTGAGTGATCGTCTTGACCTTGGTCCAGAACTTGACCCCCTCCATGCCGTGCTGGTTGGTGTCGCCGAAGCCGCTGCGCTTCCAGCCGCCGAAGGTGTGATAGGCGACCGGCACCGGGATCGGCACGTTCACGCCTACCATCCCGACATTGACTCGCGCCGCGAATTCACGGGCGGCATGGCCGTTGCGGGTGAAGATGGCCACGCCATTGCCGTAGGGATGCTCGCTGGGGAGGCGGACCGCTTCCTCGAAATTCTCGGCGCGAACGATCTGCAGAACGGGGCCGAAAATCTCTTCCTGATAAGACTGGAAACTCGGCTTGACATGATCGAACAGGGTTGGCCCGACGAAGAAGCCCTTTTCATGTCCCTGCAAGGTAAACCCGCGTCCATCGACGACGAGTTCGCCGCCTTCATCGGCGCACATCTGGATGTAGTTTTCGACGCGCTTCTTATGCGCCTCATTCACCACCGGGCCGTAATGCGCCTCCGGATCGGTCGAGATTCCTATCTTCAGTCGCGCAATAGCCGGGATCAGTTTTTCGCGCAGACGGTCAGCGGTCTCCTCGCCAACCGGGACGACGACCGGAAGCGCCATGCATCGCTCTCCCGCCGATCCGAAAGCTGCACCGGCAAGATCGTTGACGACCTGGTCCAGGTCCGCGTCGGGCATGACGATGCCGTGGTTCTTCGCGCCGCCGAACGCCTGGACGCGCTTGCCGTTCGCGGTGCCGCGCGAATAGATATATTGCGCAATGTCGCTCGATCCGACGAAGCTGACGGCCTTGATGTCGTCATGGTCGAGAATTGCGTCGACCATTTCCTTGTCGCCGTGAACGACGTTGAGGATGCCATCGGGAAGACCCGCTTCCTTCATCAGTTCGGCAAGGCGAAGCGGAACGCTTGGGTCTCGCTCCGACGGCTTGAGAATGAAGGCATTGCCGGTCGCGATGGCGACGCCGAACATCCACATCGGGATCATCGCGGGGAAGTTGAACGGGGTGATTCCGCAGCCGATGCCGAGCGGCTGGCGCATCGAATAGACGTCGATGCCGGGGCCTGCACCCTGGGTGTATTCGCCTTTCAACGCATGCGGGATGCCGCAGCAGAATTCGATGACTTCGAGGCCACGCTGCACATCGCCCTTGGAGTCGGCGATGACTTTGCCATGTTCGCTCGACAGCAGTTCGGCGAGTTCGTCCATATGCGCTTCGACGAGCGCCTTGAACGCGAACATCGCGCGTGCGCGGCGCTGTGGGTTGGTCGCCGCCCATGCGGGCTGTGCTGCATTGGCGGCATCGACCGCTTTCTGGAGCGTGCTTGCGGTGCCCAGTCCGACGGTTGCCTGAACTTCGCCCTGGCTGGGGTTCCAGACGTCGCCACTGCGCGGGGCGTCGTCATGATGGCTGCCGTTGATGAAGTGGGGAATGGCGCGCATGAATACTCTCCTGCTCTAGGCTCGGTCCTGAGGTTGCGCGCTCCCTAGCCAAGCCACGCGGCGAAGGCTAGCGCATCGCGTCATGGGGCAAGCACAGGACACTGATCGCCCGATCGAGCAAAGGCATTTGCTCGGCATGGGGCTGCGCCTGCTGACGGCGTTGCTGCTTGCGCTGATGTTCGCCGGGGTGAAATGGGCGGCGACGCGAGGCGTGCATGTCGTCGAAAGCCTGTTCTATCGCCAGATCGGGTCGGCCATCTGTGCCAGCGCGTGGGTGGCAATGGGGCCGGGCTTCGCCAGCCTGCTCACTAAGCGCGTCTGGGCGCACGTCACCCGGATGGGAGTTGGCCTGACTGCGATGTATCTCAATTTCCTCGCCATGACGTTGCTGCCGCTGGCGGAGGCGACCGCCATCGGTTTCACGGTGCCGATCTTTTCGGTCGTGCTGGCCGCGCTGGTTCTGAGTGAGCCGACCGGCAGGTGGCGCTGGGGGGCGGTGCTCGTCGGGTTCTTGGGCGTCATCGTCGTGGTTCAGCCGGGTGACGGCCATGTGCCGATGATGGGCGGCGCTGTCGCGCTGTTCGCGGCGCTTCTGACCGCCGCCGTAACCATCGTTATCCGCAGGCTCGGCGCAACCGAGGCAGCAGCGACCACTGTCTTCTGGTTTGCGGTGTCGTCGCTGGTCCCGTTGGCGCTGCTGATGCCGTGGTTCGGCACGGCGCATGACGGGGCGACATGGGCAATCATTGCGGGCTTGTCGCTGGCGGGCGGGCTTGCGCAATTGACGTTGACCGGTGCGCTTCGGCTGGCTCCGGTCGCGCTGGTCATGCCGATGGATTACACTTCGCTCGTCTGGGCGACGATCTTGGGGATCCTCCTGTTCGGGCAATTGCCAAGTCACTGGACGTGGATCGGTGCGCCGGTGATCATCGCATCGGGCCTTGTCATCCTCTGGCGCGAGCACCGGCTTCGTGCCACGATGCGGGCATGACAAAGCTATTTCTCTCTGCCGCACTTGTTTCGCTTGCTACTTCCGCCATCGCCATACCGCCGCCGACTTCGGTCGAAGAACGGCTGACTGGGCTCACCCGCTTCGTCGACGAGGCGCGGATGAAGGCGACGGTTGAAAAACTCGTCAGCTTCGGGACGCGCCATACCTTGTCGTCGCAAACTGATCCGAAACGCGGGATCGGCGCGTCGCTGAAATGGACGGAAGCGGAATTTCGGAAGCTTGGTCTTCTGGTCGTAATGCCCAGTGAAGTGCTGAGCGGACCGCGCATTCCCAATGGCGTCAAGATCACCGATGTCATTGCCATCCAGCGTGGGACCGAGCGGCCCAATGACGTGGTCATCATCACCGGTCATATCGACAGCCGCGTCTCCGACGTGATGAATGCGACCGCCGACGCGCCGGGCGCGAATGACGACGGTTCAGGAACTGCCGCCGTAATCGAGGCCGCGCGTGTGCTGTCGAAGCACAAGTTTGCCGGCACGATCGTCTACGCCGCGCTGATGGGGGAAGAGCAGGGACTGTTCGGCGGGAAGGTGCTGGCCAATTACGCCAAGGCGCAGGGCTGGAACGTCATCGCTAATCTTAACAACGACATCATCGGCAACAGCTGCGGCAGCGACGGCGTATGCGACGACAAGACGGTGCGCGTCTTCTCCGAGGGACCACGCTGGCAAGGGCATGAAGACCTTGCCAAGCAGATCCGCAGTCTGGGCGGTGAAAACGACAGCCCTTCGCGCAACATCTCTCGCTTCCTCGACACATTGGCCGAGCGGTTACCCGAAATCGGCCTCGACGTGATGCAGGTCTGGCGCAACGACCGCTTCGGCCGCGGCGGCGACCATACCGAAATGCTCAACGCGGGTTTCCCCGCGGTACGTTTCTCGGTCGCGGTGGAGAATTACGATCACCAGCACCAGGATCTGCGGACCGAGAAGGGCGTCGAATATGGCGATACCGTCGAAAAGATGGATTTTTCCTACCTGCGCAAGGTGACTCAATTGAACGTCGCTGCACTTGCTGCCATCGCCAGCGCACCGCCGCCGCCGGAACCTACCGTTGAAGGCGCGGTGAGCACCGATACGACGGTGAAATGGACCCGCGGCCCGACATTGATGATGTTCAATGTCTACAAAAGGCGGACCTCTTCGGATGCTTGGGAGCGCCCGGGCACTCCGATCCTTTCCTATTGCGACGGCCCGAAATGCTCAGCTGATTCGCATCCGGTCCAGCGGGTTCTGAAAGGCATTCGCGTCGACGATTGGGTGTTCGGCGTCTCCTCGGTTAGCGCTGATGGCTACGAAAGTCCGGTCGCAAGTGCTGTCCCCGGCGGTGCGTTCAAACCCTATGTGGCACCGCCGACGAAGCCATAATCGCCTTCGCGCGTTGAAGGCGCGAGGGAGCTTAGCATGGCTGGTGGTTGGACCCGCGACGGCGCGGTGCAGGAACAGATCGACGATACCGTCACGGACGCGGTCCTTCGCGCCCGTGCGCTGACCCCAAAGGGGAAAAGCGCGTCGGAATGCGACGAATGCGGCGAGCCCATTCCAAACAAGCGGCGCGATGCATTGCCCGGCGTCCGCACCTGCGTCGCCTGCCAGTCGGAGCGCGACAAAGCGGTGAAGCACTCAAGCATCAATCGGCGCGGCAGCAAGGACAGCCAGCTTCGCTAGTCGGAGCGGCAAATCGCCGCTAGGTGTCGTGTGATGCCCCGCAAACCCCAGCCCGGTCTCCCGACCCACAAGCAGATCCTCGATTTCATCGCATCCAGCGACCAGCCGGCCGGGAAGCGCGAAATCGCTCGCGCATTCGGGCTGAAAGGCAATGAAAAGATCGCGTTGAAGGCGATCCTCAAGGACATGGCCGATGAAGGCCTGATCGACAGCGCACCGGGCCGCGCCTTTCACAAGATGGGCGGGGTGCCCAAGGTGACCGTCCTGCGCGTCACCTCGATCGAGGATAGCGAAGTGTGGGCGACACCAGAAAACTGGCACGCCGATACGCCCGCGCCGAAGTTACGCGTGATCGAGCGCAGCAAACGATCGGCGCTCGGCCTCAACGATCGCATCCTTGCGCGGACTGAAGAGCGCGGGAAGGGCCATGTCGCGCTGGTCATGAAGAAATTGCAGAAGTCCGCGGACATGATCCTGGGCGTCGTCCGTAAGGAAGGCGACCGCCACTTCCTGTCTCCTGTCGACAAGCGCGAGCGCCGTGAACTCCTGATTTCCGATCTCAACGATGCCCAAGGCGGCGACCTGGTGCTGGCCGAACCATCGGGCCGACCGCCGCGCGTGACGGCGCGGGTCGACGCCATCCTTGGCGATCCGTTCGCGCCGCGCAGCTTCAGCCTGATTGCGATCAACAAGCACGGCCTGCGCGACGAATTCCGCGACGAAGCTATTACCGAAGCGAAAAAGGTCGCGCTCCAGAAATTGGGCGACGGCCGCGACGACCTGACCCATTTGCCGATAGTAGCGATCGACCCCGAAGATGCGCGCGATCACGACGATGCGATCTGGGCGAGCAAGCGCGACGACGGCGATGGCTGGGATGCGATCGTCGCGATCGCCGATGTCAGCTTCTATGTGCGTCCGGGCAGCGAACTCGACCGCGAGGCGCGCTTCCGCGGCAACAGTATCTATTTCCCCGACCGCGTCGTGCCGATGCTTCCGCACGAATTGTCGAGCGACATTTGTTCGCTAAAGGAAGGCAAGGATCGCGCCGCCCTTGCCTGTCACCTGCATGTCGGGAAGGACGGGGCGCTGAAAAGCTGGCGATTCTCTCGAGCCAAGATTTGTGTTGCTGCAAACATTGCATACGAACAAGCTCAGGCAGCGGTGGACGGAAAGGCGTCGTCGGTCGACCCCGTGATCCTGGAAAATGCCCTGCGGCCGTTGTGGGATTGCTGGGCGGCGCTGCTTGCTGCGCGCAACCGCCGCGAACCGCTCGAACTCGATCTGCCCGAACGCCGCGTCGTCCTCGACGAAAAGGGCCGGATTATGTCGGTCGCTCCGCGAGAGCGGCTGGATGCGCACCGGTTGGTCGAGGATTATATGATCGCGGCGAACGTTGCTGCGGCCAAGGCGCTCGAAAAGAAGAAGGCGCCGGTGATGTACCGCGTCCATGAAGGGCCAAGCCGCGAGAAGCTCGTCGCGCTCAAGGATTATCTCGCCACTTTCGACGTCGAATTCGCGCTCGGCCAGGTCGTCAAACCCGCGGTGTTCAACCGGATCATCGAGCGCATCGGCAAGGACCATGATGCCCGGCCGGAAATCATGGAGCAGTTGCTTCGCACGCAGATGCAGGCGCGCTACGCCCCTGATCCGCTCGGCCATTTCGGACTGAGCCTCGCCAGTTACGCGCACTTCACCTCTCCGATCCGGCGCTATGCCGACCTTCTTGTGCACCGCGCACTCGTCACGGCCTACAAGCTTGGTGAAGGCGGGCTTCCGGCGGAGGATGCGACCCGTTTCACGGAAATCGGCGAGCAGATCTCGATGCTCGAGCGACGCGCGATGGAGGCGGAGCGCGAGACGGTCGATCGCTATGTCGCGGCATTCCTTGCCGACAAGGTCGGCCAGATTCTGCGGTGCCGGATTACCGGGGTCCAGCCATTCGGCTTCTTCGCAACAGTCGAGGAATTGGGTGGCGACGGCCTCGTCCCAGCATCGACTCTAGGCAACGAATATTTCCGCTACGACGAAGCGGCGCAGGCGTTGATCGGCGAGCAGACGGGCGAGACATTCAAGAGTGGACAGAAACTGGAGTTGAAGCTAGCCGAGGCCAATCCAGCGTCCGGGGCCCTTCGCTTCGAGCTTCCGGAGGGTAAGTTCGCCGGATCGTCGGGACGGCGGCAGGACCGCACCTTGCCGCGCGGCCCGAGGCGTGGCCGGCCCGCCAATATCCGGCACCAAGGCAAGAAACGGCGCTAGGCGGAACCCACGGCCGCCCGCAGCATTGGGGAGCCATGACAAAGCATACCATCGCCTTCATCTGTGGATCCCTTCGCAAGGACAGTTTCCACCGCCGTCTCGGCGACGCCATCGTCAAATCGGTCGAAGGCCGCCTGACGTTCAAGTCGGTCGAGATCGGCGACTTGCCGCTCTACGACCCGGATATCGAGGGCGCCGATACGCCGGAGGCATGGAAGCGCTTTCGCAATGCGGTCCGCGATGTCGACGGGGTGCTGTTCGGCAGTCCGGAATATAATCGTTCGATGACCGGTGCGTTGAAGAATGCGATCGACGTCGGTTCACGCCCCTACGGGAAGAGCGTCTTCGCCAAGAAGCCGGCGGCGGTTTTCTCTGGGTCGCCGGGGATGACCGGCGGGTTTGGATCGAACCATCACCTGCGCCAATCGTGCGTTTTCCTCGACATGCCGATGATGCAGCAGCCCGAGGCTTATTGGGGCCTGCTCAATGACGACAAGATCGCGGCGGACGGAACGATCAATGACGAGATGGTGGCGAAGCTGGTCAAGTCCTTCGGCGCCGCATTCGCCGATTGGGTGGACTTGATCCGCCACGGTCAATCCAAGCTTGCGGGTAGTCCGGACAAGTCGTGAAGCCGCGCAAACGCGGCGATCAGTCTATCGCACTACGTGACGGCCTTGCGCTCGCGGTAGGCAGGGTCGTCCCATGTCCGGCGTACAAGGATGTCGCGCAATGTCGCGACGGCGGTCATGACATCGGCGTAGCGCGTCGTCAGCGGCGCGAAGCCGAAGCGAAGCAAATCAGGGGCACGAAAATCGCCTATCACGCCGCGATTGATCAGCGCCTGCATCACTGCATAGCCGTTGGCGTGGGAGAAACAGACGTGGGCACCTCGGGTTCTAGCGTCGCGCGGCGACGCTAGTTCGACGTCGGGACAATGCTCCTCAACTGCGGCAATGAAGAGATCGCCGAGCGCTCCGGCCTTGGCATCGAGACAAGCCGGATCGATCCCGTCGAAGCATTTCAGTCCTTCATCGAGTGCCGCCATCCCTAGGATCGAAGGGGTGCCGGTCAGGAAACGGCGGATTCCGTTCGCGGGGACATATGCTTCGGTGAATTCGAACGGCGCCGCATGCCCGAGCCAGCCGGGCAACGGGTTTCGAGCATCATCCTGAAGGTCGCGTCGAACAAACAGCCAGGCGGGTGCGCCTGGCCCCCCATTGAGGAACTTGTAGCCGCAGCCGACTGCGAAATCGACAGTGGCTCGGCCCAGATCGCACGCGATGGCACCCGCGCTATGAGCAAGATCCCAAAGGGCAAGTGCCCCGGCCTTGTGCGCGGCAGCCGTCAACGCCGCCATGTCGTGACGTTGGCCGCTACGGTAATCGACGTGGGTCAACGCAAGCAGGCCAACCTCCGACGTCAGGGCATTGGACAATTCTTCACGCGGTACCGCGCGGCATTCCGCGCCGAGGGCGCTGAGCATGTAGAGATCGGTCGGGAAGTTTCCCTGTTCGGTCAGGATGACGCGGCGCCCGGGCCGCAACGCCAGTGCCGCGCCTGCCATTTTCGCAAGATTGATCGACGTGGAATCACAGATCAGTAGCTCGTCTGGCTGCGCGCATACCAGTGGCGCAATTCGCGCCGCGACCCCGTGCGGCCAGTCGATCCAGCCATTCTTTGTCCAGCTCGTGATGAGGTTTTCGCCCCATTGGCGCTGGGCGACGTCGGCAAGCCGGGCGGGTGACGACGCCGGCATCGCGCCAAGGCTATTGCCGTCAAGGTAGGTGATGCCATCCGGGATCGTGAAACGCTGGCGGGCGAAGGCGAGCGGATCGGCCGCGTCGAGCGCGCGCGCCGCGTCCATGCTCACAGTTTCGGTAATGTGACGCCCTTCTGCCCCATATATTTGCCGGCGCGATCCTTGTAGCTCGTCTCGCAGCGTTCGTTGCCCTTTAGGAAAAGGAACTGGCACGCGCCCTCATTAGCGTAGATCTTGGCGGGTAGCGGGGTGGTGTTGGAAAATTCCAGCGTGACATGCCCTTCCCAGCCGGGCTCCAGCGGGGTGACGTTTACGATGATCCCGCAGCGCGCATAGGTCGATTTGCCGAGGCAGATCACCAGCACGTCCTCTGGAACGCGGAAATATTCTACCGTCCGGGCAAGCGCAAAGCTGTTCGGCGGGATGATGCAGACATCGGTCTTGCGATCGACAAAGCTGTTTGCCGCGAAATTTTTCGGGTCGACCACGGCGCTGTCGACATTCGTGAAAATCTTGAATTCGTCGGCAACGCGGGCGTCGTAGCCATAGCTCGACAAGCCATAGCTGATGCAACCGTCGCGGCGCTGGGCCTCGACGAACGGTTCGATCATCGCGTGGGTCTGGGCTTGCTCGCGAATCCAGCGGTCGGATAAAATGCTCATGCGCACTGGCTAGCCGTGACCGCTCTATCCACGCAATCATTGAGTTATCCACACCGCGCCCACAGCAAATAGCCGAAGGCCCATGGTCGCCCGGCAAACGAAGGCGTAATGGTTCGTGATGGCCGAAATCGTTCGAATCGCGGGGGCCGCAGAGACCCCTGAACCCAAGCAATTGCCGCGCAACATCGAGGCGGAGGCTGCCCTGATTGGGGCGTTGATGATCGACAATCGGATTGTCGAGGACGTCCAGCTCAAGCTGCGCGCCGAACATTTCTTCGAGCCACTGCACGGCCGCATCTATGACGCGATCCTGCGCATGACCGACAAGAATATGGTCGCCAACCCGGTCACGCTCAAGCCGATGTTCGACGGCGACGAGGCGATGAAGGAAGTCGGCGGGCCGGCCTATCTCGCGCAGTTGACGGGCTCCGGCGCCGCCGTGATCGGTGCCCGTGACTTTGCCTCGCAGATTTACGACCTCGCGTTGCTCCGTGCCCTCGTTGGTGTCGGCCGTGACATGGTAGAAGGCGCGCTCGACACGTCGGAAGATGTCTCGCCGCTCGACCAGATCGAACGTGCCGAAGGCGATCTGTACCGCGTCGCTGAACAAGGCGGGGGCGAGGGCAAGACCAAGTCATTCAGCGAAGCATCAAAGGAGGCGTTGCGCGTCGCCGAAGCCGCGCTGAATTCGGGCGGCGGCCTATCGGGCATTACTACCGGCCTTACCGAACTCAATGGCCGAATGGGCGGACTGCAGCGAAGCGATTTGATCATTCTTGCCGGCCGTCCGGGCATGGGCAAGACCGCGCTCGCCACCAACATGGCGTTCGCCGCGGCGACGCGCTTCCTTCAGGACCAGGCCGACGGGATCGAGGCGGATCGATCGGCCGGCGCGCCGACTGCGTTCTTCAGCCTGGAAATGTCCGCTGACCAACTGGCGACACGTATCCTTGCCGAACAGTCGCAAATTCCCGGCGAGCAGATCCGTTCGGGCAAGATCGGGCGCAATGAATTCGCGCGGTTCGCGCGCGCCGCAGACGAGCTCAACGGCCTGCCTTTCTACATCGACGATACGCCGGCACTTTCGATCGCTGCGGTTCGCGCGCGTGCGCGTCGTCTCAAGCGGCAAAAGGGCATCGGCATGATCGTCGTCGATTACCTCCAGCTGCTCCAGGGCACCGGGCGCGGCGGGGCGAACGAAAATCGCGTACAGGAAATCTCCGAGATCAGCCGGGGACTGAAGCAGCTCGCCAAGGAATTGCATGTTCCTGTGCTCGCTTTGTCCCAGCTCAGCCGTGCGGTCGAGCAGCGCGAGGACAAGCGTCCCCAGCTTTCCGATCTGCGTGAATCCGGTTCGATCGAGCAGGACGCCGATATCGTCATGTTCGTCTATCGCGAAGATTATTATTTGGCCGCCAAGCAACCCGCCGACGACCATCCCGACGTTGCCGAATGGCGCGAACAGATGGAGCGAGCTTACGGCAAGGCGGAAATCATCATCGCCAAGCAGCGCCACGGCGCGACCGGTAAGGTGAAGGTCAAGTTCGACAGCAAGATCACCAAGTTCAGCGACCTTATCGAGGACGCTTACACCGCCGAACCCCGCGGTTAGGGGAGCGCGCGCCGGTCATCCGGCGGGCGCGGGGCGAATGAGGGCGCTGGAAGTTCCCCCTCCGGCGCCCTCATTTGCGTCCGCATCCCTAGATCAATGAAAAGGCCGGCCACCTTTTGGGGTGACCGGCCTTTCCGAATTACGCCTTAAGCGTCGCTTAGCCGCGTTCGGGCATCGGCGGCGGCGGCGGCGGCGGGGGCGGCGGCGGGCACATGTCGGTCGCCAGAATCACCGAACCGTCAGCGCACGTCTGCGTCGCCGGCGGCGGCGGCGGCGGCGGGGGCGGCGGCGGGGGGGGCGGCGGGGGAGCCGCGTCAGCGCCGCCGAAGTTGAAGGTCAGGCTCGCCAGCAACGAGTGCGAGCGGAACTTGTCTTCAAAGCTCGGGTAGAGCACCGCGTTGGTGGTCGCGACCGTCGTGGTTTGACCGACGACAACCTGATCGGGGTTGCCGGCAACCCCGATCGGGTCATTCGACAGGTTCAGGCGACCGGTCTGGAAGTAACGATACTTCAGGCCGAGGTCGACGTTACGGCTGAGCGCATAACGCGCACCGGCGATTAGCTGCCACGCCCAAGCATTATCCTTGGTGCCGAATGCCTTGACGCGGGCACGACCGGCGCCGCCACCGGCGTAGAAGGTGAGTCCATCGTCGTCACCAAATTCGACGAGGCCATTCAGCATCGCCGAATAGATCTTCGCCGAACCACTGAGGTCGACGTCGGCCGACGAGAGGGCAGCAAGGCCCGGTGCGCCGGGATCGGGAGCAGCCGACGGACGGTTCAACGCTGCGTTCAGCGCCGCCAAATCGGTGTTGTCGACTTCGAAGCTGTCGAGGCTAGCACGCTTGTAACCAAGCTCGCCTTCGAGCCGGAACATGCCGAAATCGTAACCGGCAATAAGGTCGACATCGAGACCCTTCTTATAGCCGATACCAAACATATCGTCGTAGGTCGTGTCGGCGGGGCCTGCGACCGGAGGGGTAGTGGCGACCGTCTGGGTCGTCGTGTAATCGACGAACACGTCGGCGTCCTGATCCTTCGGGAACAAGATGCCGCCTTCGATGCCGACGTACGGCTGTCCATCGCGAGCGAACGCCGGCGATGTCGCGATTGCGGCCGTTGCCGCTGCCGCCATCAGATATTTACGCATGAAATCTCCTGTGCTTTTCCTTTAGCCCCCGCCCAACAAGTCGGCCGTGCGATGGTTGCGCCGTGATCGGAAGAAACATGTTCGTGTGGTATTCATGTCACAGGGCTTAGGATCGGAACTCATTCGGTCTGGTCAAACCAACGTTCGACCGCCAAATGATTGCGAGAGGCCGATTTTTACCGGCCAAGTTGAACCGGACGGTTCGGGAACCAGGCGAGGATAAAGCATGCGAGCGCGGGCAATTTTGACGATGGCATTGGCAGCAGGCGTGATTGCGGCTGCGCCGGCCGAAGCTAGGAAGAAGAAGAACCTTCCTCCGCCGGTGCCTGCGCGCCCGGCGCCGATCATGGCCTTGTCGTCGCCCAACGCTTCAGCAGTCAATTATTTTTACGAGCGTCGGCAAGAAGCACCGGTCTGGTTTACCCAGGCGGGCGGGACAGCCGCGACGAGCGCGCTCGTGTCGCTGCTTCGTCAGGCGTCGATCGACGGCATGCCGACCGGCCCGCAGGTCGCCGCGCAGGTCGAGGCCTATGTCCTTCGTGCGCAAAGCGGCGATGCCCTCGCCGTCAAGACAGCCGAGCGCGCGTTGACCAATGCCTGGGTCGATTATGTACAGGCGCTCCAACGTCCGAACACGAACGTCATATGGGGCGACCCCGCCTTGACCATGAAGCCGGGTCATCCTGATCGCATCATGGCGATGCTGGCTGCCGCGCCGTCGATTGCAGCGCACGTCCAGTCGGTGTCCTCGGTCAATCCAATCTACGCCAAGCTTCGTGAAACCGCACTTGCCGAAGCTGCCGCCAATGGCGGTACCGCGTCGACCAAGGTGATGTTGAACCTGGAACGCGCGCGCATCATTCCCGGCACCGGGAAATTCATCTTGGTTAACACGGCCGAACAGCGCCTTCATATGTACGAAGGCACGCAGGACGTCGGATCGATGAAGGTCGTGGTCGGCAGCAAGGCAAAGCTGGGGCTGCCGACACCGATCATCGCAAGCACGATGAATTACGGGATCGCCAATCCCTACTGGCACGTGCCTGACAATCTCGTGACGAAATGGCTGCCTTCCATCATCAAGCAGAAGGACGCCTACCTGAAGGCGCGGAACTACGAGATAATCTCCGATTTCAGCGCGAACCCGCGGATTCTCAAGACGTCGGAAGTCGACTGGGACGCGGTGGCGTCGGGTCGCACGAAATTGCTTCTGCGCCAGCGACCCGGTGGCACCAATTCGATGGGCAACATGAAGTTTCCGTTCCCGAACGTTGAGGGAATTTACCTCCACGACACGCCGACCAGGGAATATTTCCAGCGGTCGGACCGGGCGCTGTCGAACGGTTGCATTCGTGTCGAAGACTATCGCCGTCTTGCGCGATGGGTGTTCGACAAGGACCCCGCAGCGGTCGGCAACGCGCCGGAGCAGGCGCTGGTCCTGCCGCGTGGAATCCCGGTATACGTCACTTATCTGACGATGGTTCCGACCGCCGACGGGATGGCTACCTTTGAGGATCGCTACAATTGGGACCATCCCGGAGCGCTCGCCGGCGGCCGGGAAGCTGTTGGCGGATCGCCGCTCGCGGTTGCGGCCAGCGGTAGCGCCAATTGATCAGCTTCCTGCGGTAAGATCGCCTTCTGGGTCGCGAAGGCCCTGGGCGATTGCCCCGCGTGAGAGTTCGCTTTCGCTGCTGGTGACGGGATAGGCGCAATAATCGGCGGCGTAGAAAGCGCTCGGTCGGTGATTTCCTGACAGGCCGATGCCGCCGAACGGTGCATTCGACGGTGCGCCGTTGGTCGGCTTGTTCCAATTGATCACACCTGCGCGGACATTGGCCCAGAATTTGTCATAATCCTGCGGGCTTCCGCCAATCAGGCTGGCGGCCAAGCCGAAGCGCGTATTGTTGGCTTCGTCGATCGCCGCATCGAAGTTCTTTACCCGGATCAGTTGAAGCACCGGCCCGAACATTTCCTCGTCGGGACGATCGGAAATGTCGGTGACATCGATCAACGCGGGCGACAGATATGGCCGTTCCTCCCATGGACGGTCCAGCCGCCGGATCGGCTTTGCACCTTTCATCAGCAGGTCCATATATTGGCTCTGCAAATGGTCTGCGGCGGCAAGGTCGATCACCGGACCCATGAACGGCTGTGGATCGGCGTGGGGATGATCGACGATGATCCGGTCGATCAGCTTGACGATTTCTTCGACCAGCGGTCCTTCCTTGCCATCTTCGACGATCAGCCTGCGCGCGGCGGTGCAGCGCTGACCGGCCGATAAATAGGCCGACTGGACGACCATGGTCGCAGCGGCCTGCACGTCGGGCGCATTCCAGATCACCATCGGATTGTTTCCGCCCAGTTCGAGGGCAAGCATCTTGTGCGGCATGTCGGCGAATTGGCGGTGAAGCGACATTCCGGCGCGGGCCGACCCGGTGAACAACAGGCCGTCGATGCCGTCCTGACTGGCAAGCGCGCGGCCTTCGTCGGGGCCGCCGATGAGCAGGCGGACGACGCCTTCGGGGACACCCGCGGCGTGGAAACATTCGACCAGCATTGCGCCCGTCGCGGGTGTCTTTTCGGACGGCTTGAAGACGACGGCGTTACCCGCGATCAGCGCCGGGACGATATGGCCATTGGGCAGATGCGCAGGGAAATTGTACGGGCCAAGCACCGCCATCACGCCGTGCGGCTTGTGACGGACGGCGACCTTGTTGCCGAGCGCCGCCTCCAGTTTCCGGGTCGGCGTGCGTTCCAGATAGGCGTTCGCGCTGATTTCGACCTTGTTTATGACCGCGGTTACTTCGGTCCGCGCTTCCCAGAACGGTTTGCCGGTTTCCCGGGCGATCAGATCGGCGAAATCCTGTTCGCGGGCACGCACTTCGTTGGCGAAGCGGCGCATCGTTTCGATCCGGTAGGATAGGCTGTGTGCTGCCCATTCCACCCACGAAGCACGCGCAATCGCGACTTCGGCAGCAGCATCGCCGATGGCGCCGCTCCAGATTTCCGCGCCCGTTGCGGGTTCGGTCGAAATGATCCTGTCGCTCAATGGAAACTCCGGTCCCGGAACAGTGGCCGCCTCATGCCCCGTGCGGCAGCCAAGCGCAAGGCGGTGTCATGACGCCAGGGAGCTGCGCATCGCGGCGCCCATCCGACGGATCGCCGCGACCTTGGCATCGAAATTGCTCCAGTCGTCATCATCTACGATGCGCGCCCAGATCGATTCGACCTCATCGATCGCCATCGAACAGGGGCCATCGTCGTTCCAATAATCGTGCGACAAGGCGTCGGGCGGGCCACTGCGTCCGGCCAACGCGGTGCGAAGTGGGTCGAACGTCTTGTCCGAATAAAGCGTGTCGGAAGGGATTCGGCCGCCGCGCCAATCGAAGAAGAAGCGGTCAATGGTCATCAACCGCGTCCGCAGCGCCGCAAGGATCGCCGATGCAAGGGGTAAGTCGTTGGGCGACGGCGAAATCCCCAGTCGATCGACCAGCGCCGCAACCAGGGCGTCCTGAAACAGGGACCCCCAGTCTTGAAGCTCCGCCTCAAGGCGTTCGCGATCCGCGATGAGCGAAAGGCATCCGGCCAATTGTGCCAGGTCCCAATGAATCGCTTCGGGCTGGACGCCGAACGCGTAGAGCGCGTTTTGATCGAAATAAGCAGCGACGAAACTTTCGTCCCAGACCGTCGCGAAGCGCCACGGCCCGTAATCGAAACTTTCCCCCGTGACATTGATATTGTCGCTGTTGAGGACGCCGTGAACGAAGCCCGCAGCAAGATAGGATGCTGCGAGTTTCGCGGTCGCTGCGCTGGCGAGCGCGAAGAGCCGGTGGGCATTTGCCATATCATCGTCATCCACCGCTTCGCCATAAAGGTTGCCAAGCGTGTAGCGGGCCAGTGCTGCAATTGCCGGACGATCGTCGAGGAAAGCGAGGCGCTGGAACGTGCCGATACGGATGTGTCCGTGCCCGAGCCGGGTGAGCACGGCCGAACGCGTCGGCGATGGTTCGTCATTGCGCTGCAGTTTTTCACCGGTTTCGAACAGAGCGAACGTCTTTGACGTGTTCACGCCCAGCGCTTCGAGCATTTCGGTCGCAAGAACCTCGCGAACGCCCCCTTTCAAGGTCAATCGACCATCACCCGAACGACTGTGCGGCGTCCGGCCGCTGCCCTTTGTGGCGAGGTCGAGCAAACGGCCGTCGCGATCGCGAAGCTGGGCGAACAGAAAGCCGCGGCCATCCCCGATATCGGGATTATACACGCGAAACTGGTGGCCGTGGTAACGAAGGGCAAGGTGCTTTGGCAGGTTTTCGGGTAGCGGCTCGAAGCGTTGGAAATGGCGCTCCCATTCGTCGGGCTGAAGCGCCAGTCCGACCTTTTCGGCCCAACGCCGGTTCAAAAAGCGCGGAATTGCCGCTGGAAATTGCGCCGGTTCGACCGGATCGAAGAAGTCGGGGCCCAGCTCGATTATCCGGGGATCAGGCAAATATTCGGTCATCGACGCCTCTACTGGAACAGTCGGCGCGGTTCGGCTAGGCCTGCTTGCGATGACGGCGACAACAACATGGACCGATCGCTACTGGAACAGCAGCGACGGACTCAAGCTTCACTATCGCGATTACAACGGCCCGCACGATCGGCCGCCGATTTTGTGCCTTCCCGGATTGACCCGCAATGCGCGCGACTTCGAGCCTGTTGCCGAGCATTTCGCGGGCGAGTGGCGCGTCATCGCGGTCGATCTTCGGGGACGGGCGGGGAGCGCGCCCGACCCCGATTCGAAGAACTATCATCCGCGCGTCTACGTCGCCGACATCATGAAATTGCTCGATCAACTCGGCATTGCCGATGCAGTTTTCATCGGCACGTCACTTGGCGGGCTTTGCACGATGGTGCTGGCATTGACCGACGTCGAACGCATCGCGGGCGCCCTGCTTAACGACATCGGCCCGGTCATCGACCCGGCGGGCATCGCTCGCATCGCTTCCTATGTCGGAACGCCAGCGCGTTTCGACAGCTGGGATTCGGCTATCGAAGAAATTTCGGGGCGGATCGGCGACGTCTATCCCGACTTGGATCGCGCCGCCTGGCACCGTTTCGTGCGTCGCACCATGCGCGAAGAGAATGGATCGATCGTCTTCGATTACGATATGAAGATCGCCGACACGTTCACCCAGCCCGGCGAAGCACCGCCCAGCGATACCTGGCCATTTTTCCTAGCGCTGGGAGGGCGACCGGTTACGTTGCTTCGCGGAGAATTGTCCGACCTGCTCAGCGCCGAGATCGCGAGCGAGATGGCCGAGCGGATCGACGATTGCGAACTGGTCACCGTTCCGCGGGTCGGCCATGCGCCGACGCTGGAAGAGCCCGAAAGCGTTGCCGCAATCGCCCGCCTTCTCGATAGGGTGCTTGCCCGCGAGGCATAAAAAAAGGGGCGACCGAAGCCGCCCCTTTTCCGATCTGGGTGACGAACGCTTAGAAGCGGACGCCGACACCGACCAGCGACTGCCACAGGTCGATACCATACTGGTAGTTGCCGTAGCGCTGCTCGACCTTCGCGAAGGCCTTGCCACCGATTGCGAGTTCGCCGCCGACGCCGAGGCGGAAGCCGTCGACATTGATGCCCGAAACGCGGATGTTCGAGTAACCGCCGGTTGCGTAAAGCAAGCCGTTCGAACCAACGCGGGCACCAGCGCGCGCGGTCAGCGCGAGCTCACGAGTGATGTCCTTGTTGTCCTGGATTTCTGCGGTCAGGCCGAGGACGGCACCACCGGCAGCGAAGTCGTAGCCGACTTCGGCGCCATAGGTGAATGCTTCGGTGCCGAAGATGTTGTCGTCGGCGAAACCGACGTTGGCACCGATGCGCGGACCGGTGAAGGTGGCGTCGGCAGTCTGAGCCATCGCCGGCGCGGCGGCGAATGCGGTCGCGGCGAGCGCGATCGAAAGAAACTTCTTCACATGAACCTCATATATTTTGGAGACTGGGCAGCCACAGAAGGTGGCGTGCTGCAGTGCACATAGGAATGAGTTCGAGGTTCGTAAACTACCGCTTGTCGAATTGTTTTTGCTGTGTTGTATCGACGACACAGTCAAGAATCGCTGATATTCTCCAGTTTTTTGAGCGCAGCCGGATCATTCTCGTCGAACGCGATTGTGCCGCCGAAGCTGCCATCGCGGTTGAACAGGAGAACTTGGGCACTGTGATCGACGGAATAGGCGCCGTCCTTGTCCGGCACTTTTTCGGAATAGATGCCGAAGCTGTTCTTCACGGCGTCGATGTCGGTCGGCGATCCGGTAAGTGCGATGACCGGGGTCGCAAACAATTTGACGTAACGCGCCATTTCTTCCGCAGTATCGCGTTCCGGATCGACGCTTACAAAGACGATGTCGAACGTTTCATTGCCCTTGCCGAGTTCGTTGCGAAGCTTGGCAAGGCGCGCAAGTGTGGTGGGGCAAACGTCGGGACAATGGGTGAAGCCGAAAAAGATTGCGTGGGGCCGCCCGGCGAGGCGATCGCTGGAGAATTTCGATCCGTCCGCCGCCGTCAGTGTGAATGGACCGCCAACCTTCACCTCGGCGGGCGAGGGCGGCAGCGATGATCGCTGCGACATCATGACCGCCATCCCCGCAATGAGCGCAAGGCCCACTAATATCCAGAGGATTAGTCGGATCTTGCGAAGGTTCACATCGCCTCCATCGGTGTGTCGGGCGCCTTGACCGGCGCCGAAATCTCTCTGTCGCCGGACCGACTGAACGACAGGGTTAGTGGAATGGTTTTGCCGGGTTCGAGTGGGACAGGCGATCCCATCAGCATCACATGCAGGCCGCCGCGCTCGAAGATCACGTCGCCCCCTGCGGGAATATGGATTCCGTCGACGGCACGCATACGCATGATCGACCCATCGCGAACGGTTTCATGCATCGACGCCTCACCGTTCGACGGTGCTGCAACGGAAAGCAGGCGATCGCTGCCGCCGCGATTCCTGATCGTGAAATAGGCCGCGCCGCCCATCGGGGTCGCGATGACGACCGGATCGACAATGTCGATCTGTGGTGCCTCTTGGGTGCAGGCCGTAGCCGCCAGCAGGACGGCGAGCGGAACGAATACGCGCATCTGGATCCCTTTCCGTCGCGCCTCTAGCGGCGACTGGCAGTCCGGGAAAGGCTCTAACTCAGTTTGCGTGCAATCTCGGTTGGGGTGAAGCCATCGCGTATGGCGATGAATAGCGTGTCGTCGCCAGCAATCGTCCCGGCAATGCCTTCAACCGCTGCGTCGTCGAGCGCCGCGCCGACGACATGGGCAGAGCCTGGCCGTGTGCGCATGACGAGGAGATTGCCGGCCGGTTCGACCGAAAGTCGCCATTCTCCGAGGATTCGGCTCAGTGCCGGATCGCCATAAGTGTCGGGAAGCAGATAGGCTGGACGGCCATCGCGCTTGCCGCGCGTTGCGCCCAGCGCCTCGAGGTCGCGCGACACCGTGGCCTGGGTGACCTCGTGGCCAGCCGTCCGCAGGCGCTCTGAAAGGCTTTCCTGGCTCGCGACATGATCGCCGCGAATGATGGCGGCCAAAGCAGTGCGGCGCGCATCGACGCTCACGGGCGGATCCCGAGCAGCCAGGCGAGTGCGCCCCTGGCAGCATGATAGCGATTTTCCGCTTGCTTCCAGACGGCGCTCTGCGGGCCGTCGATGACGTCCGCCGTCACTTCCTCGCCGCGAATGGCGGGAAGGCAGTGAAGGAAGGCGGCATCGGCCGCCGCTTTGTCCATCAAGGCGGAATCGACCTGATAGGGGCGGAAGATCGCCTTGCGTGCTTCGGTTTCCTCGTCCTGGCCCATCGACACCCAGACGTCGGTATAGACGAAGGCGGCATCGTCGACTGCTTCCGCCGCGTGGCGCAGCTGACGAACGCCGGGAAGGGCGGCGACGTCGTCAGACAATTCGTAGCCCTCGGGCGAAGCGATCCGGAACTCTGCACCGAGCAGCGACGCGCCGACGGCAAGGCTGCGCGCGACGTTATTGCCGTCACCGATGAAGGCGATCTTCGCGCCCGCAACGGTGCCGCGCAGCTGCTGGATCGTCAGCAGATCGGCCAGTGCCTGCAGCGGATGGGCACGGTCGGACAGCATGTTGACGACCGGGGTGCCCGGGATTGCAGCGGCAAATGCGTCGAGCAGGGCATGGTCTTTCACCCGCGCCGCGACGATCGAATGATAGCAGGCGAGAGTGCGGGCGACATCGTGCGGGGTCTCGCGACTGCCGACACCGACTTCGTCTGCGCGCACAGTTATCGGGTGGCCGCCAAGCGATGCGACCGCCATTTCAATCGAATGCCGGGTCCGCGCACTTGGTTTTTCGAACAATAAGGCGACGCCCTTGCCAGAGAGCGGGGTTGCCTTGGTGGTCGCAAGCGCGAGCATTTCAGTGAGGGCGTCGGTCCCGTGCTCGGCGATGGTCAGCAGGCTCATTGCACGCCCTCCTTCGCGATCATCGTTCCGATGCCGCTTTCGGTCAGCATTTCGATCAGCAGGCTGTGCGCGATCCGCCCGTCGAGTATGTGCGCGCTGCCGACGCCCTGTTCGACCGCCTCAACGCAGGCGGTCAACTTGGGGATCATGCCATCGCTCACCGACTTGCGGGTGACGATGGTGCGGGCTTCGGCGGCGGTCAGCTTGGTGATCACCGATCCGGGGTCGTTCGGATCGGCGAGAAGGCCCGGTGCGGCGGTCAGATAGACGAGCTTTTCCGCGCCCATCGCCGCAGCGATCGCACAAGCCGCTGCATCCGCGTTAATGTTGAACGGTTGCCCCGAACGGTCGGCGCCGACGGTCGAGACCACCGGCACCAGTTCCTCGTCAAGCAGTCTTTTCAGGATCGAGGCGCGCACCATTTCGACGTCGCCAACAAAGCCGAGCGCCGGATCACGCTGGCGGGCGACCAATAATCCGCCGTCCTCTCCCGACACGCCGACCGCGACTGGCTCGTCATCGGTTTCGCGATTGATCTTGGCAACGAGGTCGCGGTTGACCTTGCCGACCAATGTCATCCGGACGATGTCGAGCGTTGCGGCGTCGGTGACCCGAAGACCGTCTTGGAACCTGCGCTCGATATTGAACGCCTTGAGGGTCGCGTCGATCTGTGGACCGCCGCCATGGACGACGACGCAGCGAACGCCGACGCTGCGGAGCAGCAGGACGTCCTGCGCAAGCGCCTGGTCGAGGCGATGGTCGATCGCGTTGCCGCCAAGTTTGACGACCACGGCCTTGCCGGTGAAGCGGCGCACATAGGGAATGGCCTCGACGAGCAGTCGGGCGGCATCGGCCGGGGCGAGTCCGTAAAGACGACTGTGCTGGTTCATTGGACCTCGCTCATGATGTGACGCTGTTTTCCTTGATGTAGCCCGGCCCGAGATCGATCCCGATTGCCCGCGCCGATGCGGAGCCGGCGCCCAGACCGCATTCGATGCTGACTTCGGCCTGCTTCATGTGGGTAAGGACCCCCGCCGAATCGTGCGGTATTTCGACGCCGCCTTCGGCAACGCGAATGCCGCCATAGGCGACGAAGCAATCCTCGGCGTTGAAATCAACGCCGGCGGACCCGGCCGCCGCGAGGATCCGGCCCCAGTAAGGGTCGGACCCGAACCAGCTGCATTTTACCAGGTTGTTTTCGGCAATCGCCTTTGCGCAGGCCCGCGCCTCGGCGGAACTTGCGGCACCGCTGACGGTAAGCCGGACGACCTTGGTGACGCCTTCCGCATCGCGGGCCATCTGCATCGTAAGGTCGAGGCACAGGTCGCGAACGGCGGCAGCGAATTCTTCTATGTCGGGTTTGCCGGCACGTCCATTGGCAAGCAGGAAGACGGTGTCGTTGGTGCTCGTCGCACCATCGACGTTCAGCGTGTTGAAGCTTTCGGCAACGGATTCGCGGAGGATTTTCGTGAGTTTTGCGCTGTCGACGTCGGCATCGGTAGTCAGGAATGCGAGCATCGTCGCCATGTTGGGCGCAATCATCCCGCATCCCTTGGCCATTCCGCCAAGCGTGAAGGTCGATCCCGCGATCGTCGATTCCTTCGGGACATGATCGGTCGTCAGGATCGCGCTGGCAGCGTCGCTATGGCCAGCGCGCGAGAGATGCGTCGCGAGCCGGTCGATGCCCGGCAGTATCTTTTCCATTGGCAGTTCAAGCCCGATTATCCCGGTCGAGCAGACTAGGACGTCTTCCGCGCCGCAGCCGACCGCATTGGCTGTCATCCGGCTCATCGCTTTGGCATTGGCAAGTCCCAGTGCGCCGGTGCCGGCATTGGCATTGCCCGAATTGACGACGATCGCTGATGCGCGCCCACCATTGGCGGCAAGGATCGCTCGCGAATGAACGACGGGCGGGGCGACAAACTTGTTTTGCGTGAAGACGCCTGCGGCGGCGACCGGACGGCCATCATCGGTGGCGACGATCGCCAGGTCGCGGCGCTTGCGCTTGACGCCGACATGGCATCCGGCGGCGACGAAGCCGGGAGCAGCGGTGACGCTCACGGCCACATTCCGGCAAGCGAAAGCCCGGCGCCTTCGTCGAGGCCGAGCATGATGTTGGCACATTGGATCATCTGTCCGGCGGCCCCCTTTCCAAGATTGTCGATTGCACATTGCGTCAGGATCTTGCCGGTCCGGTCGCAGCGTCGTGCAGTGAGGAATGCTGCATTCGTCCCGGACAGCGACTTGGTTCCGGGCGGTTGGTCGCTGACGCGAATGAAACGTTCGCCGGCGTATGCGGCGGCGAGCACATCGAGCGGATCGCCCGATCCAGCGGCGGCGGCGCCATATGCGGTTACGAGCAGGCCGCGGTCCATCGGGACGAGGTGAGGAGTGAACAGAACATCCTGACCCAGCATCATCTGCATCTCGGCGGTGTGGCGATGGGTCAGCAGGCCATAGGCACCGATGCTGCCGTGGACCGAATCGAAATGGGTTTTGGCGGTCGCTGCCTTTCCTGCACCGGAGACGCCCGACATGCCGTCGATCGTGATCGTCCCCTTTTCGATCAATCCTGAGTCGACCAAAGGCTTGAGTGCCAGGATCGCGGCGGTGGCATAGCATCCCGCGGCAGACACAGATTTGGACCCCGCGATTCGAGCGCGATGAAATTCGGGAATACCGTAGGTGAAGGTGTCGAGCAGGTCAGGTGCCTGATGCGCCTCACCGTACCAACGCGCATATTCCTCGGCGGTATCGAGCCGGAAATCGGCGCCCAGATCGACGAAATGGACGTTCGCATCGAGAATGTCCGGCGCGAGTTCCTGGCTCTTGCCATGGGGAAGGGCGGCAAACACCAGGTCGGAGTCGCGCAGCATGTCCTTATCGAACGAGCAGATGATCGCATTGGGATACGCAAGAGCGAGTGCCGGGTGGACGTCGGCGACGCGCTTTCCGGCGTCGCTGTCACCGATCAGCAGCGTGGGCTGAATGTGTGGATGCGCAGCGAGCAAGCGGAGCAATTCTCCGCCGACATAGCCGCTTGCACCAAGAATGAGGGCATTGATCATCGCGGCGAGATAGGCTGTTTGCATGATTATGCAATATATAATGCATAGTTATGCAGGCGCGCCTCGCTCGCGCTTGTCTAAAGATAAAGGGTGATCGGGAAATCTGGAGGCCCGACCGGGAATCGAACCCGGGTGCAAGGATTTGCAGTCCTCTGCGTCACCACTCCGCCATCGGGCCTCGCGGGGTGCGCAGATGGAAGGCGGCCCGCCGCTTGTCAACCGAAGATGATTCCCCATCTCTGCTACGACTTTTCGACCGGCGGCGGCCCGCGCTGCTTGGCGACGATGACGACGGGCGGTAAGAGCGGGCTTGAACCCTGACTGTATTACTGTCATATAACAGCTGAAGTTTTGAGGACGATGATGAGCGGCATGACGGACGATTTTGCGGCAGCACGGCGCGCGATGGTGGTCAGCCAGCTTCGGCCCGAAGGCGTGACCGAAGCCGCCGTTCTCGGCGCGATGGGCAGGGTCCCGCGCGAAGATTACGTTCCTGCCGCGCTCAAGCCGATGGCCTATATGGATCGATCGCAGATGATCGGAGGCGCGCCGATGATGGCACCTGCCGAACTCGGCCGGCTGTTGTCCGAAATCGCGCCGCAGGTTGGCGAACGCGCGCTCGTCATTGGCGCTGGCGGCGAATATTCCGCAGCCGTGCTTGCAGCGATCGGCCTCTCTGTCGATCGCGCGCCTTCACTCGATGCCAAGACTAAGGGTCGATACGATGTCATCCTGGTCGAAGGGGCTGTGCCGAAAGTCCCGTCTGCCTTGTTCGATGCCTTGTCGGACACCGGCCGTATCGGCGCGGCGGTTCTCGATCGCGGCGTTGCCCGGTTGTCGATCGGTCAACGCAACGGCTCTCATGTCGGCTTCCGAAGCGTCGCCGATGCCCAGGTTCCTCTTTTGCCTGGTTCGCTTCCCGAACCGGCATTCCAGTTCTGACGAGTCCAGGAGACTATGTTGAAGCGCCACCTCCTTACCGGGTCGATCATCGCGGCTCTTTTCTGCACTACCGCGTCGGCCGATACGCTGCGCGAAGCTTTGGCCCAGGCCTATCAGACCAACCCGACCCTGACCGGGCAGCGCGAATCGCTGAAGGTCAGTGATTCGGGTGTCGCCATCGCCCGTGCGGCCGGTCGTCCCCAGGTGAGCGCCGTCGTCGGCGTCAACCGCGACCTGACGCAATCGGGATCGCTGCGCCGCCTCGGCAAGGGGCCATACCTGACCGGCGGCGTCGACTTGAGCTATCCGTTGTTCAACGGCGGCAGCGTTCGCAACTCGATCGAAGCTGCAAGGACACGCGTCGAGGCCGGCCGTGCGACACTTCGCGCCGTCGAAGGCGACGTCTTTACCGAGGCGGTTTCCGCTTACATGGACGTCATCCGCGACCGTGCGATTGTCGAATTGAACCAGAACCAGGTGCGCGTCCTGAACACCAATCTGGAGGCGGCACGCGACCGGTTCGAGATTGGCGACGTTACACGGACCGACGTTGCCCAGTCCGAAGCGCGTTTGTCGCTGTCGCGCAGCACTCTGGAAACCGCGCGCGGCCGACTGGCATCGAGTGAAGAGAATTACCGCCGTGTGGTCGGCCAGCGTCCGGGTCAGTTGACCCCGCCGCCGCCGTTGCCGCCACTTCCGGCAACCGCTGACGAAGCGGTTCGTATCGCATTGGCCAACAATCCCGATTTCATCGCTGCGACGCGTCAGGCGGAGGCCGCGCGCTATGACGTCCGTGTGGCTGGCGCGAGCCGCCTGCCGACCGTGTCGGGTGTCGTGTCGGGCGATTATGTCAACACGATCGGCGGCGATACCGGCGGTCTTCCTCGTTCGGGCACATCGACCAGCATCGGCGTCCAGGGACGTATCCCGCTTTACCAAGGTGGCTTGCCCTCGGCGCGTGTCCGTCAGAGCGAAGCCCTCGAAGGTCAGGCGCTGGAGGGTCGTATCGCGGTCGAGCGTGCCGTCATTTCGGCAACCCGTTCGGTATTCGCGGTCTATACCGCTGCCCAGCAGGCGATTTCGGCCAACCAGACTGCGGTCAAGGCCAACGAACTGGCGCTTGAGGGATCACGTGCCGAGAACAGTGTTGGCACGCGCACCATCCTAGAAGTCTTGAACGCCGAGCAGGAATTGCTGAATTCGCAGGTCGCGCTCGTGACCGCGCGCCGCGATGCCTATGTTGCTGGCTTCCAGTTGCTCAACGCAATGGGCCAGGCCGAAGCCGACGACCTCGGCCTTGAGGGCGGGCCGCTCTATGATCCGCTCGGTAACTATCGCCGGGTCGCGTCCGACTGGAGCGATTGGTCGGGCGAGCGGCGCACCGGTCCGGTCGCGACCAGCACCGCGACTCCGGAGGAACGGTCGCAGGACTCGCAAAACCCGTCGCGATAAGCGATAGGTCGCTCGATGCAGACCCCGCGCGAACCCTCAATGGAAGATATCCTGGCGTCGATCAAACGAGTGATCGCCGAGGAGAAGGAAGTGCGTTCGGCGACCCCACCGCCGACGCCGACCGAGGAAGATGTCCTCGAATTGGACGAGACGATGGAAGCCGTTCCGGTCGCCGAACCGGAGCCGGAACCCGTGATTGACCTCGGACCGCCGCTGATCGACGATGACGTTGCCGGCGGCAGCCGCGCGCGGCTCGCCGAATTGTCGAGTGTCGCCGCCGCCGCGCCGCCGGCGCCTGCGGCCAATCCCCTTGAAGATATGCTCAAGGACATGCTTCGCCCGGCGTTGAAGCAATGGCTCGACGAGAATTTGCCGCGCATCGTCGACGAACATGTGAAGCGCGAAATCAGCAGGATTACAGGCAAGCCGCTTTAACGGCGTTACCCGGCCGATTTTTCAAACCGCTCTGACGCTGGCGCCCGCGCGACTGGCTTGCTAGTCCTCGCGGCCATGAACCGCATCATCCTTGCCGCCAGTGTCGCGGCCGCCGCCCTCGTTCCCACCGCTGCAATGGCCCGCCCGATGACGGCGAGCGACATGCACATGATGCGACGATTGGGCGCGCCCAGCGTATCGCCGGACGGCCGCTACGCCTTGTTCAGCCTGTCGACGACCGATCTTTCCGCCAACAAGCGCGACAATGTTCTCCACGTGCTGGACCTGAGCGCGAAGAATACTGCCCCGCAGCCGGTGGCGGGGATCACTGCCAAGGCCCATGACGCGGTATTCGGCGCAGACGGCGCAATTTGGTACCTCGCCCCGGTTGGCGATCGCGACCAGCTGTTTCGTATGACCGTGGGCGGTTTGCCCGCACAATATTCGGATTTCGGCGCCGACGTGTCGGGCTTTAAGGTCAGCCGCGACGGGAGCCGCGTGATCGTATTTGCCGATACGCGCGATTGTCCCGACATCGGTTGCACCGCGACGACCTTCCCTGCGCCGCAAGGTGGCTCGGCCCGTGAATATGACCAGATGTTCGTTCGCCACTGGGACACATGGGCCGAACCCGGCGTGCGCTCGCGGATCTTCAGTTATGGCGTGTCGGGCGGCAAGCTGACCGGTAATGGCACGCGGATAACGGGATCGCTGGAAGGCGATACGCCGTCCAAACCGTTCGGCGGCGTTGAGGAGGTTGACATCTCGCCCGACGGTAAGACCGTTTATTTCGCGCTTCGCGAAGCAGGGCGGATCGAGCCGACCTCGACCAATCTCGACATCTTTGCGGCCCCGGCCGATGGATCGGCACAGCCGACCAACCTGACGCCCGACAATGACGGTACCGACAATCTGCCGACATTGTCGCCGGACGGTCGAAGCCTTGCCTATTTCGCGATGGCGCGCGCGGGTTACGAGGCCGATCGGCAGGTCCTGATGGTGCGTGACCTGACCAGCGGCGCAACCCGCGCGGTTACCGCCAATTGGGATCGATCGGTGGGATCGATTGCCTGGGCGAAGGACGGCAAGTCGATCCTAGTCACCGCCGACGACGTCATGGAAACGTCGATATTCCGTGTCGGTGTCGCCAGCGGCAAGGTTTCGCGTCTGACCGGCAACGGTCATGCCGGAAATGTCATCCCACTTTCCGATGGCGGAGCGATCTACACGCTAAACAGCGTGATGGCGCCTGACGATCTCTACCGCGTCGATGCGCGCGGCAAGAATGCTCAGCTGACCGCGGTCAATCGCGCGTTGCTCGCCCAGCTCGATCCCGTCACGTTCGAGAAATACAGCTTCGCCGGTGCCAACAATGACAAGGTCTGGGGCTTCAAGCTGAAGCCGCAGGGCGCAGCGGGCAAATTGCCGATCGCCTTCGTCGTCCATGGCGGACCGCAGGGAAGTTTCGGCAACGGCTGGTCGTATCGCTGGAACCCGCGGCTGTTCTCGGCACCGGGCTATGCGGTGGTCAGCGTCGATTTCCACGGGTCGACCGGATACGGCCAGGCCTTCACCGACTCGATCCGCAACGACTGGGGCGGAAAGCCGCTTGAGGATCTCAAGAAGGGCCTCGCCTTCGCGACGCAGAACGACGACAGCCTGGATGCAGACAACACGTGCGCGCTTGGTGCCAGCTATGGCGGCTACATGATGAACTGGATCGCCGGGAATTGGCCCGACCGGTTCAAGTGCCTGATCCAGCATGATGGCGTGTTCGACGCGCGCGCGATGGCCTACGAAACCGAAGAATTGTGGTTCGACGAGTGGGAGCATGGTGGCAAGACCTATTACGAGGACCCCTCCGCCTACGAACGCTGGAACCCGGTCAATTTCGTCAAGAACTGGAAGACCCCGATGCTGGTCATCACCGGCGAGAAGGATTTCCGCATTCCCTATACGCAGGGTCTCGCCAGCTTCACCGCGCTCCAGCGCAAGGGAATTCCGTCCAAGCTGCTGGTGTTCCCAGACGAAAACCACTGGGTGCTGAAGCCGAAGAACTCTATCCGCTGGTACGATGAGGTGTTCGGCTGGATGGGCACCTATCTGGGCACGCCGCCGGGCAAGTGATGTTGCAGTGCGGCGTGGCTTCCCGTAACCGCGCCGCATGAGCGAGCTTGCAAAAACCTTCGAGCCGGGGCCGATTGAGGCCCGCTGGTATGCGCATTGGGAATCGAACGGGCTGTTCCGGCCGGAACGCCCCGACGCAGTCCCGTATACGATCGTCATGCCGCCGCCGAACGTAACCGGTTCGCTGCACATCGGTCATGCGCTCGATAATACCTTGCAGGACATCTTGATCCGCCGTGCGCGGATGGAGGGCAAGGACGCGCTGTGGGTGGTCGGTACCGATCATGCCGGGATTGCCACCCAGATGGTCGTGGAGCGCCAACTCGACCAGCAGCAGAAGAATCGTACCGATTTCACCCGCGACGAGTTCGTCGCGAAGGTGTGGGAGTGGAAGGAAGAAAGCGGCGGCCAGATCACCGGCCAGCTCCGCCGCCTCGGCGCATCGTGCGACTGGGCGAACGAGCGCTTCACGATGGACGAGGGCTTCTCGAAGGCCGTCCTCAAGGTGTTCGTCGAACTGTACAAGCGCAAGCTGCTGTATCGCGACAAAAGGCTGGTCAATTGGGACCCGCATTTCCAGACCGCGATCAGCGACCTTGAGGTCGAAACCCGCGAAATGGCAGGCAAGTTTTGGACGCTTCGCTATCCGTTCGCGGACGGCAGCGGCTTCATCGAGGTCGCGACCACGCGTCCGGAAACGATGCTTGCCGACATGGCGGTCGCGGTTCATCCCGACGATGCGCGCTACACCGACAGGATCGGACAGATGCTCAAGCAGCCGATCACCGGACGCCTGATCCCGGTCGTAGCCGACGAACATGCCGATCCGGAACTTGGCTCGGGCGCGGTCAAGATCACGCCGGGCCATGACTTCAACGATTTCGAGGTCGGCAAACGCGCTGGCTTCAAGCCGGGCGACATGCTCAACATGCTCGATGCCAAGGGTGCGGTCGCCCAGACAGGCGACAGTCTGATCCCCGTAGATCTGATCGGAATCGACCGGTTAGCGGCACGCAAGGAAGTCGTCGCGCGGCTGGAAGCGGAAGGGGCATTGGTCAAGGTCGAGGATCGCACCATTGCGACCCCTTACGGCGATCGATCGGGCGTGGTGATCGAACCGTGGTTGACCGACCAATGGTATATCGATGCCGAAACGCTCGCCAAGCCGGCAATCGAGGCGGTGAAGTCGGGCGACATCGCGGTCGTTCCCGAAACGTGGAAGAAGACTTGGTTCAACTGGCTCGAGAATATCCAGCCGTGGTGCGTCAGCCGCCAATTGTGGTGGGGCCACCGGATTCCGGCCTGGTATGACAATGACGGCAACGTTTTCGTCGCCGAGACCGAAGAATGCGCGCAGGCCGAGGCAGGCGAGGGCGTGCCACTGCGCCGTGACGAGGATGTGCTCGACACCTGGTTCAGCTCCGCACTGTGGCCGTTCGGGACGCTCGGCTGGCCGGACGAGACCCACGACCTTGCCCGTCATTATCCGAACGACGTGCTTATCTCGGGCTTCGACATCATCTTCTTCTGGGATGCCCGCATGGCGATGCAGGGCTTCGAATTCATGGGCGAGCGGCCGTGGAAGACGCTCTACCTTCACGGGCTGGTCCGCGACGACAAGGGCGCAAAGATGTCCAAGTCGAAGGGCAATGTCGTCGACCCGCTCGGGCTGATCGACAAATATGGCGCCGATGCGCTGCGCTTCACGATGGCGGCCATGGAAAGTCAGGGCCGCGACATCAAGCTCGATGAGAAACGCGTCGAAGGCTATCGCAATTTCGCGACCAAGTTGTGGAACGCCGCGCGCTTCCTGCAGATGAACGGCGTGGGCGCAAGCGACAGCGTCGCCGCGCCCGAGGCTGTTCGTCCGGTCAATCGCTGGATCATCGGCGAAGTGGTCGGGACGTTGGCCAAGCTGGACAAGGCGTTTGACGAACTGCGCTTCGACGGCATGGCCGATGCCATATACCATTTTACTTGGGGCACATTTTGCGATTGGTACGTCGAATTGGTGAAGGGCCAGTGGGACGACGAGACGAAGGCTGTCGCGGCATGGGCATTCGACCAGATCCTGGTCATGCTTCACCCGTTCATGCCCTTCGTCACCGAAGAATTGTGGGGTGCGATGGGGGCGGGAAGCCGCGACTATTATCCGCTGATCACCGCCCAATGGCCAAAGCCCGAAGCGGACGTCGACCAAGCAGCCAAGACGAGCATCGACGGCCTGGTTGCCGTGATCGATGCGGTCCGTGCGATGCGCGCCGAACTCAACATTCCGTGGACGGCGGCGCTGACTCCGCATGTCGTCGGCGGCGATTCCGTGATGCTTGCGACGCTTGGCGACAATCAGTCGACGCTGGCCCGATTGGCGAAGCTCGACGGGCCGGTCGCGACCAACAATGTCCCGGAATCATCGGCACAGATCGTCGTTGGCCGCGTCACGCTCGCCTTCCCGCTGGAAGGTGCGATCGACCTCGAAGCCGAGCGTGCGCGTCTGAAGAAAGCGGTGGAGGCCGCGTTGAAGGAACGTGACAACCTGGCGGCGCGGCTCGACAATGCGAACTTTACCGAGCGCGCCAAGCCGGAAGCTATCGAAAAGGCGCGCGCCGACCATGATTCGCGCGCTGCCGAGGCGGAGAAACTGTCGGCGGCACTCGCCCGCCTGGGCTAGCTGGCCGCGTCTTTGGGCAGCTGTCTTGGCCGGGGGGCGGCGACCTCGATTGCGCCCTTCGCGACCTCGACGGTGACGGGGGTTTTTGCTTCGATCTCTCCGTCGACGCTGATCTTTTGACGCGGGCGGGTGTCGAGCGTCATTTTCTTGCCGCGCCATTCGGTTGTGTTGCGTTCGCGCCCGCTGATCTTGAACAGGGTGGAAAACCAGCTCCACGCGAGCCCCCAGAGCCGCGTTCCGGTCACCGCCTGGATAACGATGTCGCCGCTCTGCACGTCGGCATCCTCGATCAATTCGACGCCGCCATGATGGGTCCCGTTGGCGATCCGGACCTCGGTCGCCCAGCAGCGATGCTGCTTGCCGTCATCGGTCGTCACCGTGATACGGAATGGGCGGAACTTGAACGCGACGCGCGCAGCCCAAATAAGGTAGCCGACCATGCCGAGATATTTCTTCAATTTGTGCGGAACGGTATCGGCGATCAGCGGCGACAATCCGATGGCGGCGGCATTGGCGAAATAGTCGCCGTCGATCCGGCCAAGGTCGATCCTGCGCCGCTCGCCGTCGGCAATGACCGCAATGGCATCGTCCAGGCCGTCGCCGATCCCCATCGTCTTGGCAAAGCTGTTCGCCGTGCCCAGCGGAAGGACGGCAAAGACAGTGTCCTGCCCGACGAAATGATCGACATTGGTCGACAGCGATCCGTCGCCGCCACCAACGATGACCATCGGTGCACGTGCAATGGCGTCCTTCATTGTCGAATCCATCTTCGACGGCTCTGTAACAGCGATGGCATCGATCAGGTCGACGCCTGCCGAACGGAGCTTGGTAACGGCTTCTTCAAAAATGTCGGCACCGCGGCGGCTCATCGCGTTGACCACGAGGATCGCCTGCTTGGGGAGGGTTTTCATATCGCTGAGAACATTCGGCACGACGTTTCTATCCGCCCTCGCAACAAATCGCTACTAAGGCCCCCATGAGTTCACCCAGTTTTCCTTCGCTGCGGATGCGCCGCGCCCGCACCGCTCCGTGGATTCGCGCTATGTTGGCCGAACATCGGCTGCATCCGTCCGACCTTATATGGCCTTTGTTCGTCTGCGACGGTAAAAGCGAAGAGCAGCCGATCGCGTCGCTTCCGGGCGTCAGTCGGTGGAGCGTCGACCGGATCGCCGACCAGGCCAGAACGGCCCGCGATGCCGGCATTCCCTGCATCGCCTTGTTTCCAAATACACCCGGCGACCGGCGCAGCGAACGTGCTGAAGAAGCGCTGAACCCCGCGAATTTGATCTGTCAGGCGATCCGTGCCGTTAAGGATGCGGTACCCGAGGTCGGCGTGCTGACCGACGTCGCGCTCGACCCGTATACCGCCCATGGCCACGACGGGCTAATCGACGATGTCGGTTATGTCCGCAACGATGCGACGGTCGACATACTAGTCCGCCAGGCGGTTGTGCAGGCGGAGGCGGGGGCCGACATCGTTGCGCCGTCCGACATGATGGATGGCCGCATCGCCGCGATCCGCAAAGGGTTGGAGAGCGCCGGGCACGTCAACGTTGCGATCATGGCTTATGCCGCGAAATATGCTTCGGCCTTTTATGGTCCGTTCCGCGATGCCGTCGGCAGTGGCGGGCGGTTGAAAGGCGACAAGCGCGGCTACCAGATGGATCCGGCCAATGGCGGTGAAGCCCTGCGCGAGGTCGCGCTCGACATTGCCGAAGGTGCCGACATGGTCATGGTCAAGCCGGGGCTAGCCTATCTCGATGTTGTTGCACGTGTCCGCGACCGGTTCGACGTGCCTACCTTCGCTTATGCGGTGTCGGGCGAATATGCGATGATCGAGGCGGCCGCTGCCGCCGGTGCAGCAGACCGCGAGGCGTTGATTATGGAGACATTGCTCGGGTTCAAGCGGGCAGGGGCGACCGGGGTATTGACCTACCATGCGCTGGAGGCGGCGCGACTTATCGGGGGATAAAAATGGCCAAGCAAATTGTCGAGGCTCCACGCGCCATGGGCACGTTGGGGGTCGGGTTGCTGGTCATCAACGGTCTGATCGGGGCAGGCATCTTCGGCCTGACCGAGAGCCTTCATCTCGCCGTCGGATTATTCGCACCATGGTTGCTGCTGATCGGCGGTGTGCTGGTCGGAACGATTGTCGTCTGTTTCGCCGAACTGACCAAGCTGACCAACCGATCGGGCGGTCCGCAACGCTTCGTCAGCGATGCCTATGGGCCGTTCCTTGGCTTCCAGGTCGGCTGGATTTTCTATGCCGCGAGGGTCATCAGCCTTGGCGCCAACGCCATCGTTCTGACCGATTATGCCGGCGCGATCTGGCCCTGGGTAGCAAGCGAGCCCGGTCGATCGCTGACGCTGATCGCAATTCTTGGTGGGCTGACGATCATCAATATCGTCGGGCTTAAGAAGGTCGTCGCCTTACTCGGCGCGTTGACGGTCTTGAAGATCGTGCCATTGCTGGTCCTGATCGCGATCGGGCTGGCCAGTGGCGTCACGACCGAGCCCGTCGTTCTTCCCCAATTCAGCGCGGTCGAAGGAGTCGCGCTTGCCGCGCTCTATGCCTTTGTCGGCTTCGAAAATGCGACGGTCCCGGCCGGCGAAACAAGAAACCCTCAGCAGGCGATGCCGCGTGCGCTGCTGGGCAGCCTCGCCCTAGTCACCTTGATCTACTTCGCACTTCAGTGGGTGTACGGTCACTCGCAGGTTGCGGGTAATGGTGGCGCGGCGCCGCTGGTTGCGCTTGCCCAAGCGCTGGGCGGAGATGTCGGTGCTTATCTGATCGGGCTGACGGTCTCGATTTCGGTGCTTGCCAACCTCGCTGCCGGCGTAACCTCTGCAAGTCGGATGACGTCGAGCTTTGCCGAAGATGATTTGTTGCCAACCTGGTTCGGGCGAATCTCCCCCCGGTTCGGAACGCCGTCCAATTCGATTGCCTTTCTGGGCGTGATCATGTCGATGTTCGCACTCAGCGGGTCGTTCCTGTTCCTGGCAACCGTCAGCACGCTTGCCCGCCTGATCGCGTACATCGCATCGATCATGTCACTGCCGCTGCTTCGCCGAAAGGCGGCGCTGAACGGGTTCAGCGCTCCGATCGCAATCGCCATGCCGGTCGCGCTTGCGTTGAGCCTGTGGGCAACGTTCCAGACGAGTGCGATGCAGTGGCAATTGCTTGCCGGCTTCGCCATGAGCGGGCTCGTGCTCTACTTCATATCCACGAAGGCCTTTCGCCATGAACGATGACCGCCGAATTGCGGCAACCACCGACCGCCTAATCCTGCGCACCTGGCAAGACGGCGACAGCGAGAATTTCTATGCGGTGATGAATACGCTGTCGGTGATGCGCTGGCTCGGCGGTGTCCAGACGCCGGGGGAATGGGCGGCAGCCAAGGCGCGGCTAGACACGTACCAGAGCGATTACGGTCACACCTTCTGGATCGTCGAAGATCGCGAGAGCGGCGAATTGTTCGGCTTCTGCGGATTGAAGCGGGTCAATGCGCCGGGGGCTGGGCCGATTACGGGCGAAATGGAAATCGGCTGGCGCCTGCGCGAGAGTGCATGGGGGCGGGGGATTGCCAAGGAATCCGCCATCGCCGCGATGGATCTTGCCTTCGACCAGTTCAAAGCACCGCACGTCGTCGCGCTTACCGTGGCGGGCAACGGGGGGAGCTGGGGGCTGATGCGACGGCTCGGCATGACCCACCGGCCCGAATATGATTATGTCGACCCACGCTTCGGCGAGGAGCTCAATCCGACGATCGTTTATCGGATGGACGCTGCGGATTGGCCGAAAGCGCGCGCGTTGGCGCTCGCCTAGCGCGCGATCGTTGCGCCAATTTCATCGAGTGCGCCAGCCAGTCGCTCATTGATAACCTGAAGTTCAGCGGCCCCTTGCTCGAGAAGCGCGAGATCGGCCGCCAGGATCGGCTGTCCCGAGCGGGCCCGCGTTGCTCGAACTTGGTCAAGATCGGCCGCTGCGGCCGCGGCCGGTGCGCGCAAGCGATCGAGTTCGCTCAATCCTGCCTGCGCAGTGATCCAGCTTTCGCTCTGCACTGGTCCGGCAGCAGCGGCCAGCGCTCGCACGCGCGGCGCACCGGTATCGAAATCAGCGGCGCTGCTTCGTGCACTTGCAAGCATGGCGGCGACCTGGGCCTCCAGCGCGGGATCGACCGGATCGTCGAGCACTTCAGCATTGACCGGGACGCGCGGATCGATCGCTTCCGCCGGACGGCGTGCAAGCGACGGCGCTACGGAAGGCGTCGTCGTACAGGCGGCAAGTGCGAAGGCAGGGAGGAGTGAGATGATTTTCATGGTGATGATGTCTAGGCACGCATTTTCCCGGGCGCAATTGATACGAACGGGGTTGCGCCCTTCGTCTTGTCTGCCTAATAGCCCGCTCACCGCGCGCCCGTAGCTCAGCTGGATAGAGCATCAGACTACGAATTTGAGGGTCGGACGTTCGAATTGTTCCGGGCGCGCCACTTTCCTACTGCTGACATGAAAAAGGCGCCTGATGGCGCCTTAGTCTTATGGTCGATCGGATGTTGCGATCAGGCAGTCATCGCCACTGGGCTATATTCTTGGGCGCGCGTCGCAAAGTCCTGCGCCAATTTGTCGTGGCGCGCGCGCGCTTGCGGTGTCACCGCACGAACAGCGGCAGTCCGCTCTTCAGCGGCGCGGCGGAGATAATAGCGCAAGTTCGATTCCATCGTCTTCGTCCCCCAGGCTGAGCGAAGAATGCGACGAATCTCCTAACACATGGTTAATATCCACAGGCCGAATTGCCCCAATGTGATCTTACATTTGCGGTAACAAAACGTTATATTCCCGCAGAATGAAGAGGAACGCTCCGCTTTGGTGCGCACTCGCTCTGTTTGGAGCGCCCGCGCATTCCTTCACGCCGTCAAGCGCGGCGCTGGTCAATGGCACGGGTGGCCCGCTTCGTTCGGTCGAGATCCGCAACACGCCGGGCGGCAGCTGGAAGGACGGACCAACAATTGCGCAAGACGGCGCCAAGTCGGCGTGGGCATTCGATGATTCGGACTGCGCCTACGACATTCGGGTGACGACCGCGTCTGGCGACACAATCATGTTCAAGGGGATCAATCCCTGTGGCGCGCAGACACTGACCCTGCGGCGGAATGCCGGCGTGGGGTGGGTCGATTACGACTGATCCTGCACGCACGGCGCCAAGGTTCCGAAGAAATAGTTGCTCGCGCAGGTTCCGGCTTTTTCGGCGTGACGGAATTGATCAATTTCGCCCCGGCAACGAACACGACGCCTGTGCACAGCACCGCAAACACCCAGCCAAGGGTGCCCGGCATCATTTCCATATAGTGCCGACCGCGCTCGATCGCGCCGAGCGCGATGGCATAAATGATGAGAAACGCTTCGAAGCGGGTCTTGATGACGAATAATCTGCCGAGGCGCTTCCACATGGTCATATGGTTAAGCAAACGTCGTGCCAGTGGCAGAGTTCCGCGAAAAAAGTGTTAACGCGACGTCCGAAGTGTTAACTATCTCGACGGTCGAGCAAGTCCAGGTCAAGGGCATCCAGCAACGCGCGCCGCGCATCCTCGATCGCGCCGATCAAGCTGACCGACTGCAAATCCCCGGCAGCAATTTCCTCGGGCCATGTCCGCGCGATCACGTCGCCCAAGAGGTCGAGCTTCGCATCATCGACCAGAAAGCGCGGATCGACCACGGCGGGGTCGCATTGCACGCGCAATCGCAGGCAGGCCGGGCCGCCGCCATTTGCCATCGACTGTCGAACATCGACGAAATCGACGCGGCGGATCGCACCGTTGGATGCCAGATGCGCATCGATCCAAGCCTTTACTCTCGGCGTCTCGGCGCATTCGGTCGGGGCAACGAGGGTCATGGACCCGTCGTCCATCGTCAGCAATTGGGAATTGAAGAGATAAGAGCGGATGGCATCTACCAGCGGGACGTCGGCTGCACTGACTTCGACCAATTCGAACCCATCGACATGGCGCGTGCAAAATTCCACGAGCACGTCTTTGTCGGCAAAAGCCTGTTCATGCGCGAACAGGACGGGACCATTGGCAACGGCGACGACATCGTTGTGGAACGCGCCGGCCGCGATCGCCTGCTCGCTTTGCGGCGCGAAAAAGGTCCGATCCGGGTCAAGCCGGTGAAGGCGTGCAATCGCTCGTGACGCTTCGACATGCTGCCGAGCGGGGAAGGGGCCGCCCGCGACGCCATAGACGAAGACCTCGACGCCTGGCGCACCGTGTGTCGGCGCGAGCCGCATGTGGTTGGCCGCGCCTTCGTCGCCGAACGTCGGCACCGGGAGGTGAACCGCGAACGCCGGATTGGCGAAGGCGAATTGAAGCTGGTCGAAGGTCGCGCGCCATTCGTGGCTTCGGTGCGGCATCGTCAGGAGGTTTGCGACGGTCAGGTGGCACAGGCCGTCGGCGGTGTCTGGCGATGGGCTGACGGTCGCGGCATTGGCTGCCCACATCGACGATGCGCTCAGCGCATTCGCGGCGAGGATTGGATCGGCATCTTCGATCGAGCTGCCGAGGCTTGCGAGCCACGCACGTGCCGGTCGCGGCTGTGGGACAAAAAGCCCCTGGGTCAGTCCGAGCGCGAGGTTTGCGCGCATCTTGTCGAGGCCCTGCAGGGCCGCAGCGCGCGGCTGCGACACATGCCCTGCGTTCTTCGCGGAGGCCAGATTGCCCAGGCTTAACCCGGCATAATTGTGGCTTGGCCCGACGATTCCGTCGAAATTGATCTCACGGATCATCGTGGCACGGCCAAGACGCGGTCGCCGGGGCCAACGTCGAGCATCCGCATGGCATTGTCGTTGATCAACAGTTCGCCATTGGAAGAGGTCGTGACCTGCGCATAGCAAGCGACGAAATCGTGGAGCGTGCGTGCCGCGAGGATCATCGTGTCGCCGCCCGTGCCGCTGCCACCGACCAACGACCATTCGGCGTTGCGTACGGTCTTGATCTTGTCGGTGCGCGCAGTGACGGTTGGTCCGCCGTCGAAAATGTCGACGTAGCCATCCCAGTCGAAATTCTCATTCTCCAGCATTTTCAGTGCCGCGCGGCCTGACGAATGCGGCTGGCCGATGACGGCCCGCGCGCTTTCGGGCAGCATCGACACGTAGATCGGCGAGCTCGGGAACAGGTCGGCGATGAACTGTGTGCCATGGATCGCGTTGAATTCGTCGGCTTCGGGGAAGGTCATTCCAAAAAAGCGCCCGCCAATGGCGTCCCAGAAGGGAGAATGACCGCCCTGATCCATCACGCCGCGAAGTTCGGCCAGCACGATGTCGGCAAAACGGGGCCGGTGCTGCTTGATGAAAAGATAGCGCGATCGAGCGAGAAGCATGCCGAGGCCGCCGGCACGTTCGTGGGGATGGAGGAAAAGGCCGCCGACCTCGCTCGAGCCTTCGAGATCGGTCGTGAGGTTGAGCGTCTGGTTGCGGAAGCTGCGCCCCAACTCTTCGCTCTTCTGCGTCAACGTCGAGATGAGATAGCTGTAGAAGGGCCGATCGGTGCCAACCGCGCCGAAGACTTGGCACGTGCCGCGGATCGCCTTCGTCTCCGTATCCTCGAGCATGAAGACATAGAGATCGTCGCCCGGATTCTCGCCCCTACGGCTGAAACCGGCTTCGGAATTGGCGAGCTTTTTTTCGAGAGTCGCCTTTTCAGCGGGCAGGTTGGTGAACCCACCGCCGGTCAATTTGGCGAGGTCGTAAAGCGCCCGATGGTCATCGGGGCGCGCGGCACGGATCCGGCAACTCATTGTGCCTCTCCCGCAAGGCGAAGGATAGTCAATGCTGACAGGGCCGCGCGTTCGGCCAGGGACTCGACGATCAGATATTCCTCCATCGAATGAATCTTTCCGCCGCGAACGCCCATCGTGTCGATGACCGGCACCCCGCACGCGGCGATATTGTTTCCGTCGCATACTCCGCCGGTGGCCTTCCAGTCGATTGTCTGGCCAAGATCGGCACCCGCCTGCCTGACAATGCCGAACAGATGTTCAGCGGCATTGCTGATCGGTTTCGGCGGCCGGGCAAAGTGGCCGTAGACATGGATGGCAACGTCGTGACCGGCGATGACGGCCGCTACTTCGCGATCGATCAGCGCTTGCGCGCGTGCCTGGTCGTCGGTCGATGCCGGACGCATGTTGACGCGAAGGACGGCAAGATCGGGGACGACGTTGTTCGGGCCGCCGCCGTCGATCCGGGCCGGGTTGACGCTGAGGCCCGGTCCCATGCCGGCCTTCAATCGAAGCGCCAGATCGGCCGCCGCCAGCAGTGCGTTTCGACCGTCCTCGGGATTGCGGCCGGCATGCGCCGAGCGGCCGTGGATCGTGAAATCGAAATTACCGCTGCCCGGTCGCGCGCCAGCAAGCGTGCCATCGGGAAGGGCGGCAGGTTCGTAGGTCAGCGCTGCGCGTTTACCCTGTGCCGTCTCGGCTAGCAGCGCCGCCGACGCAAGGCTGCCGACTTCTTCGTCACTGTTGATCACGACGTCATAGCCAAAGGTTGCCGAGCCGCAGGCTTCAACCGCATTGAGAGCTGCGAGCATGACGGCAATCCCGCCCTTCATGTCGGCGGTGCCTGGCCCATTGATGACCTTCCCATCGTCGATGAAGCGCGTCTCCTGAAACGCGTGATCGATCGGGAAGACAGTGTCCATGTGACCGGTGAACAGCAGTTGCAGCGGCGCGTTCGGGCGGACGGTCAGGCGCAGATGACGACCGTGCGGGAGCGAGTAATGCTTGCCCGCGTCATTGACGGCCTGGACCGGCGCGGGGTCGATCCAGCGCAATTCACCGGGCAACGCTGACAGCGAGTCGCCAATCGCGCTTCCAACCTTCGCCAGTCCGTCGAGATTGCGCGATCCGGAATTGATTGCGGCCCAGTCGAGCGTTTGTTGGAGCATCGCATCCTGCGATGCCTGTGCCAGCGTTACGCACTCGCGTTCGGTAGAAGTCAGCCCCTGCATGGTCGCGGCTCGTAGCGCGGCGCGGCGTTCAAAGCCAGTCGCGGAAGCCATCGATGATGGCGCGGTACATGTCGCGTTTGAATGGTACTATGAGATCGGGAAGGCGGTCAGGGGCAACCCACTGCCAATGCGAGAATTCCGGATGTTCGGTTGCGATGTCCACGTCAGCATCGCTGCCGTTGAACTGCATCAAGTACCAATCCTGCGACTGGCCCTTCCATCGGCCGCGCCATAATCGACCGGCAAGCTCCGGCGGGAGGTCGTATCGCAACTGTTGCGGGTGGTCGGCCAGGCGATCGACCAGATGTGGCGCGACCCCGGTCTCCTCTTCCAGCTCACGCAGCGCGGCTGTCCATGGTTCTTCGCCCGGATCAATCCCGCCTTGCGGCATCTGCCAGGCCTCTTCCTTGTTATCGATGCGCCGGCCGACCCAGGCATGACGCGCCTCGTTGAGAAGCATGATGCCAACCCCGCGGCGGTAGAGGTGATCGTCGCTCATCGCGCTCGATTAGCCGAGGTAGGACGGTCAAACCAGTCGTCGAATAACTGTTCAAAGACGCGCCAGCAATTTCTTCGAAATGTCCGACAGGTTGGCAAGATTGGCTCGGTAAGAGACAGTCGCAGCGATGTGCCAATTAAGTTCGCCGACCAATTGGGGGTTCGCCCGCAGGGCAGACGCTGCGACCGCAATCCGGTCAGCGGGAAGGTTCAATTCGCAGGTTTCAGGAAGCTGCAGCCACCCGGGCGTGCCTACGATCGTTCGGTCGCCGCATTGGTCGCGTATCGCATCCTGCACGTCGTCAGGGATGACTTGGCGGACATGTTGACGGTAATCGCTGTTCAACTCCTTTTCGAGCACCGCATAGTCCGTCGTCATCAGCAATGAGAGGTACTTGCGAACGTCGCGATCCTCGATCGTTCCCATTCGTTCACTACCATAGATCTGCGACCAGGTGTCACCGCTCACCCCGGTATAATAGGACTGGCTGGCTTGATAAGCGGCAAGCACGAAGGCGCGATCGTCGACCTTCGGGTCACGACGCCATCCTGCAAAGGCGGTGGCGGCGTATCGCCGGGTAATCTCGTAATAATCCTGGATCGACTGAAAGTTCCCGATCATGCTGACGATCTCGGGCTTGAGGTTGCGCAGCATTCGCTCGTTCTCGGCTCGTTCGATCCGCGCCTCATTCAAGTTGGATACCTGAGTGCCGACGAAAACGCCGGCAACGACAATCGCGAATTCGATCCCGATGGCAAACCAGTTCTGAGCACGAAGATTGGCTGCAAATCGCTTGAAGATCATGGCTTATCGACCTCCGCCATTCGCCAGGCCTTCGTTCAGCATCTGGGCGGCATTATCGTAGATTCCGACATCGTTGAGCTGGCTCGCAACCAGCGCGAGATGCAGGCGCAATTTGCCAACGAGTTCGCGATGTCGACGAAGCTCGGCAGCTGTCGCAGAGGCGGCATTCGGATCGAGGATCAATCCACATCTTTCGTGAAGGGATAGGTCGAGCGCGTCCGGCGTGGCGAAATAGTCGCCGCACTCTTTCCTGATCGCCTCCTGAATGTCGTCTGGAATGATGGTGCGAACGATCGAGCGATACTCGCTTTGCACCCGCAGGAGGCCCAGATTGTCTTCGGGAAAGGTCATCAGCCGGAGCATCGGATCGCGGATCGCTGGATTATCGATGTTGCGCAGCTGGTCGGCGCCGACAATCGTTGCCCAGCTCTGGCTGGTCGTCGACATTCCCTTGATCTGGCTCGCCTGATAAGCGGCGATGACGAAATCGTTGTCGCTGACCTTCGGATCGCCAGCCCATCCGGCAAAGGCGATTTCGGCATAGCGCCGCGTCGTCGCGTAATAGTTGCGCACAAAGTCGACGCGTATGCGAATGCGTTGCAGCTCAGGCTTCAATTGTTCCAGCCGGTGCTGCGTTTCCAGGTCCTCGAGTTGTTGCTGGTTCCAATTCGACACCTGAGTACCGATGAAAACGCCGACGATGACGATCATCAGTTCGATCGCGATGGCCGACCAGTTTTGCGCCCGAAGGTTGGCCGCGAAGCGTTTGAAGATCATTCCTGCCCCCAATCGCAGCCCCCGCTGCCGCGATGTTGTGCGCCGTTCCGGGCAAGAAACCAAGCGCAGCGGTCGCTAGAGGCTTTCAACAGGCCCGGAGGGGTCGTAAGGGCAGGGGCAAGATTCAATTTTAGGCGAAAGTCCCTGCATGACCCAGTCGGCAACCCACATGCTGACCCCCGAAGAAGCCAATGCCCACCCACCTCCCGAAGCGGTCGTGGTGCGATTTGCCGGAGACAGCGGCGATGGCATGCAGCTCACGGGCGGCCAGTTCACATTGTCCACGGCGCTTGCCGGCAACGATCTTGCCACATTCCCGGACTTTCCGGCCGAGATCCGCGCGCCGCAAGGCACGACCTTCGGGGTCTCGGCCTTCCAGATCAATTTCGGCTCGACCGCGATCGAAACCGCTGGCGATCAGCCCGACGTGCTGATCGCCATGAACCCGGCGGCGCTGAAAACCAACGTCGACGCGCTTCGCGCAGGCGGTCTGATTATCGCCGATGAGGGAGAATTCACGGCTCGCAATCTCGCCAAAGCGGGATATTCGGTCAATCCGCTTGACGACGACAGCCTGGGCAAGTGGACCTTGGTAAAGTTCAACATTTCCCAGTTGACGCTGGATGCGGTCAAGCCGTTCGGGCTTGGCAACAAGGAAGCGCTTCGCTGCAAGAACATGTGGACGCTGGGCCTTGCGCTGTGGATGTTCGATCGGGAACGCGCGCCGATCGTCGAATGGCTGCGGACCAAATTCGCGAAGAAACCCGAACTTGCCGAAGCCAATATCGCCGCTCTGAACGCTGGCCATGCCTATGGCGAGACGGTGGAGATAGGTGGACAGGTTCGGCGCACGCACGTCGATCCGGCGCCGTCCGAGCCTGGCCTTTACAGAACGGTGACCGGCGCGGAATCGATAAGCCTTGGGCTGGTCGCCGGCGCGCAACTGGCGGGCCTGAAGATGTTCTTCGGCGGCTATCCGATCACCCCGGCATCCGCGATCCTGCATCACCTCTCGCGCCTCAAGGAATATGGCATCACCACATTCCAGGCGGAAGACGAGATTGCAGCGATCTGCGCGACCATCGGCGCTTCTTATGCCGGTGCACTCGGCGTGACCTCGTCGTCAGGTCCGGGCATCGCGTTGAAGGGCGAGGCAATGGGACTCGCGATCATTACCGAGCTTCCATTGGTCATCGTGAATTCGCAGCGCGGCGGTCCCTCGACCGGACTTCCGACGAAGACCGAACAGTCCGATCTGTATCAGGCGGTCTATGGCCGCAATGGCGATGCGCCGATGCCGGTCATCGCTGCCTGTTCGCCTGCCGATGCGTTTGATTGCGCGATCGAGGCTGTGCGCATCGCGACCCGCTACATGACTCCGGTGATGCTTCTCACCGACGGCTATATCGCCAATGCGGCGGAGCCGTGGAAGGTGCCGGACATGGCGGACTACGCGCCATTCCCGGTGGAATTCCACACGCAGGCACCGGCCGAAGGCGAGCCTGTCCTGCCGTACGCCCGTAACGACGATTTGGTGCGGCCTTGGATCAAGCCTGGTACACCGGGCCTCGAGCATCGCATCGGTGGGATCGAGAAGGCGCCGGGCACCGGCAACATCGATTATTCGCCCGCCGCTCACGCGGAAATGACCCGCATTCGGGCGCAGAAAGTCGCGAACATCGCCGACACCATTCCCGACCAGGTCGTCTGTCTTGGTCGCGAAGGCGCAACGCTTGCCGTCGTCGGCTGGGGCTCGACCTTCGGGCCGATCCACCAGGCGGTGCGACGCGCCATTGCCGCCGGGCTGGATGTTGCACACGTGCACATCCGCCACATCGCGCCGATGCCGAAGAACATGGGCGAGCTCCTGAAGGGTTTTGACCGGATCATCGTTCCGGAGATGAACACCGGGCAGCTCAAGACTGTGATCCGCGACCTTTTCCTGGTCGACGCGAAACCGATCAACAAGGTGAATGGCCAGCCTTTCCAGATTGCGGAGATTGCTAAGGCCATCGAGGAGGCGCTGTTATGAAACCGCTCAACGTCTGGCCCTTGCTGGCCATGCTGGTCCTCGTCCTGTTCCTCATTTTCTGGTTTTATGGTGGTCTTGCCCGATGAATGAAGTGACCAAACTGACCGCCAAGGATTGGGCCAGCGACCAGGAAGTTCGCTGGTGTCCGGGGTGCGGCGACTATGCCGTCCTCAAAGCGGTGCAGCGCACGATGCCGGACCTTGCCGAGGCGCGCGAAAAGACGGTGTTCATTTCGGGCATCGGCTGCTCCAGCCGCTTTCCTTATTACATGGCCAGTTACGGCTTTCACACGATTCACGGACGTGCCGCAGCAGTTGCGACCGGGACGAAGCTTGCCAATCCGGAACTTGACGTGTGGATCATCACCGGTGACGGCGACGCGCTGAGCATCGGCGGCAACCATACGATGCACTTGCTGCGCCGCAATCTCGATTGCCAGCTGTTGCTGTTCAACAACGAAATCTACGGTTTGACCAAGGGTCAATATTCGCCGACCTCGCGGATCGGGACGCGTAGTCCCTCGACGCCGTTCGGCTCGGTCGATCGTCCGGCGCGTCCTTGCGCCTTTGCGCTCGGATCGGGTGCGCGGTTCGTCGCGCGCGGGATCGACGTTCACAAGAATCTTGTCGACGTGTTGAAGGCGGCGCACGCCCATCGCGGCGCTTCCTTTGTCGAGATCTTCCAGAATTGCGTCGTTTATAACGATGACGTGTTCGCGCCCTTCACCGACAAGTCGGTCGCCGCCGACAAGCAATTGTGGCTGGTCGCTGGCGAAAAGATGCTGTTCGCTGGCGGAAGCAAGGGCATTGCGCTCGATCGCGACCTGCTGGCGCTCAAGATCGTCGACGGCGACAGCGACGAGGTCATCGTTCACGATCCGAAGAACCGCAGCGTCGCGCACATGCTGGTCGAAATGCCAGAAGCGAATTTCCCGGTCGCGCTGGGCGTGCTGTACGATGATCCCGCACCGACCTTCGACAGTGCGGTAATCGACCAGAATGCTGCGGCCGCGACGGGCAAGACGCCCGACCTCCAGAAGCTGGTCAGCCAAGGGCAGACTTGGCAGGTCGAGAAAGAACCTCGCGAAGAATGACCCCGCGTGAGCTGCTCGCCACCGCGCGCATTCCGGGCGGCGAGGAGATGAAGCTTTATCGACGTGGCGGGGATCACATGATCCTTGTCGAGCGTGATGAACTAATGTCCAGCCGCATGAGCGGCTCTGAAGAAGCGCTCGCCGAGCTCAGCATTAACCGGCTTCGCGGGCGCAAGGCGCCGCACCTGTTGATCGGGGGCTACGGCATGGGCTTCACGCTCCGCAAGGCGCTGGAATTGCTGCCGGGCGATGGGCGTGCGACGGTGGCGGAGCTGGTTCCGGAAATCCTCGACTGGGCGACTGGGCCGATGGCAGCGATGACTGGCGACAGCCTGAACGACAGCCGCGTCGATATTAGGATCGGCGATGTCGCGCCGATTATCGCTGAGGCCGGTTCGACCTACGATGCCATCCTCCTTGATGTTGACAACGGCCCTGACGGACTGGTGCGGGCCGAGAACAACAGGCTCTATTCAATTGCCGGCCTGGCTGCCGCACGGCAGGCACTTCGTCCTGCGGGTATCCTTGCGATCTGGTCGGCGTCGCCCGATCCGTCATTCACCAAGAGACTTTCGGCGGCTCGGTTCCACGTCGATGAAGAGGTCGTTCGTGCCCGATCCAACGGCAAAGGGCCGCGCCATCACATCTGGTTCGCTACGCCGCGTTGAGAGTTCTTTCTTTCCATGGATAATTTTACGCATTCGCTCGCCGGCTGGGCGCTTGGTCAGACGGGTCTGAAGCGAACGACGCGTAAAGGCCTGGGTGCGTTGATCCTGGCGGCGAACATGCCTGATATCGACGTGCTCCTCGGCTGGTTTCCGTGGGAGCCGCTCTCCATGCACCGAGGATTCACACATTCGCTGGTAGGTGGAACGCTTCTGATGCCGCCGATCCTCTTCGCATTGTTGCTCATGCTCGACCATTTGCAGGTGTCACGTGATGCGACGTTCAAAAGCGGCCTTCCGCTCCATAAAGGGTGGCTGCTTGCGCTTTGCTATATCGGTGCGTTGACGCACCCTTTGCTAGACCTGCAGACGACCTATTCTGTCCAGTTGCTTTCGCCTTTTTCCGGCGCGTGGTTCCACAGCGACAGTCTCTTCATCATCGACGCATTCCTTTGGACAATATTTCCTGCGTCAATTGCCGTGTCGCGCTGGCGCGAGAAACGCGGGCTCGAATGGCGCCGCCCGACTCAGATCGCACTCGTCGCTGCGTTGGCTTTCATCTCGTTCAATCTCGGAATGAGCGAAACAGCGACCGAGCGCCTACGGCAGCGGGTTCCGACTGCGACGGCGATCTTCGCGTCGCCGCCGCCCGTACTGTTCTGGAAGCGCGACCTTCATTGGCGCGAAGGCAGCATGATCGGCAGTGCACGTTGGTCGATGTTCGGCGGCCTCGAACCCGCCGCGCCGATGCTCGACGACGGCATGAGCGACCCCCGGGTAGCGCAGGTCATTGCCCAGAATCCGCAGCTGCGAAGCTTTCTGGGATGGTCGGTATTGCCGGTAGCAAGCGTTAAGCAGGACGGCTGCAAGGTGGCATTGCAGCTTGCCGATGCGCGCTACATGCCGGTCGGATCCCGCAATTCGATGCTGCGCCGGGACGCTACGGGGAAGATTTGTTGACGGAACCGTCATCGGTGCGAGGAGTCTGATCGCCATGGCACCTCGTTTGATGTGGTTTCGGCGCGACCTTCGTCTGTCGGACAATGCTGCTTTGGTCGCGGCCTGCGAAGGCGGGGCAATCGTCCCGCTATACGTCTTGGCCGATGAAAGTCCGACCCATGGCTATGCGATGGGCGCAGCGCAGCGTTGGTGGTTGTACCATAGCCTTAAGGCACTGAACGAAGATTTGCGCGGCCATCTCGTCTTGCGGCGTGGCAAGGCGGATGATGTCGTTCGTGCGGTTGCGCGAGAAATCGGTGCCGATGAAGTCCACGCCACGATGTTGTATGAACCGTGGAGCATCGCCACACAGGAAGCGATGGCCGACTTCGTCACGTTCCACGACGGCGAATGTCTTGTCCCATCGGACCATGTGCAGACGGGCGCCGGGCATCCGTACAAGGTGTATGGCGCGTTCTGGAGTGCGCTGACCGAACAATTGCCGCCCAGGCATCCAATCGACCGGCCGGCCCGGATCGATTACGGAGATCTTCCGGATTCGGAATCGCTGTCAGACTGGAAGTTGCTGCCGACCAACCCTGACTGGGCGACCGGTTTCGGCAAGGAGTGGACGCCGGGCGAACAAGGAGCGTCCGACCGTCTCGATGACTTCATCGGGGAGGTCGGCGATTATCTTGACCGCCGCGATCTTCCGGCGGTCGAGGGCACCAGTCGATTGTCGCCGCATCTGCATATGGGCGAGATTTCCCCCCGTCAGGTTTGGCACGCGCTTGACGGAAAGGGCGGCGCGAAATTCCTCAAGGAACTGGCGTGGCGTGATTTCGCGCGGCAAGCGATGCGAGCCCAGCCGTCGATCGGCTGGGAAACCGGACTGGAGCGGATGAGGCGCCTGCAGTTCCGGGAAGGTGCAGAGGCGGATGCCGATTTCGACGCATGGACGAAGGGGTGCACCGGCTATCCCATCGTCGATGCCGGGATGCGCCAATTGTGGACGACCGGATGGATGCACAATCGCGTGCGGATGATCACGGCGAGTTTCCTGACCAAGCATTTGCTGATTCACTGGGAACGCGGCGCGCGCTGGTTTTGGGACACGTTGGTCGACGCCGATTACGGCAGCAACAGCATCAATTGGCAATGGGTCGCAGGAACCGGCACCGCAAGCCAGATGTTCAACCGGATAATGGCACCGCTGACCCAGTCGGAAAAATTCGATGTCGGAGAATATATTCGGGAATGGGTCCCCGAACTCGCCGCATTGGATGACGCCGACATCCACGATCCTCCGGACCTGCTGCGCAAGGACTATCCGGTGAAGATGATCGGACATCAGGAAGGCCGCGCCCGCGCGCTTGCCGCGCTTGCCAAGGCCCGCGGCTAACGTGATAGGGCGCTCAATGGCTAGCCGTGGTGAACATCTCGTCCATGCCGATCGCGGCTTTGCTACCGGTGCCGGCTGGGTCGGTCGTCTGGCGGCCCCGACCTTCGCGCGTGTCCTGGACCAGCTGCACGAACGCCTCGCCACCGGCGGGATTGAAGCCACCTTGCCAGATGGATCGAAACGCCGGATCGGCTTTCATGCCCATGGCCATGTCGCCGTGGTCAGGCTGAACAGCTGGATGGCGCTGGTACGTCTCGCCACCTCGGGATCGGTCGGGTGGTACAAGGCCTGGGCAAATGGCGAATGGTCTTCCCCGGATCCGGTACCATTGTTCGCCTTGTTTATGGCCAATGGCGAAAGCTTGGACGAAACCGCGCGGGCCAAGGGCCCGATGAGGTGGATGAGTGCGCTTGCCCACAAGTTACGCGACAATGGGATGGCGCAGGCGCGCGACAATATCGCCGCGCATTACGACCTAGGGAATGATTTCTATCGCGAATGGCTCGACCAGACGATGACCTATTCGTCGGCGATGTTCGTACCAGGCGACACGCTGGAATCCGCACAAGCTCGCAAGATCGCTGCGCTGCTCGATCGGCTCGAGCTGAGGCCCGGGATGCGCCTGCTGGAAATCGGCTGTGGCTGGGGCACTCTGGCGATCGAAGCGGCGCGGCGCGGCGTGTCCGTCGTCGGGCTGACTTTGTCCGAACAGCAAAAAGCCTGGGCGGACGCGAAGATTGCCGAGCAAGGTATGGGCGATCTTGTCGACATCCGCCTGCAGGATTATCGCGAGATCGACGAACGCTTCGACGTCGTCGCCTCCGTGGAAATGGTCGAGGCGGTCGGGGAACGCTGGTGGCCGACCTATCTCGATTGCATTGCACGATGCCTAGTACCGGGCGGCAAGGCGGCGTTGCAGATGATCAGCATCCGTCACCAATTGTTCGATGCCTATTCGCGAAGCGCCGACTTCATCCAGGCATATATCTTCCCGGGCGGCTGCTTGATCGACGAAACCGCTTTCTGCGACCTGGCAGAAACGCGAGGCCTCCAGTGTCGCGACCGGGCCGGCTTTGGTCTCGATTATGCCGAAACGCTTCAGCAATGGCGGGAACGCTACGATGCGGCGGTGGTCGACGGGCGCCTCGCGGAATTCGGGGAGACCTTTCATCGCTTGTGGCGTTACTACCTCATGTATTGCGAAGGCGGTTTTAGGGGGCGGGGCATCGATGTTGCGCAAATCACCATGGTGAAGGCTTGAAAGCCATCTACGACCCCACCGGTGCGCTCGCCGAGGGTCTCGTCGCCATCCGTGAACAGTATAAGTTGCCGGGCGACTTCCCGCCCGCCGTGCTGGCTGCTGCGGAGGAAGCGATCCACCGCCCACTAGATGGCCATGTCGATCGAACGTCCATCAATTTCACAACGCTCGATCCGGCAAGTTCGCGCGATCTGGACCAGGCATTTTTCATCGAACAGTCCGGCGGCGACCTGATCCTTCGTTACGCCATTGCTGATGTCGGCTCGTTCGTCCGCGACGGCGATCCGCTGGATGTCGAGGCGTGGAAGCGCGGAACCAGCATCTACCTTCCCGGCGAGAAGGTGCCGCTCTATCCGATGACGGTGAGCGAGGGTGCGGCCAGCCTGCTTCCCGACGTCGATCGACCGGCAATCATCTTTTCGGTGCGGATCGATGGCGCTGGAATATCGACCCTGGACAGTGTCGAGCGGGCACTCATTCGGAGCCGCGCCAAATTCGGCTATGCCAATGTGCAGCGCGAGGATCTCTCGCCAGCATTTGCCGAACTGTCGCGCCGTATCGCCGCTGCCGAACGCGCCCGCGGCGCGGCGCGGATCGATCCGCCTCAGCAGGAAGTCCACGCCCTCGCCAACAGTGGTTACGCGCTCGGATTTCGGCCGATGTCCGCGATCGAACAGGACAATGCGGCGCTGTCGCTGGCGGCCAACCTGGCCATTGCCGACAGCCTGATGGCGCATCACACCGGCCTTTTCCGGGTCATGCCCGAACCGGGCAAACGCGCGGTCAAGCGCCTGAAGCATACCGCCAAGGCGCTTGGGATCGAGTGGCCTGCCGGCATGGAGGTCGCTGCGCTCGAGCGTTCGCTGGATCCCAATGACCCCAAGCAAGCTACCTTCATGCTCGCGGCGCGGCGCGCCGGGGAACGGGCGACTTACGCGCCGTTCCATAAGGGCGACGTGCCATGGCATTCGGCCGTTTCGGCAACCTACGTCCACGCCACCGCCCCGCTGCGCAGGCTTGCGGATCGCTACGTGTGCCTTGCCAGCCTGGCGATTGCGAACGGTCAGCCGGTCGATCCGACGATTACGGCGGCATTCGAAAAGCTGCCCGTCGTCATGGTCAAGGCCGACAGCAAGAGTTCGCAAGTCGATTCTGCCGTGGTCGAGCTGGCCGAAGCAGTGGTGATGAGCGGCCGCGAAGGCAGCGAGTTCCCCGCGCGGGTTACCGAGATCGATATGCGCGGCGCCAAGGTCCAGCTATGCAACGAGCCGGTCTTGACCCGTCTGCCCGGCGATGGACTGTCGGCGGGCGATGCGATCACGCTGAAATTGACCGAAGCGATCCCGTCCCGCCGCCTGTCGCGGTTCGAGCGGGTTTAGCCTTCGACGCGAAGGCGCTCGCCGGTCGCGGCATCACTCTGCAAGCGCTCGACAATGGAAATCGCCACCACATCCGGCGACTTGAGCGTTTCGGGCTCTTCACCCGGAAATGCGAGTTGGCGCATCCGGGTCCGGGTCGCGCCCGGATCGACGATGTGCACGCGCAATTTCCCGGCGTGGGCGGTTTCGTCCGCATAAGTCAGCAGCAGGTTTTCCAACGCCGCCTTCGATGCGCCGTACCCGCCCCAGAAGGCGCGAGGCTCGGCGCCGACCGACGACGTCACGCCGACCACCTCGGCCTTTTCCGACCGACGAAGCATGGGGTCGAACGCGTGGATCAGCGCTTGGTTAGCGAAGACATTAAGGGCGAACACCCGCTCCAGCTCCTTCGCATCGAGATGTTCGACCGGCGATAATGTGCCAAGCAATCCCGCGTTGAGAACGAGAATATCGAGGCTTCCCCAGCGACCGGCGATGGCTTCGGCGAGCTTGGCAATATTGTCGCGATCAGACAGGTCGACCGGGGCGATGGTGGCTGATCCACCGGCCTCGTGGATCCGTTCTTCGACCTCTTCTAGCGATTTGGCGGTTCGCGCGACCAGAACGACGTGTGCGCCCGCCGCAGCAAGAGCCTCGGCGGTGGCAGCGCCGATTCCGCGGCTGGCGCCGGTGACGAGCGCAAGCTTCCCCGCAAAAGGCTGGTCAGTGGTCATGTCAGGCATTCCTTATCGCGCGGCTGCCGCCGCGATCTTCTTTTCGGTGGCTAATTCCTGTTCGCGATCGCTGTTGCCGATCGGATAATCGGTCAACACGGTCGGATAGGCGCCGGTGAAGCAGGCGTCGCAGCGCTGCGGTTGGTCACCGTTACGTTCGTCGCCCAACGCGCGATAAAGCCCGTCGATCGAGATGAAGGCCAGGCTGTCGGCCTTGATGTATTCGCGCATCGCGGCAACATCCATCTGCGCAGCGAGGAGCTTGGATCGCTCTGGCGTATCGACCCCGTAGAAGCAGCTGTGTGCGGTCGGCGGCGACGCAATCCGCATATGCACTTCGCTGGCGCCGGCATCGCGCATCATCTGCACAATCTTGAGCGAGGTGGTGCCGCGAACGATGCTGTCGTCAATTAGGACGATTCGCTTACCGCGAATCAGCGCCTGATTGGCGTTATGCTTCAATTTGACGCCCAGGCTGCGAACCTCCTGGTTCGGCTGGATGAAGGTGCGGCCGACATAGTGGCTGCGAATGATGCCAAGCTCGAACGGGATCCCGCTTTCCTGGCTGAAGCCGATGGCGGCGGGAACGCCGCTGTCGGGGACCGGGACCACATAATCCGCCTCGACCGGGGCTTCGCGCGACAATTCGGCGCCGATGAACTTCCGGACTTCGTAGACCGATGTCCCTTCGACGATGCTGTCGGGACGCGAGAAATAAACATGTTCGAAGATGCAGGGGCGGGGACGCATCGTAGCGAACGGGTGAAACGACTTGGCGCCACTCTCATCGACGATGATCAATTCGCCCGGTTCGACATCGCGCACGTACGTCGCCCCGATCACGTCGAGCGCCACAGTTTCCGACGCGAAGATCGTGGCATCGCCAAGCTTGCCCATGACCAGTGGGCGGATGCCCAGCGGGTCGCGGCAGGCGACAAGTCCTTCGGGCGTCAGGCAGAGCAGGGAATAAGCGCCTTCGACCTGCAGCAGTGCATCGACCAGCCGGTCGAGCATCGCGTCCTTGTCCGACCGCGCGACGAGATGAATGATGACCTCGGTGTCGCTGGTCGACTGGAAGATCGACCCTCGTTTCACCAATCGGCCGCGCAGTTTCATGGCGTTCGAAAGATTGCCGTTGTGGGCGACAGCGAAACCGCCCGTCGCCAGTTCCGCGAATAGTGGCTGGACGTTGCGCAGCGCCGTTTCGCCGGTCGTGGAATAACGATTGTGACCGATCGCGACACGGCCCGCGAGTTTGGCGATGATGTCATCGCGGTCGAAATTGCCTGCGACGTGACCCATGGCACGGTGGGCATGGTATAATTCGCCGTCGAAACTGACGATCCCGGCTGCTTCCTGGCCGCGATGCTGCAAGGAATGGAGGCCGAGAGCGACGTGGGCCGAGGCCTGGTCGGCACCGAAGATGCCAAATACGCCGCATTCCTCATGCAGCGAGTCGCCGTTGAGGTCCGGATGGTCGAACGGATTTGTGGTCAGCATGGCGCCCATGATTCGGTGGGAATTTGACGCCCTATAACCGCGCTTCACCGCTTTGTCGCCTCGACAAAGTTGACCTTTACGGAAACGTCAACTATGCGCGTTCGCATGCTAGCCGCCAAGCAATTTTCTATCGGCGATATGTGCGACGCCTTCGGCGTCACCGCTCGCGCGCTCCGTTTTTACGAAGACGAGCAGCTGATTTCGCCTGAACGACGCGGCACGACGCGCCTCTATTCAGAACGCGACCGTGCCCGTCTGGCATGGATTCTTCGCGGCAAGAGAGTCGGCCTCAGTCTTGCCGACATCAAGGAATTGCTCGACCTTTACGACGTTGGCGACAATCGTCGCACGCAGCGTCTCAAGACGGTCGAGCGTTGTCAGGATCAAGTCGACCGGCTGAAACAGCAGCGAGTCGATATCGATGCCACCATCCATGAGCTCGAAGGTTTCATCGAGCTGGTCAAAGCCCAGGAGAGCTGAGAGATGCCCGTTTATTCCGCCCCCGTTCGCGACACGAAGTACGTCCTCGAGCATATCGTCGGTCTCCAGAATTATTCGAATCTGCCCGGGTTCGAGGAGGCGACCCCGGAAATCGTCGAGGCGATCCTGACCGAAGGCGCGCGTTTCTGTGAAGAGGTGCTTCAACCGCTTAACCGGGTCGGCGACGAAATCGGCTGCAAGCGCAACGACGATGGATCGGTGACGACGCCGCCGGGCTTCAAGGAAGCTTGGGACCAGTTCGTGGCCGGAGGTTGGACGACGCTTCATGCGCCGCAGGAATATGGCGGACAGGGCCTGCCGTCGGCGGTTGCAACTGCGGTCGCGGAATATCTGGGATCGGCCAATCACAGCTTCGAGATGTACAATGGCCTGACGCAGGGCGCGGTCGCCTCGCTGCTGGTCAAGGGATCGGATGAGCAGAAGGAAAAATACGTCCCCAACATGGTCAGCGGTCGGTGGACCGGCACGATGAACCTCACCGAGCCGCATTGCGGCACCGATCTCGGCCTGCTCAAGACTAAGGCCGAACCCAATGCCGACGGCAGCTATTCAATCACCGGAACCAAGATCTTCATCTCCGCTGGCGAACATGATCTGTCGGAAAACATCATTCACATGGTCCTCGCCAAGATTGTCGGCGCGCCGGACAATGTGAAGGGAATCTCGTTGTTCCTTGTGCCGAAATATCTCGTCAACGATGACGGCAGCATCGGAGCGCGCAACGCCCTTCAGTGCGGTTCGATCGAGCACAAGATGGGCATCCACGGCAATTCGACGTGCGTGATGAACTATGACGGTGCCAAGGGCTGGCTGGTTGGCGAGGCGGAGAAGGGCCTCGCCGCAATGTTCATCATGATGAACGCCGCGCGCCTCGGCGTCGGGTTGCAGGGGCTCGCGCAGGGTGAAGTCGCCTACCAGAATGCCGTTCAGTACGCCAAGGATCGCCGCCAGGGACGCGCGCTCAATCCAGACGATCGCGATGCCGACGCAAAGGCTGACAATCTGTTCGTCCACCCCGACGTGCGCCGCATGTTGATGCGCGGCAAAGCGTTCAACGAAGGCGCTCGTGCCTTGCTGCTCTGGGGCGCGCTTCAGGTCGATCTCAGCCGCAAGGCGCAGACCGAGGAAGAACGGGTCACGGCAGACGATCTGATCTCGCTGCTGACCCCGGTCATCAAGGGCTATCTGACCGATCGCGGATTCGAGACCACCGTCGACATGCAGCAGGTCTTTGGTGGCCATGGCTACATCGCCGAATGGGGCATGGAGCAATTCGTCCGCGACGTTCGCATCGCCCAGATTTACGAGGGTACCAATGGTGTCCAGGCGATGGACCTGGTTGGACGAAAGCTTGGCGCCAATGGTGGCCGCGCCATTCGCGCCTTTTTCGAAACGCTAGCCGAGGACATTGCCGCAGCACGCGCTGCAGGGGATCCCGCCGGTCTTGCCGATCCGCTCGAAAAGGCTGTCGGGCATTTGCAGGCGGCATCGATGTGGCTCGCCCAGAACGGAATGAGCGACCCCAATAACGCAGGCGCTGGGGCTTATGCCTACATGGACCTGATGGGCCTCGTGACGCTCGGCTGGATGTGGCTGAAGATGGCCCGCGTATCGGCGATACTCAAGGACCAGGCTGGCGAAGACAACGCGTTCCATGAGACCAAGCTGACCACGGCGCGCTTCTACGGTCTTTATGAGCTAACCGAAGCAGGCGCGCTGCGAAGCAAGGTCGAAGCCGGTGCCGAAAGCGTCATGGCGTTGGCGGTGGACGCGTTTTGACGATTTAGCCCGCGGCTTTCCCGGCAGCCTTTTCGACGTACCAAGGACGGAGCATCTGCCCATCGCTGCGCTTCTCAACGCGCGGCGCAAGGCGGCGCATGTCAAAGTCCTCGTCGAATTGGACACCGAAACGGTTGTTTTGCGCCCAACGAACAGTCCCGCTCACCGGGCCGACGCCGACGATGTCGATAGCCAGCCTCATCGCGGGAGTGACCGGAACCCTGCATTCGACCAGAGCGCCCTTGATCGAAATATTGCGCAAGCGGATTTCGCACATTTCGCCGTCGATGGAAGCGACGGCGCGGCGCATCAGGCTCTGACGAGGCTCGCGTACGCAGGCGAACCCTTCCGCTTCCATCGATGACTTGGCGGCCATTTCGCGGGCATCCAGCGCGGCGGACGGCTTGCCGAAAATGAAGCCCTGCACCTGGCTGACGCCAAGGTCGCGAATGAGTTGGAGATCGTCGTGGGTCTCGACGCCTTCGGCGGTGGTATCCATGCCGAGGCTTTCGGCAAGGCTGACGATGGCGCGAATGATGGCGGCGTTGCGGTTGCTGGTCGATGCCGCACCGCGCACGAAACTCTGGTCGATCTTGATCTTGTCGAATGGCGCTTTCTTCAGATATCCGAGCGAGGAATAGCCAGTTCCGAAATCGTCGAGCGCAAGACGGACGCCGATAGCCTTGAGGTTCGCAAACGTCTCGTCGGTGGCGTCGCTATCCGCAAGGAAAACACCTTCCGTAATCTCCAGCTCGAGCCGCTCGGCGCGCAATTTGTGTTTGCCGAGGATCGCTGAGACTGTCGACGCAATTGCGGGATTGTTGAACTGGATTGGCGACAGGTTGACGGCGATACGCACCGGGTCCGGCCACAGCGTTGCTTCCTTCACTGCGGTATCGAGCACGAAGTTGCCGACTTTCTCAATCATCCCGCACTCTTCGGCCAGCGGGATGAACTTGTCGGGGCCGATCCAACCGCGCGTCGGGTGATTCCAGCGGACCAGCGCTTCGAAACCGCAAACTTCTTCGCCCGCGGTCCGAACGATCGGCTGATAGACGACCGACAATTCCTTGCGGTCAAGCGCAAGACGAAGATCATTCTCCAACGCCTGACGATCCGTCGCTTCGGAGTGCATCGACTGTTCGTAGAAGCAATGTTGCCCGCGCCCTGCGGCCTTGGCGGCATAAAGCGCCAGATCGGCGTTGCGAATCAGCGCGTCGGCACAACTGCGGCCTGGATCGCCGATCGCAATTCCGACCGACGCACCGATGGTGACCTTGTTGCCCTCGATCATATAGGGGCGAGAAACCTGTTCGATCAGCGTTTTTGCGAGCGATTCCAACAGGCCGGTTTCCACCGTGCCGGGGAGCACTGCCTTGAATTCGTCACCGCCGAGCCGGCCAACCTGGCCATGATTGCCCATGACCGACTTCAGGCGTTCGGCGACCTGGCGGAGCAGGGCATCGCCGATCGGGTGGCCGAGAGTATCGTTGACGTTCTTGAAGCGATCCAGATCGATCAGGAACAGCGCGCAGCCCTTCTGGCGGCTCGCGGCGTTGCGGAGCGCTTCCTCCAAGGTCTGTCGCATCATCGGACGGTTGGGCAGGCTGGTCAGTGAATCGAACCGCGCCAGTCGCGAAATCTCCTGCTCGGAGCGCCGCTGTTCGGTCAGATCGGTCCCGATCCCGCGGAAGCCCATGAAGCGGCCACTGGCATCGAAAATCGGATTGCCCGACATCGACCAGTGAATATCCTCGTTAGTCGCCGCACGAACGACGACGTCGGAAAACGGGAAGCGGGCTGACAGATGGAAGCCCAAGGTGCGCTCGTCGCGCATCGAACCTTCGCCATTGTCGACCGACAAAAGGTCGGTGAACTGCCGACCGAGCAAGTCATCTGGGCGGCAATTGAAGTCGTCCGCGAGCTGCTCCGAGACATAGGACAGCGTGCCTTGGCTGTTGGTTTCCCAGAACCAGCCCTGGCCGCTATTCTCGAATTCCTTCACGAACTGCAGTGACTTGTGTGCGTCGTGGTCGAGCTTCAATCGGCGATAGGCAGTTGCAAGCATCGTCCGTGTCGCCGCCACGCTATAGCCGCCAAGTACTAGGCCGAGTGCTCCCATTCCGACGCTGAGCATCGGATCACGAGTAAGGACGGCAGTTGCCAATGTCGCGGAAATGACACTTGCCAAGGTGAGTGCCGGCGAGAGACTTGTGGCGATGGCGCAAGCAACCGCGCCCCCCGCGATCACCAGCGGAACAATGGCTGAGTCGCCGGCGGTCGGGACCGCGCCGATGATGTAACCGAAGATGGCCCACGCCATCGTGATCGTCGCGGTCATCGCGCACAGGGCGACCGTCAGCGACTTTGGTGCAAGCCCGGCGCGCAAGCCGATCTTCGCGGCGCCGGCACAGGCAATGTCGAGGCATATGACGACAACCGCTGCAATTGCTGCGGTCAGGAGGGAGTGATTTGCGCCCTGCAGCACGCAGTGGGCGAAGAGTAAGAGCGTGGAGACGCCATGCGCGGAGGCAAGGAGGAGGGGCGCGTCCCGCAACAGAGTGACGCGCTGCTGGGCGACGGTGAACTCATCATGGTCGGAGGGTGTGCGAAGGTCGAACAGAAGCGCATCGCGCCACGTGGCACTCGATGAGGAATCACTTGTGATGGATTCTGCGAAACGACTTCGACGCATTCGGCTCTCTACTCCTCGCCACTTTGTGCGCGCGAAGAGTTAAGATGTTCTCAAACGAACAAGGTTTAAGTTAATTTAGGTATGTCGAAGAACCGCGATCAGACCAGTTCGTGGGCGACGTCGTCGGGGCGGGGCGGAAGTTCCGGCGGATCGAATGTCCGCGCCCTGCGAAGTTCGGGAAACAGCAATGCCCAGACGCCGGCGACACCGATCGCCGCGACGCCGCCAAAGACCACTGCGCCGACCGGACCAAGCAGTGCGGCAGCAAAACCGGATTGCAGCTCACCCAGTTCGTTGGACGCCGAGATTGCGAGCCCCGAAACCGCCGAAACTCGCCCACGCATCGCATCGGGAGTATGAAGCTGGACAAGGCTGGAGCGGACGTAGACCGACAACATGTCGAACCCGCCGAGCATCACCAGTGCGGCGAGGCTCAGGGTCATCGACTTCGACACGCCGAACAGGATCGTCATCGCACCGAAGCCGGCCACCGCCAGCAACATCTTGATGCCGACATCTTTCCGCAACGGAAACCATGCGTAGTAAATCGCGAGGCTGGAAGCGCCCACCGCAGGCGCGGCGCGAAGGAGGCCCAGGCCCTCCGTCCCAACCTGCAATATGTCGCGCGCAAATACCGGCAGCATCGCAGTGGCCCCGCCAAGCAAGACCGCGAACAGGTCCAGTGTGATCGCGCCCAGCAGGAACCGGTGGTTCCGAACGTAGAGCAGCCCGTCGACCATTCGGCGGAATGGGTGGATGAGACGCTGCGCCGGGTCGGCGGGTGGATGAACCGGCCGGATTGGGGTGAGCGCAATGATCGCGACCCCCATCAGCGCCGCCGCAACCCAATAAGGCATCGCAGGATCCGCGGCGTAGAGGAAGCCGCCCAGCGCCGGCCCACATACTGAAGCGACTTGCCACGCGATTGAGCTCATCGCGATCGCTTCGGGAAGGATCTTGGCGGGCACGATATTGGGCGCAATCGACGACATTGCGGGATTGACGAAGACGCGGGCAACGCCGTGCAACGCTGCGAACAGGAACATGAGCGGCAGGTTCAAGCTGTCGGTCGCTGTCATCCAGCCAAGCCCGAGCGCGACGCCCATATCGACCAGATTGGCGAGCCGGGCGACCGTGCGCCGCTCGTAGCGGTCCGCGACCAGCCCGGCGACCGGGGTGAGCAGCGCAAGGGGGAGGAATTGCGCAAAGCCCAGCATGCCGAGCACCAGCGACGCCTGGCGGATCGACATGCCGTAATCCGATCGGGCGACGTCGTAGACCTGATAGCCGATGATCACGACCATCCCCATGGTCGCGAGAACCGCCGCGAAGCGGGCGATCCAGAACAGCCGGAAGTCGCCGACGCGCATCGGCTCTGGAATAAGTGGCATATGCGGCGCGTAGCGAGGCGCCGACCGCTCGACAAGCGGCAGGCGGATGCTAGAGCTTTTGGCATGGCTAAAACCAAGTCCCGTTACGTCTGCCAGTCCTGTGGCTCCGTCTCCTCGCGTTGGCAGGGCCAGTGCGGCGATTGCGGCGACTGGAACAGTCTCGTGCAAGACGCCGGAACCGTATCGACCGTTTTTTCCGCGAAGCACGACCTGTCGAGCGGTGGCCGCACCGTCCTGCTCAGCAGCCTGGACGAGGAAGTGGCGCTTCCGGAGAGGATGAGCACGGGGATCACCGAATTCGATCGCGCGGTCGGCGGCGGCCTCGTCGCTGGATCGGCAACCTTGGTCGGCGGCGATCCGGGGATCGGTAAATCGACCTTGTTGTTGCAGGTCGCTGCCAAGCTGGCGTCGAGCGGTCGCCGGGTGATCTACGTGTCCGGTGAGGAAGCCGCCAACCAGGTTCGGCTGCGTGCGCTTCGCCTCGGCCTCGGCGGGTCGCCGGTCGAATTGGCCGCTGCCACCAGTGTTAGGGACATTCTGACGACGCTAGGAGAAGGCGAAGCACCGGCGCTGGTCGTGATCGATTCTATCCAGACCATGCACAGCGACCTAATCGAAGGTGCACCAGGCACTGTCAGCCAAGTCCGCTCGTCCGCTCAGGAATTGGTGCGCTTTGCGAAGCAGCACGAAACTGCGGTCGTCCTGGTCGGCCATGTCACCAAGGACGGCTCGATCGCCGGTCCTCGAGTGCTCGAACATATGGTTGATACCGTGCTCAGCTTCGAAGGGGAGCGGAGCCACCAATATCGGATCCTGCGCGCCATCAAGAACCGCTTCGGTGGCACCGACGAGATTGGCGTGTTCGCGATGGAAGGAGCCGGACTCGCCGAGGTCGGCAATCCATCCAGCCTGTTCCTGACCAAGCGCGCCGAGGCGGTCAGCGGAACCGCGATTTTCCCGGCCATCGAAGGCACGCGGCCGGTCCTTGTCGAACTCCAGGCGCTGACTGTTCGCCTTGCCAGCGGTGCGACGCCGCGACGGTCGGCGGTCGGTTGGGACAGCGGCAGGCTGGCGATGATCCTGGCGGTGCTCGAGGCGCGCTGCGGTCTCTCATTCGCGACGGTCGAAGTCTATCTGAACGTCGCGGGCGGATATCGGCTCAGCGACCCGGCTGCCGATCTTGCGGTCGCGGCGACGTTGGTTAGCGCGATCAGCGAACGACCGGTACCGCAGGACGCAATCGTGCTTGGCGAAGTTGCTTTGTCCGGCGAAGTCCGGCCGGTCGCCCATGCCGGCCTCCGCCTAAAAGAGGCGTCCAAACTGGGCTTCGAGCGGGCATGGACGCCGACAGGCACCAGCGCGGACGGGATGTCGCTCGAGCATTTCGCGACGTTGAAGGCGCTCGTCGATCGCATCCTTGGCCGCTAAGGGGCTGGCATCGAAGCAAGAGGGAGGCTAGCGGCAAGGACATGACGGCGCTCGATATCTTCGTACTTCTCCTGCTCGGCGGTGGAGCCATGGTCGGCTTCGTGCGCGGCTTCGCCCACGAAATCCTGTCGCTGATGGCCTGGGTCGCCGGCGTGATCATCCTGAAAATGTTTCACGCGCCGGTTGCCGATGCGCTGGTCGGGTCGGTCGGAACCGATGCTGGCGCGGCCGCGGTCACCTTTGTCCTGCTGTTCCTGCCGACATATATTGCGGTGAAACTCTTCGCCCGGGCCGTCGGTGGCAGGGCACGCCGCTCGGTGCTCGGCCCGATCGACCGGATTCTTGGCGGCGGCTTCGGTATGCTCAAGGGCCTGATCGGGGCGACGTTGTTCTTCCTGCTCGCCCATTTGGCGACCGACCTGGTCTATGGCCCACAGACCGAGCGTCCCGAGTGGATGACCAGCTCCCGCACCTACCCATTGCTCAACGCCAGCAGCAAGGCAGTCGCCGACTGGGTGGAACAGCGCCGCACCGGCAGCGAAAAATGATCCGGCTCCATGACACGCTGGCGCGCGCGAAGCGCGACTTCGTGCCCGCCGACCCGGCACGGATAACCATGTATGCCTGCGGCCCCACGGTTTACGGTCGCGCCCATATCGGCAACGCGCGCCCTGCGGTCATCTTCGACCTGCTTCGCCGTGTGCTGGAACAGGCCTATCCCGACGCTGACGTCATCTATGCCCGCAATGTCACCGACGTGGACGACAAGATCATGGCATCGGCAACGTCGGAAGGCGTCGATGTCGGCGTGATCACCGACCGGTTCGAGTGTTTCTACCTTGACGATATGGGCGCGCTGGGCGTCAAACCGCCGACGGTCGCGCCACATGCGACGCAGGAAATCGCGCCTATGATCGCGATGATCGAAACATTGGTCGCCAAGGGTCATGCCTATGAAGCCGAAGGTCATGTCCTGTTCGCGGTTCAGAGCGACCCCGACTATGGCGCGCTGTCGCGGCGCGACCGCGATGCGATGATCGCCGGTGCGCGTGTCGAAGTGGCGCCGTACAAGCGCGATCCCGCAGACTTCGTCCTGTGGAAGCCAAGCGATGTCGATCAGGTCGGCTGGGATAGCCCGTGGGGACGCGGGCGCCCCGGATGGCACATCGAATGTTCGGCGATGATCCGCGCGCATCTGGGCGAGACGATCGATATCCATGGTGGCGGACTGGACCTCATCTTCCCGCATCACGAGAATGAAATCGCCCAAAGCCGATGCGCCCACGACGGCGCGCCGCTAGCGCGATATTGGGTGCACAATGGTTTTGTCGACATGGGCGCGGAGAAGATGTCCAAGTCGCTCGGCAATGTCGTCACGCCGGAGCAATTGCTGAAGTCGCACAAAGGTGAGGTCCTGCGGCTGGCGTTGCTATCGGCGCATTATCGCCAGCCGTTGCCATGGACCGAAGCACTGATTGCGCAAGCGAAGGCGACATTGGACGGCCTTTACCGCAAGGCTGGCAACGTCGAAGCAGGCGCAATCGACAAAGGCATGATCGATGCGTTGCGCGACGACCTCAACACGCCGCTCGCAATGGCGCGTCTCGGCCAGATATCCGATCCATCGACGCTCAAGGCTTCGGCGCAATTCCTTGGTTTGCTCGAGGAAAGCCAGGACGACTGGTTCCGCAGTGGGTCGGATGATGATTCCGCGATCCAAGTTTTCATTGCCGAGCGCGACGCGGCGAAGAAAGCCCGTGACTTCACAACGGCGGATCGTATTCGTGACGAACTCAAGGCAGACGGGATCTTGCTCGAGGACGGGCCGGACGGGACGACATGGCGGCGAGCGTGAGCGTCGGCGATCCGATTTACACGCGCGAGATCCTGCGGCTTGCAGCGGCGATCCCGAATCAGGTCGACTTCGCCGAACTCGCCGAAGAAAGCGAATTGCGTTCACCCGCTTGTGGAAGTCGCCTTCGCCTTGCCATCGATCGAGACGAGGAGGGTTGCATCGTCTCCGTCCGCCAAGCAGTACAGGCATGCGCTTTCGGTCAGGCCGCGGCCGCACTGGTCGCGAGCGCCGCTGTCGGACGAACCGCTCAATCGCTCACCGAAGTCGACGAGTTGGTTGCCAATTGGCTTAGCGGAAAAGAGGCATCCGCACCGTGGCCGGGCCTCGACCTGCTCGAACCTGCCCGCACACGCGCTGGCCGCCATGGTGCGATCCTGCTTCCCTTCCGCGCGCTTGCTCGTGAAGCCCGGAGGCTCCAGTCATGACGAACCTGATGCTCGCTGCAGCGACCGCAGCCGAGACGGCGCATGCGACCGGGACGATGCTCGAAGCGCTTGCGGTCATGCTCGGTGCGGCACTTCTCTCGGTGCTGGTGTTCCGAAAGCTCGGTCTGGGCGCGACCCTTGGCTATATCGTTGGCGGCGTAATCATCGGGCCGCAGGTGCTGGACCTAGTCGGTGAACCCGAACGGCTCGCGTCCATCTCCGAGATAGGGATCGCACTGCTGCTCTTCATCATCGGGCTGGAGCTCAATCCGAGCCGCTTGTGGCGACTTCGCAAGGACATCTTTGGACTTGGGTTCACGCAGGTCACGATTTGCGGCCTCGCGCTCAGCGGATTCATCTACCTCGCGCTAGGCATTTCGCCTGAATCTTCGCTCGCGCTTGGCCTGTCGCTAGCCTTGTCGTCGACCGCTCAGGTGCTCCCGATGCTTCGGGCCGACGGGCTGCTCAACACGCCGCGCGGTGAGCGGGCGTTTTCCGTCCTGCTGTTCCAGGATTTGTCGATCGTTCCGCTGATCACGATCATTGCCGCAATGTCGCGCGTCGCGCCTGACCCGAGCACACCGACGGGGTGGACGCTGGCGCTCTACACTGTGCTTGCGGTCGCCGGTCTCGTGCTTGCGGGACGTTTCCTACTCAATCCGATGTTCCGCCTGATCGGCCGTTTCGCGGAACAGGAATTGTTCATCGTTGCTGGTCTTTTCACGGTGATCGCGGCCGCGACTTTGATGCACCTGCTTGGCCTGTCGGTCGCCTTGGGCGCGTTCGTTGCAGGCGTGATGCTCGCCGAATCGCCCTATCGCCACGAGATCGAAAGCGACGTCGAGCCGTTCCGGAGCATCCTGATTGGCCTCTTCTTCATGGCAGTCGGCATGATGCTGGACCTTCGCGTAATCGCGGAGCGTCCGCTGTTCGTTATTGGAATCGCCACCGCCGTTGTCGTCATCAAGGGATTGATCGTCACCGCCCTTGCAAAGCTGTTCGGCAATGACTGGCGGCGCAGTATTCGCCTTGGACTGTTGCTCAGCCAGGCAGGGGAATTCGGGTTTGTCCTGTTCGCGCAGGCAGCGGCCGCGCGACTGATCCTGCCGGAGGCAGCATCGTTGTTTGGTGCGGTCGTCACCTTGTCGATGGCTTCGACACCGTTCCTGATGCGACTGACCGGCTGGCTCGACCGGCGCGCGGTGAGCCGGGACGATATGGAAGGGCCGGAAAAGTCGCCGGACGCACCGGTTATCGTCGTGGGATATGGCCGGTTCGGCCAGACTGTCGCACAGATGCTGATGGCCAAGAAGGTCGGCGTAACGCTGATCGACAAAAAGCCGCAACAGATCGAGTTGAGCGAAGAATTCGGCACCAAGGTGTATTTCGGTGACGGGACCCGCGTCGACTTGTTGCGCACCGCTGGCGCCGGCGACGCCCGCGCGATCATCTTTTGCAACGACAACGAAGACGGGTCGCTTTCCCACGATGCGCTGGAAAAAATCCTCGAGGCATTTCCACAGGCTTCGGTGATGGTCCGCGCATTCGATCGGCGTCATCTGCTGTCGCTTGACTCGCTCGATCTTGCTTATGCCCAGCGCGAAATGTTCGACAGCGCGGTGAAGATGGGGCGGCAGGCGCTCAAGCAGGTCGGCTTCGACCGGGACATCATCGATCGGGTCGAAAGCGAATATCGCAATCGCGACTGCGAACGGCTCGAGCGGCAGAGCGCGACAGGCGACCTCCATGCCGGTGATGAACGTGCCTTCCGGCCGGATCGTCCGATGGTCGAGGAATCAGGGAGCGCGCGAGAGAAAGTCGGCGACGATGGTCCGGTCGATCGATCGGTCGACGAAGGCCCGGCCGATTCCCCGAACAAGGATCAGGGTTAGCCGCCCTTCGGCATTTTTCTTGTCGAGCGACATCCAGTCGATCAGCGAGCGGCGATCTACCCCGCTATCGGCGATCCGCGTCGGCAGTCCGACCGAGGCGAGATGCGCCGACACCCGTTCGGAATCTTTATCAGGACATAGCCCAAGCTTTGCGGACAGCCGGAACGCAGTTGCCATGCCGATGGCGACCGCCTCGCCATGTAACAAGCCGCCGAGACCGGCGGCCGATTCGATGGCATGGCCAAAGCTGTGGCCCAGATTGAGTAACGCGCGCACCCCAGTCCGTTCTTCCGGGTCGGCCATCACGGACCGCGCCTTGGCCTTTAAGCAATGCGTGATGGCGTGCAGGCGCGCGTCTGCCGATCCAGTTACGATTGCTGCGCCGTAGCGTTCGCACCACAGGAAAAATTCGGGATCGTCGATCAATCCATATTTCGCGATCTCCGCATATCCCGCGATGGACTGGCGGCGGTCGAGCGTGTCGATGAGCGCCGGGTCGACGACGACCAGAGCGGGCGGGTGAAACAGACCGACCAGGTTCTTCACCCCGTCGGAATCGATCGCGGTTTTTCCGCCTACTGCGCTGTCGGCCTGCGCAAGTAAGGTCGTTGGAATGTGAATGACCGGATTTCCACGCATGTAGAGCGCTGCTGACAGGCCCGTCAGGTCGCCAATCGATCCACCACCGAGCGCGATGAACGGTGTACCGCGCTGGACACCGCGTTCAGCAAGTGCGGTGACAACCTTACGCAACCCGCTCCAGTCCTTCGCCGCTTCGCCCGGCGGAACAAGGATCGGTGGAATCATCGCGACATCAGTCAGCTTCGCGCCGTGCAACCCGAACACGGTTTCGTCGCTGACCAGCGGCAGCAGCCGACCGTCGGACAAACGATCGATCTGCGGAAGTGCGCCGGAAAGGTCGCCGACGATGATGTCGTAGCTGATCTGGCCGTGGACCACGGTGATTGTCGTCATGATTGCAAGTGGCGCTTTACTGCGGCGATGATCCGTTCGACCACGTCGTGGTGGCCACCCCCGCCGCTGGTGATTCGGATATGCGCTTCCGAATAGGAATGACGGCGCTCCTCGGCGAGCCGTTCAAGCGTCGCTTTCGCATCGCCGCCGCGCAGCAGCGGACGTGTGTCGCGGCGCGATGTCCGCTCGGCAAGAACTGCGACCGGCGCATCGAGCCACACGGTGATTGCACGTTCGTTGAGCAATTCGCGGGTGCGCGGGTCCACGAAAGCGCCGCCGCCGGTTGCAACCACGCCAACGGTCCCATCGATCAGGCGCGCAACCAGTCGGCGCTCCCCATCGCGGAAATCCTTTTCGCCGAAGCGTTCGAAAATTTCGGCGGCGCTGTAACCGGCTGCGTCCTCGATGGCGTCGTCGCTGTCGACGAAAGGCAGGCCGAGCTTTTTGGCAAGACGGCGACCCACCGTCGACTTCCCAGCCCCCATCAAGCCGACAAGGACGATCGGACGATCAAGATTGTCGATCAGCTTTTCCACATTGCGGGCTATACATAGGGATGGGTGGTCGGGCAAAAGGCCTTCAATCATCAATCGAGACGGAAAAAATATGCCCCGCGGAATCCTGTTGCTGATCCTACTCCTGCTGGTCGTCGTCGGCGCGATCTTCTTCTTGTCGTCCAGCGCTGACAAGGTGCCGCAATCTGTGATCGAGAGTGAAGTCGCAACCGATGCTTCCGCGAAATAAACTATTCCTGCTGCTTGCCGGGGGCGCCCTGATCGTAGGGCTGCCGGCGCTTGCCCAGGATAAGCCGGAATCCATTCTGCCGCCGGGCTTTGGAGACCCTTCGACGCCCAAACCTGCCCCGGTCACGGCGACCCCGTCAAAGGCGTCGACAACGCCGGCAGGACAGATCGATCGCAACGATGTTGTCGAGGCGACGCCGGCAGAAATCGGTGCCGAGGCGGTGGCTGCACTGCGCCCCGTCCCCCAGGTCGAGCTGCCGGCCGGTTCGCGCCGTGACGTGGCGCTGGTTGGCCCGCTCCAGCCCGGAACGTCTGGTTTTGGCGAACAATTGTGGGGCGCATCGAGCGGCAAGTTCCTGTCGATCCTGCTTCGCCGTACGAAGGCTCCTCTGGCGTCACGCTGGGGCCATGTCATGATCCGCAACGCCTTGCTGACCGGCGGCAATGCGCCATCCGACGCTCACCCTGCGGATTGGGTAGCCGAGCGTAGCTGGCTGTTGCTGCGCATGGGCGAAGCCGACGCGGCGCGCCTGCTGGTCGCAGGTGTCGACGTTCGCGATTTCACGCCGAAACTCTACCAGGTCGGGACCCAAGTAGCGCTGGCAAGCGCCGATCCGGCAGCCCTTTGCCCGATCAAGGAGGGGGTCAGCCGCAACGATAGCAGGATTAAGCCATTGGTCGATGCGATGTGCGCCTCGCTCTCCGGCAACAGCGAAGTCGCCGCGTCCGATATCGAAACATCGCGCCGCCGTGGTCGGTTCGAACAAATCGATTTGACCCTTGCTGCAAAGGTCGTCGGGGCAGGAGCGGATACCGCGCGCGCCGCGACGGTCGAATGGGAGCCGGTTGACGTACTGACGATCTGGCGGTTCGGGTTGGCGACCGCCACCGGGATTGTTCTTCCCGACAAGTTGCTAGCTAAGGCGCCGCCGCGTTTGCTTGCTTGGCAGGCGCGCGCGCCGATGTTGACGCCCGCCGATCGCTTGGCCGCTGCGCGTGTCGCGACCGGACTAGGGGTATTCTCCTCGCAGGCGTTGGTCGATCTGTATTCGCAAGTCTACGATTCGACGGAACCGGATTCGCTTGCCCAGACCGACGCTTGGCAATTGCGCTTGGCGATGGTCGGCGCCGATCGGGACGCGCGTGTTGCCGCGATCCGAAAGTTGTTGGCGTCCGGGAGATCGCCGATCGAGAAAGAGGCGAGCCGCGCGCTGGTCGCGCGTGCGGCATCGCTGATCGCGCCCGACGCCGACCTTGAAGATGTCGCACCCGACCTGATTGCGGCGATGTTGGCGTCCGGGAACCAGTCGGCAGCGGAGCGCTGGATGACGGTGATCGACGACATGTCGAACTCGGCAAGAGCCCGCTGCTGGGCGATGCTGGCCTTGGCGTCGCCAACGCCCTCAATCGACGGCGCAGAGCTCGAGAATTTCCTCGACGAGGATGACAGTACGGATCGTCAGCGCAGTGCATTGCTCGTGGCAGGGCTCGCTGGCCTCGGCAAGATCGGTGCCCAGGAAGCGGGCAGGATCAGTGCGAAATACGTACTCGGCCTTGGACGGCGCAATGTCTGGACCGAAACGATCGATGGCGCCTCGCAGCGTCGGCAAGCGGGAACCGTGGCGGTCCTCTCCGCCGTTGGCTTGCAGGCGCAGGACTTCAACTCGGTGCCCGGCGTTCACATTTTCCATCTGGTGACGGCGTTGCGTCGTAACGGTCTCGATTTCTACGCACGGATGATTGCCGCCGAGGCATTGGCCCGGACGTGAAGGCGGACGACCGCGCGCTGGTCGACCGATTTCTCGACATGCTGGCGTCGGAGGCAGGGGCCTCGCGCAATACGTTGCTTGCCTATCGCAATGACTTGGAGGCGGCTTCCGAAAGTCTGTCCGACGGGCTCGGATCCGCGTCGATGGAGGCATTGAAGGGTCTTGCGCCCGCGTGGAGCGATCTGGCAGGATCGACGCTCGCACGGAGATCGGCGGCCCTTCGTCGATTTTACGGCTTCCTTCACGACGAGGGTCTCCGCGAAGACGATCCCTCGGCTGCGCTTGCGCGCCCCAAACTCGTTCGACCTCTGCCGAGGATTCTCGACGAGGACGAAGTGGCGCGGATGTTCCAGGTCGTCGAGGAATTGTCGGCAAGCGGCCGACCGGCCGCGCTGCGCGATCTGGCATTGCTGGAATTGCTCTACGGGTCCGGACTGCGCGCGACGGAACTGGTGTCGCTCGCGCGGCGTGCCGTTCGGCCGGGGCAACCCTTCCTGATCATGCGCGGAAAGGGATCGAAAGAGCGTCTTGTCCCGGTATCGCAGCGTGCTGCCGCGGCGGTTGAAGCGTGGTCGGCGCATGTGCCGGACGACAGCAAGTTCCTTTTTCCAAGCCGGACGAAGCATCTCAGCCGCGTTCGCTTGTTCCAGCTATTGCGAGGGATCGCCGCGCGTGCCGGGATTGCACCCGAAAGGGTGAGTCCTCATGTTCTTCGGCATGCCTTCGCGACGCATCTACTAGCGGGAGGCGCCGACCTGAGAGCATTGCAAACCCTGCTCGGACATGCGGACATTGCAACCACCCAGATATACACGCATGTCGACAGCGATCGTCTGGTCCAGTTGGTCAATGAGCGGCATCCACTGGCACGAGGCAGGTGATGCGATTGCGTTGACGTCCGCCCCCGTGCGTCCTAGTCCGCGCGCCAACCATGAAAAGCTATCTCGAATTCGAAAAGCCGATTGCCGACCTAGAAAAGCGTGTCGCTGACCTGCGCGAGACTGCGAGTGAAGGCGAAATCGATATCGACGCCGATGTCGAGCGACTGGAGGCGAAAGCCGCCAAGCTCCTCAAGGATACGTATGCGCGATTGACGCCGTGGCAGAAGGCGCAGGTCGCCCGTCATCCGGATCGCCCGCATTTCAAGGATTTCGTCGCCCGGCTCACCGACGACTGGATGCCGCTGTCAGGCGACCGCGCGTTCGGCGACGATCCTGCGATCATCGGCGGACTTGCCGAGATTCGCGGCCATAAGGTGATGTTGATTGGCCATGAAAAGGGCGATGACACTGCATCGCGGCTCAAGCATAATTTCGGGATGGCCAAGCCCGAAGGCTATCGCAAGGCGATCCGGCTGATGCAGCTGGCCGACCGCTTCGGACTTCCGGTCGTCACGCTCGTTGACACGTCGGGCGCATTCCCTGGCGTTCAGGCCGAAGAGCGCGGCCAGGCGGAAGCCATTGCGCGTTCGACCCAGCAATGCCTTGCACTGACGGTGCCTTTGATCGCGGTCGTCACGGGCGAGGGCGGGTCGGGCGGCGCCGTGGCGCTTGCGGCCGCCAATCGCGTCCTGATGTTCGAACACGCAATCTATTCGGTAATTTCACCCGAAGGTTGCGCCTCGATCCTGTGGCGGACCGCTGACAAGGCAGCCGACGCTGCCGAAGCTATGAAAGTCGCTGCGCAGGATCTCGAGGCGCTTGGTGTCGTCGACCGAATCGTCGCGGAGCCGCTCGGCGGCGCGCATCGCGACCCGAATGCGGCGATCGACTCGCTGGGCGATGCAATCGTCGAGGAAATCGAATCGGCCATGCGTCTGAGCGGTGAAAAACTGGTGGCGCAGCGTCGAAAGAAGTTTCTCGCGATCGGCGCCTGACGCCCACGCCGTTTCGGAACCATATCGCTTCAGTGCCCGTTCACGGTGGCAAATTCAGATTGCCAGTGAATGGAGTTACCGATGCGTCACACCCTGATCATGCTTGCTGCCAGCGCGGCAATCATCCTTCCCGCAGCAGCCCCGGCCCAACAGCGTTACCTCAGCCAGCGTGACGTTGCTGAATCGCAGAAACAGCATCCTGAACTGGTGAAGGAATTCGGCGGTATGGAAACCGGTCCGCGCGCGACCTATGTGGAAGGCGTCGGGCGCCGCGTGTCGGCTTATTCCGGGATCGCCAACCCGGGGCAGTCCTTTCGCTTCACGACATTGAATAGCGCAGTCGAAAATGCTTTCGCGATGCCGGGTGGTTACGTCTACATCACGCGACAGCTGATGACGTTGATGGACGACGAGGCGGAATTGGCATTCGTTCTCGGCCATGAAACCGGACACATCGCCGCTAATCACTCGCAGCAGCGCAAGGCGGCAACCCAGCGCAATTCCATCCTTGGCGTCCTTGGCGCCGTGCTGGGCAGCGTCGTCGGCAATAATGCGTTCGGCAATCTGATTTCGCAGGGTGCGATGCAATATTCGCAGATGGCGACTCTCAGCTTCTCTCGCGATCAGGAGTATCAGGCCGACACGCTGGGAACGCGATATGTTGTCGCAGCTGGATATGATCCACTCGGCGGGCCGCGCATCCTGGCCTCACTCGGTCGTGCAAGCGCGCTCGAAAGTCGGATTCAAGGAAATAGTGGTCGTTCGACCCCGGAATGGGCGAGTACGCATCCGATTAGCGAAAATCGCGTGCAGCGGGCGCAGTCGGAGGCACAGCGCACCGGCAAGGCGGGCAGGGGAATCACCAACCGCGATCAGTTCCTGAACATGCTCGACGGCGCGATTGTCGATGACGATCCAGCCCAGGGCATCGTCGACGGCCGATCGTTCACCCATCCGGACCTTGGTATGCAATTCAGCATCCCAACCGGGTTCCTGATGCAGAATGGCGCGAGCGCGGTCTCGATTTCGGGCACGGGAGGGCAGGCGCAATTCAGTGGCGGGCGTTACAACGGCTCGGTCGAACAATATATCACGCAGGTCGTGTATGGATTGACCGGAGGTCGCCAACAGGTCGCAATGGGGCAGCCGGCCCGCACAACGATCAATGGCCTGGAAGCGATGTACAGCGTCGGTCGCGCAAATACCTCATCTGGCGCGGTCGATGTAAGTGTGATGGCGTACCGTTGGGATCGCGACACCGTCTATCATTTTGTTATGCTGACCCGTGCCGGCACGGGCATTGGTCCGTTTACGTCGATGGTCGACAGTATGCGCAAGATAAGCGCGCAAGAAGCTGCAGCAATTCGACCGAGGGTGATCGACGTGGTTGCCGTCAAGCGCGGCGACACCGTTCAGTCGCTTAGCGGTTTGATGGCCTATCGGGATTATAAATTGGAACGCTTCCTGTCGCTCAACAATCTGACGGCGAACAGCCGACTGTTGCCCGGTCAGCGGGTGAAGCTTGTCGTTTACGGAGCGCGCAGAAGATAGTCCTGCCGCGGACTAAAGGTTATTGTCGATGTTGTTGAATTGCTGACCCTGTTTGGTACCAAGCGCGGTCATCCCAGCAACGGCGGCAACAGCGATCAGCGACGCGATGATCGCGTATTCGATCGCAGACACGCCGGAGATGTCTTTAAGAAGCTTCTGAAACTGGTGCATCATATTCCGCCCAACAATGGTCTGATTACCAGTTATTGATCGGGATTGGTGAATATCTATTTAACCCCAGAGTGTCCTTCTCCAGCGGTCTGTAGATGCCTGGCTACATCTTGTTATTCACCTCGTTGCTTAGTTTGCCCCACATGCCGTTCGCGCCACCGCCAAGCGTCGAAAGCCCGCCCATCATCGCAATGACGATCAGGGCCGCGATCAGCCCATATTCGATCGCTGTTGCGCCGCGCTGGTCGATGCGCAGCGTACGCAATTTCATTCGGATAGCATTCACGCCACCCTCCTCTGGTCTTGGTCCACAACGAGGAGACTAGACCCGGCTAGTTAACAAGATGTTCTGCGCCGCGATTAAGAAAGCGTTAGCCATGCGCTTTTCGTGCAGCAAAATTGATGAGGTCAAATCGCTCTTCGGCCGATTTGACCCCCATCGTCGACGTCGTGTGCCGCCATGCGGAAGGCTTAATAGGCGTCGCCGGTGCCGAGAGGCTTCGACTACATCCCATGTCGCGCAAATCAGAAACCAGGTGCGGCAAATCACGGTAACGGACATGCAATCGGTCAACGTCCACTACCGTATTCTGAAATCCGGCGTCACCAAGCAGTGCAGCCACGGATTGACCGTCCATCATCGGATGAAGGCGTGCTGCCGCTTGGCCGCCTGATCGATCCATCTCCAGTAGAATGCCGCGAAGAAAAGTCAGGCTTTCGCCACCGACGATCGAACCAACGAGCGTTCCTTCAGGAGCGAGTAGTTGCCCAAGGAGGAAAGCCGCAAGCTTCGGGTCATTGCAATGATCGAGCAAGCCAAATGAGATGACCAGCGAGCATATGGCAAGAGCATCGCCGATAGCGCTCTCAACAGCCAAGCTTTCGGCGTCGCCGGACTCAATCGCCGAGGGATCGATCAAGAGGACGCGCGCCCCCTGCTTCTCCAGAAAACCGAGCCACTCGGGGCGAAAGCGCCCAACGAGCGCAATCGTATGGTGATCCGCCAGCGTCACCCGATCGATCATGTCATCGAATGCGCGATCGAGCAGGAAATGGGTCGTGTGGCTCCGTGCCGCGCGCGACTTGATGAGGCCGCGGCGTCGAATGTCGAAGATAGGTTTTTGCACGCAGCCGCTTGTGCAGTGTGGATTACGCGGCAACAAGTGCATTGTGCGCAACGTCATTACTCTCGGCAGCCGCGGCATTCGCGCCATCGTAGAACTTGCGCGTACGCCGCGCTGCGGGGGATGCGGTGCGATTACCGAGGATATGCATTCCTTTCGCATGGACTGTTGGCCATCGATCGACTGGCTCGGTGACGATGGCTTTCAGTGTTGCGGCTTCCCGCTCGAAGCGACCGACGCCGACATGTGCGCGCGCTGCCTGGCAAAGCCTCCCGCCATCGCTCGTACTCGCGATGCAATTGGTTATGGTGTTAACGCTCGGTCACTCGTTCTCAAGTTGACAGACGGTCGTCGGGTCGCGCTTGGGCGGACGATGAGGCGTTACATGCCACGTTTCGTCTCAGGCGAAATGAAGCAAGCGATTCTGGTCCCCGTTCCATTGCATCGCTCCCGGATCTGGACCCGCGGTTACGACCAGTCCGCGTTGATCGCGCCGTCTATTTCGCGGCGAACGGGCGTGCGGATACTTCTCGACGGGATGCGGCGGACGAACCCGCACCCGGCCGCTCAAAGGAATGACATCCGCCAGAGCGGGGATGAAGTGCGCGGTGCCTTTTCGATCAGCCGCAAGGCGGATATTCAAGGCAAGAGGATCATTCTGATTGACGACGTCCTCACCACCGGAAGCATTGCGGATGCGTGTGCGAAGGCATTGCTGAAGGTCGGCGCGGCGGATGTCGAACCTATTTGTTTTGCGCGAGTGGTGCGTCCGGCTCCGTTTACGCGTTAATGTGACCCAGGCCTTTTCAAGGAGTGACCGTTGGCTGACGTGGAAATCTACATCAAGGTGACTTGCCCCTACTGTATTCGGGCCAAGAGGATGCTCGACATGAAGGGCGTGGAATATCGAGAATATGACGTTGGTCGCGACCGAGCCAAGTTCAGCGAAATGGTTGCGCGGTCGGCTGGGCGCAGCACCGTACCGCAGATCTTTATCGACGGCCTGCATATCGGCGGTTGCGATGATCTCTTTTCGCTCGAGATGGACGGGAAACTTACGGAGATGCTCGCCGCCACATGACAAGGATCGCTCTTTACCAATCACAGACGTGTATCGATCCCGCTGCCAATCGGCAGAGCGTCGTTGATGCAATCGGCATGGCCGCCCACGGTGGTGCAGAAATGATTTTCACGCCGGAAATGTCGAACTTGCTCGACAGCAACCGGGAGCGCGCACACGCATCGGTTTACCGGGAAGAGGACGACCCGTTGCTCGCTACGGCACGCGAGGCAGCAGCAGCTTTGAAAATCTGGGTACACTTGGGGTCGCTAGCTCTCGATGCTGGGGACGACAGCGGACGGTTCGTCAATCGTTCGTTCGTTATCGACAAAGATGGTGCCATCCGTGGCCGCTACGACAAAATCCATCTGTTCGACGTTGACTTGCCGACCGGCGAAAGCTGGCGTGAATCGGCCGCTTATCGGGGTGGCGAGATGGCACGGGTTGTGCGGGATACGCCGGTCGGGACGCTCGGCTTTACCATTTGCTACGACTTGCGCTTTCCGGCTCTGTTTTCCGCGCTTGCGGAAGCTGGCGCGGACGTCATCACCGTGCCGGCGGCGTTCACGGTGCCCAGCGGCCAAGCGCATTGGCACGTCCTGTTGCGCGCGCGGGCCGTGGAGGCGGGGCTGTTCATTGTCGCTGCAGCGCAAGGCGGCGCGCATGAAGATGGACGCAAGACCTATGGGCACAGTCTGGTTGTTGACCCTTGGGGCACGGTGCTTCTCGACGCAGAGGATCGCAATGGCGTCCATTTCGCGGAAATCGACTTGGCGAGGATCTCGGAGGTCCGAAGCCAGATTCCGGCGCTGTCGCATCGCAAGGAGATTGGCGCCGTCGCTGATTGATTAAGCCTCGTGCCATCTCTATCTCGTCGCGCGAGCGGCTCCGTAGCTCAGCAGGATAGAGCAATGGTTTCCTAAACCAGAGGTCACAGGTTCGAATCCTGTCGGGGCCACCAAGAAACAAGGAATGAATATGGCCGGCAGTCCAGACGATGGCGACTTGATCAAGGCTCCGGCCAAGCTGCGCGTGCCCGACGACGTCGCCGCGGCGGTCAAGACCCTGATCCGTTGGGCCGGCGACGATCCCGAGCGCGAGGGATTGCTGGACACGCCAGCGCGTGTTGCGCGGGCGTGGAAGGAGTATGCCAAGGGTTATGCGGAAAATCCGGCCGATCACTTGTCGCGCACGTTCGAGGAAGTCGGCGGATATGACGAAATTGTCTTGCTGAAAGACATTCCTTTCCAATCGCATTGCGAACATCATTTGGCGCCGATTATCGGGAAGGCGGCGATTGCTTATCTGCCTGGTGATAAGGTGGTTGGAATCAGTAAGTTGGCGCGGGTTTTGCATGGCTTTGCGCGGCGGTTGCAGGTTCAGGAACGGCTGACGGCACAGGTTGCGGACTGCATTTGGGATCATCTGGAGCCCAAGGGCGTCGCGGTGGTGATCGAGGCGAGCCATGCGTGCATGACGGCGCGCGGTGTGCAGACGACGGGGGTGATGATGACAACAAGTCGGATGATGGGCACGTTCCGTGAAGATGAGCGAAGCCGCAAGGAAGTGCTTGCCTTGATGGGGTATTAAACCCCTTAAAAACAAAAGTTTGTGTTTTTGAAAGTGGGTCGCTAGCGATCCGTTATGGGTGCGCAACCACTTGAGCGAACGGCCGTCGAAAGTGGTCCGTCCAACGACGCGGATCGCGGAAGCGAGAGCGCCGTCTCGAATCGTGCAGATGTTGTTGCGGCGCACGGTCCCGACAGTTTGCTGGACGATCCCGAGCTCAAGGAACTGGTCGAGTTCGCCGGAATATTGTGCGACACCCCGATTTCGCTGGTCAGTCTGGTCGAGGAGCATCGCCAGCGGTTCCTGGCGCGGCGCGGGCTGGATGCGCAGGAAACGCCCCGGTCGGCGAGCTTTTGCCAATATGCAATGCTTTCCGATGAGATTTACGAGGTGGTCGACGCGCGATTGGACCCGTGGTTCGCGAACAATGCATTGGTCACCGGTGCGCCGTTCGTCCGCTTTTATGCCGGTGCGCCGCTGGTCGCGGACGACGGAACGCCGTTGGGCTCACTGTGCGTTATCAGTCCCGATGCGCGGCCGGGCGGGCTGACGTCTATCCAGCGGCAAGGACTGAGGGTCATGGCGCGCGCAGCGATGCGGCGCATCAACGACCGGCGGATCGCGCTGGCGGGTGAAAAGACCAAGGAAGCGCTGGATGACAGCCGGGCGCGGTTCGACGCGCTGGCCGACGCCATCCCGCAAATGGCTTGGTCGACAGACACGGCGGGGCAGTGCGATTATTTCAATGCGCGCTGGGCCGATTTCACCGGCAAGTCGATCGACGATCACCTGGGCGACGGCTGGCTTGAAGCATTGCACCACGAGGATATCGAGCTGGCGGTTGCGGCCTGGTCGCAAGCGGTCGAGCAGGGGACGCCGTACGAAATCGAATATCGCCTGCGCCGCCACGATGGCGAATATCGCTGGACGTTGGCGCGCGGCCTGCCGATGAAAGATGCGGACGGCAAAGTGACGCGCTGGTTCGGTACTAACACCGACATTCACGAGCGCCGCGTCCTGGAAGAAACGCGCGACCTGTTGAGCCGCGAATTGAGTCACCGGATAAAGAACATCTTTTCGGTGGTCGGTGGGTTGATCTCGTTCGAGGCGCGAAGCCTGCCGATGTTGAAGCCGATGGCGGACGGGCTGCGCGACCGGATTCATGCACTGGGCCGGGCGCATGATTATGTGCGTCCGCAAGGCGCCGGGGACACCGCGAGCCGGACGTTGCAGGGCATGTTGACCGAGCTGTTCGCGCCTTATTTTGATGGCGATGTGTCGCGGGTCGAGATGCGCGGCGAGGATTTCGCGGTGAAGGAATCGGCGACGACGCCATTAGCGCTGGTGTTCCACGAACTGGCAACCAATGCGGTGAAATATGGCGCGTTGGCGAGCGAGGAGGGCATAGTCGTGCTGGAGGTGGCGCGCGATGGCGACAACGTGGTGTTCGATTGGCGCGAAAACGGCGGCCCGGCGCGCGACGGAAACGGGATTCCAAGCTTCGGATCGACCCTGATCGACATGAGCATCGAGCGGCAGCTGCGCGGCAAGATCATTCGCGGTTGGGACGATGGGTTTGTTGCGACGATCCGGGTGCCTTTGGCGTCGCTAGCGTAAAAGCAGGAGGCCGAGCGCTTCAAGCTGGTCAAACGCGAGCTTGCAAATGATCCAATTATTTCCGGCTCAGGTCGGTGCAAAGGTTATGATCCGCGCTTGGCGCCGCTTCGCGCCTATGGGCTGATTGCGAGTTAGGCAGCTTGCCGCCTGCACCGCGCCTTCTTATGGCAGTGAAATGATTTTCTTAGCCCTTGCCTTGCTTCAAGCTGCCCCCGATCATCCCAAATACGTCTTCTTCGATTGGGGCAAGTCGGAAATTACGCGGGACGCCTCCGCGACGCTCGACGCGATTGCGAGCGAGTATCGCGATGGCATGCGAATTCAGGTCGTCGGACATAGCGACCGTTCGGGATCGAAATGGTCGAACCGTGCAAGCTCGCGCAAACGCGCCCAAGCGGTGCGTGACTATCTGGCGGGAAAGGGCGTTTCCGAGTTCGGCAATCGCGGTGTCCGCTGTCGGCGAAAACGCACCGATCATTGTAACTGCCGACGGCGTGCGAGAGGTGCAAAACCGGCGCGTCGAAATCAGTGTGGAACGCCCCTAGCTGCCCAAGGGCTTTCCCATGAAAAGAGCGAGTGCCTTTTCACGGATGTCGCGCGGCACTTCATGCTTGCCGCTGAACTTCTCGAACGTCACCGGCATCTTCTTGACGCGGAGTTTTGAAACGATCCCGCGGGTATTTGCGTAAGGCAGGATGTCGTCATTTTCGCCGTGGCTGATGAAGACATTCTGGTTGGGATCGAACTTGGTTGGGAAGGCCGGACCGGGCGAGAATGCGATGACGGTCCTGAATAAATGCGGATTGGCCGTCCCAATGCTCAAGGCATAGGTTGCGCCATCAGAGAATCCGACAATCCCGATCCGTTTTGGATCGACCGCGACCTTGGTGAAGAGTTCGGCCAATGCGGCATCGATCGCCTTCAAATCCTTGCCGTATCGCGGTGTGACATTCATTTCGATGCCGATCCGCGACTTCAGATCTTCAATCATGTCCCAAGTGCCACGGCGCGACGTCGGGATCATCAGGATGAATCCCTCGCGGTCGGCGAATTCGCGATAGGCGTCGAGTACGGCGCTCGCCTGGCCACCTGCTCCGTAGAGCGAAACAAGGAGCGGACGCGGACGATTGTCCATGCCCTTCGGAAGATAAGCGTAAGCCTTGCCCGCGAGTTCGATCACGCCGGTTCGGGTTTCCGGTTTGGGTGGGGCAACCGACGGCACCGGCGTCGAAAGTGAAGGACCTGACGCCATCACCTGGCCGGGCACCATAAGCGCGGTGATGGCAAGCGCCTCCCCGAGGATCCGGCGGGATATCATTTGCGACATTTCAGCACTCCTCGCCTGTTCCGCTGGTTCAAGTGGCGGCGATGATCATGCCACGACCCGCAATCAGGCGTCGACCGGAATTTTCGACGAACGTGCTGCTTTCGAACGGCTTTTGGCCAACATGGGAGCGAGATACTGGCCGGTGAAGCTCGCGGTTGTCGCAGCGACCTGTTCGGGCGTTCCTTGGGCGACGATTTCTCCGCCATTGACGCCGCCTAGCGGCCCGAGATCGAGCAGATAGTCCGCCGTCTTGATGACGTCGAGATTATGTTCGATCACGACGACGGTGTTGCCATGTTCGACCAGCGCGTGAAGCACTTCGAGCAACTTGCGGACGTCCTCGAAATGTAGGCCGGTGGTCGGTTCGTCGAGGATGTAGAGCGTGTTGCCGGTGGCGCGGCGTGAGAGTTCCTTGGCGAGTTTGACGCGCTGCGCCTCACCGCCGGAAAGGGTGGTCGCTTGCTGTCCGACCTTGATGTAGCCGAGCCCGACCTCAGCCAGCATCGCCATCTTGTCGCGGATGCCGGGAACCGCCTTGAAGAATTCGACCGCATCCTCGACCGTCATGTCGAGCACGTCCGCGATGCTTCGTCCCTTGAATTTCACTTCTAGAGTTTCGCGATTGTAGCGCTTTCCGTGGCAGACGTCGCAGGTAACGTAGACGTCGGGCAGGAAGTGCATTTCGATCTTGATGAGGCCGTCCCCCTTGCACGCTTCGCAGCGACCGCCCTTGACGTTGAAACTGAAGCGGCCCGGCTTGTAGCCGCGCGCCTGGCTTTCGGGCAGCCCCGCGAACCAGTCGCGGATTTGCGTGAACGCGCCGGTGTAGGTCGCCGGGTTGGAACGCGGCGTGCGTCCGATCGGCGACTGGTCGATGTCGATCACCTTGTCGAGATGCTCGAGCCCGCTGATCTTGTCGTGCTTTCCCGCGAGGATGCGGGCCCCGTTCAATTGGCGTGCCGCGGCGGCGTAAAGCGTGTCGATCGTGAAACTCGACTTGCCCGATCCGCTGACACCCGTGATGCACGTGAAGGTTCCGAGCGGGATCGATGCCGTGACGTCGCGAAGATTGTTCTCCCTGGCGCCATGGACGGTGAGCTTCTTGCCGCTGCCCTTGCGCCGCTTGTCCGGGATTGGAATGGCGCGGCGGCCCGACAAATAATCGGCGGTCAGGCTTTCGGTGCAGGCCAGGATATCGTCGAGCGAGCCTGAACAGACCACTTCGCCGCCATGAACGCCGGCCCCCGGTCCCATGTCGATGATATGATCGGCAGTGCGGATCGCATCTTCGTCATGTTCGACGACAAGCACCGTATTGCCGAGTCCGCGAAGGCGCTTGAGCGTTTCGAGCAGACGGTCGTTGTCCTTCTGGTGAAGGCCGATCGAAGGTTCGTCGAGCACATACAGCACGCCGGACAGGCCTGAGCCAATCTGCGACGCCAGGCGGATCCGCTGGCTTTCGCCGCCCGACAAGGTGCCGGACGTGCGGTTGAGGTTGAGATAGTCGAGCCCGACATTGTGAAGGAAGCCGAGCCGTTCGTTGATTTCCTTCAGAATCGCCTTGGCGATTTCGCCCTGCTTGGGCGTGAGATGCTGCTCGAGCGTCGAAAACCAGTCGAGTGCGTCCATCACCGATCGGCGCGCCGACATGCTGATGTCTTCGCCGGCAATCTTGACCGACAGCGCCTCGGGCTTGAGGCGCGCGCCGTGACAGACCTCGCAGGAATGGGCCGCCTGATATTTGGATAGCTCCTCGCGCATCCATGCGCTTTCGGTCGACAGCATCCGCCGCTCGAGATTGCCGAGCACGCCTTCAAACGACTTTTTGACCTCGTAACTCTTCCGGCCATCGACGAAGCGCAAGGCGACCGGACGGCCCTTCGTCCCGCGCAGGATGACCTGTTGCGCTTCTTCGGACAGGTCCTTCCACTTGGTGTCGAGCGAGAAATCATAGGCGCGCGCGAGGCTGCCCAGCACCTGCATATAATAAGGCGAAGGCGGGTTCGATTTCGCCCACGGCACGACAGCACCCTTGGTGAGTGAAATATCGTGATTGGGAACGACGAGATCTTCGTCGAAAATCTGCTTTTCGCCCAGGCCGTCGCAAGCCGGGCATGCCCCTTGCGGTGCGTTGAACGAGAACAAGCGCGGCTCGATCTCGGCAATTGTGAAGCCCGACACCGGACAGGCGAACTTCTCCGAAAACAGGATCCGGCCGGGGACTCCGAAATCCAGCTTCATGCCGGATTGGGCTCCGGCATCTTCCGCGCTCGGCGGATCGGCGGGGTCGAGATAGGCGAGCCCCTCCGCAAGCTTCAGCGCAGTTTCGAAACTGTCGGCGAGGCGGCTTTCGATCCCGTCGCGAACCACGATCCGGTCGACCACGATCTCGATGTCGTGCTTGTATTTCTTGTCGAGAGCCGGTGCGTCCTCGATCTCGTGAAATTCGCCATCAATGCGAACCCGGGTGAAGCCCGCTTTCTGCCATTCGGCGAGTTCCTTGCGATATTCGCCCTTGCGCCCGCGCACCACCGGCGCCAGCAAATAGTGCCGCGATCCTTCGGGCAGCGCCATCACGCGATCGACCATCTGGCTGACCTGTTGCGCCTCGATCGGGAGGCCGGTAGCGGGCGAATAAGGGACGCCGACACGCGCCCACAACAGGCGCATGTAATCGTAAATCTCGGTGACTGTCGCGACCGTAGAACGCGGGTTGCGGCTGGTCGTTTTCTGCTCGATCGAGATGGCGGGAGACAAACCGTCGATATGTTCGACGTCCGGCTTCTGCATCATTTCCAGGAACTGCCGGGCATAGGCCGACAGCGATTCGACGTAGCGACGCTGCCCCTCGGCGTAGATGGTGTCGAACGCCAGGCTCGATTTGCCCGAACCCGAAAGGCCGGTGATGACCGTCAGGCTCTCACGCGGGATCTCGATATCGACCCCTTTGAGATTATGTTCGCGCGCCCCGCGCACCGAAATGTGAGTCAGCATAGCCGGATGTTTGTTCCAGATTTGTTCACGGCGCGCAAGAGCTGCCGGATGATCATCGCGTGCGCCCTAGATGGGGTCGGCCGCCTTCGAAACAACCGCTTATGCCGTTACGTCCGCAGGCGCACCGACAGACGGGGGTGATAGGTCGGGCCGTTGCTTCCCAGGACGCTTTCGTAAAGATGAAATTCCGGGATCCGCACCGGCGCGCTTTCCAGTCCGGCCCAGCGATCCGCCCAGCGCGTATTTTCGACCGCACCGCGGCTCCAGCGGCCCAGCGTGATGTGCGGAATGAACGCGCGCGATTCCGCCTTCAATTCGCACCGCACGATCGCGCGGTCGATCTTGCGGTGGAGCGCCTCCAGCGGCTCCTTTGGCGCGACCCGTGCCCAAACGGCACCGCTTTGGCCATGGTCGAACACACCAACCCCGGCCAGCCGCACCGTCGGCGCCGCGCCCGACATTCCCTCCAGCGCCGTTGCAATATCCTCTGCCACCGGCCGTTCCACCTCTCCGATGAAGCGCAGGGTGCAGTGCAGGTTTTCGGGCGGAACCCAGCGCATCCCCTCGATCCCGTGCTGCGCCTCGATCACCGCATTTTCCAGGTCGGGCGGGCAGGGCAAAGCGACGAACAGCCGGATCATGGCTTGTCATTAATCGAAATGGGACAGGCCGGCGACCGGTTTTCCTTGAACAAGAGGGCAACATTCCCGATATATTGGTCCTGAAGGCTTTCCTTCGGGATGAGGAGTAGAAATGCAGAACCAGTTTGACCCCCGTACCACCTCGTCCGGTTTCGACCCGGCGATTTCGGTAGGCGTGCCGCGCGCCGCCCGCGATGCGGGGCTGCGGTCCTACATGCTTAAGGTGTACAATTACATGGCGTCCGGCGTCGCGTTGACCGGAATCGTTGCGATGCTTTTCGCAAGCAGCGGAATGGCGGCGCAGATTTTCGCATCGGGTGGCCTACTCGTCTGGCTGATCATGCTGTCGCCGCTGGCCATCGTTTTTGCGATGAGCTTTGGCATCAACCGCATGTCAACCGGGACGCTGCAAATGCTGTTCTGGGGTTTCGCGACCCTGATGGGTCTGTCGATGTCGACGATCTTCCTGGTCTATACCGGGACATCGATTGCGCAGACCTTCTTTGCGGTCACCGCGGCATTCCTTGGACTGTCAGTTTACGGCTACACCACGAAGCGCGACCTTAGTGGGCTGGGCACGTTCCTGGTGATGGGCGTAATCGGCTTGCTGGTCGCAATCCTGCTCAATGCGTTCATCTTCAAGTCGGGCGCGATGGCGATGGCGATCAGCGCGATCGGCGTGCTGATCTTCGCAGGTCTCACGGCTTACGACACGCAGAAGATCAAGAGCATCTATTTCCAGGTCGCGGGCAGCGACATGATGGGCAAGACCGCTATCATGGGCGCACTCAGTCTCTACCTGGATTTCATCAATATGTTCCAGTTCTTGCTCAGCTTCATGGGCAACCGTAACTAGGAACACGCGGATCGGCGGCCCGCCTCGCGCGCGCTCGCTTTTGGTGATCGAGAGGGTCGGCGGAGCAATCCGCCGGCCCTTTTCGTTCGGAAGATTCCGATGCTTGCCGACTTTTTCAGATCGGGAAACTTGCCTTCAATTGGAATGTTTTAGGTTGGATCGCTGCCCACGTGCTATAGGTTCGAGCCCAGGAGGATATCCATGACCAAACGCCCACCCATTCACTCTGATAACGAGTTGATCGACAAGGCCGGTGACCTTCCGACACCGAGTCAGGGCAGCAGATCTGGTGGCAATGTGGCGACCCGGGTCGGGACGCGGGCGGAACTTCACGCCGCCATGGGTGGGGAGCCGACGGTCGAGCGTGTGAAGGGTCATGACGATCCCGACGACGACGCTGTCAAAGGTCCAAAGACCCAGGCCCAATACCCCAAGGACGAATAGGCCGTCTTTTACCGAGGGGTTGGCGTGGACGAAATCGCAAGGATGTCGTCGCGGACGCTTCGACGCTCTGATGGACCCGAAACGTTTGTTCAGCGTTGAAGGTCGATGACTGATGATCGAACCTACAACGAGCCAAGCACCGTGAAAGCCGAAGATGGCGTTGTCTCCGTCGACGGTCCTGACGGAGTCGATGTGAAATTGACGCCTGAGGCAGCGGCCGAAACATCCGATCGCCTGCTCGAAAAGTCGAGCGAGGCTCGCGGTCAGCGTTTTCTCAGCGACCGCGGGATGCGCGGAGCGAAAAAGGACTAGGCTTTGGCTCGCGATCGACGGTGCTGACTGCTACCTGAGTCTTTTCCCGATCGTCCGCCTCAAGCGATCATCCCAGATATTTCCGGAAGAAGCGTACCGTCCGCCCCCACGCCAGGTCGGCGGCGGCCTTGTTATAGCGCTCGGCCGAGGTGTCGTTGTTGAACGCGTGATTGACGCCATCGTAGCCGAAATAGGCCACCGTCTTGTCGGCCTTTCGCAACGCGTCGATCCACGCAAACGCGGTCTTGGCAACGCGATCGTCAAGGCCAGCGAGGTGGATAGTCAGCGGTGCGGAGACCTTGACCGCTTCGGCCGGGTCAGGAGCGGGACCGTAATAGCTGACGCCCGCGTCCAGTGTCTTGCCCGCTGCAACTGCGAAGCGGTTGACGAAAGCGCCGCCCCAGCAAAATCCGACGATCCCCAACTTGCCGTTGCTGTGCTTCAGGCGCTTTTTTAACGCCGCTCCTAGCGCGACCGTATCATTTACCGCCTGCGCAAGGTCGACGTTGCCGATCATGTCGCGGGCCTTGTCCTCGACGGAGGGCGTGCCGCCTTGCGACGACAATTCGTCAGGCGCCACGGCGATGAAGCCGGCCAATGCAAGGCGGCGCGCTACATCCTCGATATGCGCATTTAGGCCGCGGTTTTCGTGGATGACCAGCACCACTCCGCGCTTCGCGTTGCCACGCGCCGCAGCAACATAGCCGGACATCTTGCTGCCGAAGCCGAGCGGTCCGCGGCTCGTCACCAGGCGCTTGTCGTCTGCCGGAACGACTGCCGCCGCCGCGGGAGTCGCAGCAATCGTCGCGACCAGTAATTCCGCAGCCGCGGCGCTGCCCGCGATCGCCGTCATCCGCGCCATGAAATCGCGGCGATCCATGCCTTCATGAGTGAAGCGGTCGTAAAGTCCGATGGCTTGCTGCCGGATCTCGTCGTTCATCGTCAGGCTCCCTGCGCGGCTTGCATCTCCGCAATCATCTGGGTGTCGATTTGCTTGGCCCGTATATAGGCTTCGCGGCCCGACAGCCGGTCGCGATAGGCTTCGAAGGATGGCATGGCGGGCAGGGTGCCGAACATGATGCCCCACATCACCTGGCTGCCGACATAGACATCGGCTGCGGTGAAGCGATCGCCGCAGACATAGTCACTGTCCGCGAGGTGACCCGACAACGTGTTCACCGTCCGCTCGTAGCTGCCAAATCCAACCGATTTACCCTGCTCCTCGGTCGGCTCGAACTTGTAAGACCGCGCCGTAATGGCCTGTTCGACGGGTCCAGCGGTGAAGAACATCCAGCGATAATAATCCGCTTTCTCCCCCTCGCGTGGGGCCAGGTCCGCGCCGGGAAATGCTTCGGCAAGGTAAGCGATGATTGCCGCGCATTCCGTGACCGTTTTCCCATCGTCGACAATCGCCGGAACCTTCCCCATCGGATTGATCGATGCATATTCCCGGTCACCCATCACCGCATAATCGACGAAATGCTGATCATACGGCTCCCCGACCTCCTCAAGCATCCAGCGGACGATCTGCCCGCGGCTCATCGGGTTGGTGTAGAATTGGATCGGCATCCCCGTTTCCTTACTTGCGCTGGGCTGCTGTCTTGTCCCGCGCGGCGCGGAATTCGCTATCGGCGCTCCAATTCGGCCAATCGCGGCTGTTCGCCAGCCGCAATCCGACCGCGTGGAGCAACTCGGCGTCTGCCGCGACCCCTGTCCAGTCCCAATCGGCGGACCATTCGTCGGCCGGCTGGTGATACATGTTGGTGGTGTAGTTCTTCGCCCACGCTTCGGCCCGCGGCACGCCGCCGTTGACCAAATCCATCCCCGGCGAGAAGCTCAGTGCCGGAATGCCCGCCTTGGCGAGCGTGAAGTGATCCGAACGGAAGAAACCGCCTGCCTCTGGACGGGGATCCTGCGTGTAACGGCGGCCCCGCTTGCTGGCCTCGTCGATGAGCAGGTCGAGCAGGCCGAACTTCTGATTGCCCCGGATCGAATAATCGCGCGCCGGTCCCAGGACGCCCATCACGTCGGTGTTGATCACACCTGCGGTCAGTGCGGCCGGATAAAGCGGGTTGGCAGCATAATATTCGCTTCCCAGCAGGCCCTTTTCTTCGGCAGTGACGAACAGGAAAACTACCGAGCGGTCGGGACGCGGACCGGCGGCAAAGCTTCGGGCTTGCTCTAGGACCTGCGCAAGCCCTGTGCCGTTGTCGATGGCGCCATTGTAGATCGTGTCGCCCTTGGCATCGGGATTGCCGACGCCAAGATGATCCCAATGCGCGGTGTAGATGACCGTCTCGTTGGGCCGCGACCGGCCCGGCAACAATCCGACGATGTTGTGCGAGGTAATTACCTCGGTCTTCGCATCGCCGTGAACGTTCAGCTTCGCTTTCAGCGCGACCGGCTTGAAATCCTTGCGCTTGGCAGCGTCCTTCATTGCGTCAAAACTGGTGCCACTCGCCGCGAACAATTTGGCGGCGAAGTCCTGCTGGATCCATCCCTCTAGCGGCGGATGAACCGCGCCCGGATTGCTCCGGACGATATCGAACATCGCGTTGGTATTGGAATTCTTGACCGTCGCCCATCCGTAGCTCGCCGGTTCGGTCTCATGCACAACCAGGACGCCCTTCGCTCCTTGGCGCGCACCTTCCTCATATTTGTAGGTCCAGCGGCCGTAATAGGTCATCGCCTTTCCGCCGAAGTCACCTTCGCCGCCTTCGAAATCGGGGTCGTTGACCAGCATGACCAGGATCTTGCCCTTCAGGTCCTGGCCCTTGAAATCGTCCCAGCCGCGCTCGGGTGCCTTGACGCCGTAACCGACGAAAACGAGATCGGCGGCGTCAATCTTCATCGCCTTGTCGCCGTTTGTTGGCGCCCGAACGGCAATCTCTTCACCCTGCGTTAGCGGCATCGCCTTGCCAGCGACCGTCATCGACACGTGCGGCGCAGCGGTAAATTCGCTCTTCAGCAGCGGAACCGCCTGGGTCCAGCTGCGGCGCCCATTGGCCAGGTCGCCGCCGGGCTGAAGGCCGGACTTGGCAAGCTGGTCGCTGACATAAGCGATGGTCTTGACCTCACCTTCGCTTGCCGGCGCGCGGCCCATAAACGCGTCCGAACCTAGGATGCGCGCATGCTCGCTGAAACGCTGCGGTTCGAACTGGAATGCTGACGAAGGAGCGATAACCGGTGCTTCCGATGGCGGAACCAACAAGGGATCGGGCGTTGCGGTGGCACAGGCAGTCAGTCCCGCCACGAGGACGAAAGGCAGGGTAAGGCGAAGAGGGCGCATGGGGGTCTCCTGGAACGATTGGCCCCAGCTTAGCGCACCACCCTCAGTTGGCTAGACCCTAGCGTTTCCGATAACGGTCGAACCAGGCGATGATCGCGCTTGCCTTGGCCGCCGACTGGCTCGGCCGTGCTGCAATGCCGCCATGACTGGCGTCGGGGACTTTGACCAACGCGGTCGGAACCCCGACCAACTTAAGCGCAGAATAAAGCTGCTCGGATTCGCTGACGGGGGTGCGATAGTCTTCGCTTCCAACGACGACGAGCGTCGGGGTCTTCACGTTCGCCATCAAGCTGAGCGGTGAGCGTGCCCAATAACTCTGGTAATTCTCCCACGGCAACGCGCCCATCCAATAAGGTCCGAAAAACGGGACGCCATCGCTGGTCAGCGCCATGCTGGTCCAGTTGATCACCGGCTTCTGACTCGCCGCCGCAGCAAAACGCGTGGTCTTGCCGATGATCCACGCCGTGAGGATGCCGCCGCCCGATCCGCCGGTAACGAATAGGTTGTTCGGATCGGCAATGCCCGCCGCGACTGCCGCGTCGACCGCCGCCATCAGGTCGTCGTAATTGCTGGCCGGATAGGTCTTTTCGATCCCGTCGGCGAAGGTCTGGCCATATCCAGTCGAACCACGCGGGTTGGTGTAGATGACAGCATAGCCGGACGCTGCATAGAGCTGATAATCGGTGGAAAAGTGGGGCCCGTAAGCCGCATAGGGTCCGCCGTGGATTTCCAGGATGGCCGGTATCGGCTTGCTTCGATCGTATCCGGCGGGAAGAACCACCCATGTCGGAACCTTGCCGCCGTCGGGTGCCCGCACATCAAGCGTCGTAACGGTGCCGAGCGACTTGCCGGACAGCGCAAGCTCGTTGAGCCGGGTCAGTTGCCGGGTCTTGCCGCCGCTTGCCACCGCAACATCCGCGGGTCGGCTGACACTGTCGGTCGTGAAGGCAACTATGCCGCCACGAGAAATACTGAAGCTTCCGCCGGCGTAGGGGCGATCAAGCCCGCCGCCACCAACCTGCGTCGTGACTGGTGTTACGCTGCCCCCAAGCGAGACGCGCGAGACCGCGACCGACCCGTCCTGTTCGTATGCGGCGAAGATCGACCGGCCATCGGCGGCCCACTTGATCTCTTGGATGTCGCGATCGAGTCCACCGGCAATGCGCTGCACGCCCGAACCATTGGCTCCCATTACATAGAGACCCGATTGTTCGTAGCCCTTCTTGTGATCATCATATCCAATGTAAGCGATGCGCGATCCGTCGGGCGACACGTGTGGGTTGGCATCGGGGCCGTCGCGGCTGGTCAGCGCGCTGATCACGCCGCTGCCGATATCGAGACGATACACTTCGCTATCGACCGGCTTGGTCTCCCAATCAGCCTTGCGAACCGCCGAGAAATAGATGGTGTGGCCGTCCTTTCCCCATTCCGGCGCGCCGTCGTGGAACGCGCCGAAGGTCAGTTGGCGCGGCGCGCCGCCGGTAGCGTCGACCATGAAGATATGGTCGAACCCCGGTTTGATGTACCCCGTACCGTCGGCTCGGTAGGTGACCTTGTCGATGACCTCGAGGGGCTTGGCCCATTCCGCCCCTTCCGGCTTGGGCGGTGCGCTGCCCAATTTCGGGCCGTCTTCGGGCACGTTCATCGCGTAAGCGAGGCGCCGTCCGTCGGGCGACCATGCGATCCCCGAAGGGCTGTCGGGAAGACCGGTGATCCGGACGCTCTGACCGGTATCGATCCACCGCACGAACAATTGCGCCGCGCCGCCCTCGGCAGTCGACGCATAAGCTAGTCGCCGACCGTCGGGCGACCAGCGTGGACTGAAGTGATTTCCGTTGCCGGCAACCAGCGGGCGCTGCTCGCCGGACGCCACATCCACGACCCATATCGCGGAGCGCGCTGTGTCGGTCATGACATCGTTGGATCGGCGGACGTACGCGATCTGTCGACCATCCGGACTGATCTGCGCATCGCTTGCGGCGGAAAGGTTAAACAGGTCAATGCCGGTGAACGCAGGGTTGGGTTTTTCCCCAGGCGCTGCGAGCGCAATGCTCGATGTTCCGACCGAAAGTGCCGCCAGCGCGACTCGCCATGCCTTCATTGTCTGCCCCCTTGTAGTCCAAGGAGCGTAACAAAGCAGATATGGCGAGCCACGCAAGTGGCGGGCTTTAGCCCTTCGGCTTTTCCGTCTTGGCGGCGCGCGCCTTTGCCGAGGGCTTCTTCGCCACCAACTTGCCTTTGGTGGCCTTGGGCGGAGCCGACACTATTTCGAAGGTCGGCTGGCCTTCCTTCATGTGGACTTTGACCTCACCACCATTGACCAGCTTGCCGAACAGCAATTCCTCAGCAAGCGGCTGCTTGATTTTTTCCTGGATCAGTCGGCCCATCGGGCGCGCACCATTCAGCTTGTCGTAGCCCTTGGTGGTCAGCCATTCGCGCGCGTTGTCGTCGAGCTGGATGTGCACATTGCGGTCGGCAAGCTGCATCTCCATCTGCAGGATGAACTTGTCGACAACGCGGGCAACCACGGCCGGGGGTAGATATCCGAACGGCACGACCGCATCGAGGCGGTTGCGGAATTCCGGCGTGAACATCTTCTTGATGGCGTCTTCCTGCACGTCTTCGCGGCTTAGCGCACCGAAGCCGATCCCTTCACGCGCCATGTCGGCGGCGCCGGCATTGGTCGTCATGATCAGGATCGTATTGCGGAAATCGACCGTTTTCCCATGATGATCGGTCAGCTTCCCGTTATCCATCACCTGCAATAGGATGTTGAACAGATCAGGGTGCGCCTTTTCGATTTCGTCGAGCAATAGGACGCTGTGCGGCTGCTGATCGACCGCATCGGTGAGCAAACCGCCCTGATCGTAGCCGACATAGCCCGGCGGTGCGCCGATCAACCGGCTGACCGAGTGGCGCTCCATATATTCCGACATGTCGAAACGTTGCAGCGGAATGCCCATGACGTTTGCCAATTGCCGCGCGACTTCGGTCTTGCCGACGCCGGTTGGGCCGCTGAACAAATAGTTGCCGATCGGCTTGTCGGGATCGCGCAGACCGGCCCGGCTCAACTTGATTGCGCTTGCCAGTTTCTCGATCGCGATGTCCTGGCCGAAAACGACGCGTTTCAGATCGGCCTCGAGCGATTCGAGAACGCGCTTGTCGTCGGACGAGACGCTCTTCGGCGGGATCCGCGCCATCGTCGCGACAACGGCCTCGATTTCCTTCGAGGTGATCGTCTTCTTGCGGCGGCTCGGCGGCAGCAACATTTGCATCGCCCCGACCTCGTCGATTACGTCGATTGCCTTGTCGGGCAGTTTGCGGTCGTGGATGTAGCGGTCCGAAAGCTCCACGGCGCTCTTGATCGAATCGGGCGTATAGCGAACGCCGTGATGCTCCTCGAAGCTCGAGCGCAGGCCGGCGATGATCTTGATCGTCTCCTCGACCGTCGGTTCGTTGACATCGATCTTCTGGAACCGGCGCAGCAAGGCGCGGTCCTTTTCGAAGTGATTGCGGAACTCCTTGTAGGTCGTCGAACCGATGCACCGGATAGCACCGCTCGAAAGCGCGGGCTTGAGCAGGTTCGATGCATCCATCGCCCCACCGCTGGTCGCACCGGCGCCAATCACGGTGTGAATCTCGTCGATGAAGAGGATCGCCTCCGGCATCTTCTCAAGTTCGGTGACGACCGACTTGAGCCGCTCCTCAAAGTCGCCGCGATAGCGCGTGCCGGCCAGCAGCGCGCCCATGTCGAGCGAGTAGATGACGGCGCCCTTGAGGACATCCGGCACTTCGCCGTGAATGATCTTGCGCGCCAGTCCTTCGGCAATCGCCGTCTTCCCGACGCCGGGATCGCCGACGTATAGCGGGTTGTTCTTCGACCGGCGACAGAGGATCTGGACGGTCCGATCGACCTCCGCACCTCGGCCGATCAGCGGGTCGATCTTGCCGGTCTTAGCCTTCTCGTTGAGGTTGACCGTGAATTGCTGGAGTGCGCTTTCCTTCTTGTCGCTTTTGGATTCGACCTTTTCCTCGGTCTGACCCGACGGATCGCGCGGCTCGGCGGCCGGTTCACCCTTGCCGACGCCGTGGCTGATGTAGGTCACCGCGTCGAGACGGCTCATGTCCTGCTGCTGCAGGAAATACACCGCATAGCTCTCGCGCTCCGAGAACAAGGCGACGAGGACGTTGCCGCCGGTCACCTCGTCGCGGCCCGATGACTGGACGTGCAGGATCGCGCGCTGGACCACGCGCTGGAACCCGCTGGTCGGGGTTGGATCGGTCGTGCTGTCGGCGACTAGCGCACCAAGCTCGTTGTCGAGGTAATGTTTGACCGTCGCCTTCAGTTCGTCGCGATTGACGCCGCACGCGGTCATCACTTGGCTGGCATGCTCGTCGTCGATCAGCGCGATCAGCAGATGCTCGAGGGTCGCATATTCATGACGACGCTTCGCTGCCTCGCCGAGTGCATTGGATAGGGTCTGTTCAAGGGCGCGAACGAAAATGGCCATGTGGTCTCCTTACCTGTCCAATGTCGGACGGGAGGCGGGGTCAATCAAGGGGAGACGGCGCAGAAGCCGCCCGCTTCGCCGTTTCGGGCAACTATCCCCTGCGAAACAGCTCATCGGCAGCATTTCGATGGGCGCTGGCCTTCGCCTTGTGCGCTTCGACCCGGGCAATTTCGGCCTTCAGCCGTTCGACGCGCTGGTCGAGCTCGCTGAGCGACAAGGGGTCCAGGTCTTCCTTGCCGATTTCGACAATCGGCTGGCCGGGTTTGAAATCGTCTTCCTCGTCCATGAACGACAGCGTTGACCGACGCCAAGCGGCTGTCAATAAGCGCGTGGTGGATATCCCCAGTTCAATGCGCGTCGTCGCCATTACTTCGCCCGGCGGCCCCGAAGTTCTAAAGGTCGAGGAACGTCCAGTTCCAATGCCCGGTGCTGGCGAATTGCTGGTCAAAGTTGCCGCCGCCGGGGTCAACCGGCCCGACGTGCTGCAGCGCATGGGCCTGTATCCCCCGCCGCCCGGTGCAAGCGAAATACCGGGGCTGGAAATCGCAGGAACGGTGGTCGCGGCGGGCGAGGGGGCAACCCATCACATCGGCACCCGAGTTTGTGCGCTGGTCGCTGGTGGTGGTTACGCGGAATATTGCATTGCGCCGTCGGGCACCTGCCTTCCGGTTCCTGAAGTCCTGCGCATGAGCGACGCGGCCGCACTTCCTGAAACTCTCTTCACTGTCTGGGTTAATTTGTTTGAACGCGGTTTCGCCGCCGATGGCGACACGGTGCTGGTCCACGGCGGAACCAGCGGGATCGGCACGATGGCGATCGCGCTCGGCAATCTGTTCGGCCTGACTGTCATCGTGACCTGCGGGAGCGACGAGAAGTGCGCGGCGGCCAGCGCGTTGGGCGCGTCCCTTGCGATCAACTACAAGGCCCAGGACTTCGTCGGCGCCGTGAAGGAAGCCACCGAGGGAAAAGGGGTCGCCGTCGTCCTCGACATGGTTGGCGGCGACTATGTCGCGCGCAACCTGTCCTGTCTTGCCGACGACGGGCGCCACGTGTCGATCGCGTTCCAGCGCGGCGCAACGGCCGAAATTTCCATTCCCGACGTCATGCGCCGCCGGCTGATCCTGACCGGATCGACGCTGCGGCCGCGCAATCTGGCGTTCAAGACGATGGTCGCCGACGAACTGGCGCAGACTGTCTGGCCGTACGTGGAAGGCAATCGGTTGAAACCGGCCATCGATTCGGCCTTCCCGCTGGCCGATGCCGCCAAGGCGCATGCGCGCATGGAATCAGGCGACCATGTTGGGAAGATCGTGTTGACGATGGAATGATGCGAGCGTTCAGCCTTGCCCTTGCGGGTGAAGCCGACTAAACGGATTTTCAATATTTGGCCGCTCCGGGAAGGGGCGGCCCTTCTTGTTTTTGGAGATTCGAGATGGCTCAGCCGCTCATGCCCCACGCGACCGCTGCCTGGCTGGTCGACAATACGTCGCTCGGTTTCACCCAGATTGCCGATTTCTGCGGCCTTCACATCCTTGAGGTGCAGGCCATCGCCGACGATACCGCGGCGACCAAGCTAACCGGCCGCGATCCGATCCGCTCGGGTGAACTCAATCATGAGGAAATCGAGCGCGGTCAGGCTGACCCCGACTACGAACTCAAGATGATCAAGGAGCCCGATGCGGTCACTCGGACCAAGGGTCCGCGTTACACGCCCGTCTCCAAGCGTCAGGACAAGCCCGACGGAATCGCCTGGATCATCCGCAATCACCCCGAGGTCACCGATGGCCAGATCGGCAAGCTGATCGGCACGACGCGCACGACCATCGCCGCGATCCGCGACCGCAGCCATTGGAACATGGCCAACATCCAGCCCAAGGATCCAGTCACCCTCGGCCTGACCTCTCAGCGCGAACTCGATGCCGCCGTCGCCAAGGCGCAGAAGGCCGCCGGCATGGCAGAACGCGTCGACACCCGTCTCGACGGCGATCGCGAAGCGCTGATCACCGAACTGCGCGCCGAACGCGAACAGCATGCACGCGACGCCGAAAAGGCGCTAGCTGATGCTGAAGCAGAAGCGCGCGGCGACGTGATCGAGAATGACGAGATCGTTCCTGGCATCAAGGATCCGTTCAAGCGTTGATCGGCGGCTTGCCATTCCCCGCCGCTGGCGACAGGATTAAGCCATGGAAGCCGATAACATCGCAGACATGAGTTTCGAGGCCGCCTTGGCCGAACTCGAGCAGATCGTACGCACGCTCGAACAGGGCACCGCGCCGCTCGACCAATCGATCGAGCTTTACCAGCGCGGCGACCGCCTAAAGCGGCATTGCGAAGCGCGGCTGCAGTCGGCGCAGGAGCGGATCGAGCAGATTTCGCTCGGCCCTGACGGCAAGCCTCAGGGCACGGTGCCGTTCGATGCCGACTGAAATGCTCGATCGCGCACTACCGTCGGTCGCCGACGAAAGCCGCCGGATCGCTGGTGCGGTCGATGACCTTTTCTCGCATTACCTGACCGTTCCCGGCGACGGCCGTGCGCGATTGTTTGAGGCGATGCGCCATGCGGCCCTCGGCGGCGGCAAACGGCTCCGGCCATTGCTGACCGTCGCTGGAGCCCGTTTGTTCGGCATCGACGAGGGCCGTGCAATCCGCGCCGGATCGGCGATCGAGGCGATCCACGTCTATTCGCTGATCCATGACGATCTGCCCTGCATGGACGATGACGATCTGCGTCGCGGAAAGCCGACCGTCCATATGGCCTATGACGAAGCGACGGCGGTGCTTGCCGGGGACTGCTTTCATGATCTGGCGTTCGAAATCATGGCCGAAGACGCGACCCATGAGGATCCTTTCGTGCGCTGTGAATTGCTTCTCGAACTGTCGCGTGCTTCGGGCCTCGACGGCATGGGCGGCGGCCAGATGCTCGACCTTGCGGCCGAAGGCGACACGCTCGATCTTCCGGCGATCACCCGGCTGCAACAGCTCAAGACCGGCGCCTTGATCGAATATGCCGTCGAGGCGGCGTGCATCATGGCGCGCCTTCCCGACGATTCGCGCACCCCCTATCGCGGATATGCACGCAACATCGGCCTGGCCTTCCAGATCGCGGACGACCTGATCGACCATTCGGGCGACGAGGAAGCCGCCGGCAAGAGGGTCGGCAAGGATGCCGATGCGGGCAAGGCAACGTTTGTTTCCTTGCTCGGCGAAGATCGCGCGCGGCAGCAAGCCGACATGCTAATCGATCAGGCGATCGAACATCTTGGCGATCATGGCGAGGAAGCCGATCTGCTTCGTGCTATTGCCCGCTACATTACGGAGCGTGACCGATGAGCAAGAGAATTGCGGTCTATCCCGGCACGTTCGATCCAATCACGCTGGGCCATCTCGACATCATTCGTCGCGGTACGCACCTGGTCGATACGTTGGTGGTCGGGGTCACCACCAATCCGTCGAAATCGCCGATGTTCTCGGTCGAGGAACGGGTCGCGATGGTGGAACGGGAAGTTGCCGGGATCGACAATGTGAAGGTCGTGACCTTCAACGCGCTGCTGATGGACTTCGCCGAAAGCCAGGGTGCCAAGTCGATCCTTCGCGGGCTGCGCGCCGTCGCCGACTTCGAATATGAATATCAAATGGCGGGCATGAACCAGAAATTGAACGACGATATCGAGACCGTCTTCCTGATGGCCGACGTATCGTTGCAGCCGATCGCGTCGAACCTCGTCAAGGAAATCGCCCGCTATGGCGGCCCGATCGACAAGTTCGTGCCCCCCGGCGTCGTCGCTGACGTGGCTGCGAAACTCGGACGCTAGGCCGCAATCTTCGCTTTCGGCATTGCCAAAGCTGGGTTAGAGCCAGGAAAATGTGGGGCGGGAGTAGAAATTCGATGATCAAATCTCTGTTTGCATTGCCTTTTTATGCGCTTGCGCTGGTAGCGGCGGCTCCTACGCCAACTCCTCCTGCGGGCCCGTCGTTGACGCCGCCAGCCGAGGTGACCGCGAATCTGGCGAACCGGCTAAACCTGCAATTGTCGAATGGTGGCACGATCGTCGTCCAGCTCCGCCCCGACGTCGCGCCAAACAACGTCTATCGAATCCAGCAGCTTGCAAGTTCGGGCTTCTACAATGGCCTAAACTTCCACCGCGTCATCCCCGGCTTCATGGCCCAAGGGGGTGACCCGCTCGGAACCGGCGCGGGCGGGTCCCAGCTTCCGGACCTCAGGGCCGAGTTCAGCACACTGCCTCATCTTCGCGGCGTGATGGCGATGGCGCGTTCGGAAGCGCAGGACAGCGCGAACAGCCAGTTCTACATCATGCTGTCGGCAGGCATGGCGCTTGATCGGCGCTATACTGTCGTCGGTCGCGTGATCTCCGGAATGGATGTCGTCGATCGGATCGAAGTCGGCGAACCGCCGATGAACCCGACCAAGATCGTGCGCGCGTGGATTGACGGGCCGTTGACTGCGTCCGCACCGGTCGCGGCCTCAACTTTGGCCGAGCCCGCCCCGGCGGAGCCCGCACCGACGCAATAATGCGCGTCGACGACTTCGATTTCAGCCTACCCAACGACCGGATTGCGCTGCGTCCCGCACGGCCGCGCGATTCGGCGCGGATGCTCCTTGTCGACGGTGGGCAGATCACGGATCGCCACGTCCTCGATTTGCCTGACCTGCTCAATCCCGGCGACGTGCTGGTGTTTAACGATACAAGGGTTATCCCGGCCCAGTTGGAAGGCAAGCGCGGCGACGCGCGGATCGGCGCAACGCTCCACAAACGCGAATCCCTGCGCGAATGGTGGGCGTTCGTTCGTAATGCCAAGCGCCTTCGCGATGGCGAGGTGGTGGATTTCGGCTCCGAGGTCAGCGCGACGGCAGTTCGGCGAGATGACAATGGCGCGATACTTCTTGCTTTCCATGGCGACGAGCCGGTCGAAGTGCTGCTCGAACGCGCCGGGACAATGCCATTGCCGCCGTATATCGCGGGCAAGCGCCCGACCGACGACGACGATCGCAGAGATTACCAGACCATGTTCGCGAAGGAAGAGGGAGCGGTTGCAGCGCCCACCGCCGCGCTCCATTTCACCGACCATCTGATCACGGCCCTCAATGCGCGCGGGGTCAAAAGGGAGACTTTGACTCTGCATGTCGGGGCCGGAACTTTTCTTCCGGTCAAGGTCGAGGACACGTCAGAGCATAAGATGCACAGCGAGTGGGGACGGATCGATGCAGCGACCGCCCAGCGCCTAAATGAAGCGCGCGAGCGTGGCGGACGGCTGATTGCGGTTGGAACCACGTCGCTTCGCCTAATCGAAAGTGCAGCCGACGAACACGGCTCGATCCATCCGTTCGACGGTGATACCGCCATTTTCATCACGCCGGGCTATCGCTTCCGTGCGACCGACGGGTTGATGACCAACTTTCATCTTCCGAAATCGACCCTGTTCATGCTGGTCTCGGCGCTGATGGGTCTCGACACGATGCAAGCCGCTTACGCGCATGCGATTGCGGAAGACTATCGCTTCTACAGCTATGGCGATTCTTCACTGCTGCTCCCTCAGCCGGTAAAATAACCCCACAGCAGGCGCGCGGTCATCGCCAGCGAGATGATGACGAGGAGGGGGCGAATGACGCTCGCTCCAAACCGCATGGCCGTATGACTGCCCAGCCACGCACCGGTCATCGATCCGATCGCCATCGACAGGCCGAGCAGCCAGAACATTTTACCGCCAAGCGCGAAGATCAGGACACTTGCGATATTGCTGGTGAAATTGAACGCCTTGGTCAGCGCGGTCGACCGGGTCAGGCCGAGGCCGCGCAATGCGACCAGGCTGGTGGTAAAGAACGTGCCAGTCGCCGGTCCGAAGAATCCGTCGTAAAATCCGATTCCGCCAGCCACCGGCGCATAGCCCTTAGCGGAAAGCCGGTGATGGGCATCATCGTCGCCCATTCGCGGCGACAACAGGATATAAAGCGCGGCAGCGATCAGCAGGACGGGAATGATCAGGCCCAGGATCCTGACTGGAACCGCCTGCACCAACAGCGCGCCGCCGATCGCGCTGAGGAAGATCAACAGGATCGCCAGCCGGTTTGCCTTCCATTCGATATGGCCGAACCGATGGAAATTGGACATCGCCATTCCGGTGCCGAAGACCGATTGCAATTTGTTGGTTGCAAGCGCGTTCACCGGGGGCAGGCCGGCGGTGAGCAAAGCCGGCATCATGATCAGTCCGCCGCCGCCGGCGATCGCATCGATGAAGCCGGTCAACACAGCCGTCGCCGTCAGGGCGCCATAGATCCAGGGTTCGATCATGCACCGCCTCCTAGCGGGCGACCTCCCGAGCCGCTAGGGAACGCGCCACCATGACACGTTTTGCATTCTCCATTGCCGTGACCGACGGGGCGGCACGTACCGGATCGATCGCCATGCAGCGCGGCGAGATTCGCACGCCCGCGTTCATGCCTGTCGGGACGGCGGCGACGGTCAAGGCGATGAAACCGGAAGCGGTTCGCCAGACCGGCGCCGACATCATCCTTGGCAATACCTATCACCTGATGCTTCGCCCGGGTGCGGAGCGCGTGGCGGCGCTGGGCGGCCTGCACAAGATGATGAACTGGCACCGCCCGATCCTGACCGATAGCGGCGGATACCAAGTGATGAGCCTGTCCGACCTGACGAAAGTCAGTGATGAAGGCGTCGCGTTCCGCAGCCACCTCGACGGGTCGAAACATCTGCTGACGCCTGAGCGGTCGATCGAAGTTCAGCGCTTGCTGGGCAGCGACGTCGTTATGCAATTCGACGAACTGGTCCGCCCCGACGTTAGCGAAAAGAAACAGCGTGACGCAATGGAACGCTCGATCCGCTGGGCCAGGCGCTCGCGCGACGAATTCGATCGGGGCGGCGACCATGCAAAGGCGGCCGCGATTTTCGGCATCCAGCAAGGTGTGCTCGACGAAAAGATGCGCAAGACGTCGGCCGACGCTTTGATCGACGTCGGGTTCGACGGATACGCGGTCGGCGGGCTTGCAGTGGGCGAGGGGCAGGAAGCGATGCTCGCCTGCCTGGACTTCGCGCCGGGCCAGCTGCCGAGCGACAAGCCGCGTTATCTCATGGGAGTCGGCAAGCCCGACGACATTGTCGAGGCCGTCCGCCGCGGGATCGACATGTTCGATTGTGTACTGCCGACTCGGTCGGGGCGAAACGGGCAGGCGTTTACCGCCGATGGCCCGATCAACATGCGCAACGCGCGCTTTGCGGAAGACCTTGCGCCGATCGATGCCGACTGCACTTGTCCGACATGTTCGACCTATAGCCGGGCTTACGTTCACCACCTGGTCCGATCAGGTGAAATCCTTGGCGCGGTGCTAATGACTGAGCATAACCTGACCTTTTACCAGCAGATGATGCAGGGCTTGCGCGACGCCATTGCGGATCGACGGTTCGACGCTCATTCCGCCGCATTCCTCGATCGTTACCGGGCGCGCAACGCCTGAGACCGATCGCCGAGCTGCCTTAAAGGGCACTCTTCGACAGGAAGCTGGGGACGGGGCCGTTCCAGTCATCGTCTTCGGCGACTGCCGGCTCACGGCGCGGTGCCGGCTTGGGCTGCGCCTCAGCCGCTGCCTTCTTGGGGGTCGATACAGTCCGTTCTTCACGAGACGCGGCTTGCGGTTCGGGCGCCCGCTTGGCTTTCGCTGGGCGCGATTTCGCTGGCGCCTTCTTCGGGCGCTCGGGGACGGTATCAGCCTTCGGCTCGACCGAGGCTTCCGGCTTTGCCTCGCCCGAGTCGCGGACGATCTTCATTCCGGTCAGTTTTTCGATTGCCGCCACTGCTTCGGCATCGGCACTGGTCGCAAGCGTGTACGCCTTGCCACTGGCGCCCGCGCGACCGGTGCGGCCGATTCGGTGGATATAATCGTCGGCCTGCCAGGGAACGTCGAAATTGATGACGTGACTGACGCCCTTCACGTCGAGGCCGCGAGCGGCGACGTCGGAGGCGACCAAGATGCTGATCTCGTCATTCTTGAAGCGATCGAACTCGGCAATACGGCTCGACTGGTCCATGTCGCCTTGGATCTGCCCGACGGCAAAGCCGGATCGCTTGAGGCTGGTATAAAGCTCGCGGACCGTGACCTTCTTGTTGCAGAAGATGATCGCATTCTTGAAGCCGTCTTCGCGCAGGATATGGCGGACGGCATCTCGCTTCTTCGGTCCGGTCGTCATCACCAGTTTCTGGTCGATGTTGATGTTCGCCGTTGCCGGGCGTGCAACCTCGATGAATTTGGGGTCAGTCAGGAACTTGTCGGCCAATTTCTTGATCGGCGGCGGCATGGTCGCCGAAAACAGCAATGTCTGCCGCGACTTGGGAAGTTTCGAACAAATATCTTCAATGTCGGGGATGAAGCCCATGTCGAGCATGCGATCGGCTTCGTCGATGACGAGAAGGTTGCAGTCGTTGAGCATGATCTTGCCGCGCGAGAACAGATCCATCAGTCGGCCCGGCGTCGCGATCAGCACGTCCACGCCCTTTTCGAGCGCCTTGACCTGGTCGCCCATCTGAACGCCGCCGATCAGCAGCGCCATCGAGAGCTTGTGATGCTTGCCGTAATTCTCGAAATTCTCGGCGACCTGCGCAGCCAGTTCGCGGGTCGGTTCCAAGATCAGGCTTCGCGGCATCCGCGCGCGGGTGCGTCCCTCGGCGAGCACATCGATCATCGGAAGGACGAAGCTCGCGGTTTTGCCGGTGCCGGTCTGCGCGATGCCGATCAGGTCCTTGCCCATCAATACCGACGGGATCGCACCCTTCTGGATCGGGGTCGGGACATCGTAACCGCTGTCAGCAACGGCGCGAAGCAAAGGATCGGATAGGCCGAGGTCGGCAAAGCTCATTCATGGTTCCGGAAAAAAAGGGAGCCGTGCACGGGTGCGGCGGCTGCGCGGGCGATGCGTCGAACCGCCCGAAAAGTCAAGGATTTGCCCCTTAGCGCTCGCGGGCGACGATGGGGACGAGCGTGTGGAACTTGCGAATTTCGCACGAGCCTCCCACCCGGGAACGGATCACGTCGCGGCCCGCGCAAACCATTTCATCTTCGGGCTGGATGTAGAAATCGCCGTAGAAATCGAGCCCTTCGCAATCGCTGTCGAACAGGGCACGTACGCGTTGGCGATTACGAAGCACGAAATCGATGCCGTCCCGACCCGCCAATGCTGCGCCCGCAATCGCGCGGGCAGGGACGCACTTGGGCCCCTTTCGCTCGTCCCAGTCGACAATCATCGTCGATCGCGGCCTGACGCTGACGCGAAGCATCATGCGCTGCTCGACCATCATGACTTTGACCGGTGGCGTCGATTGCTTCGCTGGCGCGTCTTCCCCGCCAAGCAGGAACGCGAGAAGACCGATCAGGCCGGAGAACATGTGGTCGTATCTGCCATGGTGAGCGCAGACTTGCCAGCGAACCATTGAACAACGGATGAACTGTAGCGAAGATCGCTCCACCTCCGAATTTTGCAGCCACTCGTAAAGACTTGCGCGCGAGGCATGCCTTTCCTAGAGGCGGCATAGTCGATTTTTCTTTGCCGGCCCGCGTCGAAGCGACCGGCAGCCGATCTTCAGATGGAGATATATGAATGGCGAGCCAAGCGCCGAATAACGCTTCCCTGCCCCTGCTTTACAGCGGTCTTGAAGCCCTGAACTCTACGCAGCACGGCAACAGCAAGTTGAAGCGTTTCCTGACCATCCCGCAGGTCGGCCGCATTCACGCCGTGCCGCTGACGATCGAGGAATTCATTCACGCGCAGCGTGACTACCCGATCATCTTCTCGGCCGGCGAGGATCCCATCCCGCTCGCGCTCATGGGTCTCAATGAAGGCGTCAATACCTTCCTCGATGCCGAAGGCCTGCCGATCGACAAGCAGAGCTATATGCCGGCGTATCTTCGCCGCTATCCGTTCATGCTCGCGCGTCTGCGTCCTGACAGCGATGAGCTTTCACTTTGCTTCGATCCGGGTTCGGGCGGCGTTGCCGACGACCATGAGGGCGAGGCACTGTTCGACGGCGACCAGCCGAGTGAACTTACGAAAAACATTCTCCAGTTCTGCGAACAATTTGAAGCAGCCGGCCAGCGCACACAGGCTTTTATGCAGGAATTGCAGGAATCGGGCCTCCTCATGGAAGGCGAAGTGTCGATTCAGCCGGATGGCGCAGAGCAGCCCTTCCTTTATCGCGGGTTCCGGATGATCGACGAAGAGAAGCTTCGCGACATGCGTGGTGACGAGCTCCGCAAGATGAACCAGAGCGGCATGCTCTCGCTCATCTTCGCGCATCTCATGAGCCTGTCGCTGATTCGCGAAGTATTTTATCGCCAGGTTCAGCAGGGCAAGGGGCCACTTGGTGTCGCACAGGCGCCTACGGCCGACGCAAAGGCTGACGCCGAAGCGTGACTTTGTTGCGCCGGATGGTGACAAAGCACGCTTGAAGCGCGCTCGCGGCACACCATTTGAGGATCACGCCGGTCTTGCGGGCTTCCACCCCTTGAACGTTTGGCCGGCAACGCATCTTCCAGGTGCGTTCCTCCCTGAACTCAGGCCATCCCGGAAACGGGGTGGCCTTTTTTTATTCCGCTGCAATCGCGTGATCGGGAAGCATTGCGGCGCCAAGGTCAGCCGCCATCGTTTCGATCAGTCGTGCCGCCCGGTCAAAACCGGCGCCGGTAGCCAAGCCGTCGGCGTCCAGATAGCATGAACGACAGATCTCGAGCTGCAATGCGTGTCTGCCGTTTTCCGGCTGCCCGTGGCGTTCCACGATGAAGCCGCCCGCATAAGGCTGGTTGACGGCCACCACCCAACCCTGGCTGCGCGCGATCCGCGCGGCCTCTGACGATATCCATGGTGCCGCGCTTAGGCCGTGGCGGTCGCCGATCACCAATTCCGCCTGGCCGCGCCGTTTTGGCATGGAGTGGCAATCAAGCAGCAAGGCTTGGCCGTGGCGAATGGCAATTCGATCCATAGCTTCCTCGATCGCGCGATGGTAAGGCCCATGTGCCTCTTCGATCCGCCGTTCCAGATCGATCCGCGACAGCATTTGGTTCCACAGTTTGCCATGGCGTGCTGTCCGGTCGGGAACGACGCCGAGCCCGGCCTTGGCACGAGAGGTCGGCTGCGCGCGAAATGGCCCCGTCACCACCGAAGGGTCGATATCGTCCGGCGAGCGGTTGCAGTCCAGCGCTGCACGCGGCGTACGGGCGACGACTGCTCCATGTCCCGCGGCAATCGCACGCCAAGCCAGGCGATCGACCAGAGGGTCGGAAAGCGACTCGAGCACGGATTGATCACCCGTGGCCAGTGCGAGCAGCCAGTCAGCATAAATGCGCCCCGAGTGCGGCACTGATAGCGCGACCGGAAGCGCCGAGCGGTGCGGCAAGATTTCGGGTGGTGGGAGAGCGCTGCGGTCCACGTCCCTTCGCTAGCCGTGCCATTTAAGGACAGCAAGAACCCCGGCGACGGACCCGCTAGAAAAAGTCGCGCGTTCGATGCATAGCAATGCCCATGATCCGCATTCTCCTTGCCGAAGACGATACGTCCATGCGCGAATATCTGCAGCGTGCGCTGCAGCGCGTCGGTTACTACGTCGAGGCGGTGGGTTGCGGTACCGAAGCGGTACCGTTGCTCCAGGCGGGCAAGTTCGACTTGCTCCTCACCGACATCGTCATGCCGGAAATGGACGGGATCGAATTGGCGCAGAAGGCGAGCTCGATCGATTCTGCGATCCGCGTGATGTTCATTACCGGATTCGCAGCGGTCGCATTGCAGGCCGGCAAGACGACGCCGGAAGCGAAACTGCTGTCCAAGCCCTTCCACCTCAAGGACCTTGTTGCCGAGGTGGATCGCATGTTTCAGAGCGAAGATCAGCACGGACGCCTTTAAGGGCCTTGCCCTCGCGGATTTCCTCTCCTAAAGGCCCGCCAGATGTTCACGCCGCGAAGCAGCGGCGGACCCTAGAGTGGGCGTGTAGCTCAGTGGTAGAGCACTGTGTTGACATCGCAGGGGTCGCAAGTTCAATCCTTGCCACGCCCACCATTTTTCCCCGGATTTCCGTGTCTTAGTAAGCGACTTGCGGACGCGTATAGAAGTCGCGGTTCCAACGGCCGTGCTCGGCCGCGCCATGGCCTGACGCTTTCCAGCCTGAAAACGGGCCAGCGGAAGAAAATGCGGGGCGAGCCCGATTCACCGAAAGCATGCCCGCTTCGGCTTTCTCCAGAAACTCTTTTTGCCGGTTGTCGTCGGAAGAATAGAGCACACCGACCAGTCCGAATTCGGTCGCGTTGTGCACCGCAATCGCATCTTCGAACGTAGCGACACGTAAGAGGGTTGCGACCGGGCCGAATGCTTCATCGGTTAGCAGGGAATGGTGCGCGGGAAGGTTGGCAAGAATCGTAGGCCGAAGCCAGCAGGGACCGTCGCACCCCGGAACTTCGTCGGTTCCGCCGGTTACCAGAATGGCGCCGTTGGCAATCGCGTCCTCGACCTGCCCGGCGACCCGTTGGCGCGCTGCGGCGTTGATCATCGGACCCATGTCGCATGCCGGATCAGCGGGGTCGATCACGCGCAAATTTCCGACTGCATTCTTCAACTGCGCGGCGAAAACGTCGTAAATCTCGTCGATTACGACGATTTGGCGGATTGCCGTGCACCGTTGGCCGGCAAAACTGAAGATGGCGCTAACCAGGTCTCCCGCGGCGGCGGAAATGTCCGCGCTGGCGTCGACGATGGCGGCATTCGAGCCGCCCAGCTCAGCCTGAACCGGGATTGCGCGTCGTCCTGCTTGCAAGATGACTGACCGGCCGACCGGCACTGAACCGGTAAATGACAATGCGTCGATCCCGTCCGCCGAGGTTAGCTGACGACCCGTTTCCGCATCGCCGTCGATCCGTTCGACTAATGCGCCTAGTCCCACCGATCTAAGGCTGTCGTGGAGCATCGCAGCCATCCCACTTCCCGCCGGAGCGGGCTTCCACAGCACACCATTGCCGTAACCGAGCGCGGGAGCGAGCTTGCCGAGCGGGATGGCGAACGGGTTGTTCCACGGGGTTATGATCCCAGCGATTCCGATCGGTCGGTAACGCACGAGGCGGTCCGGATGCGGCTCCCGATCGTCCAGCGCCATAGCGACTGTCTCCAGCAGCGCGAGGCCATAATCGACTTCGCCCTGGGCATCACGGCGGGGCTTCCCGACGTCGCGGATCAGCGCCTCGACGAAATGCACGCGTTCCCGTGAAATGCGTGCGTGCAATTGCTGCAAGCGTGTCCTGCGCTCCTCAAGCGGTAATGCCCGAAAGATCGGTTGTTTCTGTCGCAGCCGAACGACAGCCTCGTCGATGAAAGTCGCGTCACATTCGCGAATTGTGAAGAGAGTGACCGAGGGGTCGGTGGGTTTCCGATGGACGAATTCGGGGCTGCCTGTCGACGATACCACTTCGGCGGCGCGTCCATCGATCCATTCCAACGCTTGCTTGGCAAGGGCAGGACGATCGCTCCCGATCAGCGTTGGATCGATCTGAACCTTGAGGCCGCGAGCATAAGCGTCGAGCGCAGTCGCCTGGATGCAGGCATGGGTGTGTACACCCGCAAGGCGGAGATCGGTGATGCCAGCGTCGGCCAAGGCTTCGACTAGCCCCGGCGCATTGAAAGCGCTGAAGAAGCGCTTTTCGAAAATCGGCTCGCCTTCTTGCGCTGCTACCAAGTCTGGTGACGCCGCCCCATGCGTCCCGTCGATCACCTCGGCATTGCCGCGGCGATGCGGCATGGCGTTTCCACCTTCGGGACCAGCGCTGGTCCTCACGTGGAAAATCGGCATGCCCTGGGCACGGGCGTCGTCGAGTGCTGCCGCGATACTCCGCAATAAGGCGTCGCGCGGCGGTGTCAGTCCGGCGCGATCGAGGAAGTCGTTCTGGCAGTCAACCAGGAGGAGGGCGGTACGATCACTCACAGCGACCGTTCTGCGAGGACTTGCTCGAGATTTGCGCGCACCTTGGCCCCGAACGCGCGCGTTCCGACGATACGGGATCCAGCCGCCGCAATGTCGCCGGTTGCAATCCCGCCCGCCAAAGTCATTCGTACGGCGCAGCGGAGCGCCGCATCGGCTTCCGGCCAGCAAAAGCTTTCGCGCAGCATCATGCCGAGCGAGAGAATCTGGCCAATCGGGTTGGCAACGTCCTTGCCCGCAATGTCGCGGGCGGCGCCGTGACCGGTCTGGTAGACGCCATTGCCTCGATCGTTGAAATTGCCGGAGAATGAGAGGCCGCGCGATGCCAGCAGGAGTGACCCGCAATCCGCGAGCACGTCGCCGAACATGTTGGGCGACACGAGCACGTCGAACTGCCCCGGATTGGCAATCAACTGGTATACGGCATTGTCGATCTCGAGCTCGCTGAGGGCGACCCCGGTATCGGCCGCCATTTCTTCGGCACAAGTGCGCCACAGCGACGAGATGGACGGGATTCCGCCGGGCTTGAGCACGACATGAACCTGGTTGCGGCGGCTTTTGGCAAGGCGCATCGAGACGCCCATAATGCGGCGGACATCGGCTTCGCGATATTCGAAGCGGTGGCTCGCGACGCGTTCGCCATCATTGGCCGTATCGTCCCAGATTCCCTGGTAGATGCCGCCCATATTTTCACGGACCGCGATGATGTCGGCACAAGCGACTGTTTCCGGTCGGACCACACCGGCGTCGCGCAGTTCCGGTAGGGGCTCGAGCGGGGTGAACTTGCAATAAAGGTCAAATTCGCGACGGATTTCATAAACGAAACGATCGCCGCCGGGACCGCAGAACAACGCACCGCCATCGCTGAAAATCTTACCCGCAAAATCAATCACTTCGCTGGACAAGCTGCTGCCGAATTGCTGCTTTGCTGGAAGTCCGATCAACCCGCCCTGATGCAGTTTCAGCGTTCGCCCGTCATGGTCCGCCAAATATTCGAGCAAATCGATCGCAACGGGAACGACTTCTGGACCCACGCCCTCACCCAAGAAAACTCCCACCTCTATCGGGCGCGCCTTATCGACGTCTGGACATGGTACCTCCAACGTTCGCGTCAGGCGTGCGCGGTGACCCTCCGCTTTGCTCGTCGACATGGCGATTGGTGCCGCAGTCTGGTCAGGCATTGGCGATATTCTTTTTTTTCGCTTGGTAGGCTTGGGTCAATTTTTGGGCGATCATGGCGCGGGGTATTTTGCCCATCGCATTCCGCGGAAGGGCCCGCACACGAACAACGTGAAACCGGCGTCCTTTGAGTAAGAGTTTTTGGATCTGTTTGGCGATCGAGGGGATTGCCTGTTCGTCCTGACATACCAATGCAAAGGTCAGCAAATCGCCCTCATCCAATTGCATGACGCAAGCACAAATGTCCTGAACCCCGCGAATTCTGTGCATCCGTTGTTCAAGTTCTTGTGCGTTTACTTTCCAGCCGCCAAGATTGAACGTATCGCTCGCTCGCCCCTCGATTGCCAGCAGGCCATCCTCAAACAGGCAACCAAGGTCTCCAGGGACAAACCACCCATGCTGAAATGGGGCGTTGTCGTTCGAACTTCCGATTTCGGTCGGTTCGTAACCCATCGCCATGACGTTCGACCTTGTCCGGATCATTCCGCTGGTGCCTGGCGGCACGATGCGGCCGTCGTCACCGACAATTTCGACTTCAATACCCTTGCGTACAAAGCCGACTGCGCCGGGATGGCGGTCGATCGCCCCTGCGTCGCCGATGGCTATGCTCCCGGTCTCCGTTGCACCGTAGCTGATAAGTAACCGCCCACAGGCTCTCGCCATCGCTTCGTCACGGACGGCCGTTCCCAGCCGACCACCCAGGGTCACGATCGTGCGACCTTCCTTGCCGTCCCAATCCCCTTGGTGAACGCGCAATCGGTCTTCCAGCTGTGGCGGCGAACAGAGCAGGATATTCGATTTTCCGAGCGCCCGATGATCCCGCGCCAAGGCTTGTTCATCTTCTGGTAGCTGGACGGATCCGCCGACCTGCCAGATTGCAATCGGATAGCGGAACCCCGCGGTCGTGCGCATCTGTAACAGAGGAAAGAGCCGAGATTCCGGGGACAGCGATAGCCCTTCGGCGACTTGGGCAACCCGCTGCTCCATCATCGCTGCGTCCCAGGCAACGAACTTTGCACGTCCCGTCGTACCGGAGGTCAAGTTGATGCGAACTGCTTGGTCGTCAGCCAGCTTCGGAGCGGCGCCTTCGGAATCGCGAAGGCCGTCGAGATCAAGGTCGAAGCGAATCTGCCGATGGGTCGCGGGAACGCGTTTGAGCCCCAATTGCGACCCAATGGCAATTTCGACCACGCCCGCCGCGATACAGTCGCTAACCGAGCCCGCTTCAACCATCGAGATGTGACGTGCGCCGATCCAAAGTGTGGCGAGATGGGCGACCCAGCTTGCGTAGGATTGCCCGGTTAGGAGCGGGCCTGCACGCAACCCGACTTTCGTTCCGATACCCACGCCCTGATCTGCAAACATCGCGGCGGCACTGCGGATATCGGCCAAAAATTGGGCATAGCGGATCGCACGGTCGCCCACGACGACTGCGACACCATCGCCTTCATTCGCCAATATTTTCGCCAGAATCGTCATTCTCTACCCCGCCTTACGACCTACCCGCGAGAGGAGGCTGGCGGCAAGCGCCGCTTTCTCAGCGCGGCTTGACGAAGCGCAGGGTCATCCGGTCGCTTTCGCCGATCGCGGCATATTTTGCCCGGTCGGCGTCTTTGAGCGTGTACGTCGGGGGTAGAGTCCATACGCCTTCGGGGTAATCGGCCTTGTCGCGCGGGTTGGCGTTGATCTCGCTCGATCCGACGAAGCGGAAGCCCGCCTGTTCGGCGAGACGACGGACGGTAGATACTTTGACGTAGCCGGATTTCAGTTGATCGGCATCGGCACGACTTTCGGGCAGGCGATGTTCGACGACACCCAGCGTGCCGCCGGGCTTGAGCATCGCATACATCTGGCGGAATGCGTCGTCGGCGAACGGCCTGTCGCCCATCATCCAGTTGTGGACATTGCGAAAGGTCAGGACCGCATCGGCGGTTTCAGCCGGGACGGGGGTGCCCCCATCGGTGAGGACTGGGAAATTGGCCGTACGGATCGCGCCGAAGGCGATCGGACTGGCGCTCGACAAGCTGCGGACGCCATTGAGGCCGCGATCGCCGGCAACGGCAAAATAGGTGCCGCCGCCTTGCGCCAGATAGGGTGCCAAGATTTCAGTATACCAGCCGCCGCCCGGCCAGATTTCGACCACCGTATCGGTCGGCCTCAAACCAAAGAACGATAAAGTTTCATAAGGGTGGCGATAGGCGTCGCGTGCGCGATTTTGATCTTTGCGTGCCGGTCCGTCGATCGCGGCGCGAAGGGCGATGTAGTCGGCACTCGACATCGGCGCTGCGCCCGCGGTCTGACAGGAGGCCAGCCCGATGGAAGCAGTCGCCAGCGTGGCGGCGAAAATTGTCTTGATCCGCATGGAATGTCCCCTGAACCTTGAAAACCTGAGGGCATCCTAGGCTTTGGCGACGGCGACGTGCAACAGCCGCCGGTCGAATAGATGTTACAGGCAGGCCTCCAGATACGGCTGGTCGAAGCCGAACTGCTTGGCCTTGTCGAGGGTGTATGGACGAAGGCCCATCGAGCGATACTCGCCGATGATCTTCCCGTCGGCACTTTCGTCGAGATATTCGAACTTGAACAATTCCTGCGTGACGATGACCTCGCCCTCCATTCCGATGACTTCGGTGATGTTAGTCGTCCGGCGCGAACCGTCGCGGAGACGCTTGACCTGAACGATCAGGTCGACCGAGTCCGCAATCTGGCGAGAAATGGCCTCCTTTGGAATCTTGATGTCGCCCATCATGACCATGTTCTCCATACGCGCCAGGCATTCGCGTGGGCTGTTGGAGTGGAGCGTTGCCATCGATCCGTCGTGGCCCGTGTTCATCGCGGCCAGAAGATCGAAACACTCCTGACCACGAATTTCGCCCAGGATGATGCGATCCGGGCGCATACGAAGCGCGTTGATGACGAGATCGCGAATGGTGATCGCGCCCTGGCCTTCAAGGTTCGGCGGACGAGTTTCCAGCGGCAACCAATGCGGCTGCTGAAGGCGAAGCTCGGCGGCGTCTTCGATGGTGATCACGCGTTCGCCCGGGTCGATCATTTTCGATAGCGCGTTGAGCATGGTCGTTTTACCCGAACCGGTACCGCCAGAAATGACCACGTTCATGCGGCTGGCGCCGGCGATCTTGAGAACCGTCGCCATCTTTTCCGACATCGATCCGAAACCGCGCATCATGTCGAGCGTGATCGGCTTTTCGGAGAACTTACGAATCGAGATGGCAGTGCCGCGCAGTGACAGTGGCGGGATGATGACGTTGACACGGCTGCCGTCCTGAAGACGGGCGTCGGCGAGCGGCGTGGTCTGGTCGACGCGGCGGCCGACCTTGTTGACGATGCGCTGGGCGATCTGGAACAGATGTTCCTCATCGCGAAACTGGATCTTCGCGAGTTCCAGCTTGCCCTTGCGTTCGATGAAGGTCTGGTCTGGACCATTGACCATGATGTCGCTGATCGCCGGATCGGCAAGCAGCTCCTCGAGCGGACCGAGGCCCAGCAGTTCGTCGACCAGCACCTTTTCCAGCGCGAATTGCTCGCGGCGGTTGAGATTGATCTTCAACTCCATCAGCACTTCGGAGATGATCGGCCGGAATTCCTCGGCCAACTCGTCCTTGCCAAGCGTCGCCGCAGCCTCGGGATCGACCCGTTCAAGCAAGCGGGGGAGAACCTGTTCCTTGATCTTGTGGACCGAAGCTTCAAAGCCCTCGGACTTGGACGACGCAGCATCGCCGCTGCCGTTCTGACGCTGGTTCAGGCGGTCGAGCGCGCCCATCTGGACGGCAGCAGGGGCCGACGGCTCGCCGGAATCGTCATCCAGCGCCTCTTCGATCGGCGGAAACTGATCGCCACCCTCGACATCGGAACCACTTCCCGAGCCTTGCCCGCCCTTCATTGGACGTGCGACCCCGAACTGGGGGCGACTACCTTGACCGTTGCGCTTACCGAATGCGTTCATAACCCGTCCCGATGCTTCCGCTTCGTGGAAATATGGGATGGTGAATAAGAGCCAAACTTTTAGAAAAGCCTAACCGCGATTAGATTTTTGCGATTTTTACCATCATCGCCATCTGCTATAAAAAAACCGCGACAATCGAAGGATTGCCGCAGCGCAAACGCGTAAAAATCGGGCCAGACGAACGTCAGTCGATCGCCTCGGCTAGGACAGTGAGACCGTTGTCGCCGATTTCAGCGAAACCGCCGCGTACCCGGACAATCTCCGGCGCTGCGCCCTGCGTTTTGAAAATCTGGAGCTCGGCCAATTCCTTCAGCGTCGTCATCAGCGGTGCGTGGCCTGCCATTGCGCCGATATCGCCTTCGGCACCGGGAACGACGACCATGTAGACGTCATCTCTGCGTACCAGCTTTTCCGGTGTCACCAGCTCGAAATGAAGGTCGGCCATATTATTTCTTTCCTTGCGCTGCGACGTCGAATGCCGCGGTCGCTTTCACGAATTTGTCCCGGCAGCCCGGGCTGCAGAACCCGACGACCTTGCCCTGATAGAGGAACAGGCTGTCTGCCTGCACCGGGTCGCCCGACCAAGGGCAAACCCGGTTAATGCAATCATCGAGGCGGAGAGGGGATCCCGCCACGACTGCTTAGGCGTCCTGCGCCATCTTTTCGGCCTTGGCGACGGCTTCGTCGATCCCGCCAACCATGTAGAAAGCAGATTCGGGAAGATGGTCGTAACCGCCTTCGACGACCGCCTTAAACGACGCAACCGTGTCTTCGACCTGGACGAACTTGCCCGGAATGCCGGTGAAGACTTCGGCGACGTGGAACGGCTGCGATAGGAAGCGCTGGATCTTGCGGGCACGGGCCACGGTCAGCTTATCTTCTTCCGACAATTCATCCATGCCGAGAATGGCGATTATGTCCTGAAGGCTCTTGTACCTCTGCAGCGTTTCCTGGACGGCGCGCGCGACCTCGTAATGTTCCTGACCGACGACGGCCGGGGTGAGAACGCGGCTAACCGAGTCGAGGGGATCGACCGCCGGGTAGATGCCCAGCTCCGAAATCGCGCGGCTCAGTGTGGTGGTGGCATCCAGGTGGGCGAACGAGGTCGCCGGCGCCGGATCGGTCAAATCGTCGGCCGGAACGTAAATCGCCTGAACCGAAGTAATCGAACCCTTGTTGGTCGAAGTGATGCGTTCCTGCAACTGACCCATGTCGGTCGACAGGGTCGGCTGGTAGCCCACGGCCGAAGGAATACGGCCGAGCAATGCCGACACTTCCGAACCTGCCTGGGTGAAGCGGAAGATGTTGTCGACGAAGAACAGCACGTCCTGGCCTTCCACGTCGCGGAAATATTCTGCCTGGGTCAAGCCCGACAGCGCGACGCGGGCACGGGCGCCCGGCGGCTCGTTCATCTGACCGAAGACGAGGGCGACCTTCGAGCCTTCCGGCGTCGGATTGCCGTCGGCATCCTTGGCGATAACGCCTGCATCGAGAAACTCGTGGTAGAGATCGTTGCCTTCGCGGGTACGCTCGCCGACACCGGCGAACACCGAAACGCCGCCGTGGCCCTTGGCGATGTTGTTGATCAATTCCTGAATGAGTACGGTCTTTCCGACGCCGGCGCCGCCGAACAGGCCGATCTTGCCGCCTTTTGCGTAGGGGGCGAGAAGGTCGATGACCTTGATGCCGGTGACGAGGATCGCGGCTTCGGTCGACTGGTCGACGAAGGCCGGAGCTTCGGCATGGATCGGCGACTTCATGTCGCTGCCGATCGGGCCGCGTTCGTCGATCGGCTCGCCAATGACGTTCATGATACGGCCGAGCGTCTTGGGGCCGACCGGCACTTCGATCTGTGAACCGGTGGCGGTGACGCGCTGACCGCGAGTCAGGCCTTCGGTGGCGTCCATCGCGATCGTGCGAACGACGTTCTCGCCGAGATGCTGGGCAACTTCGAGGACGAGGCGGTTGCCGTTATTGTCGGTTTCCAGCGCGGCGAGGATCGGCGGCAGTTCGCCATCGAACGAGACGTCGACGACGGCGCCAATGACCTGGGCGATCTTTCCGACGATGTTGCCGCCAGTGGAGGCGGTCGCGGTCGCAGCCTTCTTCGGCGCGGCCTTCTTGGTGCTGGTCTTGGTTGCGGCGGTTGCCATGATCGGTTTCCTTAGCCTTGGTTCTTTTAGAGCGCTTCGGCGCCCGAGATGATTTCGACGAGTTCGGTGGTGATCGCAGCCTGGCGCTGGCGGTTATACTTGATCGACAATTTGTTGATCATGTCGCCAGCGTTGCGCGTCGCATTGTCCATTGCGGTCATCTGCGAGCCGTAGAATCCGGCAGCATTTTCGAGCAGCGCCCGATAAAGCTGGATCGCGACATTCTTGGGCAGCAATTCTTCGAGGATCGCTTCTTCGTCCGGCTCATATTCGACCGCTGAGGAAGCGGCATTGCCGGTCTGCACTTCGATCACGGACGGTACGACCGGAATGATCTGCTCAACCTTCGGTTCCTGCACCAGCACCGAACGAAATTCGCTGTAGGCGAGGTGGGCGACGTCGAACTGGCCGCTGTTGTAACGGTCCATTAGGTCCGCCGCAACGTCCAGCGCTTGGCCGTAGCCCGGTTCCTTCGTTGTGCTGGTGTCATACTGACCGATAATCGCATTCGGAAACACGCGCGCGATGACGGGGCGACCCTTGCGACCGACGATGTAGAACATGACCTTCTTGCCATCGCGCTGAAGCTCTTCGGCTTTCTTGCGGGCGGCGCGGACGATGTTGGTGTTGAACGCACCGGCCAGACCGCGATCGCCGGTGGCGACCACGATCAGGTGAGTTTCGTCCTTGCCCGTTCCGGCGATCAGCTTGGGCGATTGCGGACCGACGGTGATCCGGCTCGCCAGCGAGCTGACGACCTTGCTGAGACGGGTCGCATAGGGACGGCCCGCTTCGGCATTGAGCTGGGCACGACGCAGCTTCGCCGCGGCGACCATGTTGAGCGCCTTGGTGATCTTCTGCGTCGACTTCACCGAGCCGATGCGGAGCTTCAATGCCTTCAGGCTGGCCATCGCCTAACTTTCCCTCAGGTTCCGGTTACGCGAACTGCTTGCCGAACGCGGCGAGCGCGTCCTTCAGCTTCGCGGCCGTATCGTCGTCGAGTGCCTTGGTGTCGCGGATCTTCTGCAGGACTGCAGCGTGATCGCTGCGCAGATAGGTCAGCATGGCGGCCTCGTAGCGAGTGACGTCCTTGACATCGACAGTGTCGAGATAGCCGTTTGTGCCGGCAAAGATCACGGCGACCTGCTCTTCGACCGGCATCGGCTGATATTGCGGCTGCTTGAGCAACTCGGTCAGGCGGGCACCGCGCGCCAGCAACTTCTGGGTCGAGGCGTCTAGATCGCTGCCGAACTGGGCGAAGGCGGCCATTTCGCGATACTGGGCAAGCTCCAGCTTGATCGAGCCGGCGACCTTCTTCATCGCCTTGGTCTGCGCGGCCGAACCGACGCGGCTGACCGAGAGACCGACGTTAATCGCCGGACGAATGCCCTGGTAGAACAGGTCGGTTTCAAGGAAGATCTGGCCGTCGGTGATCGAGATCACGTTGGTCGGGATGTAGGCCGAGACGTCGCCAGCCTGCGTCTCAATGATCGGGAGCGCGGTCAGCGATCCGTTGCCATTGTCTTCGTTCATCTTGGCGGCGCGTTCGAGCAACCGTGAGTGAAGATAGAAAACGTCGCCCGGATAGGCTTCGCGGCCCGGCGGGCGGCGCAGCAACAGAGACATCTGGCGGTACGCGACGGCCTGCTTCGAAAGATCGTCATAGACGATAACGGCGTGCATGCCGTTGTCGCGGAAATATTCGCCCATCGCGCAGCCGGTGTACGGCGCAAGGAACTGCAGCGGGGCAGGCTCCGACGCGGTCGCGGCGACGACGATGGAATATTCCATGGCGCCGTTTTCTTCGAGGGCACGAACGATCTGGGCGACGGTCGAGCGCTTCTGGCCGACGGCGACATAGATGCAATAAAGCTTCTGGCCTTCGTCGTCGCTCTTGTTGGCTTCCTTCTGGTTGATGAAGGTGTCGAGCGCGACGGCGGTTTTGCCGGTCTGGCGATCGCCGATGATCAGTTCGCGCTGGCCGCGGCCGACGGGAACGAGTGCGTCGAGCGCCTTGAGACCGGTCTGGACCGGCTCGTGCACCGACTTGCGCGGGATGATGCCCGGCGCCTTCACTTCGACGCGGCTGCGCTTCTCGGCGACGATCGGGCCCTTGCCGTCGATTGGGTTGCCGAGAGCGTCGACGACGCGGCCGAGCAGACCCTTGCCGACGGGGACATCGACGATGGTGCCGGTGCGCTTGGCGGTGGTGCCTTCCTTGATCGCGCTGTCCGAACCGAAGATGACGACGCCGACATTGTCGGCTTCCAGGTTGAGGGCCATGCCCTTGGTGCCGTCTTCGAATTCGACCATTTCGCCGGCCTGAACGTTGTCGAGGCCATGGATTCGGGCGATGCCGTCACCGACCGACAGCACGCTGCCGACTTCGGAGACCTGGGCATCGGCGTCGAAGTTCGCGATCTGGTCGCGGATGACGCGGGAGATTTCAGCGGCGCGGATGTCCATGTTCAGCCTTTCATCGCATTCGCGAGGGTATTGAGTTTGGTTCGGATCGAAGCGTCGATCATCTGGCTACCCAGACGGATAACGAGGCCTCCGAGGAGTTTGGGATCGACTTTGGCGTCGATCGTGACGTCGCTTCCCTCGCGGGCGGAGAGTTTCGTCTTGAGCGCAGCGAGCTGCTTGTCGTCGAGCTTGTGCGCGCTGCTCACCTCGGCGGTGCTTTCGCCGCGATCGTCGCTCGACAGCTTGCGGAACAGGCGGATGACGTCGGTCAGTGCACCGAGCCGGCCATTGTCGGCGAGGACGCCGAGGAATTTGGCCGACACTGGGTCGATGCCGAGCGCCGGGGTCAGCGCACGAATCGCCTTTCCGGCATCGTTGCGGCCAACCAGCGGACTGGTCGCCAACGTGCGGAAGTCGGCCGATTCGGCCATCGCCGATTCAAGCGTCTCGAGGCTACGCGTCACCGCGTCGACCTTATTTTCATCACGGGCGAGACCAAACAAAGCGGTGGCGTAACGCCCCGCTAAGCTGGCCTGAATGCCGCCGGAATTCTCCACGCGCCTATAGCTCCAGACAGAGAAATTTTGGTCCCATGCATTGAACGGGGCGCAGCGAAAAAATCGCGCGCCCCTCACGGGTTGGCGCGCCCCTAGCAAGGGGAGCGCGGCGATGCAAGAAGCTGTCCGAACTTTGACCGCAAGCGGCGGGAAGCGCGAGGGGAAAGTGGTGAGTAGGGCGTGGCTCGAACCGACGAAGGAGCTCTTGATGACCTATCGAATCCGGGGCCTCGACCCTGAGCAGTTCGCCCCACTGCTGGCGATGACCGACGAACAACTGGCCGGGTTCCGCACCATCCGTGTGCGAGCGGAATCCAACCGGGGATTTCCCTGCCGTGTGTCTCTCGAGGACGCGCGCGATGGGGAGAGTCTCATCCTGACCCATTACGTCAGTCACGACGTCGCAACGCCCTATCGCACTGCTTATGCCGTCTACGTGCGCGAAAATGCGACGAGTCCGGCGGAATTCGTCAATTGCCTCCCGCCGGTTTTCGAGGGCAGGCCGCTCAGCCTGCGCGGATTTGGCGAAGACGGAATGCTCAAGGCTGCACGGCTTGCAGCAGCGGGTGCGGCGGAAGCGGAGTTCCTGAAACTGCTGGACGACGATCAGGTCGCTTATGTCGACGCGCACAACGCCGCCTACGGCTGCTTTGCGGCTCGGATCGAGCGTTATGAGAGCGCGAGCGTGTAGAAATGCGTGAAGGGGGTCTGGGCATAGCCGCCAAAAGGGCTGCAACGGATGAAGCCAGTCGAAAGATAGAGACGGTTGGCGGCATCGAACAGGCTGCTGTTGCCAGTTTCCAGACTGATCCGCCGCAGTCCCGAATCGCGGGCCAAGGCGATCAAATGTGCGAGCATTTGCCGACCGATGCCCCGGCTGAGTGCGTACGCAGCTGTCCGCATCGATTTGATTTCGCCGTGGTCTTCGTCGCTTATTTTGAGCGCGCCGACGCCAAGCAAGAGGCCAGCGCCGTCCCGCAACGACAGCATCCGGATATCGGGGCCGCCGAGGGCATCGATCGGCAAGACATGACAGGCTTCGGGCGGCGAATTGGCCCGCATGTCCGCAAAATGCAGCGCGATCAGTGCGCGCACGTCGTCGCGGCCCAGTTCGCCTTCGTGCAACGTCATCGTTTGATCGTAAGACATGGGACGCGATGGCTAGGCCGACCTTCTATGTTAGGACAATGTTGATGCGAACATTTGACATCGAAGCGGCCTGGGCCGCCTTCGAACGGCGCGATCGGGCCGAAGACGGACGTTTCGTCGGTGCCGTCACGACGACCGGAATCTATTGCAAGCCCAGTTGTCCGGCGCGACACCCGAATCGCGAAAATGTCGTATTCTATGCGACGCCGGCCAAGGCGCGCGCTGCGGGCTTTCGTGCCTGCCTGCGCTGTCGCCCTGACGAGGTCGGGCGCGACCGGACGGCGGTGACCAAAGCCGTCGCAATCATTGAGGAAGCGGACGACCCACCATCGCTTGTCGCGCTTGCCGAAGCGGTCGGCTATGCGCCGCATCATTTCCAGCGCCTTTTCACCCGCGACATCGGGGTTTCGCCTGCCGCTTTTGCCCGGTCGGTGCGTGCGCGCCGGGCGGCCGACCAGTTGACCGGAGAAAAGAGGGTGACCGACGCAATTTATGACGCGGGCTATAATGCGCCCAGCCGCTTCTATGCCGATGCCAAGGACCGCCTGGGCATGACGCCGTCGGCATGGCGCGATGGCGGGCGCGGCGAGGTGATCCGCTACGTCATCGCGGAGAGCGCGCTTGGGCCATTGATGGTAGCGGCGACCGGAAAGGGCATCTGCGCGCTGAACTTCGACAGTGACGAACAAGCACTGCGACGCCGTTTCCCCAACGCCGACATCGCGCCCGACGATGGCACGATCGCGCCGCTCGTCGCGCAGGCGATGGCTGTCATCGGCTCACCTGTCGACCACGAACTCCCGCTCGACGTGCAGGGAACTGCGTTCCAGGAAAAAGTCTGGAGAGAGCTTCGCAAGATCCCGTTCGGCGAGACCCGGAGCTATGCCGATATTGCCGCCGCCGTCGGCCAGCCCGGTGCCGTTCGGGCGGTCGGCACTGCGAACGGATTAAATCCGGTAGCGGTGCTGGTGCCGTGCCACCGAGTCATCCGAAGCGATGGAAGCCTTGGTGGCTATGCCGGTGGCCTCGACCGCAAACGCCGATTGCTTGCGGCCGAGGGTGCCAGTTGGAAGGAACAGGATAACCTGGACCTTTAGTTGGGGTTCTCGTCCTTCTTGGGTAGGAACTTGTCCTGCGCCATGGCGAGTGCCTGCTTACCATTGCCGGCTTCGATCAGTTCCAGCACCTTCAACGCATCGTTATTGCGCGACTGTCCCGCATGCGGGAGGTAAGCCAGCGGCTTGAGAGCTTCACCAGCCGCCTTCAGGTTGTTCTGGCGCAAATGCTCCATCACCAGTTGGACGGCCGGGTTATAATCGCGCGGAGACAGGACGCTTGCGTAATGCAGTGCCTCGATCGCCGATTTCGGTGCGGCAACATTCGCCGCTCGATACGTACGGTAGTAGAGGAACAAGGGCTCTGGATCTTCCGGATCGATCTTGTTCGCGGCGAGGAATTGCGTTCGTGCCTGGGAAAACAGGGCAGGATCATTGGACTTCTTGGCCTTCGCCAGGATTCCGCGCCCCTTGTAGATCAGGCCTTCGGTCGAATTTGGGTTGGCCTTGAGCACGGCTTCCGCAGCAACAATCGTCTCGTCGTAATTCTTGTTGTCGAATTCGATTTCGGCGAGCGTCCGCATCACCAGCGGATCGGTCGGGTAGCGCTTGGCGATATCGCGCGCTTTGCCCAGTACGTAATTTGTCGTGACCGATCCGTAACCCGTCTTGCTGTGGATCCGGTACGGCATCATTTCGCTCGCACCGGGCGACATGGCGACTACCGTCACTGGCGGCACATTCAGCTTGGTAGAATCGATTTTGACGAAGGGCAGGCTCTTGCGCTTCAGATATTGCCGCAATTCGTTTTCCAGCGCACCAAGGTCGCCAAAAGCATTCGCGGCAGCGTCGCGCGCATTATCGCCGCGCTCAATGCCGGCGACATATTTCTCGATCTGGCCCTTTCGGCTGGGCTCGAACGCGAGATAGTGGTTGAGCAGCCAGCCTTGCGCATAGTTCTGGATCCAGAAACCCGACGAACCCAGGCGGAAGGTGTTGCCTTCAAGCAAGTCTGCCATCGGGGCCCAACGCCCCTTGATGAGCGCGGCCGCGCGATCTTTCGCCGGCGCTCCGATGCCGACCGAACCATCGTCGCCGAAGATGGGATTGCCCATGAATTCGGCGAAGCCCTCGGTCAGCCATACCGGCATCGGGCGCTGCGTGTTCTGCAACTGGAGATGATGCGTATATTCGTGAAAGAACACGATTTCCGGATCGATCTTGTCCGTGCGCGTATTCTGGCGACGGATCTTCTGCGGGGTGACGATATACGGTCCGGTCACCGTCCCGACGTAATATCCGCCAATGCCGGCATCCGCAGCGCCATAGAGGCGATTGACGTCAAGCATGCTGCCGACCACGAAAACCTGAACGCGATTGCCGTCACCGACCGTGGGGTCCTTCATTGAGCGGATGAGACGGGCAGCCGCATCGAATTTCTCGAGCTTGGCCGCGTAATCCTTCATCTCGGCTTCCGGCATGTCGCCATAGATCACGAAGTGTTTGGACGTTGCCTGATACCATTCGGCATAAGCTGGCGCAGTCGACGCCAGCGCAAGCGCAGTCGCGCCAAAAAGATAAGTGAAACGCATTTTTACCCCCCTCTGGAAATTCTTCTTGCTATCGATAATGAAGTTGCTGCGAATGGCAAGGCACTGAAACGAAATGCAAATTGATGCTCTTCCGGCGCGCGGATGTCACTTCCGTCCTCGCTCCATCAATCGCCGCGCCTCTTCGGCGAGACGTCCGCCATGCGGATAATAAGCAATCGGAATGAGTGCGGCGCGCGCTTCGGCGATCTTGCCCTCGGCGATCAGGCTCTTTGCCGCGAGAAGGCGAAGGCCAAGATCCTGGGGTGCGAGCGCGGCGGCGTAACGCATCGCCGCGATCGCATTGGGCGTCGGCCGATCGCCTTCCGCGACGAAGCTGTTGTAGAACATCAGCAGCGGCGCCGGATTTTCGGGGTCGAGGCGGTTTGCGCGGTTAAACCAACTGCGTGCCTCCGCGAAGTTCGCGCCTTCGACCTTCGCCTGTGCGTCTGCCATGATCGCCTGTCCGACAACGAGCATGGCTGGCACGGACTGGGAATCGAGCGACAAGGCTCTTTCGCCAGTAATGCGCGCCGCCGCATTTCGACCAGCGGCAAGTTCCGCCTCGGCGAGCGTGAGCTCGGCTAGCGGGTCGGCGCGGTAGCGCCCGGCAACCTCACGGATTTTCTCGGCCAATTCGGCTTTGTCCTCGTCGGCCCCGGCGGCAAGGCGAAGCCGTAGCGGCATGATGGCATCGCCCCCAGCGCCGAGCGGAACGACATCGACCGTGCTAATCGAAAGCGCGGTAGCGGGCAGGGTCAAATAGGGAAATTTATCGGCCTGAAGATATTTTTCGGTTTCGACCTCGAGTTGGTCGATATTGCCGAATGCCTGCCGAGCGGCCTTCGCCGGCGCGATCCCGCGCGCCATCGCATTGAGATAGGCTTCGAGCTGCCCATTCCGTTGTTTCGAGAAGGTCAGATAATGGGTGAGCAGCCAGCCGCGGGCATAAAGGGAACTGCGCTCCATCCCGGTGCTTGCGCTCGCCCCGCCCAGCATCTGCGTAAATGGGAGAGGATTAACCTTCTGGCGCAAGGTTCGGCCACGATGCACCGGCGCGCCGCCCAGACCGACTGAGCCATCGGCGTTGACGTCGGCCATGGCGTAGAATTCAGCGAAGCCCTCGACCAGCCAGGACGGCATCGGGGTCGTGAAGTCTTGGAACATCAGATGATGAGCATATTCGTGAAAAAAGACCACGTCGGGGGTGATCTGGGCCTGCTTGCTGACCTTGCGCGGGACGACCGCATGCGCATTGACGGCACGCGGACGATAGAACCCTGCAACGGCCGAATCCGACCCATGGTGAAGTCTCGTCACGGCTGTCGTGTCGGCGACGACATAAACCGTCAGCCGGTTGCCGTTGCTGAGCGTTGGATCCTTCATCCCGCGCGCCGTACGGACCGCTTTGTCGAAGCGCTCGAGTTTCTGCGCGAATGCGCGGAGCGCTTCGGGTTCTTGGTCCGCATAGATAACGAAATGACTGCTCGAAGCACGGTGCCAAGCGGCCGAAACGGGCGCGGAAACAAGCGCCACCGAAACTAGAACGTAACGCAACATCGTAAATTCTCCCCGATCCACCCTAACAATCTGGGTGCCGGTTTCAATTGGGATTTGGTTAGGCTAGCTTTTGCACTGATGGATGCGCGTTCTCCACCAATGCTATCGCGTGTGTCACGCTTGCTTGAACAGGCGTGGCGACAGGGCTGGGCTTCCAGGCCGAACCTTCATCCCGAGCAAATCGTCGCCTCGGCCCAGTGGCGTGAGTGCGGTGAAGCGAGGGATGGTTCGTGGCAGGAGCGTCTCGACCTTCTCTGCCGATCATTGCACGACGAAGCAGACCTCAACGCATTCGGATTGACCGCTGCCTACGTCCAGCTCGTCAAGCTGGTCCGGGCCAGAATCCGTGCTGACCGCCTTGTTGCCGATCACCCGGAAATAGAGACACGGCAGCTCGGGGCGCCGGTCGTGATCGTCGGGCAGATGCGATCTGGCACGACGCGAATCCATCGGCTCCTTGCCTGCGACAGCAGGTTCGCGGTGAACCGGATGTTCGAGCAACTCGATCCGGTGCCGTATGCCCGTCTCTTCGATCCGCGGCCGTTAGCCGCCGCAGCAACGGGCTTGGGGATGCGACTGGGGAATCCTTCGCTGAAGGCAATCCACCCAAGTGCGCCTGGCGCAGCGGAGGAAGATTTCGGGTTGCATGCCTTTTCGATCTGGGGTGCTCTGTTCGAAGGGCAGTGGCGCGTTCCCGCGTTCGCTCGTCATGTCGAGCAGGCCGATGCAGCCGACGTGTACCGCGAATTTGCCTTGTTGCTGCGGATTGCATCAGCGCACCGTCATCTCACGGCGCAGCAGCCGTGGTTGCTGAAGGCGCCTCAATTCGCACAAGAGCTTGATGCACCGCTCGTGCAATTTCCAGACGCCCGACTGATCGTGCTGAGACGGCCCAACGAGCAGTTAGTCGCATCGGGTGCAAGCCTGGTATGGCAGCACAGCCGGAACCAGTCGGACAGCGTCAGCCGTAAGGAAGTTGGACGCGAATGGTTGCGCAAGACGAAGCTTCGCGCCGACCGCATGGAGGAGTCACTGGAGCGCAATCCGGACGTCCCGAACGTGTCGCTCGATTATGACGATGTCTCGCGCGACTGGAGAAGCGCGGTAGGATCGATTTACGACATGCTGGGCTGGGATCTGGATCGCGCGACCGAGGCGCGGATGGCGCGCTTCGTCGACCGGTCGACGGCCCATCACGGCCATCGTTATGAGCTCGAGGATTTCGGGTTGGATCGCCAGGCGGTCGCGGCCGCTTTCGCTTAGAGGAAGCTGTACGGATCGACGTCGACAGCGACGCGAACCTTGCTGCCCCATTCGAGCGCGCCGAGCCAATTGCGAATGACATCCTGTACATCCAGCTTTCGTTCGGCATGAACCAGGATGCGCTGGCGGTGTCGCCCGCGAAGCATCGATAGTGGGGCCGGTGCTGGGCCGAACACCGCCATCCCCTCGATGCGCGGCGCGGCCGCGCCGATCCGCCGCGCGGTGCCGTCCGCTTCGGTCTGGTCCTCGGCACTGATGATGATCGCTGCTAGGCGGCCGAAGGGCGGCATCGCGGCAAAGCGGCGGGCCTCGGTCTCGGCGGCATAGAATCCCGGGCCATCGCCGCTGACCAACGCCTCGATGACGGCAGCGTCGGGATCGTGGGTCTGGACCAGGACCCGTCCGGGCTTGTCGCCGCGGCCGGCCCGGCCTGCGACCTGCTGGATCTGCTGGAAGCTTCGCTCGGCGGCGCGCAGATCGCCGCCTTGAAGACCGAGATCGGCATCGACGACTCCAACCAGGGTCAGATTGGGAAAGTGGTAGCCCTTGGTAACCAATTGGGTGCCGACCACGATGTCTATTTCCTGCGCGTCCATTGCGCGGACGAATTCGGCGGCGCGCGCGGGCGACCAGATCGTATCGCTGGTGACGATGGCGATGCGCGCATCGGGAAACAGCGCGGCGACCTCGTCGGCGATCCGTTCGACGCCAGGGCCGCAGGCGACCAACGAATCCTCATCACCGCACTCGGGACAGGCCTTGGGCGGCGGCATGACATGACCGCAATGGTGGCAGGCAAGGCGCTGTGTCAGGCGATGTTCCACCATCCACGCCGTGCAATTGGGACATTGGAAGCGATGTCCGCAGGTTCGACACAAGGTCAGCGGTGCAAAGCCGCGTCGATTCAGGAAAAGCAGGCTTTGTTCGCTCGCAGCAAGGTTGGCTGTCAATTCCGTGACGAGGGACGGCGCGAGCCAGCGGCCGCGCTCGGGTGGATCCTGGGTCAGGTTGATTGCGCGGATTTCCGGCATTTCGGCGACGCCGTGGCGTTCCGTCAGGCGGACTTCTCGGTACCGACCTATGTCCACCATGTGCCGGGTCTCGATGGCCGGCGTCGCGCTTGCCAGGATGACCGGAATTTCCTCGAAATGACCGCGCATCACCGCGACGTCGCGGGCGTGATATTGGACGCCTTCCTCCTGCTTGAAACTGGGTTCATGGGCTTCGTCGACCACGATCAGGCCGAGGTTGGGATAAGGCAGGAAAAGGCTGGACCGCGCCCCGACGACGACCCTGGCTTCGCCCGACGCAATCGCGCGCCAGGCGCGGCGGCGCTGGGACGAGCGAAGATCGCTGTGCCATGCCACCGGTTCGCACCCGAAGCGTGAAGTGAATCGCGTCAGGAATGGTTCGGTCAGCGCAATTTCCGGAAGTAGGACCAGGATCTGGCGCCCGTTCCGAAGGGCCTCGGCAATCGCTTCGAAATAGACTTCGGTCTTGCCCGATCCGGTGACGCCGTCGAGAAGGATTGGATCGAATGCGCTGTTCCCGTTTGCACCGATGGCGGAAATCAGGCTGGAAGCCGCGCTGCGCTGGCTGTCGCTGAGTTTTGGCGGGGCGAAGTTGGGATCGGGCAGAGGGAAGGGCTGATCGCCATCGACTTCGACGCGCTCAAGCGCGCCGGCATTGACAAGCCCGCGCAGTACCGCGTCGCTGACCTCCGCGATCACGGCAAGTTCGCGCACCGTCCCTTGCCTGCCGGAGATTCGCTCGATCGCGTGTTCACGCTGCGGTGTCATCCGGTCGGGCTTTAATCCGGTCGGACGATATTCGATCATGGTGCGCGGGCCGGCCAGCGCGGACGACGAGGGCAACACCATCCGGAGAACGGCCGCGAGCGGCGAGAGGTAATAGTCCGCTGTCCATTCGCATAAGCGACGAAGCGCGGCAGGGATCGGCGGAACATCGACTAGGCCTGCCAGCGGCCTCAGGCGATTGTCGCCAACCTCCTGGCTCGGCAGGCGGTCGGCTTCCCAGGCGACCCCGACAAGTTGGCGTGGCCCGAGCGGGGCGACGACGACGCTGCCCGGCGCGACTGCCATTCCATCGGGAATGCGATAGTCGAGCGGGCCTAGAGCGGCATTGAGGGTAACAACACGGGCGCGAGGCAGAGGCATTTGGCACGCGCCTAGCATGCTCGCCTACCCGACGGACAGGCTGCGCTTGCTACTTACCGCGCTTCTTGCGGTGACTGTCGAGATCAAGAACCGCGGTGTCGTCGCCTTCCTCGGGAAGCAGGCCGAGGCGGCGCGCGACTTCCTGATAGGCTTCCTCAACTTGGCCCAGATCCTGCCGGAAGCGATCCTTATCGAGCTTCTGGTTGGTTTTCGCATCCCAGAGGCGGCAACCGTCGGGGCTGATTTCATCGGCGAGGATCAGCCGCGAAAAGTCGCCGTCATAGACCCGGCCGAATTCCAGCTTGAAGTCGATCAGTCGGATGCCGATCGCCGAGAACAGGCCGCACAGAAAGTCGTTCACGCGGATCGCCATATCGGCGATGTCGTTCATTTCGTCCTGGGTGGCCCAACCGAAGCAGGCGATATGCTCGTCGGCAATCATCGGGTCGCCGAGCGCGTCATCCTTGTAATAATATTCGATGATCGTGCGCGGCAGCTGGGTGCCTTCCTCGATTCCGAGGCGCTTCGAGATCGATCCGGCAGCGACATTGCGAACGACCACCTCGATCGGGACGATTTCGACCTGCCGAACGAGCTGTTCCCGCATGTTGAGGCGCCGGATGAAATGGGTGGGCACACCGATATTGCCGAGCGCGACGAAAATCAGCTCAGAAATGCGGTTGTTGATTACCCCCTTGCCGGCGATCGTCCCGCGCTTTTGCGCGTTGAAGGCGGTGGCATCGTCCTTGAAATACTGGATCAGAGTGCCGGGTTCGGGACCCTCGTAAAGGATCTTAGCCTTGCCTTCATAAATCTGGCGACGACGGGACACATGATTCTCGCGAACTGGGGTGGGAGGAGGGGCGCCTATAGTGGAGGCCCGCGCCCGCGGCAATGCGGCTCCACGGCGACAAATTGCCCGATGCCTCGCTATTTCCTGCGGAGGGCAGGCCGCAGTCGAAGCAGGTTGCTCGGGTTCCACCGCTCAAGACGCAGACTTTCATTCACGTTAGATCCTCTTTCGAACGGGAATCTCGCGGACAGTTGCAAATCGGAAACAGAGGTCGCGCGAAGCAAAAGTTTACACCAATCAATCATTTTAATCAGCGTTCGATCGGCGTATGAGGTTGGCAGAACATAAGTCCCGAACAAAATTGGGGGGTTTCGAATGCGAGCATTATTGATAGGAACAGCACTTGCTGCGGTCGCGATGGCTACACCGGCTGCCGCAGAGTCCGACAAGGGTGGATATATCGGCGTCGAAGGGGGCCTGTGGTTCCCCAATGACCTTAGTGTATCCGGGTCCGGCTTCGGCGGTGACGGAATCGTTTTCGTTGACGCCGACGTCAATCGCAAGATGGGCTATGACGTCGATCTGATCGGCGGTTACGATTGGGGCATGCTGAGGACCGAGGTCGAACTCGGGTACAAGCGCGCCAAGCACGGCAGCGGCTCGATTGGCTTCGATTTCGGCAATGGCCGCCAGGTCGTGTCGGGAAGCGACGGCGGTCATACCTCGGTGTTTTCGATCATGGGTAACGCCCTGCTCGACTTCGGTGGACCTGGCGACGTGAACTTCTACGTGGGTGGCGGCGTCGGTTATGCTGACGTCAAAGTCTCCTCCGACGCAATCGGCAGCTACAAGGACGGGGGTTTCGCTTGGCAGCTGATCGCCGGTGCGCGTTTTGAAGTGTCGCCGAACTTCGACCTTGGCGTGAAATATCGCTACGCGGACTTCGGCAAGAGCAAGGACAGCTATGACGACGGCATCTACGTTGCCGAAGTGTCGACCAACCATCTTCGTTCGCACTCGATCCTGGCGAGCCTGATCTACAACTTCGGTGCGGCACCGCCGCCACCTCCGCCACCTCCGCCACCTCCGCCACCTCCGCCGCCTCCGCCGCCGGAGACGCAGACGTGCCCAGATGGCAGCGTGATCCTGGCGACGGACATGTGCCCGCCGCCACCGCCGCCACCGCCTCCGCCACCGGAGCCGGAACGCGGCTAATCCACGGCCGCAAGGCCCAGGAAGACGGGAGACGGCTCGGGGAAACCCGGGCCGTTTTTCTATGCGGGGCCAGAGCCAGCTTACGAGCCGCTAGCTGGTGGCGCTGACAGCGCTTAGTGCGGTGTCGAGCGCCTAGCGGAAACCGTCGGCGTCATAGTCGCAAATGACCTCGGCCTTGAGCGCGCGGTCCGGGTTGCGCTTGATCAGTATGGTGCCGAAGCCGCTGCGCTTGGGCGCCTCGACCGGCGGGCCGCCGGATTCAATCCATTCCCGGTGGACCGCCGCATCCTTGCCTTCACGATCCACCGACCAGGCGATGACGACATTGCCCTCGTCGGTCGACAGCGCGCCATATTTGCGGGCATTGGTGGTCAGTTCGTGGATGGCAAGGCCGATCGCCGGGCCGTCGAGCGTGACGCGCTTACCCAACGCATCGTCCGCAAATGCGAGGTGGGAGGTGATGAGATCGCGGATCGGCGCGCCGACCCATTCGCGCTGGATCAGCAGATCTTGGTTGGCACCGAGTGCGCCGATGCGCTGCGACAGCCGTTCTACGGGATGAGGCGACGGATCGACTGGCCGATCATTTCGGCGGCGCTGTAGCCAAAGACGCGTTCGGCAGCGGCGTTCCAGCTGATGATCTTGCCTTCGAGCGACTTGGAGATGATCGCATCCGTCGACGTACAAACAATCTCCGCGAAGTGGGCGGACTTCTTGCTTCGATCTCGCAGACTAGGCCTGTTGGGCACCATCATTGCTACGCAAACGCCACGAAAATAATTTCGCTTCCAACATGGTGACACGGGTATGTGGTCGCTGGATATGGAAGGGAGAAAATGCCGAGCGCAGGATAGCGAATTCGAAGCATTCGGGAGCCACCGCGGAGAGGGATTTTCGACCCGGCCGACGGGGCGGCGAAGCCCAACCCGTTCGGAGTCACGAATTTACTCCGTGACGGCCAATCACTCCCGCAAGGCCTCTGGCACTCCCGTAAGGCCTCTGGAAAAAGCGGGGCCCCACGCGTTCGCGGGGGTGACGGCGGGAGGATAATCGCGCTACCGCTGGTCCATGACCGATACTGCCGACCTCTCAATCATCGACGAGCCGTTCAGCGACGCCCTTTCCGACCGCTACCTCGTCTACGCCCTATCCACGATCACGGCGCGATCGCTGCCGGATGTGCGTGACGGGTTGAAGCCCGTTCACCGCCGATTGTTGTGGGCGATGCGGGCGTTGAAGCTGGATCCGGCGGGGGCTTACAAGAAATCCGCGCGCGTCGTTGGCGATGTGATCGGCAAGTTCCATCCGCATGGCGACCAATCGGTTTATGATGCGATGGTGCGACTGGCGCAGGATTTCGCGCTTCGGTATCCGTTGGTCGACGGGCAGGGCAATTTCGGCAACATCGACGGGGATAATGCCGCCGCCTATCGCTACACCGAGGCGCGGATGACGCCGGTGGCGATGCAGCTGATGACCGGCCTGGATGAAGGCACGGTCGAGTATCGCCCGACCTATAATGGCGAGGACGAGGAGCCCGAGGTGTTCCCGGGGCTGTTCCCCAATTTGCTCGCCAATGGCGCGAGCGGGATTGCGGTCGGGATGGCGACCAGCATTCCGCCGCACAACGTGTCCGAACTGGCCGATGCGGCGATGCATCTGATCGACAATCCACATGCCGAGGATGCCGCGATGCTGGACTTCGTCGGCGGGCCGGACTTTCCGACTGGTGGCGTGCTGGTCGAGGGGCGGGGCGCGATTGCGCAGGCCTATGCCACCGGGCGCGGCGCCTTCCGGTTGCGCGGAAAGATCGAGAAAGTGGTCGAGAAGGGCGGGGGCTGGCACTTGCTTGTCAGCGAGATTCCGTATGGCGTGCAGAAGGGCAAATTGATCGAGGCGATCGCGACGCTGATCGCGGACAAGAAACTGCCGATCCTGGCCGACGTGCGTGACGAGAGCGCGGAGGATCTGCGCATCGTGCTGGAGCCGCGCAGCCGGACGGTGGATGCGGCGTTGCTGGAGGAAAGCCTGTACCGGTTGACCGAGCTGGAAGTGCGGTTCAGCCTCAACCTCAACGTGCTGGACAAGACGCGCACGCCGGGCGTGATGAGCCTGCGCCAGGCGCTGTCGGCATGGCTGGACTTCCAGATCGAGGTGCTGGTTAAGCGCAGCCAGCACCGGGTGAACAAGATCGACGACCGGCTGGAACTGGTCGAGGGGTTCATTAAGGCGTTCCTGAACCTGGACCGGGTGATCGAGATCATCCGCACCGAAGACGAGCCCAAGTCGCTTATGATTGCCGAATTCGACCTGACCGACCGGCAGGCCGAGGCAATCCTGAACATGCGGCTTCGGTCACTGCGCAAGCTGGAAGAGATGGAGCTGGGGCGCGAGCGCGACAAGCTTACCAAGGAGCGCGAAGAGCTCGTCAAGCTAATCGAAAGCCCGGCCCGGCAGCGGACCCGAATGAAGCGCGACCTGGGCGCGATGAAGGACAAGTTCGGCGATGCGCGGCGGACCGAGCTTCGCCCCGAAGCGGGGGCGATCGCACGCGACATCGACTGGAGCGCGATGATCGAGAAGGAACCGATCACGGTGATCCTGTCGCAGCGCGGCTGGATCCGGGCGATGAAGGGGCATGTCGCGACGGGAGACGGCGACAGTCTAAAGTTTCGCGAGGGCGACGGGCTGGAGGTGATGTTCCACGCACAGACGACCGACAAGCTGCTGCTGGTTGGCGATAATGGTCGGGCCTACACGCTGGGCGGCGATAAATTGCCGGGCGGACGCGGCTTTGGCGAGCCGGTGCGGCTGCTGGTCGACTTGCCGGCGGAGGTCGGGATTTCGGCGCTGATGGCAGTGAAGCCGGAGACCAGGCTGTTGCTCGCCTCGAGTGACGGCAAGGGCTTTATCGCAAAAGGCGAGAGCGTGATCGCCGAGACCCGCAAGGGCAAGCAGGTGGTCAATTTGCGCAAGGGCGCGAAGGTCGCGTTGGTGCGGATCGTCGGCGAGCAGGACGACAGCGTCGCGGTGGTCGGGGAGAACCGCAAGATGCTGGTCTTCCCGCTGAGCGAGCTTCCCGAAATGGCGCGCGGGCAAGGCGTAACGCTGCAACGCTTCCGCGACGGAATGCTGAGCGATGCGGTGACGTTGGTGTTGGCCGACGGGCTGAGCTGGCCGCAAGGCGGCGGCGGCAAACGGGTGCGGACCGAGAACGACCTGACGGCGTGGCGTGCGGCGCGCGGCGCGGCCGGACGGATGGCGCCCATGGGATTCCCGCGGAGCAATCGGTTTGAGGCAATTCCGGCCAATTCTGAGAGCGAGAAGCCCAACAACTAACGCATGTTAAGGGCCGGCGGAAACGGGTCTTTAACGGTTAATGTTTAACCCGCTTACCATGCAGGTGGCCAACACTCCCGGATCTGGGCGCGTAGATTCGCGCTTGGGCCACACTCACGCTGATCATTTTACCCGCAATACGAGCGATGTCCTTGGTCTGCTGGACGCGCTTCCGATGGCTGCTGGCGTGTTCGGGCTGCAAGGGGACAAGGTCTGGACCCATGCGGTCAACGGCAAGCTCCTCGAGATGGCCGGATGCGACGGTTCGGTCCAAAGCCGGCGGGCATTGCTCCGCAAGACGGCGAATAACGAGACGAGTGGCTTCCTGCGCAACTTCATGCTCGATCCGGCCGCCGCGCCGGACGAGTTCGAGCTGATCGAGGGCGAGGGAATCGCAAGACGTTTTTTCACGCTCAAGGTCGCGCCGTTGCCGGCCGATGGAGATGGCGCACCCCGGTGCCTGGTCAGCCTGGTCGACCGGACGACCGAACGACAGGCGGAAAGTGCGCTGCGTGCAGAAATGTTGCGCGATAGCCTGACCGGTCTGCCCAATCGCCTGGCGTTCACTGACATTCTGGAAATCGCGATCGGCCAGGATGAGCGCGGAGATCTGCCCGGTGCGGTGCCGGCCAAGGGGCACGCCGTGCTGGTCGTCGACATGTTGCGCTTCAGCCGAATCAACGAGTCGATGGGCAGTCTGTTCGGGGACGAATTGTTGATCACCTTTGCGCGACGCCTGATGTCGGCGCTTCGGGCGGGCGATCGGCTGGCGCGCACGGGGGGCAACGAATTCGGCGTGATCGTCACGCTGCGCCGCGGGATCGACGATGCATTGCGTGCGGCCGACAGGATCCAGGATGTGTTGGCAGCGCCATTTCGGCTGAGTGACCTGGAAATCAAGGTCGAATGCGCCATCGGAATTGCGATGATGCATGACGAGCAGGAACCCGAGGAGATGTTCCGCAATGCCCATTTCGCGGTCAAGCAGGCCAAAGCGAGTGGGCGCCCCCAGCTTTATCGCCCCGAAGAGGCGAGCATGGCGCGGCGGCGCTTCTCAATCGAAACCGAACTGCGCCGGGCGCTTGAGCGCGACCAGCTAAAATTATTCTACCAGCCCCTCATTAACCTGAAGAACGGCAAGGTATCGGGTTACGAGGCGTTGGCCCGCTGGACCCATGAAGATCGCGGCGAAATTTCTCCGACCGAATTCATCCCCGTTGCCGAAGAGAGCGGGTTGATCCTACATCTCGGGCGCTGGGCGATGGACAAGGCCGCGCATACCCTTGCCGGTTGGGACGCGAAGGTCGGTGAGCAACTGCCGGTCTATGTCGCGGTCAACCTGAGCGCGATCCAGGTTGCGCGTGACAATATCGCCGACGTCGTATCCGGTGCGTTGCGGTCGTCGGGGATCGACGGAAAACGTTTGACGCTTGAATTGACCGAAAGCTCGATCGTGCAGGATCCGGGCCGTGCCCAGCGCGTGTTCGAAGCGTTGAAGGCACTCGATGCGACGGTCGCGATGGACGATTTCGGCACCGGCTATTCCAGCCTTGCCTATCTCCAGCGCTTGCCGATCGACGTGCTAAAGATCGATCGAAGCTTCGTGACCGGAATGATGGAAGATGCCGACAGCGTGGCGATCGTTCGCGCCGTCCTCAGTCTGGCTGAGGCGCTTGGTATGTCGACGACTGCGGAAGGGGTCGAGACCGTCGAATTGGCGACCACCCTTGCGGCCTTGGGTTGCTCGTCGGGGCAGGGCTATTATTTCGCGAAGCCGCTAGAGGCGGACGCGGCGCTCGAATTCTGGCGATCGCGCCGGAAGTGATGCTGTTCCGCCCGGTTAGGGTGGAAAAATGAATAACATGCGTTAAGGATGCCGCTGAATCGCGGAGGGTATGTATATGCGTGAGCCGAGACTGACAAAGCGACCCGTACGTATCGATCTGGATGCGCCAGCGACGCTGATCGATAGCGAGGGCGTGACTATGTCGGTAGTCGTTCTCGACCTGTCGTCAGGCGGATGCCGTCTCAAGACCGATGGCACGCCGATCATCGGAGAACATGTCCGCCTGCGGGTCGGCCGGGTCGGCGAATATCCTGCCCAGGTGAGGTGGGCGATCGGCGAAGAGGCAGGGCTTCAATTCACCGGACCGGTCGAAATTTCCGAATAGGGTCGACAATCAACCTAGCCGTCGGCGGCCGCTTTTTCCTTCTTTCTCTCCTTGTCTCGCCGGGCGCGGGCACGTGCCTTCTCCGCTGCTTCCTTCACGGCTTCGCGGCGCCGCTGGACGACGTCGCTGAAGGCGGCGGCTAAAATGCCGGTCGGCATTGCGATCAGGCCAATGCCGGCAATGGCGACGAAGCCTGACAGGACTTTGCCGAGCACGGTGATGGGATAGGTGTCGCCATATCCGACGGTCGTCAGGGTGACGATGCACCACCACATCGATCGCGGTATCGATCCGAACTTGGCGGGCTGGGCCTCGCCTTCGGCCCAGTACATCATCGTCGAAGATACCAGCAGAACGAAGGTCGCGATGCTGACGGTGAGGAGCAATTCATGGCGGCGCTCGTGCATCGCGCCGGCAAGGTCTTGCCAGGCGTTGCTCATCCGGCCGAGTTTGGCGAGACGCAGGATGCGCAGCACGCGGAAGAAGCGAAGCAATACGCTGCCGCCACCTGCACCAAGCGAAAATAGGGTCGGCACGATGGCGAGAAAATCAATGATCGCTGGCAGGCTGACGGCATAGCGGAGCCGCGGGAAGCGATATCTCGCCCAGACCGGATTGGCGGGCGCAATCCAAAGGCGAAGCAGATATTCGACACTGAAGATCGCCCCGAAAACGAGTTCGGCTCCGCGGAACAAGAAAGGATGCGGTGCCTCGAGCGCTTGTTCGGTTTCGAGGATCGCGATGGCCGAAGCGACGACGATGAACAGGACGAGAAATTTGTTGGCGAGACTGAGGCCATGCTCGTCGCGGGCATGTGGCTCGAGTGCCACGTAAACCTTGTGCCTGAGCCCTTCGGCCATCCTTAACCCCCGGCGGAAGCGATTTCGCGTGCGACCAATGTGTCCCAAATGTCGCCGTCGGGGAAGCCCGCCGCGACCCATGCCCGTTCGATTGCCTTCAGGGTCCGTGCGATGGTCGGGCCTTCGGTCATGCCGCGGGCAATCAATTGCCCTCCCGAAAGCGGGAGGCGCGGCGCCGTCCATTCTTCCAACATCGCCGCTTCGTGCGCTTGTTCGGCGAGCAGGAGGCGGTCGATGGCGCTGTCCTTTCCGATCCAATAGCCGAGCGCCTGTGGACTTTCGGTCAGGTCGGTGGCGGCGGCCAGCGAAAGTCGTTTCTTGGCCTTGTTCGACAGTTTGAGGCGCGCGCCGACGGTTGCGGCAATATCGGCGTCGCGAGGAAGCAGGGCGGCAAGACGGCGAAGCGGATCGGGCGAGACCTTCGCAGCTAGTTCGGCTGCGATCACTGCGGTCAACGGTGCTGGGTCAGTGATTTCCGGCAGCACCGGCGCGAAGATTCCGCGTTCGATCATCAAGGCGATGGTCACCGATGGATCGGGCAGCGACAGAATCTTGAGGACTTCATCGGAGATCCGTTCGCGCGACAGGGCCATCAGGTCGTTGGCGCGCCCCGTGCAGGCATCGAGACCGGCTGGTTCGGGATCGCCATGGCCGAAGCGCGCGTGGAAGCGGAAGAAGCGCAATATCCTAAGATGGTCTTCGGCAATGCGGGTCAGCGGGTCGCCAATGAAGCGGACGCGGCGATCGCGAAGATCGTCAAGCCCGCCGAAATAATCGAAAATCTCGCCGGACTGGGGATCAGCATAAAGCGCGTTGATGGTGAAGTCACGTCGGCTGGCGTCGGCCTGCCAATCGTCGGTGAACGCGACGGTGGCGCGTCGCCCATCGGTCGAAACGTCGGCGCGCAGGCTGGTCACTTCGACCGGCTGGCCGTCGGCGATGGCGGTGATGGTGCCATGCGCGATCCCGGTGGGAACCGCCTTGATCCGCGCCTTTGTCAGTCGCCTGACGACGTCGTCAGGCCGGAACCGTGTGGCGAAATCGAAATCGCTGATCGGGATGGATAGCAATTCGTCGCGGACGGCGCCGCCTACGTAGCGGACCATGCCCGCGTCGCCGGCAAGTGCATCGAGGATTCGTCCGATGCCGCGCCGTTGGCGCCATCCGGCGGCGTCCAGCTTCACGCCGATTCCAGTCGCTTGGTGAGGTTGACAAGCATCGCGGCGGTCGCGCCCCAGATGCGGCGGCCTTCCCAATCGATCTGCCAATAGTGGCGGGTCATCCCGTGAAATTCGGCGCTCATGCGCTGCTGGTTGGCCCGATCCAGAACGAAGGACAAGGGTGCCTCGAACCAGTCGGCAACTTCAGGCTCGTGCGGTGCAAGGGCAAGATCGGCGGGAATCGACGCCACGACCGGGGTAACGCGATATCCGGTAATCGTTCGGTACGGGTCGGCGGTTCCCCAGATGATCGGATGGTGGGTGGTGAGGCCGATCTCTTCTTCCGCCTCACGAAGGGCGGCAGCGACGGCATCTTCGCCGGGATCCAGCCGACCGCCCGGGAAGGCGACTTGTCCGGCATGCAGCCGCATGTTTTCGCGGCGCACCGTTAGCAGGATACCAGGATCGTCGCGGTCGGTAATAGCGACTAGGACGGCGGCCTCAACCGCTTCGACGATTTTGCATTCCACAATGTCGCCGACCATCAGGTCTTTGGGCGCCGGCAAAGCGAGCGCGGCGCGGAGGCGGTCTGCAATGTTCATTCGGGGAATGCGAAGAACGCGCCCTTGCTCCAGAGGCCCGGCGGATCGTTGGCTTCTGTAAGTGCAAACTCGACGAGTTCATAATAAACCGGCCGCGCGAGTTGGGCCTCCAAGCCGCCGCGGACGACGATTCGCGGTTCGAGACCGTGATCGCCAGCGACGAAGTGCAGCGGATTGTCGGGACCGGCGATCACTGCGTCGGCATGGTCGATCTCGAACGCGATGATGCGATCCTTGCCCTGACCCTCCGTGGTCAGCGCGAGGGCGCGAAACGGGGTGACGTCGACCACGATCGACAATTTCTCGACCGGGGTGACCAAGACGTGGCTACCGTCGGGTTCGCGGCGCAGAACGGTTGAGAACAGGCGCACCATGGCAGGCCGGGGGATAGGCGTTCCCATGTGAAACCAAGTCCCGTCGCTCGCGATCCGCATTGCGCTGTCGCCGCAATGGGTCGGGTTCCAGCGATCGACCGGCGGCAGGCTGCGATTTCCCAAAGCGGTTGCAAGCGCCGCGAGCGATTGTCCGGCGAGCGGGATTTGCGGATTGGTCTCAGGCATCGGCGATGCTCTTGTCATTCGCGGCGTCCCGGCGCAATCCGCATCGCTATGATCAGGGATGAACCTCGGACGGCAATCGTGACCGGCGCCAGCAAAAGGGTAGGGCGCGTTTTAGCGCAAGCACTGCTCGCCGACGGCTGGACGGTGATCGCCCATGTCCGGCGCGATTCCGACGATGTTCCCCAAGGCGCGCTGAAGGTTGCCGTCGACCTTGCTGAACCGGCAGCGGCAGCGACCATCATTGCAGCGGCGGAGGGAAAGCCGCCGCTACGGCTGCTCGTCAACAACGCCGCGCGCTTCGCACCGGATTCGATCGACGATTTCGATGCGGCAGAATTTGCGCAGCATATGACCGTGAATGTGCGCGCGCCGACCGAATTGATTGCGGGTTTTTCAAGGGCAGCGACGTCAGAAGGTGACCGAAGCGTCATCAACATCCTCGACGCCAAGCTGGCCGCACCTAATCCGGACTTCCTGAGCTACACATTGTCGAAGGATGCCGCAGCGGCCTTGACCGAACTGTCGGCACGCGCGCTCGCCGCGCGGAAAATCAGGGTGAACGCAATCGCCCCTGCATTGATGTTGAAATCGCCTGGGCAGGACGATTCTAATTTCGCCGCGATGCATCGCCACAATCCTCTTGGGCACGGCGTATTGCCGGACGATGTCGCGGCGGCGATGCGCTATCTGATTGCAGCACGCGGAGTGACCGGCCAGACGATCAATATCGACGGCGGTCAGCGCTTCTGGGCATTGCCACGCGACGTCCAATTCCTGTCGCCACACGGCGACGCCACCAAAGCGGAGTGAAGATGAGCGACCAGACCATGCTCGACGGCCTCGTTCCCGACCATTTGCGCGTTCGATCGAGCAGCATTCTCCTTGAGTCGCTGGAGGTTATGACCGATATCGGCTTTCACGATTTCGAGATCGGAACGCCTCAGCGGCTTCTCGTGACCATCGAAATATGGCTCGAAGATCTGGCTGCTCCGCAAGCTGACGATCCGGAGAGTGCGTGGGATTATGATTTCCTTCGCAATGAAGTGCGGCGCATCGTGGCGACCCGGCGCTGGAACCTTCAGGAGACGCTAGCGCGTTGTCTTTACGACCGATTCGCGTCGCTTGCGGGGGTCAAGGCCCTTCGCGTCGCCACTGCAAAGCCGGATATTTATGTTGATGCGAATGGGGTCGGCATCGAAATCGCATCTTTCGAGCCCAGAGCGACGGAATCGCGCCGATTGTGACGTCATCCGGAACAAAGTCGTTGCGCACCCATTTTTGCTCGATTAGAGAAACGCCTATTCACTCGATGATATGTTGATACATCGGATGTCCCAATCAGACCGGACGCGTATTGTTTGTCCAGTCTTCCTCCGTGGTCCAACGCCACGGCTTTAGAAGGAGAGCTGCGGGTTAATGTCTTACGCCCAACGCAGAGAGATGAGTTCAAATCGCACCGCGGCGATCGTCGTCGTTGCGCTCATCCACGTCGTGCTCGGTTATGCGATCGTTACGGGTCTTGCCTATAACGTCGTCAAGGAGAAGCTTGAGGATCTCAAGACGTTCAACGTCGAAGAAGAACCGCCTCCCCCCGAGGAGCCACCGCCCCCGCCGGAAGATACGCCGTTGCCGCCGCCACCGATGGTGAGCGCACCGCCGCCTCTGGTCCGTCTTGATACGCCAGCGCCGCAGATCGCGACGACCCCGGTGATCAATCCGAATCCGCCGGTCACGCCAATCGCCCGGCCTGCACCGCCAGCACCACCGGCCCCGCCGGCACCACGCGTATCCAAGGCGGCATCGTCGAGGGGCGACGTTCGTACTCTGTTCAGTTCCGACGATTATCCGGAATCGGCCCGTGATTCGGGCGCTACCGGTACCGCCCGGGCCCGTCTGGAAATCGGCGCCAATGGCCGTGTCACCAGCTGCACGATAACGCAGTCGACGGGCAACAGTGCGCTCGACCGGGCAACCTGCAGTGTACTCCAGCGTCGCGCGAAATTTACGCCGGCTAAGGATCAAAATGGCCAGCCAACGAACGACAGTTATTCGACCCCGCCTATCAAGTGGGCCCTCGAGGGCTGACCCGCCGCAAGTGATTTAAGCAAGAAACCAACGAAGTTTTTTTAGGAAAGTCGATACTATGGCAACTCCAGCTCCCGGCGCAGCCGCCGCCGAAAGTTTCGGTCTGTTGAATGCACTCCAAGAGGGTGGCATCATTTCGTGGGCCACCTTCCTCATCCTCATCATGATGTCGATCTTCAGCTTCTACATCCTCTTCACGAAGTTGATGCAGCAGCAGAAGATCATCAATCAGGGCAAGAAGGTCCGCGCCAGTTTTTGGAATGCGGCAAATCTTCGCGACGCATCGACTAAGCTCGACCAGAAGAGCGCTTATCGCGCGATCGTCGAAGACGCTCTGATTGCGCAGGACCAGCACTCGAAGCTGACCGACCCGGTCGATCAGCATGAATGGGTTGCTGGCGGCCTCGCTCGCTCGCAGGGCGCCATTGCGGCTCGTCTTGGCGAAGGCCTCGCCTTCCTCGCGACCGTCGGTTCAACCGCACCGTTTATCGGCCTGTTCGGTACCGTCGTCGGCATCTACCGCGCGCTGATTAAGATCGGTGCGACGGGCGACGCCTCGATCACCACGGTTGCCGGTCCAGTCGGTGAAGCATTGATCATGACCGCGCTCGGCCTGATCGTGGCCGTTCCGGCCGTGCTCGCTTACAACTGGCTGATCCGTCGCAACAAGACGATCCTCGAGGATCTCGGTGCCTTCACCAACGACATTCACGGTTATCTCGCCTCGAATGGTTCGGTGAAGCCGGCGATGGCTTCGGTCGGCAAGCCCGCCCCGAAGGCTCCGGTTGCTCCGGCTGCGGCGCCGCGCGCCAACTAAGATCAGGCTTCTCGGTCCGACGTTCGGTCGGACCGGGAGCCAGTTAAAGCGATCACGTTCAAGCCAAGTTAGGAATCCCCTATGGGAATGAGTGTAGGCCAGGACAGCGGTGACGAAGACGTCCCCATGTCCGACATCAACACCACGCCGCTCGTCGACGTGATGCTGGTGCTGCTGATCATCTTCCTGATCGCCGTTCCGGTGGTGTTGCAATCGGTTCCGGTTCAGCTTCCGACGGTGGCATACGAAGTCACCCAGACCAAGCCCGAGAACGTCAATCTTTCGGTCAACGTTGGGTCGGATGGAAAATGCCAGGTTTACTGGAACCTCCAGAAGGTCACATCGGAAGAGCTACTCGACAAGGCCGTCAAGCAGCTCGAGGATCTGATCAAGAAGGTCGGCGGCGTCGAGAATGTCACCGAAGAAAATATGCCCGAGGCGCACATTCGTGGCGACATCAACACGCCTTACCGTTGTATCGGTGGTGCGGTGTTCACGATGCAGCGCGCGGGCTTTGCTCGGGTCGGCTTCATCTCGCAGCCTAACCCGCTGGTTAATCAGTAAGCTCACCGGAGAACGCCACCATGGCAATGCAAACAACCTCCAATAATGAATCGGGTGAGCCGATGATGGAAATCAACACGACGCCGTTGATCGACGTCATGTTGGTTATGATCATCATGCTGATCATCACGATTCCGCCGCAGACCCATGCGGTGAAGCTGGACCTTCCGCAGAACCAGCAAAACAGCACCCCGCCGCCGATCGATCCGGTCAAGAATAAGATCGTTGTCACGCAGGGCGGTGAAATCCAGTGGAATGGTGCTCCGGTCAATCTCGACCAGCTCCGCGTCTTCCTGGAAGCGTCGCAGCAGATCAATCCCGTTCCCGAGTTGCACCTGCAGCCGGAACCGGAAGCGCGCTACGAAACCGTCGATGAGGTTCTCGCAGTAACGAAGCGTGCCAAGGTCTCGAAAATGGGTTTTGTCGGCAACGACGCCTATATGAACTTCTGAGCCCCCAGATCCTGAAGTCGACAAGGGCGGTCCTTCGGGGCCGCCCTTTTTCGTTGCGTTTCGGATGCGGACGGTTCGATCCGTTTGGTTGGGTGGAAAGCCGTGATATCGATTCATCTCAGCGTGCACCGGATGACTTGACCAACAACGAAGGATGTGATGTTATTACATTAAGGAGCAAGGAGGTCTAGATGGGTAGCATTGGCCGAGCCGTTGAACCTATGAGTGAGCTCAACACCACGCCACTGATCGACGTTCTGTTGGTTCTCATCGTGATGTTAATTATCACGGTGCCCTCCCAGACACACAAGGTCGCGATCGACTTACCGGCCGGGCCTTCGCGGATCATCGTCGAACCCATCCGAAATACGCTTTCGGTCGACGCCGCAGGCATGGCGCGCTGGAATGGCACGGCGGCGAGCGACGCTGAACTACGCGCACTTCTTGCTCAGGCGGCGCGCATCGTCCCATCGCCGGAACTTCATTTCATTCCTGATGAGGACGCCCAATATGCACGCGTGGACGCATTGCTAGCCTTGGCCAAGCGCGCTGAAGTCAGGCGGATGGGATTTGTCGGAAACGAACGCTACGCGCGTTTCTGACGCGCTCAGGCGGGGATGAAGACCAGCGACAGGCCGTTGATGCAATGACGTTTGCCGGTCGGGCGAGGTCCGTCGTCGAACACATGTCCCATATGCCCTCCGCAACGGCTGCAATGTTCCTCGATTCGGGTCATGCCCAGACTTGAGTCGCGGCGAAACGCGACATTACCGCGTATTTCGCGAAAGAAGCTGGGCCAGCCCGTTCCGCTGTCAAACTTGGTGGATGACAGAAAGACGTGCTGGCTGCATCCGGCACAAGCGTAGGTTCCCTTGCGATTCTCTTTGAGGAGCGGCGACGAGAACGGACGCTCGGTACCTTCGCCGCGGAGGATCGCGAACCGTGCCGCGCCCAACTGCGCCTTCCATTGCGCGTCGCTCTTCTGAACCGGGAAGTTACCGGCAATCGCGTCCCCGGGCCTCGAAAGGGCGACGAATCCGCCAAACAACGCGAGGCTGCCGGCGCCGATGGCGAAGCGTCTGGTCATCACGGTGTCAGGTACAATGGGGGTATTGTCGGTCATGCCATTAGATACGTGGTGCGGCACCAAAGGTTTCAATCGCGGGCGATATTTTCGCGGACGGGAGTGACTGACGTCTAGCTCGAAACACCATCGAATTGCAGCCTTGCGAGACGCGAATAGAGGCCGCCTGCCGCGACCAGAGCCGAATGCTTACCCTGTTCGACGATGCGGCCATCTTCCATAACGACAATGCGGTCTGCGGCGCGGACGGTGGCGAGGCGATGCGCGATGACGATCGTAGTTCGGCCTTCCATTAATCGCTCGAGCGCCTGTTGCACGAGCTGTTCGCTTTCGGCGTCGAGGGCACTGGTCGCCTCGTCGAGCAGCAGCAGCGGCGCATCGCGGCGCAGCAACGCGCGGGCGATGGCCAAGCGCTGGCGCTGACCGCCGGACAGCCGCGCACCGCCTTCACCCATGAAGGTATCTAGGCCGTCGGGGAGTTGGCGCAAGAATTGTTCGGCATTGGCGTCGCGAGCTGCTTCCCAAATGGCATCCTCGCTCGCGTCCCAATTGCCATAGCGCAGATTGTCACGCGCGCTGGCCGCGAAGATCACGGTTTCCTGCGGGACCATCGCGATTCGCTGGCGAATGTCGGCGGGATCGGCCGTGGTCAGGTCCACGCCATCGAGCAGCACGCGCCCGCCCTGCGGGTCGTAGAAACGCTGTGCCATCTGGAACAGGGTCGTCTTGCCGGCACCTGACGGGCCGACCACGGCGAGCATTTCGCCAGATTCAACTCTGAGCGAGAAATCATCGAGCGCGCTGACTTCCGGCCTTGTCGGATAGTGGAAGACGACATGCTCGAATTCCAGTGTTCCAACCGGCGGTTCCGGCAGCGCGACCGGATCTGCGGGCGGCGTGATCGTTGGTTCGACGACCAGCAGCTCGTTGAGCCGATCGGCGGCACCAGCCGCACGTAGGAGGTCGCCGTACACTTCGCTGAGCGCGCCGAACGCGCCCGCGACAAGCCCGCCGTACAGGACGAACGCGGCGATCGTCCCGCCTGACATACGGCCCGCGGCCACATCGACTGCGCCCTGCCAGATGATCATCGTGATCGACCCGAAGATGATCAGGATGAACAATGCAGTCATGATCGCACGAAGGGCAATGCGGCGCTTTGCGGTGGCGAAGACGGTCTCGGTGGCGTCGGTGAACCGCTGCGCCTCGCGCCTCTGCTGGTTAAAGGCCTGGACGACCTTCATGGCGCCGAGGACCTCGCCTGTGACGGTGCCGACGTCGGCAATCCTGTCTTGGCTGCGCGCAGAAACGGCGCGCACCTTGCGGCCGAGGAACAGCACGGGTCCCATGATCAGCGGAATGCCGAGGAGCAGCATCCCGGCAAGTTTCGGCGCGAGGACGAACAGCATGACGGTGCACACGATGCCCATGATCGTGTTGCGCAATGCGATTGAGACCGACGAGCCCACGACCTGTTCGATCATCGTGGTGTCGACCGTGATCCGGCTGGTGATTTCGGCCGGGCGATTTTCCTCGAAGAAGGCGGGTGACTGACGCAGCAGGTTGCGGTGCACCCTCAGGCGCACGTCGGCAACGACGCGTTCACCGATCCAGCTGATCAGGTAGAATCGAGCAGCGGTGGCAAACGCCATGACGACGACCAGCAGCAGGAGATATTCGAACCAGCGGTCGATCCCGCCGGTCCCTCCAACCGAAAAACCACGATCGATGATCATCTTGAACGAATATGGGATACCCGATGTAGCCGCCGCAGCGACCAGCAATGCCAGCGCGGCGCCGAGCAAATGACCGGGATATTGCCGCGCCTGCGCCCATACCATCGCAAGGCTGCCGAGACTGCGGCCCTTGGGGCGCTGGTGCGTTGGGGGAATGGCCATGGCGGCTCCCCTAACAGTGTGTCCGCCAAGCCTCAATTGCCGCGTTGCGGCGGCTGCAATGCAGCATTTGGGTTGAAGCTTGCGACAATGACGTCCAGACAGGCTCAACTCTCCAACAAATCAAGGACATCGGATGCTTTACGACGCCTATGAGGTGCAAAAATCGCTGCTTGCCGGCGCAAGCAAGATGGCCTCGATGGGTGCGGGATGGTTAAGCAATCCGGCCAATCCGTTCGGTTACGGATCAATGGGTCCGATCGCTGCCGCCAGCCTCGACGTATTTGCTCATGCCAGCGCACCGCGCGGCAAGCCGGAATTCAACATTCACGAAGTCCAGATCGGCAAGAAAGTCGTCGCGGTCGACGAGGATATCGTGCTTCGCAAGCCGTTCGGGCAGCTGAAGCGCTTCCGCAAGGTCGATGTCGAGGCGCAGGGGCCCAAGCTACTGATCGTCGCGCCGATGAGCGGCCATTTTGCGACCCTGCTGCGCGGCACTGTGCAGCGCATGATTCCCAAGCACGACGTTTACATCACCGATTGGCGCGACGCGAAGAACGTGCCGACCGAGGACGGCAAGTTCGACCTCGACGATTATGTCGATTACATAATCGAGTTCCTCGAGAAGATGGGCCCGGGATCGCATGTTTTGGCTGTCTGCCAGCCTTCGGTACCGGCTTATGCCGCGGTCGCGCTGATGAATGCCGACAAGAACCTGGCGGTGCCGAAGTCGCTCACCTTGATGGGCGGCCCGGTCGATACTCGCGAAGCTCCGACCGCGGTCAACACGCTGGCGACGGAGCGCCCTTATGCCTGGTTCCAGCGCAACGTGATCGCGACCGTGCCGATGGTGTATCCCGGCGCGGGGCGGAAGGTCTATCCGGGCTTTCTTCAGCTGGCTGGTTTCATGACGATGAACCTTGGCAGCCACCTCGTCAGTCACTGGGAGATGTTCAAGCATCTGGTCGTCGGCGATGACGAGAGCGCCGATGCAACCCGCGACTTTTACGACGAATATCGTTCGGTCGCCGACATGACGGCCGAATTCTATCTTCAGACGATCGACGTGGTGTTCCAGAAGCACGCGCTGCCGAAAGGCGAATATATGCATCGCGGACGCCTGGTCGATCCGGCCAAGATTGCGAAGACGGCACTGCTCGCGATCGAGGGAGAGCGCGACGACATCAGCGGTTTGGGTCAGACCAAGGCGGCACTGACGTTGGCGACGAAGCTAGCCGACGGAAAGAAGCAATATCTGTTGGCGAAGGATGTCGGCCATTACGGCATCTTCAACGGCCGCAAATGGCGCGAACGGATTGCTCCCGTGGTCGAAAAGTTCATCGCCTCGAACGACTGATCGGCGCACTGGCGCCGCGCGCAAAAACTCCTAAGCTCCCGCCTCGATCAGAAGAGGAGGCGATGATGAAAGCGATTGCACGCCGGGAATTTCTGGGAGGCGCCGCGGCGCTAGGGCTGGCCGGATGTACGACGACGCTGGCGCCGATCACCCCGATTGGTACCAAGCAGGCGCCGTCGGCTGACCTGCTCGCCCGGATGGCCGAACAGATCCTGGCCGAATACCCCGAGAATGGGACGGCGATGGGTATCGATACCGGCGCCCGCGCAATGCTCAAGCACCGCTTGACCGATCGAAGCGCGGCGGGGCGCGCCGCACTTGCGTCGGCAGCGCGCCATCGGGCTGCAATCCTTCGAACCGTCGATGTCAGTGACCTCTCGCGTCCGGCGGCACTGGACACGGCGGTTGCGCTTGCAGCGAACGAAATCACCGAAGAGGGCTATCGCTTCAATTTCGGCGACGTCATCAATCTCGACGGCAATTTCGGTTATCGCAACACGCCCTATGTGGTGAACCAGTTGAGCGGCGCATTCGTCGAGATTCCCGACTTCCTCGAAAGTCGCCATCCGGTGACCAATGTCGAAGAGGCCGAGGCGTTTGCCGATCGAGTGGATTCCTATGCGCGCGCGCTCGATGGGGAAACGGCGCGCATGGCCCATGACCGCGGCGTCGGCGTTGTTGCGCCGGACTTCCTCCTGGACAAGACGCTCAAGATGGTGCGCGGCGGCGCGGCCGTGAAGGCCGACAACCATGGGTTGGTAAAGGCAATCGCGGCGGCATCGGCGAAAGCAGGACTTGGCACGTCGATGGTCGATAGAGTGCGAACGGCAATCGTGTCGTCAGTGCTGCCGGCGCTGGCGCGGCAGGCCGACGAATTGCAGCGCCACCGTGCGGTCGCGAATGGCAATCCCGGCGTCTGGGATCTGCCTGATGGCGCCGCTTATTACCGCTGGGCGTTGAAGGCTGCGACGACATCGAACCGCACGCCACAGGAAATCCATACGCTGGGACGCGATCAAAACCGAATCATCCTGGAACGGATGGACGCGATCATGGTGAAGCAGGGTGTCACCGGCGGCACGGTCGGCGAGCGATACGCGGCGCTGAGCAAGGATCCGAAGCACCTGTTCCCCAACACCGCCGCGGGCCGGGAACAATTGCTGGCCTATATCAACGGCCGAGTCGCCGACATTCGGGGGCGCCTGCCACGCGCGTTCGCGACGCTAGTGCCGGGACGTCTGGTGGTTAAGCGGGTGCCGGTCGAACTCGAAGCGACCTCACCCGGCGGATATGCGGGTGCCGGGACGCTCGACGGGTCGGTGCCCGGCCAATATTACATCAATCTGCGCGACACAGCCGAATGGCCGCGCTTCAGCCTGCCGACGCTGACCTATCACGAGGGCATTCCGGGCCACATCTGGCAGGGCGAATATAGCAATCGCGCACCGCTTATCCGCAGCCTTCTGGCATTCAATGCCTATAGCGAGGGCTGGGCGCTTTATTCCGAGCAACTGGCGGAAGAACTTGGCGTCTATGACGACGATCCGCTCGGCGCGCTGGGCTATCTCCAATCGATGAACTTCCGCGCTTGCCGGTTGGTGGTCGACACCGGGCTGCACGCGATGCACTGGGGGCGCGAACAGGCAATCCAATATTTCATGACGACAAACGGCGACGATCGTGGATCGGTGGAGTCAGAAGTTGATCGTTATTGTGCATGGCCGGGGCAGGCATGTGGCTACAAGGTCGGACAGCTCGAAATCGTTCGGTTGCGAGAGAAGGCGCAGGCGGCGATGGGATCGCGATACGACCTGCGCACCTTCGACGACGCGTTGGTCAAGGGCGGTGCCGTTCCGCTGACTTTGCTTGAAACCGTGATCGATGCCTACATTGCCGAGCGTACGGCTTAGGGCGCGGTTGGCGGCGTCACGTCCTTCATCGGGCGAGGCGGGGCGACCTTGTCGAGGAAGCCTTTGATCGCTCGGCGCGCGGCGACGACCAGCCAGATCGACAGGACGACGAGGCAAGCCGCAACCAATGCGGCGGCAATCGGGTTGGCGATGGCCAGTGCGAGCAAACCGCCGGTCGCGACGTCTTCCATAGTTGAGACTGCGATATTGCTGAACGGTTCGGGGCTGGCGTTGACCAGCGTTCGCGCGCCCGCCTTGCCAGCATGGGCAACGAACGCTGCTCCGCCGCCGAGCAGGAACGCCCCGATCTGCCAGGCCGGGTCGGCTGCGTCGACGATGGCGAGACTGAGCAATGCGCCGCCGAGCGGGCGGATGAAGCTGTGCACCGCATCCCACGCGCTATCGACCCACGCGATCTTGTCGGCAAAGAATTCGGCGAACGTGCCCACCCCGGCCGCTCCGATGACCCATGGATTGGCAAGCACATCGAGTGCGTGAAGATGTTCGGGAATGCCGATGTAGCCGAATTTCATCGCCAACCCCGTCACCAAAGTTACGAGGTACAAACGCCAGCCGGCGAGCAAGCTGGTCGACGCAGCGAGGGCGATGATTTCCAACGGCGACATCCACATCTCCAATTGGCCCGACACTAGCCGAGCGTGACAAAAGGACAAGCAGGCGGCAGGAATGCGCGATGAATGTGAAAGAACTTGAACAGCTGGCACTGAGCGACGGCGATGCGGCAATGGCGATGGCCGAGCGAACCATGCTGGGTTACGAATGTAAGGCGGACCTCAAAGCGGCGTACGGCTACGTGCAACAGGCCGCGCGGCTTGGCCTCGAAGACGGGCGCCGTGCGTGGGTTTACCTCACCGCCGCTGGGGTCGGCTGTAAGGCCGACCCGGAAAGGGCGAAGCAGATGCTCCGCGAGCTCGGGCGCGAGGATCGCTTTGCTGCCGTCCAGCATGCCTTTCTGCAGCATCTGACGAGCGAAAAGAAGCTGGCCGAGGTGGTTCCGGAGATCATTAGCGCTGATCCCTATATCGCAATTCATCGCGGCCTCTTCAGTGAGGCGGAATGTCGCTATCTTATGATGCTGGGCACGCCCTGGCTGCAGCAGGCGGCGGTGCTTGGTCTCGACGGACAGCCGCGGATGGACAATGTTCGCGATGCCAATTGCGCGACCATCGTCAACCTGGCCGAGGATTTGGTCGTGCAGGCGGTCAATCGGACGATTGCGGCGGCCACCGACACGAAAGCAGGCTGGGGCGAGCCGCTGAACATTCTGCAATATGCGCCGGGGCAGCAGTATAAGCCGCATCACGATGGCACCGGGTCGGACAATGTGTCGGTCCGCAACCTTACGGCGCTGATCTGGCTGAACGATCAATATGAAGGCGGCGAAACCGACTTCCCGAAGGTCGACGTCCGGGTGCGCGGCAAGGTCGGCGACATGCTGGTTTTTCGCAACACGCGCGACGACGGCAGCTTCGACGAGCGCATGATCCACGCCGGATTGCCGGTGACCAGCGGCGTCAAATGGATGGCAAGCCGATGGATCCGGGGCGCCGATTATCTGCGCGACGGAATTCGCGCTTAGCACGGGTGCCGGCGTCACAAAGCGACGTCGGCACCCGTCTCCGCTTTTCGGATTACAGGACCTCGAACAGTCCCGCTGCGCCCATGCCGCCGCCGACGCACATCGTGACGACGACATATTTCGCACCGCGGCGCTTGCCTTCAATCAGGGCGTGGCCGGTGCAGCGGGCGCCGGTCATGCCGTAAGGATGGCCGATCGAGATCGAGCCGCCGTTGACGTTGAGCAGTTCCTCGGGGATGCCGAGCTTGTCCTGACAATACAGAACCTGAACCGCGAACGCCTCGTTCAGTTCCCACAGTCCGATGTCATCCATCTTCAGGTCGAACTTCTTGAGCAGGGCGGGGATCGCAAAGACCGGGCCGATGCCCATTTCGTCGGGTTCGGTTCCGGCGACGGCCATGCCAACATAACGGCCTAGCGGGGTCAGACCGTTCTGTTCGGCGAGCTTGGCTTCCATCAGCACGCTGGCCGAGCTGCCGTCCGACAGCTGGCTGGCGTTGCCGGCGGTAATCGATGTGCCTTCGCCCATCACCGGCGGAAGCTGCGACAGGCCTTCCAGCGTCGTCGACGGGCGGTTACCTTCATCCTTCGAGAGCGTGATTTCGTAATCAGAAACGACGCCGCTTTCCTTGTCCTTGACCTTCATCGTAGTGGTGACTTCGACGATTTCGTCATCGAATTTGCCGGCGGCCTGGGCAGCAGCGGTACGCTGCTGCGACTTGAGCGCATATTCGTCCTGCCGTTCGCGGCTGATGCCATAACGCTGGGCGACCGTTTCTGCGGTCTGCAGCATCGGCATGTAGATTGCCTTGTGCATCGCGATCAGTTCGGGATCGCCCGAAATGCGCATGTCGGGGGTCTGGACCAGACTGACCGATTCCAGTCCGCCCGCGACGACGACGTCCTGGCGATCTACGATGATCTGCTTGGCCGCTGTCGCGATGGTCATCAAGCCACTGCTGCACTGGCGGTCGATGCTCATGCCCGGAACGCTGACCGGAAGACCGGCGCGCAGCGCGACCTGGCGACCGATGTTGCCGCCGGTTGTGCCCTGCTGGAGCGCGGCGCCCATGATGCAATCCTCGATCGCGCTGCCGTCGACACCCGCGCGTTCGACCGCCGCCCTGACCGAGAAAGCGCCGAGCGTCGCGCCGGGCGTGGCGTTGAAGGCGCCTTTGTAGGCACGACCGATGGCAGTGCGGGCGGTGGAGACGATGAGGGCGTCACGCGTGGACATGAAAATAGCTCCTTAGATGAAGGTCAGGCCGAGCCAGTCGGCGGTGAGGGCGGGTTTGTCGCTGCCGTCGATTTCGACAGTGACGGAGTAGCGGGCCAGATATTGGCCGGGCGCGCGCTCATCGAACGCGGCGAGCAAGAAACGGCCGCGAACGCGCGACCCGCTTCGCACCGGCGAGAGAAAGCGAACACGGTCGAAGCCGTAGTTGATCATCATCTTGACGCCATCGACCTTGGGTACAGCATCGTAAGCCATCGCCGAAAGTAACGAGAGCGAGAGAAAGCCGTGCGCGATGGTGCCACCGAATGGGGTCATCGCAGCGGCCGCCGGATCGACGTGGATGAACTGGTGATCATCGGTCGCATCGGCAAAGGCGTCGATGCGATCCTGGCTGACCTCGAACCATCGAGAAGTGCCGATTTCGGTCCCGGTTTTACCGGTCAGATCGTCGATGCTCAGGCCTGCCATTCTCCTTCCTAGGCCGGTGCGCCAAGCGCTGACAAGGGGCGCTGAAATGACGCTACGGCAAGCGTCGTCACTTCGCCTTTTGCCGCGGCATGGCAGGCTTGTCGATCGAATCTTCCTGGACGGAAACCACCGGCTGTACGGTCGGGTAGGGCATGACCATCGTTCCGTCCGGCGCGGAAGTGAAAGTCGTCTGGGTCGGGTAGGCGAATTCGATGCCGTCCCGATTGAAGATGCGCATGATGCCGATGATGATCGCTGATTTATGCTTCGCCAGCACGTCGGCGTCGCTGGTTCGATCGTCGTACACCAGTTCGACATCGATTGAGCTGTCGCCGAAGTTGGTGGCGCAGCAACGGACGAGGCGAACGCCCTTGATCGGGGCGAGAACTTCGCCAACGATCTTAGGGAGATTGTTGATAACCTCGGGCGAGGTCTGGTAGATTACGCCGAATGGTAGCCAAACGCGGCGGGTCTTTGCCTCCGCGACATTGGTCAGTTCCTGCTCGAGCAACTTGGTGTTCGAGATGATGAGCTGCTCCCCGCTGACCGAGCGAATTCGCGTGGTCTTCAACCCGATCCGTTCGACCGTGCCGACTGATCCGCCGGCACCACCATAACGCACCGTGTCACCGCGCCGGAACGGTCGGTCAAAGACGATCGAAAGCGCAGCGAAAAGGTCGGAGAAAATGCCCTGAGCAGCGAGACCGATCGCGATGCCGCCGACGCCGAGGCCCGCCACCAACGTGGTAACGTTGACACCCAGATTGTCGAGAATGACGATCCCGGCGATGGCGAAAGCGGCAACGCTAACGAGAACACGGATGATCGACATCGCATTGCCAAGGGTGGATTCGCCCGGCTCTTCGCCGACGCGACTTCGCACGACGCCAAGCACCAGTTCACGCGCCCAGACCGCGAATTGAAAGGCTGCGGCGATGATGAACAAGGTATGCAAGAATTTTTCGAGCTTAGCAGGGACCGGCGCATAAGACGTCACGATCTCGACCGCAGCGGCTACCATGAAGAAGATCCCGGTCTTTGCCAGGACCGCAGCAGTGACACCGCGCCAATGGAGGCAATCCGGGTCGCTTTTCAGGAGTCGGCGGCCAATCGAGCGAACGACGAGCATGATCCCGACGATCCCGAAGGCGATAAGGCTACCAATCATCAATCCGTTCAGATTATTTCCGATCCAGTCGAAGATGCCGACCACGGGCGCGGCACCTTTCTTGGCAATAATTTCGGTTTTCGTGGCGGCGTCGCTGAGTGCGGCAGTTGTTGAAGTCATGTCATGACAATGGGCGGGAGGCCGCTTCGGTTCAACCCGTTGCCGTTTTCCGGCGCTTTCGACTTTTGGGTTTGAGGAAGGCGATCAGTCCGGATTCAGCCGGGGAAAGCCGTCGACCGGCGCGCGGCAGTTTCAGGCCTGCCAAGGGATCGTCTGGATCGTCTTTCACAGCGTCGATGACGGCGGGATGGATATAGCTCTTGCGACTGATTGCGGGCGTATTGCCCAGTGCCTCGGCCACCGGCTCAAGCACCGACTGGATGCCGATTTTCTCGTCTTCGGGCTTGTTCATCAATTGCTCGAAGGCAATCACGCTGGCGCCCCAGGTGCGGAAATGCTTCGCGGTGAAGTCGCCGCCAGTGGCGTCGCGAATGTAATCGTTGACATCGCTCGAACTGATCGGATGCGGTTCGCCGTCGCCGTTCACATATTGAAACAGCGACTGACCGGGCAGATCCTGACACTGGCGGACGATACGGCCAAGGCTGCGATCGGTGATGGTATGTTCGTGCATGATGCCGTGCTTGCCGGCGAAGCGCATGACGACCGAACGGCCCTTCTTGCGTACGTGGCGATTGCGCAAGGTCGTTGCGCCGAAGCTCTTGTTCGACTTGGCATATTGCTCGTTACCGACACGGAAATAGGCATTGTCGAGTAATCTGACGACGGCAGCGAGCACGGTTTCCCGGGCGAGCTTGCGGCGACGCAAATCCTTTTCGACCCTGCGCCTAAGCTTGCCGAGACTTTTGCCGAAATCGTAGCAGCCGTCGAATTTCGAGGCATCCCGCTTCGAGCGATAGTCGGGATGATAGCGATATTGCTTGCGCCCGCGTGCATCCTTGCCGGTTGCCTGAATATGACCGTTCTCATATTTGCAGAACCATGCGTCGACATAGGCCGGGGGAAGTGCGATCCGGTTCAGGCGATCGATTGTTTCCGCATCGGTAATCCGTTCGCCATGCTCGTCGAAATAATGCCACGAATCGCCGCTGCGCTTGCGCGAATATCCAGCCTGACTATCGGTGCAGTGACGCAACATTTTCTATTCCCGGAAATTCGGATCTGGCCTTGGTCGTTCGGCCCGTTTCGTTCGGATGCCAAATCGTCGGCGGTGCCTGTCAGTTCCATCGCGCCGCACAGCAGGAGAAAATCATGTCCAGTCTAACCGGTCGTCACGTCCTCATCATTGCAACGAACCGCTTCGAGGAAAGCGAATTGTTCGTTCCTCGCCAGCGCCTGATCGACGAGGGAGCGCAGGTGACGCTGGCCTCGATCGACTGTGAGGAAATCCTTGGGACCGTGCACGACGAGCCGGGCAAGACGATCAAGCCGGACCTGACGCTGGGCGAGGTCGCGATCTGCGAGTATGATGCGCTGCTCCTTCCCGGCGGGGTTGGCAATCCGGATCGACTGCGCATGGAGGAAAAGGCGGTCGCGATCATTCGCGAATTCGTCGAAGCCGACAAGCCGGTTGCCGCAATCTGTCATGGACCGTGGATGCTCGTCGAGGCGGATGTCCTTCGCGGTCGGACGGTGACCAGCTGGCCGTCAATCAGGACCGACCTTCGCAATGCCGGTGCGAATGTCATCGACAAATCGGCCGTGGTCGACGGCAATCTCATCACCAGTCGAAATCCTGACGACATTCCCGATTTCAACGACGCGCTGGTGGCGGCGCTGCGCAATTGATGCAGCGCAGCTAACCGACTGGTAGGGATTTGCCGGTAAGGGGAGGGCATGGCAATCGCTGTTCCTTCTCCGGTCGAACGCGGCCTGGACTTCGCTGCTGCAGCGGTGCCGGCCGTCGCCGGCGCTTACGCTGGCGCGTCTCTCGGTCCGCTGCTCGGTTACGGCGCATTCCCACTCGCGGCCGTCGCGGCTAGCATCATCTTCGCTGTATCGTTGAAGTTCATGCGCGCGATTGGGAAGGACGAGACACACTTCGCTATTCGCTCGTTCGCACCTGTCCATGAAACGGAAAAAGGTGAATCTTCCGAACTTCTGCTGGAAACACCGATGGACGAGGACGAGCTGCTGCTCAATGTCGATGCAAAAATGCCTCCCCTCGTTCTCGATCAGCCTTATGTTGACGGTCAGGTCGATGACCTCGCCGAACTGCTGCTCAATGACCCGATTGTGCCGCTTGCCTCGCATTCCCGGGTCGTGCAGTTATTCGCGATCCAGCCCATGCCGACAGCCGGGCAGTTGGCCGACCGCATTGATCGCCATCTCGGCCATGCGCCGGCCATTCCAATGGTCGATGCGACCGACGCGCTCCACGAAGCGCTTGCGGAATTGCGTCGTTCGCTGCGCAGAGCGTGATGGTTCAATCCTAAATAGTCAGGGCCTCCATCTCCAACGTCACGCTTCCGTCGCTCGCTGTCGTCTGATGCTCAACCGAAATGTCGGCCAAGGCATGGCCGGGGATCGGGATCACCGCATCTTCCAGACCATCGGGCAGCACGTGAACCACCAAGTCGGTATCGGGCGCTGGTATACGCAGCGAAATGCGATGTCGTTCGCCTTCGAAGTTGAGCGAGTGCCAAGAGAGGGAGCGAAACTGCTAGGATGGAAAACAGCCTGCTCGTCAGGCGACTTGCGGTGCATCCCTTAGTAAAGGCGGTCACGGTCCAGTCCGACAATCCTGCCTAACCCAATTGGCCGGTCTGCAAGCTAGACACGATCTTGTGCGTCGGAAGGGTCATCTGGGCAGGACGCAAGGTCGTCTAGCGGCGGCGATCGATCAACCACGTCAACACCGCGAATACGATACCTGCGGCTAGGCCGATAACGGTCCACAAGGGCGCGTTGCCCACTATCATGCCGTAAATGAAACCGGCAATGATTGCCGCGATGAGGAAAAAGCCGCCAGCGGCCCGTGGTCGATCGGTCATGGCGATGCCTTGGCAGAGCAATGCGCGCGACGCCAGACATGGTTGACGCTGTCTTTACGTCGTTCGTGCGCGCCAATGTAAGGACGGGCGAGTAGGCAGGCGGCGATGCAAGACCTTTTTATTTCCTGTCGCCGCGCACTCGACGATGCCATCGAACTCGTCGATGAATATGGCAGCGATGCGCCGATCGCAGCCGCCGAGCGTGCGTCGAGCAGCCGCGATCTGGGTAATGTAAACGGCTTCTGTCACTGGCGGCAGCTGGAGCGCGTTACCGCTATGTTGGCAAGCGATCACGTGGTCGGTTCGATTCACTGATAGTTCGACTGGCGTCATTCATGCGCAGTGGGCTAGGCTGCCGCCATGGTGATTGCCGGGATGAAATGCGCGCGTTGGCGCCTATTGGGTGTCGTATGCGCCGCCGCGCTGCTGCACACGCCTGTCAGCGCCCAGCAGAATCCAGCGACCGACCCGGCCGAACTCGATCCGAGCGCACCGCTCGATCCGATGCCCGACCTTGGTGTCGATTGGCCAGACATGGACACGCCCGATTCGGTGCCCGAGCAGCTTCCCGGCGCACAGGCCCAGGCAGCCGCGGTCAGCGATACCATCGACGACAGCGTCGCTGCGCGACGATATTCGGTCCGACTGGAAGGTCTTGGCGAAGCGGATAGCGAAGATCTTCGGGCGTCGTTCGCAAAGCAGTCGGTACTGGAGGCAGATGCTAAGGACAGCGCGAATGCCGCGCAGATCGACCGAAGGGCGCGCGCGGATGCCGAATTGCTCACCGAGTTGCTCCAGTCGCAGGGCTATTACGACGCAGAAGTGGCGGCGGACATCGAACGTGAGGCCGACCGTATCGTCGTCCTGATGCGGATTCGTCCGGGGGATCGGTATCGGTTCGAGACGGTCGAGTTTCCGGGACTGGCCGAGGCGGGCGGCGATGCCGCGGCATTGCGCGACGCATTTGCGGTCAAATCGGGCGATCCCGTTGTCGCACAGGAAGTGATCGCGGCGGGCGTGGCGCTGAAAGTCGCGCTTGGCGAGCAGGGTTTTGCGACGGCGGCGATTGGCGAGCAGGATATCGTCATCGATCATGAAAATGCGACCGCGAAGCTTGTTCTTCCGGTCCAGCCAGGGCCCGTCGCCCGGTTCGGCGAAATTCGTGTCAGTGGCGAACCTCCGTTCAGCGCGCGCCATGTCGGCACGATTGCACGGTTCAAGACCGGCGACCGTTTCGAGCAATCGGAAGTCGATGACTTGCGCCGTGCGCTGGTCGCGACCGGACTGGTCGCGTCGGTCGAGACCAAGGTGCTGCCGCGCGACGGCCGCGAAGTCGTCGACATCGTCGTTCGCCTGGAGCCCGCGCCGATGCGCACGATTGCCGGCGAATTGGGTTATGGCACCGGCGAAGGCGTGCGGGCCGAGGCCAGCTGGCAGCATCGCAATTTCTTCAATCCCGAAGGCGCGCTGACCGTGCGCGGTGTGGCCGGGACGCAGGAGCAGCTTGCCTCCGTCTCCTTCCGCCGCAACAATTTTCAGCGCCGCGACCAGGTTCTCAACGCCCAGATTTCGGCCAGCCACTTGAAACGCAATGCGTTCGACGCGAAGACGTTTTCGCTGTCCGGCGGGATCGAACGGCAGAGCAACTTCATCTGGCAAAAGAAATGGACATGGAGCCTCGGCGCCGAACTGGTCGCATCGGATGAACGCGACAAGGTCGAGGCGACCGGCGAAGATCGCCGTCGGACATTCTTTGTCGCCGCTTTGCCGGGAAGCCTTGCCTATGACGGGACGGACGATCTGCTCGATCCGACCAGCGGTTTCCGGCTGGGCGGTCGGCTGAGCCCTGAGGTCAGCCTTCAGGGCGGCACCTTCACCTACGCCCGCGCGCAGATCGATGCGAGCGCTTACCGATCCATTTCCGCCCGCGCGATCGCTGCCGGGCGCATTCGCGTTGGTACGATCGTCGGCGCGGGCCGTGATGACGTTGCACCCTCGCGACGATTCTATTCGGGCGGCGGGGGCTCGGTGCGCGGCTATGGCTATCAGCGCCTGGGACCGCGTGACATTGACGGCGATCCAATCGGGGGACGAAGCTTGGCCGAATTCGCGCTCGAGGCGCGGGTGCGACTGAAGGCGTTCGGCGGGAATTTCGGGATCGTGCCTTTTTTCGATGGCGGGACGCTTTCGGACAGCACAATGCCAAGCATGAAGAACTGGCAGTTCGGAGCCGGGATCGGACTGCGCTATTATTCCAGCTTCGGACCTATCCGTCTGGATGTCGGGACGCCACTGAATCCGCGCAAGAAGGATGGACCCATCGCGGTCGCCGTCTCGCTGGGTCAGGCGTTCTAGCGTGCCGGAAAACGCGACGATCGACGAAAGCGTAGGGCCGCAGCCCGACGGCCATCGCATTCGCGTGAAGCGGCATTGGGCGAAACGCCTCGCGCGCGAACTGGCAGCGCTGATCCTGGTTTTGGTCGCATTGTTGGGGATCGGAATCGTCTTGCTCGATACCGCGCCCGGCCACCGCTTCCTTGCCGACCGCATCGCGCGACTGGAGATGAAGTCGGGGCTGAAGATCGAAATCGGCCGGATCGAGGGTTCGGTTTTCGGCGAAGCACATCTCAAGAACGTGCGGATTTCGGATGGGCAAGGCGAATTCCTGACGTCACCCGACATCCTGCTCGACTGGGCACCCGGCGCCTATCTCAACAACCGCTTGCATATCGCGCGGCTTGAAGCGGACCGGGTTCGCCTGCTTCGACTGCCGAAGCTCAAACCGACAGGTCGGACCGGATCGATCCTTCCCGGTTTTGACGTCCACGTTGGCAATCTCGAAATCCGGCGTCTCGAACTTGCCAAGGCAGTGACCGGGACGGAGCGTATCGGCGCCTTGAAAGGTTCGGCGGACATCCGCTCGGGCAAGGCGCTCGTCCGGCTCAATGGCGGACTGAAAGGCGCCGATCGTTTCGCGATCCTGCTCGATTCCGAACCGGATCGTAACCGGTTCGATGTGGATGCGCGCTTGACCGCGCCAGCAGACGGATTGTTGCCGGCATTGATCGGCCGGCGTTTGCCGATCGACCTACACGTTGCTGGCGACGGCACCTGGAGCAAGTGGCGCGGCAGGGCGATCGCCGACTTGGCGGGCAAACGCAGCCTTTCGCTCGCGCTTGCCGCGGATTCCGGGCGCTATCGCCTGAACGGCAAGGCTGCGACCGGGCAGATATTCAAAGGGAAGCTCCTACGGCTGACTTCGCCGCTGATCGACATCAAGGGCGCCTTCACGCTCAAGAACCGCTTGCTTGATGGCGAACTGCGGCTTGGCTCGTCCGCATTGCGGGCAGTGGCCAAGGGAGCCATCGACTTAGGTGCAAGCCGCTATCGCAAGCTCACGCTTGGCGCCGACTTGATCAGGCCGCCGGCATTATTCGGTAACATGACCGGCCGAAACGTCCGCCTGGTCGCGACACTCGATGGACCGATTGGCACGGCGGATTATTCGTACCGACTGACGGCGCCGAAGATCGCGTTCGACGATATCGGATTCATCGATGTTCGCGCCGAGGGTCGGGGCAAAGGGTCGAAATGGCCGGTCCGCGTCCCGCTTCGGCTGCAAGCCCGCGCGGTGACCGGGGTCGGCGACGTTGCCGGAGCCATCCTCAGCAACGTCCGGCTCGAAGGAATGCTGGACGTGACGCCGAACCTCGTTCGCGGTGACAAGGTCTCGCTCAGCAGCGACAAGCTGAAGGGCAATGTCTCCCTGATGCTCGACCTACGGACGGGCGAGTTCAACATTCTCGTGTCGGGTGGATTGACGCGCTATTTGATCCCCGGCCTGGGCATCGTCGACGTTAAGACCGATCTTCGTGTTGTGCCTGGTCCTGGCGGCAAGGCAAGGGTGGTCGGCAAGGCGGAAGCGTGGGTTCGCCGTCTAGACAACAGCTTTTTCCGCAGCCTGACGGGCGGGCTGCCACGCCTCACTACCGACCTGGAACGGACAGCTGACGGCATTCTGCATTTCTCGAACTTGCAGCTTTACTCCCCGTCACTTCGACTATCCGGCAGCGGCATTCGGCGACGTGACGGCACGTTCCAGATCAACGCAACCGGCCGTCAGGCTACCTACGGACCGTTGAGGCTCGCGCTCGATGGAAAGATCGAGAAGCCGCACGTCGACTTGTGGCTGGAACGACCCAACGAGGCCATGGGTATCCGCGCCATGAAGCTGTCGCTCGACCCGTTCGCCGAGGGGTTCGTTTATTCTGCAAGTGGCGGCTCGAAGCTTGGGCCATTCACCTCTAACGGTCGAATCCTGCTGCCGCGGGGTGCAAGTGCGGTAATCTCGATCGCGGCGCTTAATGTCGCCGGAACGACCGCAAAGGGCGATCTTCGTTCCGATCCGGGTGGTTTCGCCGGGAATCTCGTTCTTGCTGGCGGCGGAATCGACGGAACGCTTGGTTTCAGGCCAATTGGCGATGATCAATCGATCGAGGCGCATCTGACTGCCAATGGCGCCAAGATACCGGGCGCAACCGCACTTTCGGTAAGAACCGGAAAAATCGACGGAACTATCCTGCTTGCGAAGGGTCAGACGACATTGAACGGCACCGTCGCGGCGCGCGGGCTCAGCTATGGCGCGATCGACATTGCACGGCTGACTGCAAGCGGCAGGCTGGTCAACGGTTCGGGACAGGTGCGTGCTGCCATCGCCGGTCGTCGCGGCCGCGCCTTCGAATTGGTCGGACTGGCGAACGTCAGTCCCGATCGGATCAGCGTAACCGGCCAAGGTGAGGTCGATGGCAAAGCTTTGACGCTTGAAAGCCCCGCTGTCCTTACCACTGAAGGCGACGGCTGGCGGATTGCGCCAACGCGCGTTCGCTTCGGCGGCGGAAGCGGCACGTTGTCCGGTCGAACGGGCAGCACTCCCGAGATCAAGGCAGAGCTTCAGGCTCTTCCGCTCCAATTGCTCGATATCGGTTGGCCGGGCCTTGGTCTTGGCGGGGTCGCCAGCGGAACGCTCGATTACCGCTGGCACGGGGACAATGGTCGACCCTCTGGTCGCGCCAATCTCAAGGTGAGGGGACTTAGTCGTTCCGGCCTCGTCCTCTCATCGAAGCCGATCGATCTCGGGCTCGCCGCCGTCCTCGAAAATGGCAAGGCGGCGATGCGTGCGGTCGCTGTCAGCGACGGGAAGACGATAGGCCGGGCACAGGCGCGTTTCTCCCCGCTCGGCGGCGGTTCGCTGGTTGAACAGTTGGTCAATGCGCCGATGCTGTTGCAGCTTCGTTACAACGGTCCTGCCGACACGTTGTGGCGGCTGTCGGGAGTCGAGGTATTCGACCTTTCCGGACCGGTCGCGATCGGTGCCGACATCAGCGGGCGTATTGTCGATCCTACCATCCGCGGGTCGCTCCGCACCCAGAATGCACGCATCGAAAGTGCCGTCACCGGCATGGTCCTGCAAAATGTCGTAACCAACGGTAGATTTAATGGGTCGCGCCTCCTGCTCGACAAAGTGTCGGGCCAGACACCCGGCGGCGGATCGGTCAGCGGATCGGGAAATGTCGATTTCAGCGGAGGCTCGCCCGCCTTCGATCTCAGCTTCCAGGCCGCAAATGCGATCTTGCTCGACCGCGACGACCTTGCCGCAACCGTCACCGGACCAATTGCGATCCGGTCGAGCGGCAATGGCGGGCGGATCAGCGGCAACCTCAAGCTGGAACGCGGGCGCTTCACCCTCGGTCAGGCAGGCGGCGCTGCGGGAGTTCCGAAACTTCAGGTTCGCCATGTCGGCCGCGACGAAGAGGAAATCATCGAAGTCCGGCAACTCGCGCCTTGGCTGCTCGACCTCAAGGTAGCGGGCGGCGACCTCAAGGTTCGCGGGCTCGGCATCGACAGCCTATGGACCACCAGCCTCGACATCAGCGGAAGCGTGTCGGCGCCGCGGCTCAACGGCCGCGCAGACCTTGTCCGCGGCGATTATGAGTTTGCCGGCCGCGGATTTCGGCTGGAACGAGGAATCATCCGCTTCCGCGGCGAAACACCGATCGATCCACAACTCGACATACGGGCCGAAGCGCAGGTGCAGGGGCTGGATGCCGCAGTGCTGGTGCGCGGCAGCGGGCTGAGGCCCGAAATCACCTTCGCCAGCGTGCCCGCTTTGCCGCAGGACGAATTGCTGTCGCGCATCCTGTTCGGAACGTCGATCACGAATCTGTCTGCGCCCGAGGCCATCCAGTTGGCGGCTGCGGTCGCGGCGCTGCAATCGGGGTCGGGGAGCTTGGATCCGATCAACGCCCTGCGCCGCGCGGTCGGGCTGGACCGTCTGCGAATCGTACCTGCCGATGTTTCGACTGGCCAGAAGACGGCGGTAAGCGCCGGAAAATATATCGGCAGGAAACTATACGTCGAAGTGATCACCGACGGGCAGGGCTACTCGGCGACGCGCGTCGAATATCAGGTCACCAAATGGCTATCCTTGCTGTCGTCGATTTCGACCATCGGCCGGGCGAGCGCGAACGTCCGCGTGTCCAAGGATTATTGAGCGCGCATCAGCGCTTAAGGAAACCTTCCAGATCCTGTAGCGACGATCCGCGCCATGCCGACTGGTTGTTGTCCTCGTGGCGAAGATAATCCGGCGCGATCCAGCGGTGGTCGGAGACGTTCGGCTTTTCGCGCGCGAGCAACGACACATCGAATGGCTGCGCGAATTTCAGGCCGACCTGGTCGCCGCGTGACCAGCAGACGGTTGCGAAATGTTGACCGGCGCCGCCAAGATCCAGCAACACTTCGGCGTTGGGCGGAAAGCAGTCGGGGCTGTCGAGCAAGGTGCCGCTGTCGGAGATATTGCGCAGGCGAACCTGCGTCGTACCGTGGTTGAAAAGCACGGCGCCCGTCCAGATCAACGGGTGTCGGGCAATCGCGCGGCGTTGTTCCGCGGGTTGAGCCAGCGCTGCTTTCGCCGCAGCCGGTTCCGGAGTGCGCGGCACCTGCTTCAGGTCGGGGAAATTGCGCTTGAGAACATCGAGCAGCAAGTCGTCGCGCTTGGCGCGATCGCTGGCAATCTGCGTTTCGGGCGCGAATTCAAGGCCGACGCGGTCGCCCTTGATCCAAAGGACGGCGCAGTCGAGGCCATCGCACTCGCCAAGCATCAGCGTGACTTTCTGCCACATTGCGAGCGGTGCATCGGTCTGGATCATCGCGCCGCCACCCGACAGGTTGACGAGGTCAACGGTGAAATTCTTTCGCCCCACCTTTAGTTTGGCCTGTTCGCTGGGCAACCGATGGCGATCTTCATCGCGGTGATTGGCGGTGCGGCGCGCATCGCGGGCGACGCTGACCGTGTTCAGTTCGTCGCTGACGCCAGAAGGCTTTTTGACGGGCATCAGCAGCCCAGCCTTCTTGGGTCCGCGGCCCTTTTCGAGCCCAGAGCGGAAATCATTCATGGAAAGAACCTCACATGCCATCGCGGGGCACTTGTCGCAGGCTAGGGTTACGAAAGCGCTAAAGGTACGAAAAACGCCGCCCCGGTTGTCCCGAAACGGCGTTGTTTCGTCTTCGGGTGTCTCTACGAGCTGTAATACATGTCGAATTCGACCGGCGACGGCGTGGTTTCCCAGCGCATCACTTCTTCCCACTTCAATTCCATGTAGGCGTCGATCTGGTCGTCACTGAACACGTCGCCCTTGGTCAGGAAGGCGCGGTCATTGTCGAGGCTGACCAGCGCTTCGCGAAGCGACCCGCACACGGTCGGAACATTGACCAGTTCGGCTGGCGGAAGGTCATACAGGTTCTTGTCCATCGCCTCACCGGGGTGAATGCGGTTTTGGATGCCATCGAGGCCTGCCATCAGCAGCGCTGCATAGGCGAGATAGGGATTGGCGAGCGCATCGGGAAAGCGGAATTCTACGCGCTTGGCCTTGTCGCCGGTGCCGTAAGGGATGCGGCACGATGCCGAGCGGTTGCGGCTGGAATAAGCGAGCAGAACCGGCGCTTCGAACCCCGGGACTAGACGCTTGTAACTGTTCGTCGTCGGGTTGGTGAAGGCATTCAGGGCGCGCGCATGCTTGATTACGCCGCCGATAAAATAGAGCGCCATATCACTCAGCCCGGCATAGCCATTGCCGGCAAACAACGGCTTGTCCTTGCTCCACAACGACATGTGGGTGTGCATCCCGCTGCCATTATCCTTGGCGATCGGCTTGGGCATGAAGGTGGCGGTCTTGCCGTAAGCTTGGGCGACCATGTGGACGACATATTTGTAGATCTGCATCCGGTCCGCGGTCTGCACCAATGTGCCGTAGGTCAGGCCAAGTTCGTGCTGGGCTGCGGCGACTTCGTGATGATGCTTGTCGCAGGGCAGGCCCATCTCGATCATAGTTGAAACCATTTCGGCACGAATATCCTGCGCGCTGTCAACCGGGGCGACCGGGAAATAGCCGCCTTTGGCCCGCGGACGGTGAGCAAGGTTGCCGCCTTCATACTCGCGGCCAGAGTTGGTCGGCAGTTCGATGTCGTCGATCTCGAAGCCCGATCCCGCATACCCATCCTGGAAGCGAACATCGTCGAACATGAAGAATTCGGCTTCCGGCCCGACGAACACCGTCTCGCCCGTACCGCTCGCTTTGAGATAAGCCTCCGCGCGCGTCGCGGTGGAGCGCGGGTCGCGTCCGTAAAGTTCGCCCGTCGCCGGGTCGACCACATTGCAGAACAGGATCATCATCGGCGTCGCGCTGAACGGATCGATATAGACCGCCTCAAGGTCGGGCTTGAGGATCATGTCGCTCTCGTTGATTGCCTTCCACCCGGCGATCGACGAGCCGTCGAACATCAGGCCGTCGCTAAGCTGGTCCTCGTCGAGCGCGGAAGCGACCATGCTGAGATGCTGCCACTTGCCGTGGGGATCGGTAAATCGCAGGTCGACCCACTCGATTTCCTCGTCCTCGATACGCTTGATGATCTTTGCTGCCGCGTTGGCCATGGGTAGCCTCTTTCCTCGCCGGATGTGAAAATGGCGGCCCGCGCCGCCCGTCGCCTGTCCATCTCAGACTGGTGCGATTCGGGGAAAGGCCGAGGTGAACATTTCACCCCCCCCCGCAACCGCACAACGAAAAACGCCGGGATGCCGGATCTCCCAGCTCCCCGGCGTTTCAATTCGCCCGTCAGTGACGATCAGAGACCGGAACGGTCGTCCGTCGTCGAATAGGGCTGTTCCTGGATGCTCGTGTCGACATCGATCATCTTGTAGAACGGGCAACGTGCAAAAATTCCCGTAAGCAGCATCACCGCGGCAATGACCATCGCCACGATCGCGGGTACGCCTTCTAGCGTGCCTAGATAGACCAGGATGCCAAGCACAACCCCGATAACGATTCGAACTACCCGATCTTCTGGTCCGACATTCCTGTCCATCTATCTTCCCCTTTAACGCCTGGCATCCGCCCAGAGCGGGCGCGCCACCTTCTGCCAATACGTTTTACGGTCCTTTCCGCACAAAACCAAGCGCAGGTCAGCAATTTCGATGAAGTCGCCCCTTCAGAAAGCGCGTCGCTGCGCCTGCACCAGCATGCGAAGCAGCATCGCCACCGGGCGGGGAACACCGACCTTGCCTTCCAGCCACAGGCTGACCGTCGATCGCGACACGCCGATCGCGCCGGCAAGGTCGTTCTGGGTGCGGTAGCCGAGCGTTCGCATCAGTCGGCGCAATTCTTCCGGGGCCATCGAAGCCTTGAGGCGGTCGTCAACGTTGTTCATGCCGGGCATCCAGAGGCGTGGAGCGGCCCGCGCCGTCGGTCCTGTCGCGCAGAAGGCGAGCAGGCGGTCCGTACTTCGCCAGCTTTTCGCGCTGCGCTCGGTGGCTCAGATGGCATCCTGACCGCGGTCTCCTGTCCGGATCCGTACTGCCTGCTCGACGGGAAGGACGAAGATCTTGCCGTCGCCGATGCGCCCCGTACGGGCAGCGGTTTCTATCGCTTCGACGACGCGGTCGGCCTGGTCATCCTCGACCACGACCTCGATCTTCACCTTGGGGATGAAATCGACGACATATTCGGCGCCGCGATAAAGCTCGGTATGGCCTTTCTGGCGCCCGAATCCCTTCACTTCGCTGACCGTGATTCCACTAACGCCGGCGTCGTGGAGCGCGTCTTTGACGTCGTCCAGCTTGAACGGCTTGATGATCGCTTCGATCTTTTTCATATCGACTGTCATAGGGCTGCCGCAACGCTGCCGCAATTGAGCGCTTGAGGGAGGGCCCATGAAAGCGATCATTCTTTCCGCCGGCCAGGGATCACGCCTTGGCCATCTTACTGACGACCGGCCCAAATGCCTGATCGAGTTCGATGGGCGCAGCCTGCTCGATCGGCAGCTCGATACGCTGGACGCTCAGGGAATCGACGACGTCGTCGTTGTCACAGGTTTCCGGGACGATCAGATTGAAAAGGCGCTGGAGCGCCGACGCACCGCTGGCGATGGGCCGAGCGTTCGAACCGCCTTCAATCCGTTCTACAAGGTTGCCGACAATCTGGGATCGTTGTTCCTCGTCAAGCATGAACTGACCGGCGATTGCCTGGTTTGGAACGGCGACACTTTGGTGTCGAAGCGGTTGATGGCCAAGGTCGTCGCCAACAAGCGCGCCGGGATCTGCGTCACCGTGGATCGCAAGGAAAGCTATGACGACGACGACATGAAGGTCATACGTGACGAGGCCGACGGTCGTTTGCGCGCGATCGGCAAGCGAATTCCCAAGGGCGTCAACGCGGAATCGATCGGGCTGCTGGCATTTCGCGATGGCGGTGCTGAACGCTTCGCCGACGCAATTGACCGGGCGATGCGGACCGCAGAGGGCACCACGATCTGGTATCTACGCGTGATCCATCACCTGGCGCAGGATGGCGAAGTTTGGACCTTCGACATCAAGGGCGAGGAATGGGGAGAAGTCGATTTCCCAGAGGATGTGGCAGGTGCCGAACAATTGGTAAAAAGTTGGTCCTAAGCGACAGCAACGGCAAACCCGGTTCGATCTAGACCGTCGTCCCCACAACCTTTCCGATCCCTGCCGTGATTGCCATTGCCAGCGCGCCCCAGAATGCGACGCGCATCGTGGCTTTTCCGACTGGCGCGCCGCCGACTTTCGCGCCGATGGCGCCAAGCAGTGCGAGGAATAACAAAGACGCGATCGAAACGGCGGCGATCATCGCCGACGGCGAGGGCGACAGCCAAGCCACCAGGAGAGGTAGAGCGGCGCCGCAGGTGAACGTTGCTGCCGACGTCAATGCCGCCTGCACGGGACGAGCGGTGGTGATGTGCGTGATGCTTAATTCGTCGCGCGCATGGGCGCCCAGTCGGTCGCTTGCGCTGAGTTGTTCCGCGACAAGATCGGCCGTCTTGAGGTTCAGTCCTCGCTGCTGATAGATCGATGAAAGTTCGCGCAATTCCGCGTCGGGATTCGTCGCAAGTTCGTTGCGTTCGCGCGCAAGGTCCGCCGCTTCGGTATCTGCCTGCGAACTGACCGATACATATTCGCCAGCGGCCATCGACATCGCACCGGCGACCAGTCCGGCAACGCCAGCCAATAATATTTCGCTTCGCCCCGACGCGGCAGCCGCGACTCCGACGATCAGACTTGCGGTCGATACGATGCCGTCATTGGCACCAAGTACCGCAGCGCGAAGCCAGCCGATGCGCTCGACGAGATGCTGCTCGGAATGAAGAGGCGATGGAGTCTCGGTCATCACATGACATAGAATAGCAAAGTCGTGCCACCGTCTACATGCGCGCTCTGGATCGTGCCGATAGCAACGACATCACGAGGACACATCCTACTTCTTGAGGCGCGGGACTAGTCCGGCAGTCGTTCGTCAGTAGGGCGGTTTATCGAGACCCAGCGGGCTCTCGGTAAAGATCTCGCAGCCGCTTTCGGTAATTCCGATGGAATGTTCGAACTGAGCGGAAAGTGATCGGTCTCGGGTGACGGCCGTCCAGCCGTCGTCGAGCACTTTGCAGTCGGCCCTGCCGAGATTGATCATTGGTTCGACCGTGAAGAACATGCCGGGGCGAAGCTCGACGCCTGTGCCGGGGCGGCCGACGTGAACGACTTCAGGCGCATCGTGGAAAACGCGCCCAAGGCCGTGACCGCAGAAATCGCGCACGATGCCGTAGCGATGCTTTTCGGCATGGGACTGGATCGCATGCGCGACATCGCCAAGCCGATTGCCGGGTTTCGCTTGCTCCAACCCCAGCATCAGGCATTCGTAGGTCACATCGACCAGCTTGCGGGCCTTGAGCGCAACATCGCCGACAAAATACATGCGGCTGGTATCGCCGTGCCATCCATCGAGGATGGGGGTGACGTCGATGTTGACGATGTCGCCGTCCTTGAGCGCCTTGTCGCCTGGAATGCCGTGGCACACGACATGGTTGATCGAAGTGCAGCAGCTCTTGGTGTAGCCGCGATAGCCCAAAGTCGCCGGGACGCCGCCGCCTTCCACCGTCATGCGATGGACGATGTCGTCGATTTCCTGCGTGGTGACGCCGGGGACGACATGCTTGGTCAATTCGTCTAGGATCTGGGCGGCGAGGCGGCCGGCTTTGCGCATGCCCTCGAATCCGCTTGGTCCGTGCAGCTTGATCGTGCCGTCGCGATAATCGACGCGGTCGTCGTCAGTTACGGTGATGTAATTCGTCATGCCAGCCATATAGCGCAACTTCGCCCGATTGCGAGGCGCGGCGGCTCACCGCAGGACGGCGGCGCTGTCCACGACGTCGACGTCGGCCATCACAGCCATCAGCGCGTCATACCAGGGCTTGTGGCTCGCCCCGACGATGTTCAGCACGCGCACGCCGGGGCGCGCTGCGAACGTTGCGCGGATATTTGCCGCCATGCGCAGGTTGCGCACATCCCACCAGCCGACATAGCGCCGGGCCGGCGTGCCGGGCGCCAACTGCTTTATCGCCCCGCCGAAATCGGCCCGGATGATCTCATCTTGAGCCCCGGCGGCATTCATCGCGCGATAATAGTCAAGCATCGCGGCCGCGCTGGTCACCGATTTTTCCCGATTCTCGATCCGCACGAGTTCGGGCAGCGCGCGAACGGTGGCGAAATGCCTGGCTATTGCATCTTCGAACTCCTTACCCTCGTCGACCAGCGCGGCATCGCTGCTGTGGTCGTCCACGGCATAGACCCGCTCCAGACCGAGCCGAGCAGCGACGACCGCCGCGACATCGATGCTTTCGTTCAGCTTCTTGCCCTTGCGGTTGAGGATCGCGAGCATCGCGTCGTCGATGCCATCGCTGGCGACGCGTTCGGCTGGCGAGAGGCGGAGCCATTGCACCGCCGCCGAGGAGCGGTCGCCCGCAGCCAAGAATAGCACAGCGAGTTGTCGGCGCTGCGCTGCGGTCGGCTGCGCTGGCCAGGTAGCCAACATATGGCGCACCTCACGAAGGCCGTCGGAAACCGACAGGCGGGTCTTTGCGCGGATCGACGAGGGGTCCCAGCAATATTGATCGACAGTATCGGCATAGAGGTCGGGGAAGACGCGCATTGCCTCGCATTGTTCGCCGCTTACGCCCTCATGCGTAACGATCCGCGGCTTGAACGCGACGAGTTTCGCGATCAGCGGTTCGAGCATCGAGGCCGTCCAGCCGTCGTGTTCCGACAGATGCGTGCTTGCCAGTGTCATGACCTGCGTTCGCGACCCTGCAACGGGGACATCAGCGCCTAGCGGTCCACCCGCATAAATCGGAGAAGCAATCAGGACAGCGGCGGCGACAATTGAGCGTAACATCGATCCTCCTGTGTTGTGAATATAATACAGGGAAAATCGAGATGCGCAATGTCTCTCGACCGCGCGTTGCGCAGCGTTACAAAGGGGAATGACTCAAACACGCATCTGGACCGCAGCCATAATTGTAATTGGCGATGAAATCCTGTCAGGGCGAACGCAGGATCGAAACATCGCGCAGGTCGCGGCGTGGCTTAACGTTCAGGGTATTCGTCTGAAGGAGGCCCGCGTCGTCGGTGATACCGAGAAGGCGATCGCCGAATCGGTTAACGCGATGCGCGCGGCGCACGATTATGTCTTCACAACCGGCGGAATCGGTCCCACCCATGACGACATCACGGTCGATGCCATTGCGGCGGCGCTCGGCGTTCCCGTCATCATCCACCCAGAGGCCCGCGCCCTGCTGGAGCGATATTATGCGGACCGCGGCGGGCTGAACGAAGGGCGGCTGCGGATGGCGAGGGTACCCGAAGGCGCCGACCTGATTGCCAATCCGGTATCGGGCGCGCCGGGGATCAAGGTCGGCAACATCTTCATCATGGCGGGCATCCCGCACATCACGGCCGGAATGTTGGAGGGGCTGACAGGGACGCTTGAAGGCGGTCGGCCTTTGGTGTCGGTCACGGTCGGTGCCTATGCGCCCGAGAGCGAAGTCGCCGAATTGCTGCGGGCCGTAGAGAAATCGGAAGAGGGGATTGCCGTCGGTTCCTACCCCTTCTTCAAGGAAGGCCGGGTCGGCAGCAATTTCGTTATCCGGAGCGAAGACCAGGCGCTTGCGGATGAGGCCGCAAAGCGGCTCGCGGAAGAATTGAATGCGGCGGGCTTCCCCTCGACGATCGGCGGCCTCTAGGCCTTCAGACGGCGAGGGATATTCGTCACTGCGACGAGTTCGAGCAGCAACGCGTCGATCCTTCCAAACGGGACGACTGGATCGACCGGCTTGCGCAGTTAATCACTGGCCCCGGCACTATGAGCCATGCCCTCTTCGCGCTCCGACTGCCGGGCGGTCAGCGTAATCACCGGGACGCTGGTCAGCTTCGCACTTTTCGCATGGACATCAGGACGTGGAGAGAATGACCCAAGTGGATGAACGGCTCCTTCGAAGCGCATCCGTTTCGGAGAAAGTTCTCGGTTACGATGGGCGCTGGGCCGAGCCGACGGCGAACCAAAACGGCGACGTTTCCCGAATTGGTTAGGCTGTCATCCCTCGCGAGAGGTCCAGCGCTCCCATTCTTCAATAGCCCCCGGACTATATAGTGGTCGCCTGACGCTAGTGCTCCGGAGCTGGAGCGGGTGAAGGGAATCGAACCCTCGTCGTAAGCTTGGGAAGCTTCTGCTCTACCATTGAGCTACACCCGCCTGTCGGCGCTGACCGCGATTGCCACGGGCCTTCGTCAAAATCAATTCACCAAGAGGAAACGGCGCCGCTCCCGAGAGAACGACGCCGTTATTGTTGTTCGACCGAGTTTGCTTAGAACTCGATGCTAACCGTGCCCGAAACGGTGCGCGGGGCACCGATCTGGGCGAACGGGGCTGAACCGTAAAATCCGCTCGAACCGCTGACGGTCTGGTTCGACCCGGCAGTGTAGCTGCCAACGTAGGTTTCGTTGAACAGGTTATAGACGTTGAGACCAATGAAGCTCTTCTCGAGACCGATCAGCTGCTTCAGGTTGTAACGAACGTCAAGGTTGACCAGCCAGTAGGCCGGAGCCTTCGCCGGGAACAATGTGGTCACGCCAGCCGGAACATCGACGTCGCCCGAACGCACTGGCGAGTTGTCGTCGTAGATGTACCGCGGACCGGTGCGCTTGGCGGTGAAGCCAAGTTCAAGGTCGCCAATCCGGCCAACAGCCGACAGGCCGTAGCTATACTTGGCAGCGCCCGCTTCATACTTGCCCGCGGTAAAGGCGCAGTTGCGCTGAGCCGTCGGGGTCGTCGGATCGGCAGCGTCGCAATCGTAGCCAATCGGGCCACCGACCTGGATGTTGTCCTTGATCTTGGATTCCGCGACCGAGCCGAACGCATAGAGCGTCAGCGGACGAACCGGAGCCCACGAGATCGAGCCATCCAGGCCGTACTTGGTGACTGTTCCGAGATTGCGATAGACCGACGCATTGAGTTCAGGATCGTACGAGCTTGCTAGACGATCCTTGAACACGGTGTGCCATGCCGACAGCTGCGCTTGGATCTTGCTGCTGCGGTAACGCAGGCCGCCATCGAACGTCGTGGTCGTTTCCGGGTTCGGCTTCGCGCCTTCGGTCCCGATCGGGAAGAAAAAGGCGTTGTAGAGATTGTCCGTGCTGGGCACCGACAGGTTCTTGGTGAAGCTGACAAAGGTCGAGAACTGCGGCGTAAAATCGAACGTCGCGCCTACGTTCGGAAGCAGCTTGCTGTACTTGAACACGCGCTTCTGCGGAGCCGCAAAGGCCGGGTTTAAATTGCCGATATCCGTGTCGATCGAGGCAACCTGCCCAGAGCATTCGACGAAGCCCGATGCCGACGACGTGAAGCAGTAATTCTCCAGGTCGCGCTTGAAGAAGGGCAATCGTGCGCCGACGTTCAACGTCAGGCGATCTTCCATGAACGAACCGATATATTCGGCCGAAATCTGGTTGAGGATCGCGTACGACTGACGATCACGCTTCTGCAAAGCGATGCCCGCCGGGGTGGTGACGCCGTCGTTGACCGGGAAAACATCATACGGCTCGCCCGTGCCGTCGAGCAGGCCGACCTGGCCGGTCTGGCGGTGGTTGGCACGATCGAAGGTGTAGTTGACGCGAACTTGGTGGTCGTCGTTGATCTTGTAACGAAGGCCAGCAATCACGCCATAACGCTTGGTGCGGGTTTGGCTCGGCGCGATCGCAACGACCTGATCGAGCAGATCGCCGTCGCCGTTCAGATCGATGCCGCCAGCGTAGGGGCTGCCACCGAAGTAGCCGCCAACGCAATTCACCGTGGCGCTGTTGGCCGTGATCGAGCAGTTCGCACGACCGCCAGCCGGATTGATGTCATAGCCAAATTCGCGGGCAGTAACGGTACCGCCGCCATTGGCCTTCACATACTGGAAGCTCGGATCGACGGTCAGGGTAAGCTGATCGGTGAGCGAGAACTTCGAGTTGATACGGATGTTGCCGGTGTTCGACGGATTGTAACGACGATCGAATTCGGTGCCGCAGCTGTTCGGAGCGTCCGCAACGCCGCCGACGGCAACGTCAACGGTGCACGGGTAATTGATGTCGTATTCGCGCTCGCTCGCCTTGCTCGGGAAGCCGTTGGGAACGATTCCGTTGTAGTTCAGACGGACCGAACCGAAGAAGTTGTTGCGGTTCTGGTTATAGTGACCGCTGACCGCGACGAAATCGCCATTGGTGCCGATCGGCTGGTAGATCTTGGCGTTATACTGCTGCTTGTCGACCCGACCGTAATTGTTGAACGGATTGTCGTTCTTGGCAGTCGAAGCGGTGAAGAATGCGCGCGTGCCCCATGGACCAATTTCGCCGGTGTCGAACGAGGCAAAGATGCGGCGGAAGTCATACTCGCCGAGCGAGAAGACGACACGTCCGCCAAGTTCCTTGTACGGGTTGCGCGTGCGATAGTTGACGGTGCCGCCAACCGCCGCTGCGGTCGGGCTGTCGACGTCGGTCGAGCCAAGATTGACGTTGACCTGCTCGATCAGTTCCGGATCGAGCTGCTGGTTCGAGTAAATGGCGTAGTTGCCCGAGTCATTGAGCGGGATGCCGTCGAACGTCAGGCTGACGCGGTCAGAAGAGAAGCCACGGATCGTCAGCTGTCCACCCGACGACCCATACGCGTCGTTGTTGGTGAAGTTGACGCCCGGAACCGCATTGATGGTGTCGAGGATCGACTGACCCGGGTTCTGACGACCGATATATTCCTGCGTGAGGACGGCCTTGGCTTTCGGCGCGTCCGGCGCCTGGATGCCGCCGACGTCCTGCGTGCGCGTGCCGGTGATGATGATGGCTTCTTCTTCGAAGTCCTGCGAACCGGTCGACTGAGCAAATGCAGCGGTCGGGCAGATAGCCGCCGCCGAACAGAGAAGAATAAGTTTTTTCACTGGAAAACCCCCCACGGGTGAGCATCGTTGATGACTAAGCGAATCGTGCCGCCCGGCTATAGCCGGATTGCGACGGTTCGATGACGCTACCGTGCGGCAACACCATCAATTTATTCAGAGCGTTGCTGGAAGGACACGCGTACGCGAATGCCGGCTTCGACTCGGGCGGCCCTAGAGCAAAAATTTCCGCTGATTACAAGCCTGTCAGTAACGCTCGTCGAGCCGCTTCCCGATTGCCACCATCAGGTAGATGACAGGCGGTACCAGCACGATCGAGAGGACGACCTTGGCGAGCATCTGGCCCATCAGCAATTCAGCGATCGGGAAGACCCCATAGAATGCGATGCTGATGAACAATAACGTGTCGACGATCTGGCTTAGCACGCTGGCGACGGCAGAGCGGAACCAGAGTAGGCTGGAGCCTTCCTTGCCCTTCAGCTTCGAGAAGATGGTGACGTTGAGGAAGGTCGAGATGCCGTAAGCCACGATCCCTCCGAGCCAGATCCGCGGCGTCGATCCCATGATCGTCTCGAACGCGCCGAGCCGGGCCGGGTCCATCTCTTTGGCCGCCGGAACCGCGAGTACCAGTATGGTCAACCCAAGGCTGATCAGCAGCGGGACGAAGCCCCACAGCACCAGCCGGTTTGCCGTCTCGCGGCCGTGCAATTCCGCGACCGCACTGGACGTGACGACCAGCAACAGGAATGCGAAGATACCCGCTTCGACCGCAAGCGGACCCAAAGCCACCTGCTTGTTGCCGAGCACGCCGGCAATGCACACCATGCCACCGTAAAAGATCGCGAAGGCGAACAGGGACGGGCGGATCGCCATGCTGGCGTGTGGGGTGTCGTTGCTCATGGGGGCGCAGGCCTAATTCATTCGCGGCTGCCCGCAAGCCTTTTGTTGACCGCTTCGTGACGCGCAGCTAGCGCGCGCAGCCGTGACCGAGCCAGCGTTTGATATTGTCGCCATCGGCGATGCGATCGTCGATGTCATTGCGACATGCGACGATGCATTCCTGAAAGAGCATGACCTGCCGAAAGGATCGATGCAGTTGCTCGACCCGCCCGCAGCGACGCGGCTCTATGCTGCAATGGGAAGTGCGCAGGAGACCTCTGGAGGGTCGGCCGCCAATTCGATGGCCGGGATTGCCGCGATGGGCGGGCGCGCAGCATTCGTCGGTCAGATCGCGGACGACCAGCTCGGCAACATCTTCCGCCACGACATGAAGGCTTTGGGCGTCACCTTCGATACGCCCGCGCTCTCGAAAGGCCATGCGCAGCCGACGGGCCGCTGCCTGATCCTCGTCACGCCCGACGCGCAGCGGACGATGAATACCTGCCCCGGTGCAAGCCACGAGTTGCTGCCCGAAACGATCTCGGAAACGCTGATCGCGAGCGCAGCCATCCTTTATCTCGAGGGCTATTTGTGGGGGCCGGAACGTCCTCGGCAGGCCATGTTCCGCGCAATCGACATTGCGCGCGCTGCGGGCCGCGAAATTGCCTTCACCTTGTCCGAAAGCGTCTGCATCGCCAGCCGCCGGGACGGGTTCAACCAGATGATCGTCGACGGCGGTATCGACCTCCTCTTTGCGAACGAGGACGAAATATTGCAGCTGTCTGGCGCCCCGTCGCTCGGCAGCGCGATGGCCGCTCTGGCTTCCAACGTGCCTACCCTCGTCGTGACGCGTGGCGCAAAGGGAGCGCTCGCCTTTTCCGATGGGGAAGGCGTGGAAACGACCGCTATACAGATCGACAAGGTTGTCGATACGACCGGTGCCGGCGACCTGTTCGCGGCTGGTTTCCTCGCCGCGCGGGCGCGGGGGCACGAGCTCGCGAAGTGCCTCGAGACCGGATCGATCGCCGCGGCCGAGGTCATCTCGCACTTTGGCGCGCGGCCCGAGCGCGACCTCAAGGAATTGGTGACGCTGTGAGCGCAATCAAGAAACTCGCGGTCTATTGCGGTAGCGCTGAAGGCGCCGATCCGGCATTCGCCGACGGCGCGCGAGAGCTTGCCGCAGCAATGGTCGAGGCGGGGATCGACCTCGTCTATGGCGGCGGCCGGCTCGGGCTGATGGGGATCATGGCCGACACCGTCCTAGAGGGCGGCGGCAAGGTCTATGGAGTCATTCCGCAGGCACTCGTCGACAAAGAAGTCGCGCATCTGGGATGCACCGAATTGCACAAAGTCGACACGATGCACGAGCGCAAGGCCAAGTTCACCGAACTTGCCGACGGCTTCGTCTGCCTGCCGGGCGGGATCGGGACGCTCGACGAATTGTTCGAAGCCTGGACATGGAACGCTCTGGGCTATCACGCCAAGCCGTTCTGCCTGCTCAACGTGAAAAAATTCTGGTCGCCGCTTGGCGACTTCATGGACCATGTTCGCGACAGCGGTTTCCTCAGCCATGCCCGGCGCGGCCAGTTGATGATCGCGCGCGATTCGGCCGAAGCGATCAAAATGCTGGAAAATGCAGCGTTGAACGCTAACCAAGGTCTGGTCTGGTAAATCGCCCGGGGGAGGGGCGTCCCTTATGAATCACGTCCTTCTGGGCCTGCTTGGCATTGCCGCCATCCTGGCCATCGCCTTCGCCTTTTCATCGAACCGCCGGGCCATTCGCTTGCGCGTGGTCGGTGCGGCCTTTGCGCTTCAGGCGCTGATCGCTTTCCTCGTCCTGCGCACGACAGGCGGACGCGTCGTGATCCAGGGGATGTCGGAAGGCGTCGCCGCTTTGCTCGGCTATGCCGGCAAGGGCACCGAATTCCTGTTCGGCCCGACGGCCAGCAACCCGCTCGCCAATACCTTTGCGATTGCGGCGCTGCCGGTCATCATCTTCTTCGCGGCACTGGTGTCGATCCTTTATTATCTCGGAATCATGCAGCGCGTCGTGCGCTGGGTCGGCGGTGCCATCGGCTGGGTGACGGGAGTCAGCCGGGTTGAAAGCCTGGGCGCGGCGGCGAACATCTTCGTCGGCCAGTCGGAAAGCCCGTTGGTCGTCCGTCCCTATCTTCCTGCGCTCAGCCCGAGCCATCTGTTCACCCTGATGTGCGTCGGCATGGCGGGCGTCGCCGGTACGATCCTCGCGGCTTACGCAAGCCTGCTCGGCGAAGCTTATCTGCCCTATCTGCTGGCCGCTGCCTTCATGTCGGCACCGGGCGGAATCCTGATGGCGAAGATGATCATGCCAGACGATGTCGCGCCGAAGGATGAGTTGCCGCTGGACGGCGGGGAGACCCCGGTTGCGCTTGAAGACGAGATCGAAATCCACGGATTCGAAGAAGGCGAGCAACCGGCCAACATCATCATGGCTGCGGGTCAGGGAGCGCAGACTGGCGTCAAGCTGGCGGTCGCGGTCGGAGCGATGGTGCTGGCGTTCGTAGCGCTGGTCGCGCTGGCCAACGGCATTCTTGGTGGCATCGGCGGCTGGTTCGGTTTTCCCGACCTCAGCTTCCAAGGCATCATCGGATACCTGTTTGCGCCGGTCATGTATTTGATCGGCGTGCCGTGGAGCGAAGCAGGGATCGCGGGCGGCCTGTTCGGAACGAAGATCGTGCTCAACGAATTCGTCGCCTTCATCGATCTTGGCAATGCTCAAGGTGCTGCCGCGGCGCTTACCGACCGAAGCCGGGCGATCGTCATCTTCGCGCTGTGTGGGTTCGCCAACTTCAGCTCGATTGCGATCCAGCTGGCGGTGGTCGGCAACTTGGCGCCGAACCAGCGGCCGGTTATCGCAAGGCTCGGTCTCAAGGCCTTGCTGGCGGGATCGCTGGCGAACTTGATGAGCGCAGCTTTGGCTGGGCTCATGCTTCCGTAAATTTCGTCGATTGCCGTCAATTGCGCCGCGCAGGCGGCAGGAGTAGAGCCGCGTCCATGACGATCAACACCATCACCAGTGACAATGTCGCCTCCGTTTCGCTCGACGAAGCAGACCGCGACCCGCAGGCTTTTGCCGATGAACTTGGACACAGCTTCGTCGATTACGGCTTCGCCATCGTTCGCGATCATGGTGTCCCGCAGGATCTGATTGACCGCGCCGAGGAAATGTCGAAGCGCTTCTTCGCGCTGCCTGACGACGTGAAGCGGAAATATCTGATCCCCGGCAGCGGTGGCGCGCGCGGCTACACGGCGTTCGGGGTGGAAACCGCGAAGGGCGCCAAGGCGCACGACCTCAAGGAATTCTGGCACGTCGGCCGCGATCTTTCGGAAGGGCACAAGTTTCGCGCCTCGATGGGTGACAACGTCTGGCCCGAAGAGGTGCCAGGCTTCCGCGAGGTGTTCCAGGAACTTTATGCGGAATTCGACAAGGCGGGGCTCAAAATCCTCCGTGCGGTGGCCCGCTTCCTGAAGATCGACGAGGATTATTTCACCGACACCGTCCGAGACGGCAACAGCGTCATGCGCCTGCTGCATTATCCCCCGCAGCCCCACCCGACCGGCGAGCATATTCGCGCCGGTGCGCACGAAGACATCAACACGATCACCCTTTTGCTGGGCGCGGAAGAGGCGGGCTTGCAGCTCAAGACCAAGGACAATCGGTGGCTCGACGTCAGCCCGAAGCCGGGTGAACTCGTCATCAACATCGGCGACATGCTGCAGCGGCTGACCAACGGCTATCTGCGCTCGACCAGCCACCGCGTGATCAATCCCTCGCCGGATCGCGCCAGCAATGCGCGCTATTCGATGCCGTTCTTCCTGCACTTCCGCTCGGACTTCATGATCGAGGCGCTGCCATCGACCGTCCCGGCTGGCGAGGAACCAAAGTGGCCGCCGATCACCGCAGACGACTATCTCCAGGAACGCCTTCGCGAGATAAAGCTGAAATGACCGATGACGATTATGTCTACGACGAGGTTTCCGGTGAGTGGATGCCAGCGTCGGAGCTATCGGCCCGGAAATCCGCCGCTGACACCATCGAGGTCCGCGACTCGGTTGGCAATTTGCTCGCCGACGGTGACCAAGTGACGCTAGTCAAGGATCTCGACGTCAAGGGCGCAGGCCAGACGTTGAAGCGCGGGACGCTGATCTCGTCGATCCGGCTTACAGGCGACGCTCAGGAAATCGACTGCAAATATCCCGGGATCAAAGGACTGGTCCTGCGCGCGGAGTTCGTGCGGAAACGGTGAGCGGTCCCCGTGCTAGGCTGACACAAACCAAAATGAGCAAGACTAGTTGCTTGTCACACTGAACTCGGCAAGGACCAAAGCGAGGTCTTCGCTGCTGAACGGTTTGCGTAGGACACGGCTGTTCGGACCGCTCAGAGAATCCAGCGCGGCACTGTGCGAATATCCGCTGACAAATACGATCCGCTAACTCGGTATGCGCTGTCGCAAGCCGCTGCCAGATCCGCACAATTCATCTCCGGCATCATGAAATCGAGATTGACGTCAAAGGCATTCTCAAGATCGGCATCGGCGAGCGCTTCCGACGGGAGCAAGTAGGGAATGCAACTATCTCTTCGCGTAGTGCTCCTTTGCGAAAAAGCGGCGGCGAGCCCTCTAACCCGAATCTGCCAAATTTGCTGGGCCGAAGCCGTGCGGGATCAAATTGTGGATATGAAGGTGATCAACCTTCGTCCCGTCGCCCGACGCGGCAATGATTTCAATGTCGATGCTGCTGAGGTGCGCAGCCTCCAAGATTGCCTGCCGACATCCACCGCATGGCGTGCAGACGCTGTGGCCCGCAAGCTCAGCGCCCGATCCGTCGCCGCCGGCGACTGCGATCCGCTTGACCTTGGCGAGGCCGAAGGCGTGCTGGGCGGCGGTCAGCGCGCTTTGTTCGGCGCACATGCCGAGGCGGTAGCAGGCGTTTTCCAGATTGGCGCCGGTGACGATCTCGCCATCGACGCTTTCGATCGCGCAACCGACGAAGAAACGAGAATAAGGCGCATAGGCCTTCAGGGCGGCAGCGCGCGCAGCGGCGATCAGTTCTATGTCGGTCATGGTCACGCAATGTGGCGCGGGCTAAGCGTTCGAGCAATCACCGAATCGGAGTTTGTGATGCGTCGCTGGATTTCGCTGTCATTCGCTTTGCCGGTTGCCGCCTGTGCGACCGTTTCCGCGCCGCCGCCGACCGTACCAATGGCAACGACGATCGAAGTGCAGGTTCTAGCCTTCAATGATTTCCACGGCAATTTGGAAACCCCAGCACCGGTCGAGGTGACTGAGGCGGATGGCCGCAAGGTCAAGATTACCACAGGAGGCGCAGTCTATCTCTCCGCCGCGCTCGCCAAGTTGCGGGCAGGGCAGGCGAATAGCGTGACCGTATCGGCGGGCGACACGATCGGGGCGACGCCGCTGACTTCCGCACTGTTCCTCGACGAGCCGACAATCATCGCGATGAACATGCTGGGCCTCGAGTATAACGCGGTCGGCAATCACGAATTCGACAAGGGCGTGCCCGAGCTGACGCGGATGCAGACGGGCGGATGCGTCCAACACACGCGGCGGATGCCATGTGCGGTCGAGCCGTTTTCAGGCGGCAAGTTCCGCTACCTCGCCGCCAATGTCGTAAAGCCTGACGGAACCACCGTCTTCCCCGCAACCGGGATAAAGACGTTCCAGACGGCGACGGGGCCGATCAAGGTCGGTTTCATCGGCATGACTCTGAAGGACACCGGGCTACTGGTCACGCCGACGGGGGTGAAGGGTCTTTCCTTTGCCGACGAAGCGGCGACCGCCAATGCGCAGGTGCCGGCGCTGAAGGCGCAAGGAGCGGACACGATAATTCTGTTGCTCCACCAGGGTGGGCGGACCAGCGCGTTCACGCGCGGCAACGGCTGCGACGGCTTTTACGGAGAGATCAAACCGATCGTCGCGAAGCTTGATCCGGCAATCTCGACGATTGTCAGCGGCCACACCCATTGGGCCTATGTCTGCAAGGATGGGGAAGGGGAGGCAAGGCCCGGCCAGTTGATCACCAGCGCGGGCAAAAATGGTTATTTCGTCACCGACATACGACTTACCTTCGACCCGGCGACCAAACGCCTGATAGGCCAGCGCGCGGTCAACGACGTAGTCGGTGCTGGCGAAAATGGCACCGATGCCGCGATGGCGGCTTATGTCGGCAAATATGTTGCCGCGGCCGCGCCGCTTTCCAATCGCATCGTCGGAACGTTGCGCGAAACCGCGCTGCGAAGCGAGGTGGACTTCGAGAGTCCGGCCGCCGACCTGATTGCCGATTCGATGCTTGCCGCCACCCGCGCAAAGGACAAGGGCGGGGCGCAGATCGCGCTGGTCAATGCCACCGGCGTTCGCGTCAATCTGCCGGGCGGGCCGGTACGTTACCGGGATGCTTTCTCAATGATGCCGTTCGGCAATAATCTGCTGGTGCTGACATTGAGAGGAGCCGAATTGAAAATGGTGTTGGAACAGCAATATGCCATCCCGCTTCGGCCCAATGCCACTCTCCCGGCCGCGCTCGCCCCATCGATGGGGTTCACCTACACTGTCGATGTTACGCGACCCGAAGGCGATCGGGTGACCGAGATGCAGTTAGATGGAAAATCGATCGAGCCGACGCGCGATTACCGGATTACGGTCAACAACTACGTCGCCAGTGGCGGCGATGGACTGTCAGGCTTTACCAAGGGCCGCGACGTCACCGATCCGGGAATCATCGATATCGACGCGATGATCGCCTGGATTGCGCCGGGAAGGACGCCGCCCAAGGCGGACCGGCTGACCGTCAAGAACTAACGCAGCGGAGGTTCGTCGAAGCTGCGCAGTTTGCGGCTGTGCAGGCCTTCGCCCTCGCGTTTAAGCAAGTGCAATGTTTCGATGCCGATCCGCAGATGCTGGCTGATCGCGCGCTCGTAGAAGGCATTGGCCTGGCCGGGTAGCTTCAATTCTCCGTGGAGCGGCTTGTCGCTGACGCAAAGCAACGTCCCGTACGGCACTCGGAAGCGGTAGCCCTGCGCCGCGACGGTGGCCGATTCCATATCGATCGCCACCGCGCGGCTCTGGTTGAAGCGCAGCGCGCTGAGCGTGTATCGCAGCTCCCAGTTGCGATCGTCGGTCGTGACCACTGTGCCGGTACGAAGCCGCTTCTTGACGCTATCCTCGTCCTCGCCGGTCACCTTGACGGTGGCGTCGAACAGAGCGGTCTGGACTTCGGCAATCGCGGGGATCGGGATTTCTGGCGGCAACACGTCGTCAAGCACATGATCGTCACGCAGATACGCGTGTGCCAGGACGTAGTCGCCGATCGTCTGGCTGGGACGAAGTCCCCCGCAATGGCCGATCATCAACCAAGCCTCAGGACGTAACACTGCAATATGGTCGCAGATCGTCTTCGCGTTCGACGGGCCGACGCCGATGTTGACCAACGTAACGCCGTCTCCCCTGGCAGTCATAAGGTGATAAGCCGGCATCTGGTGGCGGCGCCAGTTGCCCGCCGCAATCTGCGCCTCGGCATCGTCGGCCAGATCGTCGCGTTCAAAAGTCGCGCCGGGCGTCGAAAGCATCGTGAACGGCCCGTCCTGGCGGCGCAGTGCATCGACCGAAAAACGGACGAATTCATCGACGTAGCGGACGTAGTTGGTGAACAGCACGAAATGCTGGAAATGTTCGGGAGGTGTCCCCGTATAATGTTTCAGCCGGGCAAGACTGAAGTCAGTGCGCAACCCGTCGAACAGTGAAAGCGGACGATGATCGAGCATCGTGAAATCGAGCACGCCGTCGGCAACTTCGTCGCCGATATGCGCCAGGTCGGTCGAAGGAAACCAAAGCGACAATTCGCTGCTGGAAATGCCGCCGACATCGACGTCACTATCGAGCACGTAGGGATATGCGATTTCGGTCGCGGAGCGGGCCACCGAAACCTCAACATCATAGTCGGTAACGAGGTGGCGCAATTGTTCGGCGAGATAATTGCGGAACAGGGCAGGGCGGGCGACCGAACTGGCGTAGATGCCGGGCTGGTTCAGTCGGGCAAACGCACGTGACGAAGGCGGAGCCGGTGTTACGGGATCATAGCCGATCCGCAATTCCGGATAAGCGAAACAGCCATTGGCGCGATCGTGCGGCGCCGGTTTCGTCCCGTCGGCGGCAAACGCGCGCAATCCGTCGCGCAGGTTGCGGACCGACTGGTCGTAGATGGATTCAAGCTGGTCGAGGAGGGCGGGAATGGATTCGATGGTCGTCATCCCAAGGCCGATTGGCGGTTTTCCATGAGGTATGCAAGCAATAGGGATTGATTTACTAAGTAGGCTTATTATATCGCCGCTTATGAATACCGACCAACTCCCTTTCGAGATTGCCGAAACCGCCCATTCACTGCGCCGCGAATTCGACCGTCGTGCGGCCCCGCTGGGCGTGACGCGAGCGCAATGGCGCGCGCTGGCCTGGATCGGTCGTCAGCCCGGGATGCGTCAAGTCGAACTTGCTGACCACCTCGACATTGAGCCCATCACCTTGTGCCGGATCGTGGATCGGCTCGAAGAAGCGGGTTTGATGGAACGACGGCGCGACCCTGCCGATCGGCGGGCGTGGCTGCTCCATCTGACCGAAAAGGGCGAACCCCTGGTGCGTGATTTGCGTGGTTTGGCGGCGAGTATGGCCGACGAAGTATTCGACGGTATTGATCCGCATGCGGTTACGCTGGTGCGCGAAACGCTCGCACGCATCCGTAAAAATGTGGCCGACTTGGCCAAGGGATGATTGAGCGCATGAACAAGATGCAGACAATCGAAAGCGAGCAGGCGACCGAAATCGTCGCGGCTCCGCGCAACAAGAAGAAAATTGTGATCATGCTGGTGACCCCGCTGCTGATCGTCGCCGTCGGCCTTTTCTTCTGGCTGACCGGCGGAAAGACCGCGAGCACCGACAATGCCTATGTGAAGCAGGACATCGTTGCCGTTTCAACGCAGATCAACGGACCGGTGATCGAGGTGTTCGTCGATGAAAACCAGCATGTCACGCGCGGCCAGCCGCTATTCCGGGTCGATCCTGCACCGTCTCAGGTCGCGCTGCTTCAGGCGCAGGCGCAGCTTGCCGCAGCCGAACTCCAGACCCGCCAGCTCGGCGTTGCTGCCCAGGGCACGCGCGGTGACATTACCGGCGCCGCCGCCAGCCTGAGCGTCGCCCAGCGCGCACTGGCCCGCCAGCAGGCACTGCTGGCAAAGGGCTTCACCACGCGTTCGCACTATGACGATGCGCTCGACGATGTCGCGAAGGCGCAAGCCGCGTTGGCCGACGCACGGGCACGGGCGAATAATGCCGATGCCGCGATCGCGCCAGCCGGCAACCAGCCGCAAATCGCGGCGGCTCGTGCGGCGATTGCCAAGGCCCAGCTCGATTTGCAGCACGGCATCGTGCGCGCGCCGATTTCGGGAACCATCGCCAAGTCGGACCGGCTGTTGCCGGGCCAGTCGGCGATCACCGGCGTGACGATGGTTTCCATCGTTCGCGACGATGCCGGCTGGATCGAAGCCAATTTCAAGGAAGCCGATCTTGCCCGGATGCACCCGGGCCAGAAAGCGACGATCAAGTTCGATGCCTATCCGGGCGTCAAGCTGAAGGGTCACATCGCGTCGATCGGCGCGGGCACCGGAAGCGAATTTTCGGTCCTTCCGGCGCAGAATGCGAACGGCAATTGGGTCAAGGTGACCCAGCGCGTTCCGGTTCGTATAGCGTTCGACGCCAAGCCGCCGCGCGAGATGATCGCCGGATTGTCGGCCGAAGTCGAAGTCGAGCTCGACCGCGCGAACTAAGATGGCCAAGGAACTCAGCGCCACGTCGATCGACCCGATCGACCGTTTGCTGTTGACCGGTGCGGTCATGCTTGCAGTGCTGATCCAGGTGCTCGACACGACGATTGCCAACGTCGCGCTGCCACACATGCAGGCGAGCCTGGGCGCAACGCAGGAAAGCGTGAACTGGGTGCTGACGAGCTACATCGTCGCTTCCGCCATCGCGATTCCGATTTCGGGCTGGCTGGCCGACAAGGTCGGTCGCAAGCGCCTGCTGGTCTGGTCGGTGATCGGATTCACCATCACCAGCTTTTTGTGCGCGATTGCCCAGACCTTGCCCGAAATGGTGGCGTTTCGCACCCTACAGGGCATGAGCGGCGCCTTTCTGGTACCGCTGTCGCAGGCGACCTTATTCGATATCAACCCGCCCGAGCGTCATGCGCGGGCGATGGCCTTGTTTGGCGGCGGCATCATGATCGGTCCGATCCTGGGGCCAATGCTGGGCGGCTGGCTGACCGACAATTACAACTGGCGCTGGGTTTTCCTCGTCAACCTTCCGGTAGGCGTGATCTGCACCGTCATGCTGCTCCGCTACATGCCCAAGACGCCGCGCGAAGAACGTCGCTTCGACCTGTTCGGATTTGCGTTGCTGGGCATTGCGCTGGGTAGCCTCCAGTTGATGCTGGATCGCGGCCAGCAGCTAGACTGGTTCCAGAGCTGGGAAATCTGGATCGAGACGGGTATCTGCGCGTCGGCGGCGTGGATGTTCGTGACCCATACCATTCTCGGGCGGCGACCGATCTTCAATCGGGAGATGTTCGCCGACCGCAATTTCTCGCTCGGGCTGATGTTCATGATGGTCACCGGGGTGCTGCTGCTGGCCGGACTCGCCTTACTGCCGCCGCTGCTTCAGCGTCTCTATGGTTATTCGGTCCTCCAGTCGGGAATCCTTACCAGCCCGCGCGGGGTCGGGACCCTGATCTCGATGCTACTTGCAGGACGACTGGTCGGGATCGTCGACTTGCGTGTTCTAGTCGCGGCCGGACTCGGCCTGATGGCGTGGTCGCTGCACATGATGACCGGCTTTGCGATCGACATGGGCAGCGGACCGATCATCTGGTCGGGCTTCGTCCAGGGTCTAGGCCTTGGTCTGGTATTTGTGACGATGCAAAGCTTGGCATTCGCCACATTGCAGCCCAGGATGCGGACCGACGCGGCCAGCCTGCTCAACCTGTCGCGCAACATCGGCGGGTCGATCGGCATCAGCCTCGTCGCTTCTCTGCTGGCGCGCAACCTGCAGATCGCACACGCCGACATGGTCGGACACATCAGTGATCAGGTCCTGCCGTCGATTAGCGGGGCGGTCGTCAACCAGATGGGCCTGCCCGCCGAAAGCGCGATCGCGATCGCCAATGCGGAAATCAATCGCCAGGCGGCGTTCATCGCCTACCTCGACGATTTCTACCTGATGATGTGGCTCACCGTCGCTGCGATTCCGCTCGTTCTTCTGCTTCGACCTGCCAAGCCGCCGCCACCGGGCGAACCGAAGATGGCAATGGCCGATTAGGCAGCCGCGAATCCGCCATCGATCATGTATATCGAACCGGTGCAATAGCTCGCTGCGTCGCTTGCAAGGAAAGCGATCAGATGGGCGACTTCCTCGTTGGTGCCATAGCGCTTCATGGCAATGCTCTCCTCCATGCCAGCGCGCATCGCGGCAGGATCGTCAGGCGATAGCTGGTTCTCAAGAGAGTTGATCATTCGGTTGTCGATCGGCCCCGGACCCACCGCGTTCACCCGGATATTGGCTTCTCCGAATTCCAGCGCTGCCGACTTAACCAATCCGTAAACCGCATGTTTGCTGGCGATATATGGGGCTAGCGCGGGAAAGCCGACGACCCCGGCGATCGATGACATCGCGATGATCGACCCACCGCCGCGCTCCCGCATTGGTGCAGCCGCATATTTCATCGCCAGCCAGACACCGATAACGTTCACGTTCAAGACGTCTTCGAATTCAGAGGTCGTAAGTTGTTCGATTGGCTTGGCCGCTCCCTCGGTGCCAGCATTGGCGACCATGATGTCGAGCCCGCCGAACCGGGCCACAGCGGCATCGACCGCGGCCTTGTTGGACAATTCATCGGTGGAATCAGCGACCGCGGTTGCGCATTCGCCGACATCTTTCAGGCGATCGTGGGTCTCGGCAAGCTTGGCGGCGCTGCGCCCAACCAGCATGACCTTCGCGCCGAGTTCGAGGAATAGGCGCGAAGTCGCCTCGCCGATTCCACCAGTAGCGCCGGTAACAATCGCGACCTTGCCGTCGAGTCGCTGTCGGTTCGATGAATCCTTCATTCTAGTCCCCCGTTGCATGTCCCGCTAAACAACAAGGGCAAACGTGACTTATCACAAAACTTCTGGATACGCGCTGCCGGAGTCTAGGACGGAAGAAATGAGTTCGAGCATCGTTCTTCGCGTGACGACGCGGTCATCCAAGCCCGGGATCGGTAGCTGGCGGATCGATGCGGACGGCCGTCGAATGCTGGAAGTCAGGGTGGCAAGCCCGCCAACGGATGGCCTTGCCAACGCTGCTGTGATTGCATTGCTGGCGAAATCAATCGGGATATCCAAAAGCGCAATTGCCATCGTGTCGGGCTCCAACAGTCGGCAGAAACGCCTTTCGATCGACCTCGACGCAGACGAGCTGGAGCGACGACTTACGACGTGGTCTTGAATTGCAGGTTGAGCGCTTGCCGAAATAGTCCGAGTGCTGGAACCCGTTCAGCGAAGGCCCCAAGCAGGCTGGCCTGTGCCGCCGTGTCACTCGCGAATTCGTTTTGCCCGACATGTTCGCGGCCCGGCGGCGTCGGCGTCGGGAAGGGGCGGGCTGCATGACTCCCGAAACAGCGGTCATGGACCATGCAATCGTTGCGGATCGTGGGCCAGACCTGGTCGCGAAGGAAATATTGGTCCCAATTGGTGCTCATCGGGACATTGGCCAGGAATCCGGCGATCGTCGATGCCATCGCCGGAAAGACGCCCGCTGTCCCGCCCCACATGCCGGCGAGCAGGGGGTCGGTATGCGTGTACCAGTCGCGCATCGTGTGAAATGGCAAGCCACTTTCCAGCCATTCGGCTACGGCTGCGGCTTCGCGCGGATTGACCGCACTGTCCGCGTCCCGAACCATGAAATGTCCGACGCTTGGATCGTCGCTGACCAGAAAGCGTCGGCAAAGAAGATAGCGAAAGTCGCGATTGCCACTTCCGTCCATCACGACCTCGGCACCCTCCTCGGCAAGCGCAGACAGCAAATCGGCATCGACACTGTCGTCCGCGTAAAACCGGCACGTCCATTCCGGATAGAGGGCCTTCGCCGCGAGCACGTTGTGCAACGCGCCGCGAAGATATTTCTGGCCTGAGCCGAACAGGCTGAACGCGATGATCTTGCGCTTGCCCGACGGATCAATGGCGCGATTGAGCGTCGGCGTGCCGTGCCGCCCCTTCGTGGCCTGATCCTTCAACTCCAGCGCCATCGTTCCGAAAATCTTCGCCTTGATTAGGTCACCTGTCTCGCTGTGCGCGTGTGCGAGCGCATCGAACGCGCTCATGTCGGCATATCCAAGAGCGAGGAACGCTTCGAGATGAGGAATGGCACGCTGGTGTTGTCGTGCCCGGGTGTAACTGCTGCCCAGGCTCAATCGAACCATCGGGTGATCAGGGAAAAGCGCGACGGCCCGCTCGAGCAAGGCGGCCCCCTCGTCGAACCGGTTTAGCTGGAAAAAGTAAAAGGCGGGCTGGATGAACGCATCGGCATCGGGGACGACCATCGATTCCAGCGTTCCTACACTGCTCGCGACCGCCGCGTCGCTCTTGCCTTCGCGCCACAGCGAGGCCGCCTCGCGGTCCCATCTCTTCGGTTCGTGGACGAACGGTTTCATTGCTGGAGTGTCTAATCCGTCCCGGCGCAAACTCAAACAGGCAGCGAAGAGAGTGCGCCCCACATGGTCGGTCCGCGCAAGCGCAGCCCCGATTGAATATTTCCGATACAAAAAACCCGCCGGCAACGGGTGCCGACGGGTTTTTTTGTGCTTGGTAGCTGAAGCTTAACGCTTCGAGAACTGGAAGCTACGACGGGCCTTGGCCTTGCCGTACTTCTTACGCTCGACGACGCGGCTGTCGCGGGTCAGGAACCCGGCGCGCTTGACGGTCGTGCGAAGGGCCGGCTCGTAACGGCTCAGCGCCTGCGCAATGCCGTGAAGCACGGCGCCGGCCTGGCCCGACAGTCCGCCGCCCTTGACGGTGGCGATGATGTCATACTGACCGGTGCGATCGGTGATACCGAACGGCTGATTGATGACGAGACGAAGGGTCGGGCGGGCGAAGTAGATCGCTTGGTCGCGGCCATTGATCTCGATCTTGCCGCTGCCCGGCTTCAGCCAGACGCGTGCGACCGCATCCTTACGACGACCGGTCGCATAAGCGCGGCCATATTTGTCGAGTTGCTGCTCACGAAGCGGCGCTTCGGGCTGGATGTTGACGGGCGCTTCGACAGTTTCTTCTGCGGCGGCGTCTGCGGCAGGTGCCTGCGTCGTTGTTTCGGCGGCCGGAGCCGCAGTTTCTGCTTCCGGCTGCTGAGTCAGCGCGCCAAGGTCGGAAAGGCTCTTCTTGTCGGCCATGTTATGCGCCCACCTTGTTCTTGCGGTTCATGCCCGCGACATCGAGAGGTTCGGGGCTCTGGCCGCCGTGCGGATGCTCCGTACCGTTGTAGAGGTGCAGGGCACGCATCTGGTCACGACCTAGCGGGCCTCGCGGGATCATGCGCTCGACGGCCTTCTCAAGAACGCGCTCCGGGAAGCGACCTTCGAGGACCTTGCCAGCCGGCGTTTCCTTCAAGCCACCGACATAGCCGGTGTGCTTGTAGTAGATCTTCGTCTTCAGCTTGTTGCCGGTGAAGCGAATCTTGTCCGCGTTGATGACAACGACATGGTCGCCGCAATCGACGTGCGGGGTGAAGCTTGGCTTGTGCTTGCCGCGCAGGATATTGGCGATGATCGAGGCAACGCGGCCAACGACCAGACCGTCTGCATCAATAAGATGCCATTTTTTCACGACCTCCGCCGGCTTGACCGACTTGGTGGTCTTCATCAGCGCCTTCATGGGCTGGACCTTTCAGAGTAAAAACGAAAAGCGCCACCTCCAGGCGACGCCGTCGGGCGGGCTAATGCGCAGCAGATACGGAAAAGTCAAGCAAACGCGGGGGTTTCTCGACGGGTAAAATATTACCCGACTGAATTCTCGACCCATGCCGCATAGGGTTCGGACAGCTTCGCGATCGGCCAAACGACGATGGCCGGAACATCGTAGCTGTGCAGCTCCGCAATTGCCGTGACGAGCGCTTCCGACTGATCGAGAGTCGTCTTGAACAAGGCGGGAACCTCCGTCGCCGCCTCAATTTTGTCGTCCCAGCGATAGATGCTCTGGCAGGGCTGCAGGATATTGATGCAGGCGGCCAAGCGGCGCTCGATCATTGCGCGTCCGATCAACTGGGCCTCATCGTGGTCAGCGAACACGGCATATACGGTGACAATACTCATTGGCGTCGGCCGAGCACATGAACACCCCACGCAGTCGAAGCGACAAGCAAGGCACCGACCGCCTGATGGAGTACGGCGAGTACGATACTCATGCCGCTCAATACCGTTGCGATGCCCAGGAGGACCTGGATTCCCAATGCGGAATGGATCGCGATCGACGCCTTGCGATCGATCGTCCTAATCTTGCGCGCGGCGACGATAAGGACGGCAACGACGCTCCACGCCCACCAACGGTGCAGGAAGTGCAGCAAATAAGGGTCGTGCGTGAGGGCGAAGAGCGTGCCTTGGCTGCCGTCGATCCCGTCGGGAACGAGCCGGTCGTTCATCAGCGGCCACGTATTCGACAGATATCCCGCGTCGAGTCCGGCGACCCAGGCCCCGAGCAGGAGCTGGAGCGTTAACGTCAGTGCGACAGCGATGCCGAGCACGGTCAGTCGGGAGGGACGACAGTCGTCATTCTTCGCCAACTGACGCAGGTCGAGCGCGGTCCAAATCAACCCGGACAGGATAAACAGCGCGGTGAACAAATGAGCCGACAGCCGGAAGTGGCTGACATCGGTCCGGTTCACCAGGCCCGATTGCACCATATACCAGCCGAGCGCTCCTTGGCTCGCGCCGAGTGCGAACAGGGCGCCGAGTCGCCAACCATAACCGCGAGGAATGGCCTTCTTGATCGCGAACCATGCAAACGGCACCGCAAAGGCAAGTCCGACCAGTCGTCCCAGGAAGCGGTGCACCCATTCCCAGAAGAAGATGAATTTGAATTGCGCTAGGTCCATCCCGGCCGGTCCGTTGATGCGGACATATTCGGGGGTCGCCTTGTAAAGGTCGAACGCACGCTGCCATTGCGCGTCGCGAAGCGGGGGAATCGCGCCCTTGATCGGATCCCAAACCGTGATCGACAGGCCGCTTTCGGTCAGGCGAGTGATGCCGCCAACGACCACCATCAGGAACACGAGAGTCGCGACGGCAAGCAGCCATTTCGACAGGGAAAGAGGGCGGACGCTTGATTCGGGCTGGCTCATTGTGCGGCGCGATATGGGCGCTTTCCGACACGCTGCCAATATTCAAGACGAACCGTGCAATGAGATATTGTAACTTCGCGGGTGAGACCGTATATCATCCGGCATGCGACACCTCGCGATTCCGACGACCAAGCTCGACCGGATGGCCATTGGCCTGTCCGGACTTTGCCTCGTCCATTGTCTGGCGACGTCGGTCATTCTGGCGCTGGTCGCCAGCGCAGGCGGCTTTCTCGGCTCGCACTGGATCCACGAGATTGGTTTGTCGATGGCGATGGTGATGGGCATGATCGCACTCGGCAAGGGCGTTGTCGAACATGGATATGCAATGCCCTCGGCCGTTGGTGGTCTGGGCCTTGGCGTGATGGCCGGCGCACTGACCATGCCGCACGACGGAACCGAGGCGCTTTGGACGGTGATTGGCGTTTCAATCCTGGCGCTTGGCCACCGACTGAACCATATCGCCGCAGAATGAGGTCGCGGCGCTTGCCGGAAGGCGCGCGCAGCCCTATTTCACTTCCCTGATGTCCGCACATTCCCACGATATGCACGAAGGCGAGTCGCTGAAATCTGCGGCGCGCGACCGGCTGACCAACAAGGGTGAACAGTGGACGGCAATGCGCGAAGCCGTTTTTAACGCGCTCGCGGGGTTCGATCGCCCTGCATCGGCGTATGACATCGCCGAGGCGGTTTCGAACGCCGAAGGGCGCCGGGTCGCTGCGAACAGCGTCTATCGGATCCTCGACCTGTTCGTGACGTCAAACCTCGCGATGCGGGTCGAAAGCGCCAATGCTTATGTCGCCAACCAGCATCCGGGCTGTCTGCACGACTGCATCTTCCTGATCTGCGACCATTGCGGCAATGCAACCCACATTGATGACGACAGCCTGTCCGGTGGCGTCCGCAAGGCGGCGGCAAAGGCGGGTTTCGAAGCATCGCGGCCGGTGATCGAAGTGCGCGGACGTTGCGGCGACTGTAGCTAGCTAGCGGCAGCGGGGGCCCAAATGTCGGAACTCGAGTGGCTCGCCGCCGGGCTCGGCGTCATTAACGTTATTCTCGTCGTGCGCCGGTCGATCTGGAATTTTCCATTCGCGCTGGCAATGGTTGCGCTCTATTTTTTCGTCTTCTTCGAAGCCAAGCTCTACTCCGACTCACTTCTCCAGATTTTCTTCTTCGTCATCAACGGGTTCGGTTGGTGGGCATGGAGGCGCGCACCGGTTGTCGACGACGGGGTCGAAGTCGAGCGGATGGGCAATGCCGCCCGCGCGAGGTGGCTTCTCGGAACGGCAGCGGCGAGCCTCATCTGGGGCTGGGGCATGGCGAATTACACTGACGCGGCCGCCCCGTATTTGGACGCCAGCGTGGCCGGAATGAGCATCGCTGCACAAATCCTTCAATCGCTTCGCCGCTTCGAGGCATGGATCTTGTGGATTGCCGTCGACATTCTTGCAATCGGTCTTTACGCGTCGCGCGGTCTGATTGTGACGAGCGGACTTTATTCCTTATTTCTTGTCCTTGCGGTTGCCGGCCTGGTTGCGTGGTACCGAAGGGTAGCGCCGAAAGTTTCTGCTGCATGACCTTGGTCGTCCTCCATGGCGCAGAAAGCGTGGGCAAGACCAATTTGGGGCGCGAACTCGCGGCCGCCTATGGCGCTTTGTTCCTGCCGGAATTTGGACGGACATGGTGCGAAATTTTCGGAACCGATTGCAGCGTCGCCGATCTCATCGAGATTGGCGAGAACCAGCAACGCAACATTGACCATGCCCTCGCCGATCGCGACTTCGTGATCAGCGATACCGACAGCCTGATGACTGCTGCCTGGGCAAAGATGATGCTTGGCGAAAATCCGCCAGCGTTGCTCGCCGCACGCAAAGCCGATCTTTACCTTCATTGCCACGCCGATGTTCCGTTCGTTGATGACGGTCTTCGCGTTTTCGGGGACGATGCCGAGCGCCAGAAGTTTGATGCGCTGTCGCGCCAGGTGCTTGCTGATGCCGGTGTCAACGTGGTCGAGATCTCCGGCGACTGGCATAACCGGCGCGTAAAGGCCGTCGCCGCGATCGACGCCCTGCTTCGCCCTCTAGGGTTCGACAGCGCACAAAGTGCAGGCTAAGACGATTCGGATGACCGAACGTCCCGAAACGCCCCTGCTCGACCAGGTCCAGTATCCCGCCGACATCCGCAAGCTCGACAAGAGCCAGCTGGAACAGCTTTCCAATGAATTGCGCGCGGAAATGATCTCCGCCGTCTCGGTCACCGGGGGTCACCTTGGCGCCGGGCTCGGCGTGGTCGAGCTGACGATTGCAATCCATTATGTCTTTGATACGCCGAACGACCGACTGATCTGGGACGTAGGCCATCAGGCCTACCCGCACAAGATCGTCACCGGTCGACGCGACCGTATTCGGACGATCCGCCAGGGCGGTGGGCTGAGCGGGTTCACCAAGCGCAGCGAGAGCGAATATGACCCGTTCGGCGCGGCGCACAGCTCGACGTCGATTTCGGCTGCGATCGGCTTTGCCGTCTCCAACAAGCTTGCCGGAAAGCCCGGTCGCGGGATCGCGGTGATCGGCGACGGCGCGATGACCGCTGGCATGGCCTATGAAGCGATGAATAATGCCGCGGCCGCCGGCAATCGCCTCGTCGTGATCCTGAACGACAATGACATGTCGATCGCTCCGCCGGTCGGGTCGTTGCGCAATTCGCTCGCCCGGCTGGTCAGTTCGGACAAATATCTGGCCCCGCGCCGGGTCGCTCAGAAGATTGCAAGCGTCCTTCCCGATCCCATGCGCCGCACCGCACGCCGGATGGAGGAATATGCCCGCGGCCTGGTTACCGGCGGCACCTTGTTCGAGGAGCTTGGCTTCTATTACGTCGGTCCGGTCGACGGGCATGACGTCCTGGCGCTCGTCGAGGTTCTTGAGAACGTCCGCGATGCCAAGGACGGCCCGATCCTGATCCATGCCGTTACCCAGAAGGGCAAAGGCTACGGCCCGGCCGAAAGCAGTGCTGACAAATATCATGGCGTCGTCAAGTTCGACGTCGTCTCGGGCAAGCAGGACAAGGGCCCGGGTGGCGGACCGCCGAGCTACACCAACGTCTTCGCCGAGGCACTGATCGCTGAGATGGCGCGCGACGAAAAGATCGTGGCGATCACTGCCGCGATGCCGTCGGGCACCGGTTTGGACAAGGTCGAGGCCGCATTTCCCGACCGCACGTTCGACGTTGGCATCGCCGAACAGCATGCGGTGACCTTTGCAGCCGCGATGGCGGCGCAAGGGCACAAGCCGTTCTGTGCCATCTATTCGACCTTCCTCCAGCGTGCCTACGATCAGTTGGTCCATGATGTCGCGATCCAGAACTTGCCGGTTCGCTTTGCGATGGACCGCGCCGGACTGGTCGGCGCCGATGGTTGCACGCATGCGGGCAGCTTCGATCTCGCCTATCTCGGCACGCTTCCGAACCTAGTCGTCATGGCGGCGTCGGACGAAGCGGAACTGGTCCACATGGTGCACACTATGGCGCACTATGACGACGGCCCGATTGCCGTCCGCTATCCGCGGGGCAACGGTCGCGGCGTCGATATGCCCCAGGTTCCGCAGAAACTGGAGATCGGCAAGGGCCGCGTCGTCCGCGAGGGCAAAAAGATCGCAATTCTTTCACTCGGCACCCGGCTCGAAGAGGCCGAGAAGGCCGCCGAACTGCTCGAAGCCAAAGGGCTTTCGACCACAGTTGCCGACATGCGATTTGCAAAGCCGCTCGACGAAGCGCTGATCCGCAAGTTGCTGACCAGTCACGAAGTTGCGGTGACGATTGAGGAAGCGGCGATCGGCGGGTTCGGCGCGCATGTCCTTACCCTCGCCAGCGATGAGGGCCTGACCGACAATGGCCTCAAGATCCGCACGATGCGGTTGCCTGACGTCTTCCAGGATCAGAATAAGCCCGAGAAACAATATGAAGAGGCCGGTCTGACCGCCCCGTATATAGTCGAGACCGTACTCAAAGCGCTCCGCCGCAACGACACCGGCGTGGAGGCCGACGCGGGCGCCATCGCCTGATGAACTGGCGCAAATGGGGGCGATGGGCGCTGATTGTCCTTGCGACTTTGCTGGTCGTGCTTTCGTTTCTTCCTGCTTGGCAGACGGATCGTTGGTGGGTGCGACAATGGGATTATCCGCGCCTGCAGGTCGCGGGTGTGCTTGCCGTCATTCTGCTGCTCTTGTTCTGGGTCAAGTTGAAGCGCGGGCGAGCGTTTTGGGCATTGTTCGTCGGCAGCGCGGCCGCCATGGCGTGGCAAGTCAGCCATTTCCTTGCTTATTTACCCTTTTACCCGCGCGAAGTCGCAAGCGTCGGTAGTTGTCCGGCAGGGCAACGTCTCAGCCTGCTTAATGCCAATGTGCTGATGACCAATGACGATTATCCGGTGGTGTTGGCGATGGCGGCGAATGAAAAGCCCGATGTCCTGCTGCTCCTCGAAACCGGTATAGAGTGGCAAGCCGCAATGGAGCCGCTGGCGCGCGACTATCCCTACCGGCTTAGCCAGGCCGTGCCGAACACGTACGGCATGATGCTGTTTTCGAAACTGCCGATTAGCGGCGCACTGGCGAACCGAATGCAGCCCGGCGTTCCCAGCGCGAAAGTCGAATTGACCCTTCGCGGCGGCGAACGGGTGATCCTCAATGCCTTGCATCCCGAACCGCCGTGGCCCGGTGACGACAGTGGCGAGCGCGACGCCGAACTCGTCATGGTAGGGCGCGAAGTACGAGACAGCGGCCGTGCATCGATTGTGATGGGCGATCTCAACGATGTCGCGTGGTCGCAGACCTCTCATTTGTTCAAGGACGTCAGCGGAATGGGCGATCCGCGGATCGGCAGGGGCTTCTATCCGACGTTCAACGCAAAATACCCGTTATTGCGATGGCCGCTCGACCATCTGTTCGTGTCGCCGCATTTCCGGATTTCTCGAATTCACGTGCTGGATTCGGTCGGGTCCGACCATTTCCCGATCTATTTCGATCTTTGCCTTGTCGCGCCAGCGGGCAAGCGCGTGGTCAAGGAGTCGGCTTCGCGCGAAACCCAGGTCGAGGCAAGCAGTGAAATCCGAGAAGGAAAGAAGGAAGCGGCCGAGGAAAATCGTGGCGAATAAGGTTCGCGCCGACCAATTATTGGTCAGCCGCGGGCTCGCGGAAAGTCGAACCCGGGCGCAGGCACTGATCATGAGCGGCAAGGTCTTCGTCGGGGATCGCGTCGTCGCCAAGTCCGGTGACCAGCTGGCCGAAGATGCCGAACTGACCTTGAAGGGACGCGATCATCCATGGGTGTCGCGCGGCGGTATTAAGCTGGACCACGGTCTCCGCCATTTCGAATTCGACGTCACCGGCATGACCGCGCTCGATGTTGGCAGTTCGACCGGCGGGTTCACAGACGTCCTGCTTACCCGCGGCGCTGCAAAGGTTTTCGCGATCGACGTCGGTACCAACCAATTGGCGTGGAAGCTTCGGCAGGACGACCGTGTCGCGGTGCACGAGCAGACTAACGCCCGTGACCTGACCCGTGAAATCGTTCTTGATCCGATCGACATTGTCGTTTGCGACGCAAGCTTCATCGCATTGTCAAAGGTGCTCGAAAAGGCACTGGATCTTGCCCGCCCCGGCGCCTTGCTGGTCGCGCTGGTCAAGCCGCAGTTCGAGGCCGGGCGCGGAGAAGTCGGCAAGGGCGGGGTGGTGCGCGACCCGGCAATCCATCAGCGCGTGTGCGACGATGCGGTTTCATGGGTCGAATCCAGAGGCTGGCGGGTATACGGCGTAGAACCAAGCCCGATCACCGGGCCCGAAGGCAATGTCGAGTTCCTCCTCGGCGCACAGAAGGAGAGTTAGATGGATGACCGACGCGACGATCGTGGCATCTGGAAAAAGGCGCTGATAACCGTTCCGACGATCGTGATCGTCGGATCGCTGGTTGGCATCCTGTCGAACAGCGGGTTCGAGAACGGATGGTATTTCAAGCTCGTCAAACCGACGTTCCAGCCGCCCGGCTGGGTTTTCGGTGCCGTCTGGACGACGCTTTACACGATGCTCGGCATCGCGCTTGCGACGATCCTCAGTGAACCCGACAGCAAGCAGCGCCGCACTGCACTGGCGCTGTTCGGCGTGCAGCTTGGCCTCAACTTCGCATGGTCGCCGATCTTCTTCGGTGCGCACATGATCGACCTAGCCTTGGTCGTGATCGTCCTGATGCTGCTGATCGCGACGGTGGCGGCCAATCTGTTCCGCAGGATCCGGCCGGTGGCCGGCTGGCTGATGATTCCGTATCTTCTTTGGTTGTGCCTTGCGACCGCACTCAACTATGAGACCGGCAACTTGAACCCCGGCACGGACGCCGCGCCGATGGGAATCACGGGAGAACGTTAAGATGCAGTCGCAGAACCGAATGCTCGACGATCTGGTCAAGATGGTGAACGGCGTCGCCGGCACCATGGCCGGAATGGGCCGCGAAGCCGAAGGATCGATGCGCGAGAAGATGCGCGAATGGGTTGGTGGTATGGAATTCGTCAGCCGCGAGGAATTCGAGGCGGTCAAGGCGATGGCTGCAGCGGCGCGCGACGAGAACGAAGCGCTGAAAGCGCGCCTCGACGCCATCGAAAATGCGACCAAGGCGAAGCCGGCCGTGAAAGCGCCGAAAGCAGGAGCCTGACCACTGGGCGACGACCTTAATAACGACGAGCGCGACGACGGCGCGCCAATCGACATTCTCGAGCAATATTTCGAGGCGCGCGGTTGGCCCAGCGAACGTGCGGGCGAGGGCGAGATCATCGCTTCGGCGGGAGGAAGCTGGGCGCAATACGAACTGCGCGGAGTATGGCGCAACGACGACCAGGTGCTCCAGTTCCTGGCATTTCCGGACATCAAGGTGGCCGTTGAAAAGCGTGCCGCAATTCACGAATCGCTTTGCCTGATCAACGAACAGCTCTGGCTCGGCCATTTCGAAATGTGGTCGGGCTCTGGATTGATCGTCTTCCGCCACGCCGCGCTGGTTGGCGCCGGGGACGGCCTGTCGTTCGAACAGGCGGAAGCCATTGCCGAAGCGGCACTTGAGGAATGCGAGCGATTCTATCCGGTGTTCCAGTTCGTGCTGTGGGGCGGCAAGTCGCCGACCGAGGCAATTTCTGCGGCGCTGATCGAAACCGTCGGGGAAGCCTGACGCGATGAGCCGTTTTCCAGACCCGACGTGGTTCGTCGGCTGCGGCAACATGGCCGGGGCTATGGTCGAAGGATGGCGACGCGGCGGCACCGATCTTGCTGGCGCATTGGCGATCCGGCCTTCAGGCAAACCCGTCGATGGAATGCCTACGATTACCGATGTGCCCGACGTTGGCGAGCCATCGCTGGTCGTCCTCGGCTTCAAGCCGCAGATGCTCGATGAAATTGCAGCAACCTTGGAACCGCATGTCGGGCCGAACACCCGCATCATCTCCATTCTTGCCGGCGCCGAGCTGGCCAGTTTGCGCAAGCGCTTTCCGCGCGCTGCAGACGTCGTTCGCGCTATGCCGAACCTCCCGGTTAGCGAAGGGAAAGGCGTCGTCGCGATGGTCGGCGAGCATAGCCTCGATACGGATTTGCTCGAACTATTCCGCCCGCTCGGCCTGATCCATAAGGCTCGCGACGAGGGCGAGTTTGCAGCGATCGGGGCGCTTGCCGGCGCCGGGCCAGCCTATGTCGCGCGCTTCGTTGCGGCAATGGCAAAAGCCGGGGTGGCGCACGGCCTCGATCGAGATATGGCCGCGACAATTGCACTCCAGACGGTGCTTGGCACGGCCGAAATGGCAGCCACGCATGGCGAAGCGATGGATTCTATTGCCAGGCGCGTCGCAAGCCCAAAAGGCACGACGGAGGCGGGTCTCGCAGTGCTCGATTCCGATGGCGCGCTCGATCGGCTGCTGGCCGATACACTGGAAGCTGCTGCCAACCGCGGAGCAGAACTCGCTTCCGCCGCTCGCGGTTGATTCGTCGCATCTGCTGGCCTAGGCCGCGCTCAAATAGAAGACATGGGATGACGAATGGCCGACCAGCAGACTTTTGACGACCGCGACGGCACGATCTGGTTTGACGGGAAAATGGTCCCTTGGCGCAACGCCAACGTCCATGTTCTGACCCATGGGCTGCATTATGCATCCAGCGTCTTCGAGGGGCAGCGCGCCTATGGCGGAACCATCTTCAAATTGACGGAACATACCGAGCGCCTCAAGCGCAGCGCCAACCTGCTCGGCTTTGAAATTCCCTGGTCGGTCGAACAGATTGATGCGGCCTGCAAGGAAGTGCTGGAAGCAAGCGGGCTGAGCAATGCCTATATGCGGCCGGTTGCGTGGCGCGGGTCGGAGCAGATGGGGGTCAGCCCCAAGGGATCGAAACCGCATCTTGCGATCGCATGCTGGGAGTGGGGGAAATATTTCGACCCCGCGCTGGCCGCGCGCGGGATTCGCATGGAGATTGCGCCTTGGCGTCGACCGGCACCTTACACTGCGCCGACGGAATCGAAGGCGGCCGGGCTGTACATGATCTGCACGCTCTCGAAAGGGCATGCCGAGGATCACGGCTATCACGATGCGTTGATGCTCGATTGGCGCGGCCAAGTTGCGGAGGCGACAGGAGCCAACGCATTCTTCATCCGCGACAATGTCATCCACACACCGACGCCCGACTGTTTCCTTGACGGCATCACGCGTCGCACCGTGATGGACCTTGCTCGTCAGCGCGGTGTGGAGATCGTCGAACGTGCGATCTGGCCGGAAGAGCTGGAAAGTTTCCAGCAGATGTTCCTCACCGGCACCGCTGCCGAAGTGACCCATGTCGGCGAAGTCGGCCCATGGAAGTTCGAAGTTGGCGACCTGTCGCGTCAGCTTGCCAAGGACTATGACGACCTGGTCAACGGGCGCCTTGCCAACGCCTGACGGCCTCATCGCTTGCACTTTCACCTTTCGTTGGTGATTGTGCGCTATCTCGACCGCGCTCGGATGGCCTTGTCGCGTTGGGGGGAGAATAGCGTAACGTGAGCTCGCAGTCGGCGAACCCTTTCCGTGTACGTGAAAACGAGCTCGACGTTGTCGGGGCGGACCTTCCGCTCGCCGATCTGTTGTCGACGTCCTCGCCAACCGAACCGAAGAAGATGGCGGTGCGCCAAGCGCAACTCGAAGCGCTGGTCCGCATGGTTCCTGCCACTGTGGGTGGGCAGTTCGTTGCCGCAGCACTGGTCGCAATCATCCTGAGCGACAGGGTTCCAGCCTGGGAATTGCTGGTCTGGCTGGCGCTTGCGCTGGGCCTTTGTATTGCGCGCGGTTATCGCGCTTACCGATTGCGGGCGGATCGCCAATATGCGCGGCGCAAACCCGCTGACTCGCGCGCCATCGTCAGGATTGTCACTGCTCTAGCTGCAATGTGGCTGGTACCGCCCTTGCGATGGTACGGGTTGGTCGATCCGGTCGAACAAGTCATCCTGCTCTTGGTCAGCGTGGGCCTGATGAGCGTAGGCAGCGTCACGCTGATCACCCTTCCGGCGGCAGCGCTTTTGTACATCGCGTTGCTCGGCGTCGGGAATATCGCAATGGCGCTGCAGATCAGCGGTTGGCCGCTCGCGACCCTTTCGATCCTTTACTCGGCGGTTCTGTCATGGGTAACGGTAACCAATGCGCGGCGCTTCTTCGCCCACGTCGGGTCACGCTATGACCTTCTCGAGCGAAGCGAACTCGTCTCCCTTCTGCGCGAATTCGAAGCAAGCGGAAGCGGCGGCATCTGGGAGCTCGATCGCAATCTCAACGTCAGCTACATTTCCGAAGAACTAGGCAATCGACTTGGGTCCCGAACAAGCCGACTGACCGGACGCCATGTCCGCAAGCTTATCGATCCGTCAGGACAAATCGCACGACTTTCCGAGGGCACGCGAACGTTATTTTCGCATTTGGAAAATGGCGTTCCCTTCCGTGACCTCGCGGTTCCGGCTACCAAGAGCAAGACCTGGTGGTCATTATCAGGCAAGCCAGTGCACGACCCGAGTGGAGCGGTGATCGGCTGGCGCGGTGTCGGATCCGACATCACCGATGTCCGTCTATCCGGCAACGACGCCGTCAGTGCCGCGCGCCGCGATCCGCTCACCGGGCTTGCCAATCGCCTGCTGGTTCGCGAACATATCGAAGAGGCGCTGTTCAACCAGCTCGACGGCCAGCAGCTCTGCTCTTTGCTCCTCGTCGATCTCGACAAGTTCAAGCTCGTCAATGACACGCTTGGCCATGCGATTGGCGATCAACTGCTTTGTGCCGTCGCCAAGCGATTGGAGCTTTCTGTCGGTGAGGGGACTCACGTCGGGCGTTTAGGCGGTGATGAATTTGCAGTGGTTCTTTATGGCGATCAGTCCGAAGAACGACTGGGCAAGGTCGCGAGCGCGATCGTCGCCGACCTGTCGCGTATTTTCGTCATCGGCGCTGCGCGTATCCACATCGGTGCGACCATTGGGATTGCGCGCGGCGGCCGGGACGGTCAGGTCGAAGAGACGCTGATGCGCAATGCCGATCTTGCGCTCTATCGGGCCAAAGAAGATGGTCGTGGCGGCTATGCGTTGTTCCGTCCCGAAATGTATGAGCGCGCCGAAAACAGCCGTCTGCTGGAAAATGACGTGCGCGAGGCGCTGAGCAATGATGCACTTTCGCTCAGCTACCAGCCGATCATCGATGCAACGTCGGGCTGGTTGGTCGGTCGCGAAGCCCTATTGCGCTGGAATCACCCAGTGCGCGGCCCGATCCCGCCAGATCAATTTATCCCGATCATCGAGGATGCTGGCCTGATCCATCAGATCGGGGACTGGGTGATCAGGCAGGCCTGCGCAGAGGCCCGTAACTGGGACCCGTCGATTCGCATCGCGGTCAACGTCAGCGCCGCGCAATTGTCGGGCAGCGGACTTGCCGAGACCGTTCTGGGTGCACTGGCATTTACCGGTATTTCGCCCGAACGGCTCGAACTGGAAGTGACCGAATCGATCTTTCTTGGCGACGATATCGCTACGATCGCCTCGCTCGAACGTCTGCGCTCTCTTGGCGTAAAACTAGTGCTCGACGATTTCGGGAAGGGCTATTCGTCGTTCGGCTATCTGACTCGCGCGCAATTCTCGAAGATCAAGATTGAGCAGGTTTTCGTCCGCGGCGCTGCCGAGGGGAAGCGCGATTGCCTGGCCATCGTCAACGCTATAATTGCGCTCGCACAAGGGCTGGAGATGGAAACGACGGCAGAAGGCGTCGAAACCGATCAACAGGCAGAGGTCATGCGGTCGTTGGGTTGCGACCAGCTTCAGGGCTTCCTGTTTGGCCGTCCGGTCCCATCAGGAGATTTTGAGGGGCGCCAGAGCGACAGCGATATCGCACGCAAACGCGCGTGACCCCCTTTTCACGTCGCCATCACACGCTATAAGCCGCGCTCCGCCGCATCTCATCCGGGATGACGGGCGCCTGCTGGGGCGTCGCCAAGTGGTAAGGCACCGGTTTTTGGTATCGGCATTCGCAGGTTCGAATCCTGCCGCCCCAGCCAGGATTTTTACGTCGTGATCGCGTCCGCCAAGCGACCAAGCAAGCGGCGGTCGTCCCCGCCCAATGCTGCACCATTTTCCAGTTGCGAGACCAGGTTGGTGATCAGGGAACGGCCCAGGGCGGTCAAAGCAAGCTCCTCCTGAACACCCTCGACCAAGGTCGTCGCGACCCGGCTGTAGCGGCCCCCGTGATAGACCAAAGGCTCGGCGTCCCGCTTCTGCAGGTCGATGACGTGACCCACGAAAATCGCGTGATCGCCGCCTTCATATTCGAATGTCGCTTCGCATCCGAAGCGGGCAGCATAATCGGGGAGCGCGGGAGCGCCTTCCGGCCCGTCAATCAGCGCCAGATCATCGAACTTGTCGTCGCCGGGCCGCGCGAAGCGTGCTGACATATCTTCCTGTCCGGCGGCTAGAACATGGACCGCCCATCCCTTCGCTTCCCGGAACGAGGGGAGGCTGGCGCTTTTCAGCGCAAGGCTCCACAACACCAACGGCGGATCGAGCGATACGCTGTTGAAGCTGTTCACGGTGAGCCCGACTGGGCGACCGTCGGGGTCGCGGGCTGTGACGATGGTCACGCCGGTGACGAAACTGCCAAGAGCGGCGCGGAAAACCTGGGTATCGATTTCACTCATCGTCGGTGGCCATAGCCTGTGCCGCTGCGCACGCCTACCGCGGCGTTACGCGAATATCGCGTCAAGGCAGTAGATCGGCATGCGCGGGGGCCTCAAGTCACCAACGACACAACTCGGCTAGCGCTCAAGCTCTCAGATTCCGGCGTACCATTGGTAGTTGGCTCGATCTTCCCACATGCCGCCTTTGCCGCCGAACAAATTGTCCAGGCGTTCGCGCGCTTCGATCCGCATGACAAACTTGGCATGCTTGTAGCCAAGCTGGCGTTCGACGCGCAGCCGGATCGGCGCGCCGTTCTGGACAGGGAGCGGCTGACCATTGAGGCGATGGGCTAGGATCGTTTGTGGATGAAAAGCGTCGACCAGATCGACCAATTCATAATAAGGGCGTCCGCCCTCGACGTCTGCGCAGTGGAAGACGATGAAGCGCGCTTGCGACTTGAGGCGCGCAAGATCGAGGATCGAGGCAAGACGTGGCCCGGTCCACTTGCCGATTGCACTCCATCCTTCGACGCAGTCATGGCGGGTGATCTGTGTGCGCTGAGGCAATTTTAGGAGGGAATCCATCGTCAATTGCAGCGGCCGCTCAACCAATCCGTCGACTGCTAACGCCCAAGTTGAAAAGCCGGCTGACATATGGCGTTGGTAATCCTGCCCTGTCGGCATTCTCGATCCGTTGGGACGGAAGATCGGCGACAGATGTTTCTCGTCATATTCGGTCGCGAGCGCATTGCGTCCGATTAACCGCTGGCTGCGATAATTGGCGTCCTCGGCAAGTGAGAAGATCGATCGTGCGGTAGGCGACTGATTGACCTTGTCGCAGCCTGCCAGCAGCAGGCCCGCGGTGCCGCCGACAAGCAGGGTGCGGCGGTCGGTGTCAGGAAGCAGCATGGGCTTCGTCCTCCGTATCAATCGGCTCAGGTGCGGAATTCGGCAGTGGGTCGGGCTTGATCCGGTAGCGCCCGGTGATCATCGACCTGATCTCGTTGATCGGGCCTGCCAGAACAACCATTGCGATGTGAACCAGGAAAAACCCGAGCAGTCCCCACATCACCAGGAAATGGATCGAACGGGCCGATTGGCGTCCCCCGAAGATCTCGACCAGCCAGCCTGCCCAGGCATTAGTTCCAGGCGACAGACACAGGCCCGTCAGGATCATCAACGGCAGCATGACGAACAGCACAGATCCATAAGCAAGCATCTGGAGGATATTGTAGCGCGCCGCCGCTTCGCCGGTCGGAAAGCGCAGACGGGCATGATCCTTCACATCCTGCCACATATGAGCAGGTTTCAATTCTTCGCGTGTTGGCGCCAGATCGCGCTGGGCATGGCGGTTCCAGAAGCTTCGAACGAGATAGAAAAGCAGACCGAGCGCCAGCACCCAGGCGAAGAACAGATGCCACAACCGGGCGTCGGACAGATTGTAGCTCGACGGGATCGTCGCCCAGCCGGGGAAGGCATTGTAATGGATTGCGCCAGCACTGTCTTTCCAGGCTCCCAGAATCCCGGTCGTTTCGATCCTGTGATCGCCGACGCGAAGCATTCCGACGCCGTTGGCGCCCTTTATCTCAAGCCAGGCATAATCGAAATTCGCGCCATATTTGCCCCAGTAGAGTCGCGGGTGAGCGTTGAAGATCATCAGCCCGCTCATCACCATACAGAAGAAGGCGACGACGTTCGTCCAATGCCACAGGCGGGTCGACAGCCGATGCCGTTTGACTTCAAGCCGATCAAGCGCGCTCATCCACCGGTCACCGACATGGCGCGGCGGACAGAAGCTTGGGTGGTGCCGCCAATCTCGAAATTGTGACGCGCTGGCTTGATCGCAAGCAAATGACCGACTTCTCGTACGAGCATGGCATCATCCTCCGAATTGCGCAGAGCAGGCTTGAGATCCACTGCGGTTTCGTGGCCCAGGCAGGCGTGAAGTCGGCCGTCCGCGCTAACCCGGACGCGGTTGCATCCTTCGCAGAAATTGGCGGTCAGAGGCGTAATGAAGCCGACAATTCCGCCTGCCGCGGTTCGGGCGTAACGTGCCGGTCCGCCTGTGCGCAGGGCGAAGTCGGCAAGCGGCCAACGCGCCTCGATTGCGGCGCGCGCTACGGGCATTGGCACATGCTGAGCCAACCGGTCCGCACCAATATCGCCGACCGGCATGACTTCGATCAGTGTCACTGTCATCTGCTTTCCGTGAGCCCAAGCAATCAGGTCCGGGATATGGTCGAGATTATCGCTGCCCAGCACGACGGTGTTGATCTTCACCTTGATGCCAGCCGCCTGTGCCGCATCGATCCCGTCGAGCGTTCGTTGCAACACGCCGCCGCGCGTGATCTCTGAGAACCGTGCGGGATCAAGATGATCAAGACTGACGTTGATCCGTGCGACGCCCGCAGCGGCAAGCGGATCGGCAAATTGGGCCAGCTGGGTGCCATTGGTGGTCAGCGTCAGCTCGTCAAGCGATCCCGACTTTAGGTGTCGGGACACTGTTCGGACGAGATCGATGGCGCCCTTGCGGACGAGCGGTTCGCCGCCGGTCAATCGAAGCTTGCGCACGCCGAGCCGGATGAACGCGCTTGCGACACGGTCCAGTTCGTCAATCGTCAGCAAATCTGCACGGGACAGAAAGATCGGTCGCTCCGCCATGCAATAGGTGCAGCGCAGATCGCATCGATCGGTCAGCGAGAGCCGTAAATAGTCGATCCGTCGCCCAAAGGAATCGCGCATCAGGACGCCATCTTAGGGCAAAACGAGCGCGTAGAGCAGCCCTGTTTCATGGGCGCTCAGCCCATCGTTCGATCGCGGCGCGACCTTCATTGTTTGACGGACGAATCTTACCGGGTGTTCGCGAAAATCGGGGGGCCGGTGCGGGCTGCGATCGTCCGTCCTGCTCTACATAGGATTGTCGCGCCGAAACCTGCGGATGAAATGGCGCTTCGTCCAGAGTGACGAGCGGCGTCAGGCAGGCGTCGGTTCCGGCATAAAGCGCGCCCCATTCGGCGGCGGTGCGGCTCATGAATACGCCTTCTAGCTGGCGCGATTGAGCGGGCCAGTTGGCGGGATCAAATCGGGGACCGAAAGCAGTCGGGGTCATCCCGATCCCGGCAAGGAACGCAGTCCAGAATTTCTCCTCGACTGCCCCGAGGGCTACGAAGCGACCGTCGGCGCAGGCATAGCAGCGGTAGAATGGGGCTGCGCCGCCAAGCACGCTTCGGTCGCGGGCGTAGGGCAGCGAACCTTTGGGTTCCTGGCCCGAGAAGATCGACATCATCGAAGTCACGCCGTCGACGATCGCAGCATCGATTACCTGTCCGCGCCCGCTTTGCTGCCGTTCGACCAGCGCGGCAAGAATGCCAACGGCCAGATAAAGCGACCCGCCGCCATAATCGCCCACAAGGTTGAGCGGCGGCGGCGGCGGGTCGCCAGGCTTGCCAAGGGCAGCCAAGGCGCCGGTCACGGCGAGATAGGTAATGTCGTGGCCTGCAGACTTGGCAAGCGGGCCTTCCTGTCCCCAGCCGGTCAGACGACCATAGATCAGCCGCAGATTTCGCGCACAGGCGACATCTGGGCCAAGCCCCAGTTTCTCCATCACGCCGGGACGGAACGATTCGATCACCACATCCGCGTAGTCGACTGCGGAAAGTGCAAGCGCTTGATCGTGGGGGTTGGTTAGATCCAGACTCAGAGTCGAACGGCCTCGTTCGATCACCGGATTGGCGGGGCCGAAGGCTCCGTCGCGTTCGATCCGGACGACGTCCGCGCCGAGATCGGCGAGCAGCATGGCGCAATGCGGAGCGGGGCCCAATCCGGCAAATTCGAGAACCCGAAGGCCGTCGAGGGGAGAGGAGGGGCGATCGCTCATCGGCCTACGCTTAGGCTGCATCGCTCGATGCGCCAAGCGCGGCTTGCCCTTGCTAGTTCGTACCTCTAGCCATCCGCGCAGGACGGGAGAAAAAGCGCGATGAATCCGCTTTACGAAAATATGGCGACCAGCGTGTTCGAGCGGATGAGCCTGGCCGCCGCGCAACATGGGGCGGTCAACCTCGGACAGGGATTTCCCGACTTTGGCTGGCCCGACGAAATCCTTGATGTGGCGGCGCGCGCGCTCCGCGAGGCGAGCAACCAATACGCCCCCTCGCGCGGATTGCCTGCGCTGCGCGAAGCTGTCGCTGCCCATTACAACCGTCATCATGGTAGCTCATTCGGTGCGGATGGCATTTGCGTTACATCAGGTGCCACTGAAGCACTCGCCGCCGCCATCCTCGCGACCGTCAATCCGGGTGACGAGGTGATCTTGATGACTCCGGCCTATGATGCCTACGCCCCGCTGATCCGCCGCGCCGGCGGGACGGTGCGCGAGGTGGCCCTTAGAGCACCCGATTGGCGGATAGAACGCGAAGCATTGGCGTTGGCGGTAAGCCCGGCGACGCGGGCGATTATCTTTAACAACCCCCACAATCCGACCGGGCGGCTGTTCGATGCCGACGAAATTGCGGCAGTCGCAAGTGTCGCACGCGAGCATGACCTGATCGTCATCAGCGACGAAGTCTGGGAGCATCTTTTGATGGACGGTCAGCCGTTCGTCACCATCGCCGCATCACCCGGCATGGCGGACCGAACGCTGAAATGCGGATCGGCCGGAAAGATATTCTCGCTCACCGGCTGGAAAATCGGCTGGATTGCGGCAGCGCCCGAAATGGCGACCTACGGGGCACGTGCGCACCAGTTCCTGACGTTCGCGTCAGCACCCAATTTACAGGCCGCCTGCGCCTTCGGCCTCGACGAAGGCGACGAATGGCTGGCTCCAATGCGTCAGCGGTTCGCACGGGCACGCGACCGAATGGCGGCGGGACTTTCCGAAGCCGGTTTCGCCGTATTGCCGAGCGCCGCGACTTACTTCCAGATCGTCGACCTCGCTGCATCGGGAATCGCGATGGACGATGAGTCCTTCGCGAAATTGGCGGTCGAACAAGCCGGTGTCGCTGTCGTGCCGTTGTCACCCTTTGCCGACGTCGATTCGCCAACGCACCTCATTCGTCTGTGTTTCGCCAAAAAGGACGAGACGATCGACGCCGGAATCGCGGCAATGGCGAAGGCGAGGGACTTGGCATGCTGAGCCCAGCGCAGGAGACTGCCACGATCTTGCAAGCATTCGGGGTCGTGTCGAGCGGCGACCTGGTTTCGCATTCTCCCATCGACGGCGCCGAAATCGGACGCGTCACCGAAGCCAGCAGCGAAGACATCGCTTCGGCCTGCGCATTCGCGCATTCAGCATTCCTTCAATGGCGCACCGTCCCGGCGCCAAGGCGCGGGGAACTGGTGCGCCTGCTCGGCGAGGAATTGCGCGCCGAGAAGCAGCAACTTGCAAGGCTGGTCACACTGGAAGCTGGCAAGATCACCTCAGAAGGTCTCGGCGAAGTGCAGGAGATGATCGACATCTGCGACTTCGCGGTCGGCCTGTCACGCCAGTTGCATGGCCTGACTATCGCCAGCGAGCGGCCCGATCACCGCATGATGGAGCAATGGCACCCGCTTGGCCCCGTCGCCATCATCAGCGCCTTCAATTTTCCTGTCGCGGTCTGGGCGTGGAATGCCGCGCTCGCCCTGGTGTGCGGCGATCCGGTGATCTGGAAACCCAGCGAAAAGGCCCCGCTGACCGCGGCAGCAGTCATGGCGATCGTGGCGCGCGCAATAGCCAAATTCGGAGATTCACCTGACAGCCTTGTCCAGTGCATCCAGGGCGGACGCGCCGTCGGCCAATCGCTCGCCGATGATCGCCGGATCGCCTTGGTCTCTGCAACGGGATCGACCCGGATGGGGCGCGAACTCGGGCCGCGTGTTGCGTCGCGGTTTGGCCGGTGCCTGCTGGAACTGGGCGGCAACAATGCAATGATCGTGACGCCAAGCGCCGACCTGGCGATGGCTGAGACCGCGATCCTATTTAGCGCGGCAGGCACGGCGGGCCAGCGCTGCACCACGCTGCGCCGCCTGATCGTCCATGAAGATATCGCCGATGCCCTCGTGGCTCGACTGCAAAGACTGTTCGCCCGCATTCCGGTGGGCGACCCGCGCGACGAGGCCACCTTGGTCGGGCCGCTGATCGATGCCGCGGCCCTTGAGTCTCTCTGCGCGGCTCATTCCGAGGTGGAGGTCGTAGAGGCGGTCGACGGCGGCCATTACGTGCGTCCGTCCCTAGTCGAGGTGGATTCCCAAGAGGGGCGGGTGTTGCAGGAAACGTTCGCGCCGTTGCTCTACGTCCTTCGCTACCGCGAATTCGATGAGGCGATCGCGCGCAACAATGCGGTCTCGCAAGGGCTGAGCAGTGCCATCTTCACCAACGATGTGCGGGAGGCCGAGCGCTTCCTGTCCGCGGCAGGGTCCGATTGCGGCATCGCAAACGTCAACATCGGCACGTCGGGTGCGGAGATTGGCGGCGCATTCGGCGGCGAGAAGGAGACCGGCGGCGGGCGCGAGAGCGGATCGGACAGCTGGCGCGCCTACATGCGGCGGGCGACCAACACGATCAATTACGGATCGGCGCTGCCGCTTGCACAGGGGGTGAAATTCGATCTCGATTAGGGTCGGAGCCGACGATCGCCGCCCAGCGCATCGTCCAATCTGCGGTCCACGACGCAAGGTCGTCAGGATCGAGCGGACGTCCGACGAAAAATCCCTGCGCAACGTCGCAGCCGAGGTCACGCATCATGCGTAGCTGCTCGACCGTTTCGACCCCCTCTGCCGTTACCGTCAGGTCCAGCCGGTGGGCCAGGTCGATGATCGATGCGACAATCGCCGCGCTGTCTTTCGACGTTGTCGCGTCGGAGACGAAGAACCGGTCGATCTTGATCTCCGTGAACGGCAATTGGCGTAGTTGCATCAAGGTCGAATAACCGACCCCGAAATCGTCCATTGCAAGGCCGATGCCCTTGATCCGGAAACGCGTCAGCGTATCCATCAGCTTGATCAAAGGCTGGGTCGCGCCCTCGGTAAGCTCGAGGACGAGTCGATCCGTCGGGACTTCGAGCGCGCGGCACATGCGCTCGACCAAATCGGGAAAATCGAGATGTTGAAGCGATAGCGCCGAGATATTGAAGGCGATGCAGGTATCGATCCCTGCCGCACGCCAGTCGATCCACTGGCGAAGCGTGGTCCGCAGCCCCCATTGGGTCAATTCGTCGATCAGGCCGTGCTTTTCCGCCAGCGGGACAAAGCGCGATGGGGCGATGGCGCCAAGCTTGGGATCGGTCCAGCGGACCAGTGCTTCGACCCGTCTCAGCGACCCGTCAGACAGGCTGACCTTGGGCTGGTAGGCCATCTTCAGGCGATGGTTGATCAGCGCGCGTTCGAAGCCGTCGAGCAGCCCGAGATCGGCCTGTGCGATCATTCAGCCGGGCTCTCGATATGTTTCTTGAGAATTGCCTCCAGATCTTCGAGCCGCGCCGGCTTTTCCAGGGGTCCCACCATCTTCAGGCCGAGCGCGCTGCCAAGCCTGAAGGCGCTTTCCAGCACCCGGCGGTCGAAGCCGCTGATGATCAGGACAGGGCCGTTATATTCGCGGTCAGCCAAGAAGCGCAGCAACTCGACGCCGTCCATTCCGGGCATGCCAAGGTCAAGCACGACCATGCGCGGCTTTTCCTTATCGAATTCAGCACGAAAATCTTCGTTACGCGCCGTTTCGATCGGCTCGAAACCGCTCATCTTCGCTGCATTCGCAACGAAGGCGGCGAGTTGTGGCTCGTCGTCGATCAACAAAAGACGCGGGCACGACATCAAGGCGCTTCTTCCCTCCTACCGGCTAAGCACAGCGTACGTACTGGTCTCTTAACCGGCCGCGGTCAAACGCATGAAACTCAATATTAACCGCAACTCGGATAAAACACCATGAATCCGAGATAGGAGGGTCGCTCAAGACCATGGGGATGTTTGAATCATTGATCCGCCGAAAGCCCGCGCTTTCGTTTGGCGACGACCATGTCGCCTTCGAAACGACGACTTTTTCGCTGTCGACGTCGGTTCCCCGGCCATCGGAGCGTCGCAGCGATGATCGGATTCCGGCGACCCTGAGCATCGTGAAGTTCCGCAGCAGTCGCGGCGAACAGCTTGGCCGACTGCGTAACATGTCCGCTGGCGGGCTGATGGCGGAGATTGGCCAGACGCTTGGCGTCGGAGAGTCGGTCCAGGTCGAGATACAGTCGCAAGTCGTTCCATCCTCGGTCGTCTGGGTCCGTGAAGGCATGGTCGGACTGAAGTTCGATCAGGCAGTCGACCTGGGCGAATTGCTCGCAGGGCGAAAGCCGAGACACGGTTTTCGCGCCCGTCCGCCGCGGCTCGAAGTCAATTGCAAGGCCAGCGTGAAGCTCGGCAAGACCTATTACACCTGTGACGTTCAGGACATTTCGCTGGGCGGCATGAAGGTCGCCCCGGTCGGCGAATATTGCCTGGGCAAGCCGGTGGTCGTTGTCGTCGAGAGCCTTCGTCCGCTGCGCGGTGAAGTTCGCTGGTTCAACGAAGGGCATGCAGGGATCGTGTTCGACCAGCCGCTTCGGTTCGAAGAACTAGCGGAATGGGTTGGCAAGCGACTGGAACTGGCCAGCCTGAAGGCGAGCATCAAGAAGAACAGCTAGGCGCGCACGCGTCTCTTGTTGTTACGCGGGCGCATCGCCACATCAGCCATCGACCAGCGATGGAGATGGTGATGGCAAATGAAGTGGCGGTTCTTGCGGGCGGATGTTTCTGGTGCACCGAAGCCGTGTTCGGGCAATTGAAGGGCGTCCACTCGGTAGAAAGTGGCTACACAGGCGGCGATACTGTTAATCCCACCTACAAGCAGGTTTGCGGCGGCGACACTGGCCACGCCGAAGCGATCCGCATCACCTACGATCCCGCTCAGATCTCTTACGGCGATCTGCTCGACATCTTCTTCGCGACCCATGACCCGACGCAACTCAATCGGCAGGGCGGCGACATCGGCACCCAATATCGGTCCGCCATCTTCCCGCAGGACGATGGCCAGAAGGACGAGGCGCGTGCCGCCATCGCGCGCGCGCAGCCCGATCACTCCGCGCCGATCGTAACGACCTTCGAACCGATGGGCGACTGGTTTGCAGCCGAAGATTATCATCAGGAATATTGGTCGGGCGAAGGGCAGCGAAATCCGTATTGCCAGGCCGTTATTCCACCCAAACTGGCAAAGCTGAAGAAGAAGTTCGGTGCCCAGGTCAGCGAGGCGCCGCAGATCTCCTGAGCCGGTCGCGAATGGCTGCCGCAAGCCCATCGCCTGGTATCGGTGCGACGGCAATTGCGCCGCAGTCTGAATCGTCGGCGCGGTGCAACAGATCGAACAATCGCGATGCCGCAGTTACAGGGTCGTCGCCAAGGTCCAAGTCGCCCCTGATTGGGCCGTATCCGATGAGGATTTCGCCCGGGCCGACCGCGCTCGCGTCCAGCCGAAGTGGTTTTATCGGCGCATAGTGGCTCGCCATCATTCCCGGCGCTTCGATATCGCCGCCGCCGGCATTGACCGCATCCGGAATGTCGATCGGTCCACGGCGAAGCAACCTGAGTGGCCCGCCGGTGGCGGCGACAATCGTCGATTCGATTCCGCGACTAGTGTTGCCGCCATCTATGATCAGGCCAATTCGCCCGCCCAGCGATCGAAAGACATGTGCGGCGCTGGTCGGGCTGATCCGCCCGCTTGCGTTGGCGGAGGGCGCGGCGAGTGGCTTTCCGCAGGCGCGAAGCAGGTCCTGCATCGCCGGGTGAGCAGGAACGCGAAGAGCGATACTGCCGAGACCCGCAGTGACCAGTCCTGCAATGCCGTTCTTGGCGCGTGCAGGCACGACGACCGTCAATGGGCCCGGCCAATGTTCATCGGCAAGCGCCAGTGCTTCCTTTGAGAAGTCACCTATTTGCTGCGCTGCCTCGAGATCCGGGACATGGACGATCAGCGGGTTGAAGCTGGGGCGGCCTTTAGCTTCGTAAATTCGCGCCACAGCCGCGGAATCGGTGGCGTCGGCGGCAAGGCCGTAAACCGTCTCCGTGGGCATCGCGACCGGCTCACCCAAAGCGATGCGCCGCGCGGCTTCGGCAATCCCCGCATCGTCGAACGGCAGGATCTGGGTTACTGGCGGCGCCATGCGCGCGTCGCTATGGCATGCGGCAACAAATTCCAAGGGATGACCAAATGAGCTTTCGCTGCGCGATCCGGGACCAGAAATTTATCCTCGAACATGTTGCCGGCATTGCCGACCTGATGGACGATGTCGACATGGTCGATGCCGTGCTGGAAGCGGCTTCGGCGCTTGCCGAAGGCGAACTGGCACCGCTCAACCGCATTGGCGATACGAAAATGGCGCGCTGGGACAATGGTCGCGTCACCATGCCCGACGGTTTCAAGGCAGCTTACGACGCCTATGTCGCGGGTGGCTGGATGACATTGTCCGCGCCGGAGCATTGGGGCGGGCAGGGACTTCCCTACGTCTTGTCTGCCGCGATCATGGATAGTTTCAACGGGGCGAACCTGGCGTTCACCTTGTGCCCGATGCTGAGCGTGGGTGCGATCGAGGCGCTCGAACAGCATGGTTCGGACGAATTGAAAGAACGCTACCTTCCCAAGATCGTGACCGGCGAATGGCCGGCAACCATGAACCTTACCGAACCGCAGGCAGGCAGTGATGTCGGTGCGCTCGCGACCAAGGCCGAGCCCAATGGCGATGGCAGCTGGCGGCTCAGCGGGACGAAAATCTACATTACGTACGGTGAGCACGACCTCGCCGAGAATATCGTTCACCTCGTTCTCGCCCGGACCCCCAATGCACCGCCGGGCACCAAAGGCATCTCGCTATTCCTTGTCCCCAAGATCCTGCCGGACGGATCGGTCAACGACGTCCGCTGTGTTTCGATCGAGCATAAGATGGGCATCCACGCTTCGCCGACCTGCGTGATGAGCTATGGCGACGACGGCGGCGCGACCAGCTGGCTGGTCGGGCAAGAGATGGGCGGGATGCGGGCGATGTTCACGATGATGAACAATGCACGATTGAACGTCGCGCTTCAGGGTGTCGGCATCGCCGAAGCAGCCACCCAGCGCGCGGTCGCCTATGCGTTGGAGCGCAAGCAGGGTCGCCGGGGCCCCGACAAGGTGGCGATCGCCGAACATCCCGATGTCCGGCGGATGCTACTGCGCATGCGTTCGTTGGCCACGGCGGCGCGGTCGCTGACCTATTATGCCTTTGCTCAGGTTGATCGCGGGACGCGCGGCGACCGCGACGCGGCCAACCGCGCCGAAATACTGACACCGCTCGCCAAGGCGTGGGCGACCGATATCGGCTGCGAAGTCGCCAGCATCGGTATCCAGGTTCATGGCGGCATGGGTTTCGTCGAGGAAACCGGGGCCGCGCAGTATCTGCGCGATGCGCGAATCGCGCCGATCTACGAAGGGACGAATGGAATCCAGGCGGCCGATCTGGTTGGTCGTAAGCTCGAACTCGATGGAGGCGGCGCATTCGATATGCTCATCGCAGACATTCGCGACGAGGTCAGCGATCCAAGGCTTCAGGCGCTGACCGATTCGGTCGAAGTCGCGGCGGCGACGTTCCGGTCGGCCGAACCTGACGAACGGCTTGCCGGGAGCGTGCCGTTCCTGACGATGTGCGCGGTAATGGTCGCTGGATGGCTGCTCGAACGACAATCAAAAATTGTCGGGGATGGCCCCTTTCACGACGCCAAGCGCGCGGCGACGACTTATTTCCTTAGCGCGATCGTGCCCGAGGCGATGGGGCTTGCGGCATCGGCGGAGCTTGGTTCGGCGCCGCTTTACGCGGTTCCTGCCGAGGCACTCTCTTAGGCGGATTCGCTGGCGAGCAATTCCTGCGGGTCGATGCCGAGCCGGTTCATCCGTTCGCGGATGGCCGGCCACTCCTGCTGAATGAACGCATCGCGACCTGACTGGGTCAATTTCTGGCGTGCGCCGACAGCGACAAACATCCCCACGCCGCGCTTCACGACGACCAGCCCATCTTCCTGAAACCCCTGGTAGGCCTTTGCGACCGTCAAGGGGTTGGCGCCCTCGTCGGCGGCGAGCGCACGAACCGAGGGAAGAGCATCGCCATCCTTGAATCGACCCGAGACGATGCCGTCGGATATCACTTCACGGAGGCGAACATAGACTGGTTTTTCGTGGCCGGTGCGTAGCGTCATGGTGTGATAATACAGCGAGGCGCAAAAAGTTTCAACCGGGGTGACAATTTTTTATGAGCGCCAGGTCGAGACGATCGAATCGAGGTTGGGTCGATCACGCTCGGAAAGTGGCGATCCCGGATGGCCGAGATAGAAAAGTCCGGCGATTCGCTCGCCCTTTTCGCAAAATGCAGCCGTTACCGTCGGGTCGTAGGCGGGCCAGCCGGTGATCCAGCCCCCGACGAAACCCATTGCGTGCGCGGCGTGAAGAAGGTTCATACCGACCGCGCCGCACGTCAGTTCCTGTTCGAAAACGGGGATCTTATGACTTCGCACCGGTGACGAAATCAGCAGCACCAGCGTGGGCGCGGCGTGGGCGTTGGCAATGGATTTGGCAATCTTGGGTTCCGAAGCATTTGGATCCGCCACTCGCAGCGCTCGAACATAGAGAACTTCAAGGTCGTTGCGCTGGTCGGATGGAACGATAGCGAAACGATAGGGTACCAGATTGCCGTGATCTGGCGTCCGCGCCGCCAGCCCCAGGATTCGTTCCAGTTGCGCCGCGTCCGGACCCGGACCGATCATCTCGCGCGGGCGTCCGGAACGTCGGGTTCCAAGCAGGCTAAGGGCGGTCGAAGGGTCGTTGAGCAGCATGCTCTTTGCAGTAGCAGGCTGCCGTCCTGCCACAAGCGGCTTCACATATCGGTTTTCGTCGTTAGGGTGCGCGGTCACATTCGATGCGGGCGGCATGAACCGCCCGCGCGTTGCTCCGGAGGGTATTCAAGGTGGATTTCCAACAAATCATTGTAACAGTGGCGGTAGCGTTCCTCGCCCTGCTCCTCGTTGCCGGGGGGACGATCGTCGCCTCGTCCAAGAAAGAATTCGCAGGCCACCCGAAGGGCCTTTACGTCCTGTTTTTCGCCGAAATGTGGGAACGCTTTTCCTACTACGGTATGCGCGCGCTGCTCATTTTCTACCTGACGCAGCACTGGCTTTACAACGACGAGAAGGCCTCGGTGATCTACGGCGCCTACACGGCGCTGGTCTACATCGCTCCTGTGCTCGGCGGCTATCTCGCAGACCGTTACCTCGGTCAACGCAAGGCGGTTCTGTTCGGTGCCGTCCTGCTGACCGTGGGCCACTTCCTTATGGCGTTCGAAGGCGATGCGGCGACTGGCCATACCGCCAATCCGATGATCAACGTCTTCTGGGCCGCACTTGCTTTCATCATCGTTGGCTCGGGCTTCCTCAAGGCGAACATCTCGGTGATCGTCGGCCAATTGTATCCGCGCACGGACGTGCGCCGCGATGGCGCCTACACCATCTTCTACATGGGGATTAACGTGGGCGCCGCGATCGGCACGATCATCGCCGGCTATCTCGGCCAGACCTACGGCTGGGCCTACGGCTTCGGCGCGGCGGGTTTCGGCATGCTGCTCGGCCTGATCGTCTTTATCATCTTCAAGCCGCTGCTCGAGGGTAAGGGCGAAAGCAATAACCCCGCTGTGCTCGAACGCCAGGTGATGGGTATCAAGTTCGAGTGGCTCCTCTATATCGTCGGCCTCGCGGCCGTCGCGGTAACTTGGTGGCTGGTGCAGAATCAGGCGATTGTCGGCACCATCCTGGGTGTGTTCGGCGCGATCCTTGTCGCGTTCGTCATCTGGGAAGCGATCAAGATCGGCGGCCACGACCGCGACCGGATCTTTGCCGCAATCTTCCTGATTATCGGCTCGATCCTGTTCTGGGCCCTGTTCGAACAGGCCGGCTCCTCGCTCAACCTGTTCACCGATCGTTACGTCGATCGCCAGGGTGTCGAGGCCTCGCTGTTCCAGTCGATCAACCCGATCTACATCATCCTGCTCGCCCCGTTGTTCGCAGCGATGTGGACGATGCTGGGGCGCAAGGGGCTTGAACCGTCGACTCCGGCCAAGTTCGGGCTGGCGCTGATCCAGCTTGGGGCCGGCTTCCTGGTGCTGGTGTTCGGCGCGAATGCGGTCGGCATGGAAAATGCCACGCCGGTCCTGTTCATCTTCCTGATCTACCTTCTGCACACGACCGGCGAACTCTGCCTGTCGCCGGTGGGTCTGAGCGCGATGAACCGGCTTGCGCCGAAGCACATGGCCTCGCTCATCATGGGCACGTGGTTCTTTGCGTCGGCGACCGGCAATTTCGTTGCCGGCCTAATTGCTGCGGCGACGGGCTCGGAAGAGGCGTCGGGCGAAGGCGTTGGCAAGGAAGTGGTGCTCGGCGTCTACGACAAGATTGGCTGGATTTCAGTCGGCGTCGGTGTCGCGGTGATCGTGATCAGCCCGCTGATCAAGCGCCTGATGCACCTCGAAACGCTGAGTGACGATTCCTCCGAAGGTCACCTCGAAGGCGAAGCAGGCGCCGGGATGGAGGCACAGGAAGCGGGAGCGCACCCGACCACCAAATCGGTCTGAACGGACCGTTGGTCGAAAAGAGAGGGGCGGCGTTTGCGTCGCCCCTTTTCTTATGCGTTCGACCGCCCCATGCTGCGCGCACGTTTTGCGGGGAGATGACGATGCGAGCCTTGGCGGCAGTTTTTCTGGCACTTTCAATCAGCGCCTGCGCGACCAAGGGCACGCCGCCCAAGGCCGCGCCGATCCCGATCAACAAGGATCCATATCCCTCCACTTATCAGCGTTACCCCGGGGCGGTTACCGTTCTACGCGGCGCGACTGTTTTTGACGGCGAAGGCAGCCGGATCGACAATGGCATTGTCGTCCTTGCCGATGGTGTCGTCCAGGCCGTTGGCGGCGCAGACACGCCGATCCCGCAAGGGGCGTTTGTCATCGATGCGGCTGGAAAGTGGGTCACCCCTGGGATCATCGACGTCCACAGCCACCTCGGCGATTATCCGTCACCCGGCGTCGAATCGCTGTCCGACGGAAATGAGGCGACCGGCAATTCGCGACCCGAAGTTTGGGCCGAACATAGTGTCTGGCCGCAGGATCCCGGGTTCAGCCGAGCGCTTGCCAACGGCGGCATTACCACGCTCCAGATCCTCCCCGGCTCGGCCAATCTGTTCGGCGGTCGATCGGTCGTCCTGAAGAATGTGCCCTCGCGCACCGCGCAGGGCATGAAATTTCCTGGCGCACCCTACGGCCTGAAAATGGCCTGCGGCGAGAACCCCAAGCGCGTCTATGGCAACAAGGGCGGTCCCGGCACACGGATGGGCAATATCGCAGTGACGCGCGCCGTCTGGCTGAAAGCGTGGGAATATAAGAAGAAATGGGACAAATATGAGAAGAACGGCGGCGAAATGCCGGGCCGCGACGTCGCTATGGATACGCTTCGCGGTGTCCTGAACGGCGAAATTCTCGTCCACAATCATTGTTACCGCGCCGACGAAATGGCCAACATGATCGATCTGTCTAAGGAGATGGGTTACAAGATCGGAAGTTTCCAGCACGCCGTGGAGGCCTACAAGATCGCCGACTTGCTGAAGCAGAATGACATTTGCGCCGCAATGTGGGCCGACTGGTACGGTTTCAAGATGGAAAGCTACGACGCGATCAAGGAGAATATCCCGTTCGTCGACAAAGCTGGTGCCTGCGCCATCGTTCATTCGGATGACGCCAATGGCATCCAGCGGTTGAACCAGGAGGCGGCCAAGGCGCTCGCCGACGGTCGCCGCGCCGGGCACAATGTCAGCGACGCTTATGCGTGGCGCTGGCTCAGCTACAACCCCGCCAAATCGCTCGGTATTTTGGACAAGACCGGCAGCCTTAAAGTCGGCAAGATGGCCGATGTCGTGCTGTGGAATGGCGATCCGTTCAGCACCTATACGCGACCCGAGCGCGTCTGGATCGATGGCGCATTGATGTATGACGCTAACAATCCGCGGCTGCGGCCAGTAAGCGACTTCGAACTTGGTCAACCGGGCGAAGGAGACGTCAAATGAAGAGCTTTTCCCTGTTCGCATCGGCCATCGTCATTGCTGCTTCCCCGCTCTCCGCACAGACTGTCGCGATTACCGGCGGTACCGTGGCTCTTGGTGACGGATCGGCGCCGATCCCGAACGGCGTCGTCGTCATCCAGAATGGCAAAATCGTCGGCGCCGGATCGACGACCGCGATCCCGCGTGGCGCGGAAATCGTTGATGCGCGCGGAAAATGGGTAACGCCCGGTATTGTCGGCGGCTTTTCGAGGCTTGGATTGAGCGAAGTCGATCTTTCGGCAGAAGGGACGACCGACGACAATGCACCGGGCAGCCCGTTCAGCGCGGCGCTAGATGTCGCACCGGCGATCAACCCGATGAACAGCACCATTTCGGTCAATCGCGAGGACGGCGTGACCCGGGCGATCGTGGCTCCCAATGTCGGTCGCACGATTTTCGGCGGGCAGGGCGCAATGATGGATCTCGGCGCAGACCGCGATCCGATTACCAAGGCGCGACTGTTCCAGTTCGTCGAATTCGGCGAACGCGGTGCCGGTGTTGCCGGGGGCGCACGGACATCGACCTACGCCCTGTTCCGAAATGCGCTGCGCGAGGCTCAGGAAATTGCGGGCCGTACGTCGGGCAGTCGGCGCGACGACGTCTTGCTGACACGGCTCGATGCGGCGGCACTCGCCCCGGTCGTCCAGGGTCGGCAATATCTGTTTGTTCATGCCGAACAGGCCAACGACATCCTGCAGATCATCAAGCTCAAGCAAGAGTTTCCGCGGCTCAAGCTCGTCATCATCGGGGCGACCGAGGGATGGACCGTCGCTGGTGAGCTTGCCGCATCGGGGATTCCGGTGATCGCGTCCGCAGTCAACGATCTTCCCGCCAGCTTTGAAATGCTGGCGGCGACACAGTCAAATGTCGGAAGGATGCGCAATGCCGGGGTCAAGGTCGCGATCGGAATGATCGATGACAACGACACCCGGTATCTGTTCAACCAGCGCCAATATGCCGCCAACCTCGTCGCATTGGGCAAGTTGCCGGGCGCGACCGGCGTGTCGTGGGGCGAAGCCTTGGCGATGATCACATCCCGTCCGGCCGAAATCGTCGGCATGGGCGGTGAAATCGGAAGCCTCTCGCGCGGTCGTGCCGGTGATGTCGTATTGTGGTCCGGCGACCCGCTGGAGCTGGAGAGCAAGGCCGAAATGGTGTGGATCGACGGCGTCCGCCAGCCGCTCGAATCCCGCCAGAGCAAGCTTCGCGATCGTTACCGGGATCTTGACCGGAAGGCGTTGCCGGAAGCTTATCGCCGATGACTCCGATGACCGTTCTCGAGGTAGCGGCTGCGACCTTCGTCGGGACGCACTTCGTGATGTCGCACCCGCTGCGGCGCCCGATGGTCAAGGCGCTGGGCGAGAAAGGTTTCATGGGCGTCTACTCGCTCGTCTCGCTGGCATCCCTCGTCTGGATGGTCTTTGCGGCGCGGGCGATCGGACCGGAAACGCCGCGCTGGGATGCCGGGCAAGGCGGGATCGTGATCGCCAGCATCCTGATGTGGATCGGCACGATCCTGTTTGTCGGATCGCATCGCGGGAACCCGGCGTTTCCGCATCTTGGGGGCAAACCACAATTCCCAGCGGAACCGCGCGGCGTCTTCCGCATCACCCGGCATCCGATGATGTGGGCGTTCGGGTCGTGGGCCATCGTTCATGCCATCGTGAATTCCACGCCGTCCGGATTGGTCATCTCCGAAGCGATCTTCGTGCTCGCGATCTTCGGTGCTGCGCTTCAAGATTCGAAGAAGCGACGACTGATCGGCTCGTCGTGGAAGCAATGGGAGCGAAAGAGCCCATTCTTTCCCTTCACCCGCGGCCATTTCTGGCCTGGCAGTATCGCCTTCGTCGTTGGGACCTTGCTGTTCCTCGGGGCGACTTGGGCGCATGGCGCGCTAGGTTATCGCCCCGCCGGATTTTGGGCGCTACTCGGCTAGTGATTTTCGCGCTAGAGCGGGACCATGGCACGTAAGTTCTTTGGTACCGATGGCATTCGCGGGCGCGTTAATGAGGCCCCGATCACTCCTGAAATCGCAATGCGCGTCGGCCAAGCCGCCGGTGCGCACTTCCTGCGCGGCGATCACCGCCACCGGGTCGTGATCGGCAAGGATACGCGACTGTCCGGCTACATGATGGAGTCGGCAATGGTGGCCGGTTTCACCTCTGTCGGCATGGACGTCATCCTGCTCGGCCCAATGCCCACTCCCGCAGTCGCGATGCTGACGCGCGAGATGCGCGCCGATCTGGGCGTCATGATAAGCGCCAGCCACAATCCTTTCGTCGACAACGGAATCAAGTTGTTCGGACCCGACGGTTACAAGCTGAGCGACGAGGACGAGAAGTCGATCGAGCGCCGGTTGGCCCGCGAGCCGAAACTCGCAAAGTCGGGTCTCGTCGGTCGCGCCCGGCGGATCGAGGATGCGCGCGGCCGTTATATCCACTTCGCCAAGTCGACCTTCCCCGAGCATCTTCGTCTCGACGGCCTTCGGGTTGTCCTCGATTGTGCCAATGGCGCGGCCTATCACGTCGCGCCGGAAGCCTTGTGGGAATTGGGCGCCGACGTTGTCCCCATCGGCGTCAAACCGAACGGCACGAACATCAATCACCAATGCGGATCCACCCATCCGGGAACGATCCAGGAAGCAGTCGTCGCAAGCGGCGCGCACATCGGTCTTGCGCTGGACGGCGACGCCGACCGATTGATCGTCGTCGACGAAAGCGGAACCGTCATCGACGGCGACCAGCTGATGGCTCTGATTGCGCTCAGCGCGGCGAAACGCGGTGAGTTGAAGGGCGGCTCGGTCGTCGCGACCGTGATGTCGAACCTCGGGCTCGAGCGTCGGCTTGCAGAAAAGAAGATCGGCCTGAAGCGTACGAAGGTGGGCGACCGCTATGTGCTTGAAGAGATGCGCGCGTCCGGCTGCAATGTGGGCGGTGAACAATCGGGGCATATCATCCTGAGCGACCATGCGACGACCGGCGACGGGTTGGTTGCCGGTCTCCAGATTCTGGCCGCGTTGGTTGAGGCCGAGAAGCCGGCGAGCGAGATTCTGCGTCAATTCGAACCGGTGCCGCAATTGCTGAAAAACGTTCGATACGCGGGCGGCGAACCGCTTGAGGATGCGAGCGTAAAAAAGGCGATCGCGGCTGCGGAGAAGCAACTCGACGGACGCGGGCGGCTGGTGATCCGCAAATCCGGGACCGAACCGTTGATCCGGGTAATGGCCGAAGGGGATGATGCTTCGGAAGTCGATCAAGTCGTAAACGCGATTTGCGACGCCGTGTCCGCCGCTTGAAGTCATCTTTTCGAAAGACGTTTGGGGCAATGCAGTCGCAAGAGACCATGACATGAGCAGCCCGACCCCTCGAATCCTGATCATCGCCGGCTCCGACAGCGGAGGCGGGGCAGGGATTCAGGCGGATATCAAGACGGTGACCATGCTCGGCGGTCACGCAATGACGGCGGTGACCGCAGTAACGGCGCAAAACACCTTGGGTGTCGACGCGGTCCATCCGATCCCGGCCGAGATGATCCTTGCGCAGATCGATTCGGTATTGAGCGATATCGGCGTCGACGCGATCAAGATCGGAATGATCGGCGGGGCGTTTGCGGCGAAGGTCATTGCCGAACGACTGACCGAGATCGCGCCGAAAGTTCCCGTCGTCTTCGATCCGGTCATGGTCGCAACCAGCGGCGACGCACTGGCTGACGATGCCACCATTGCCGCCTTTGGCCAGTTGATGGACCTGTCGACCATCGCGACCCCGAACCTTCCCGAGTTACGCCGCTTGACGAGTGAAGAAGATCCGGTCGCTGCCGCACTCCATCTTGTCTCGCAGCATGGCTGCGCTGTTCTGGTGAAGGGCGGTCATGACGAGGGCGAGGCTCTGGCCGATGCGTTGATCGAAACCGACAATATCACCAGTTGGCAAGGTCAACGGATTGAGACGACCAGCACGCATGGTACCGGCTGCACGCTTGCTAGTGCGATCGCTTTCTATCTTGGCGCAGGGCTCAGTCCGACCGCCGCCGTCGAGCGAGCGCGACTATTCGTTCGCATGGCACTGCTCGAGGCGCCCGGACTTGGTGGCGGCCACGGCCCACTTGGTCACCAAAAGGTCAGGCTCGATACCGGCATGGGGCTTCGGCTCAACCAGGTCACGGTAACGGGCAAGGACTATGCCAAGATGGTCGGCTTTTACCGCGCCCTTGGACTGACCCAGATCGTTGACAGTAGCGAAAACCAATATGCCCGGTTCGAGGCCGGAGCGGCCACGTTCTCGATCCAGTGCGATCCGGACGCCGAAAGCGGAGAGGCGATTGCCGTCTATTTCGAATGCGACGATCTCGATGAACGCGTCGAACGGCTCGCGCGTCTTGGCATTCCTTTCGAACATGGCCCGCGCAACCAGCCGTGGATGTGGCGCGAAGCGCGGCTTCGCGATCCTGGAGGGAATACGATCTTTCTCTACAAGGCAGGCGAAGCGCGCCGCTTCCCGCCGTGGAGACTTTCGGGCAAGTAGATCGTCATGATTGCCGGAATCGACGAAGCGGGAAGGGGGCCCTTGGCGGGGCCGGTGGTTGCTGCCGCCGTGATCCTGTGCGGCAAGGAAATACGCGGCCTAGGCGACAGCAAGGTTCTGAACGCCGCAACCCGAGCTAAGCTGGCCGCGCGCATTCATCAGCGTTGTCACGTCGGTCTCGGTCTCGCCAGTGTCGAGGAAATCGACACGCTCAACATCTTTCACGCTACGATGTTGGCGATGGCGCGGGCCGCCGAGGCACTATGCGCCCAAGTCGGTTGCGATCCTCTGGAAATCCTGATTGACGGCAATATGACTCCTGCCGGCCGGCGCCCCGAATGGCGTTGGCCAGCGCGCGCAATCGTCGGCGGCGACGCGACCGAACGATGCATTTCGGCGGCATCGATCATTGCAAAAGAGCATCGCGACGCAATCATGCGGGAGGAGGCGCTGCGGCATCCGGAATATGGCTTTGAACGCCATAAGGGATACGGAACGCAGGCGCATCTTGACGCGCTGCGAACGCATGGCGCCACGCCAATCCATCGCCGGAGTTTCGCGCCCGTCGCCCAATTGGCGCTTTTCTAAAGCCTTTGAGTCCTTCGAGTCACACCACAAGGGATTGAGTCTTGTTGCCCGTCCGAGACTCTACATCTTGTGGTTGGAATCGTTCGGATTCCTTTTGTTCTCGACACCTTTCGAGCCGCGTTAACGCTTGATCGCTTGACCGCGAGTCCGTGCTGACTCACCGATTGTCCGAAGCAATTTTCAGGGGGCGTTTCGCGTGAATCATATCGCACCGGCGACCGGCAATGTCGGCCGAGTCTCGAAAGCGCGCAGCGCGCCAATCAAGCGTGAGCTGCCGCTCGACACCATATTGCAGGGCGACTGCATCGCCGAGATGGCGCGGCTTCCCGACAAGAGCGTCGATATGATCTTCGCCGACCCGCCTTACAATCTCCAGCTTGGCGGAGACCTGATCCGCCCCGAAGGAGGTAAGGTCGATGCCTGTGACGATGATTGGGACAAGTTCGACAGCCTTGCCGTCTACGACGACTTCACGCGCGAATGGCTGGAACAGGCACGCCGAATCCTCAAGGACGACGGCACGATCTGGGTGATCGGCAGCTACCACAACATCTACCGCGTCGGCGCGCTGCTGCAGGACGCCGACTTCTGGATTCTCAACGATATCGTCTGGCGCAAGGCCAATCCGATGCCGAATTTCCGCGGCACGCGATTCACCAATGCCCACGAAACCCTTTTGTGGTGCGCCAAGGATGAGAAGGCGCGCTACACCTTTAACTACCGCGCGATGAAGGCCCTCAACGACGATCTCCAGATGCGCAGCGATTGGGTCCTACCGATCTGTTCGGGTTCGGAACGTTGCAAGGATGATGCCGGCGACAAGGCGCACCCGACCCAGAAGCCCGAAAGCCTCCTTTACCGTATCCTTCTGGCCTGCACCAAACCCGGTGACGTCGTGCTCGATCCCTTTTTCGGAACCGGCACGACCGGCGCTGTCGCACGTCGTCTTGGTCGCAAATGGATCGGGATCGAGCGCGAAACGGCCTATGTCCGGGTCGCAACCGCACGGATCGCATCCACCCTTCCTCTCGATGAAAGCGCGATGTTGACCGTGCCCGACAAGCGCAGTCAGCCGCGAGTAGCCTTCGGCCTGTTGGTTGAAAGCGGGATGGTCCCGGCCGGAAGCGTGCTGACCGACAGCAAACGGCGCTGGAAGGCATCGGTGGGTGCCGATGGAACGCTGACCTGCGAAGGACATTCGGGGTCGATCCACAAGGTTGGCGCAGCGTTGCAGAGTGCGCCGTCATGCAACGGCTGGACGTTCTGGCATATCGAACAAGGCGGGAAGGCGCAGCCCATCGACGCGCTTCGTCAACAGCATCTGTCTGGCCTGTAATCGGCCATGCGAACGCTCATTCGTCCCACTGGCTTCGTCGATTCGCCCTTCGGTCATGATGGAAAGGTCGCGCGTCTTGCCGGCGGGCTGAACTGGTTCGCCGCGGTTGAATTGATCCATGCGAATGGCGAACGCGAAATCGCGTCGGTCGACGGCATCGAAGAGCAGTTCGACGAAGCAATGGCAGCAGACTGGGATCGAATAACCGGATCGCGTGCACCACTGGTGATGGGCGATCGGACGATACGTCTCGATCAGCCGCAAGTGATGGGCATTGTCAACGTCACGCCCGACAGCTTCTCCGATGGTGGCGCTCACGCCAACGCTCAAGCCGCTGCAGAAGCCGGCGCCGACATGACGGCCGCCGGGGCGGCCATTCTTGACGTTGGGGGCGAATCTACCCGGCCCGGCGCGAAGGCTGTGTGGGAAGGGGACGAGATCGAGCGTATCCAGCCGGTCGTGCAGCGCCTCGCGGCGGGTGGACAGGCCGTTTCGATCGACACACGAAAAGCAACGGTCGCGGAGGCCGCACTGGGCGCTGGCGCGCGCCTGATAAACGACGTGTCGGCAATGCAGTTCGATCCGCGCATGGCTGAAGTCGCAGGCGCAACCGGCACACCGATCGTGCTGATGCATGCGAAGGGCGACCCGCTTACGATGCAGGACGATCCGCGCTACGACGATGTTGTGGTCGATGTCTTCATGTGGCTGGAAGGAAGGATCGCCGACGCCGAAGAGGCAGGAATTGCGCGCGACAAGATCCTGATCGATCCGGGCATCGGGTTCGGCAAGACGGTTGCGCACAATCTGGCGCTGTTGAACGGCCTTGCCCTATTTCACGCGCTCGGATGTCCCCTCGTCTTGGGTGCTAGCAGAAAGCGGATGATCGGTGCGCTCGCCAACGAAGCGCCCGCCGATCAACGTCTCGCCGGAAGTTTGGCGCTGGCGCTCAAAGCGGTTGAGCAGGGAGCGCAGATTATTCGGGTTCATGACGTTCCCGAGACGGTTCAGGCACTCAAGGTCTGGCGCGGCCTTCGCGATCAGGCGCTGACGCCGCGCCTTTCCTGAAGCCCACGATCATCGGCCCGAGGTTGGTAAAAGCGTCCATCCGCCCGTTGGCTGGATCCCACAACGAACTGACCGATCCGTCGAGATAAAGTGCGTTTTTCGCGCCTAATTCATCACGATAGAAGCGCGCCAGCTTGCCGAACGACACCGGCTCGCGACTGATCACGAACGCGGGAATGTCGGCGCGATCGATCCCGACGGCATTGCGGATATATCGGCTTTCACCATCGTCATCGAACGACGGGTGCAATTTGCCGTCGATCACCAGCATCGGCCCTGATTGCGTGGCATAGGAGATGTTGTTAGACGGCTTGTACGCGCTGCTTTCAACCACGGCGGCAGAGCCATCGCGCCGGATCAGGAAAACGCCGTTGGGCATCAGGTGGAAATTGCCACCACCGTTCCGGCGGTTGATCTTGTGACGCTCTTCGCCGTTCGCGATCATCAGCCCGATTGGGTCGCCGTGGTCGTCAAACATGCCGCCATTCATGGCGAAGCCCACCTTGCCCGCCCGCTCGCCGAGTGACTCGCCGAGATCGTTGAAGGTCCGCGCTCCGCCGATGATCTCGATCGGCCCGGATGCCTGGCAGACGATGAACTGGCTGTCGTCGAACAATCGCTCCGCGCAGGAAGAGTATGGCGGGCTTCGGGACGTTTCTTCCCGCGCATCGCAGGCGTTGAGGGCAAGAAAGCAAATACCAAAAACAAGCAGGCGCATCGCGACTTTTTGCCTGTCTTACCCCTTCGTGTCGATGCCAAGCTCGCCGAGTTTGCGGTAAAGCGTGGAACGACCGATGCCGAGACGGCGCGCCACTTCTGTCATTTTTCCGCGATAATGGCCGATGGCGAGACGAATGACGTCGGCCTCTATTTCCTCCATCGACCGCAGATGACCGTCGGCACGGATCAGCGTGAGTTGCGGCCCGGTGAGCGCGGCGTCTGCGCTCATCTGGCTCAATTCGGGCGTGCGATCGCTGCGCCGTCCACTGAAACGGGATTGCACGGCGATGTGCGGAAAATGGTCGGCAGTCAGCGTGCCGCTGTCGCATTGCAAGGCAGCGCGGAACAGGACGCCAGACAATTGTCGAACGTTCCCCGGCCAGCCGTAGCGCATCAGGATCGCGAGAGCGTCGTTCGAAATGCCGAGTGGCTTCATTCCCGACTGATCGGCGATCCGCATCAGGAGGTGCCGCGCTAAAGCGGGGATATCCGTGCTTCGTTCACGCAGCGGCGGGATAGTGATGGTCACGGCGGCGAGCCGGTCCCTGAGATGCGGATCGAAATGTTCGCCAAGCGCGGCACTGGAGGTGGCAATGACTCGGACATCGACCGAATGGGACCCGTTGCAGCCGACAGGGCGCACCTCTCCGGTCGCCAGCGTACGATCGAGCATCGCCTGAGTTTCGATCGGAAGCGCGCTTATTTCGTCGAGCAACAGCGAACCGCCATCGGCATCGACCATCGTTCCGACTTTTTCCGAGAATGCACCGGGAAATGCACCGGCGACATGACCGAACAAAGTTGAGTCGATGATGTTTTCCGGCACAGCCTTGCAATCGACCGGCACTAAGGAGCCGCGGGCGCGCAGGCTTGCTGAATGGATTGCGCGCGCGAAGGTTTCCTTGCCGGTCCCAGCTTCGCCGATGATCAGGATCGGCAGTCGATTGCGCGCGGCTTTTGCGGCGACCGCAATTGCGGCGCGAAAAATCGGCGCGGACCCGACAAGTTCTTCCAGCGAAAGGGCAGGGGCGAGCTTTTCGGCCAAGGGAGCCATTTCGCCCGGCGCCCGGCGGCGGTCGCGATGAACATTAAGGGCTTCGAGAAGACGTTCGCTGGCGACAGGTTTGACGAGGAAATCGCTTGCCCCTGCGCGCATGGCATCGACGGCAAGCGCGATCGATCCTTCATCGGCGAGGATGATGACCGGCATGTCGCTGCGTGCCTCGCGCAAACTGGCGACCAGCGCCGGTCCGGTTTGGGAATCCCATTCGGGAACCAGTACCGCTCTTACCTCGCGGCCATGCGGCCCGCCGATCATATCGAGCGCGGCCGCTTCCGATGCGGCGGAGACCAGGCTCCATCCGGCGCGTGACGCCGTAGTGGCGATGGCACGACGTTCGGCCGGATCGCTGCCGACCAACAAGACGGTTCGAAGCAAATTCTCGCGCATATTTTCGCCTTTCGCCTGCGCAGGAATAAGGCAAAGGTGTAAAAACGGACTTAAGGGCGTGTGATAAAGCGCTTGGGACGAGCGCGCGTCGTTGTTAAGAGCCGAATGAAATCATCTTGAAACGAAGGGAGCCGCAATGGCTGAAATTCCCAGCGCCGAAGGCGGACACGACCAAAACTTCCCGGCACATGCGCGCAACTACGAAGACTTTCTGAAGATGCTGAAGTGGAGCTCGATTCTCACTGCGATCGTCGCCGCCGTCGTCGTCTACATCATCGCCAACTAGGCGGCCGCATGAAGATCGCGATCCTCAAGGAAAGTGGCCCGGAAACCCGGGTCGCTGCCATTCCGGAAACGGTGAAGAAGTATATCGGTGCAGGAGCCGAGGTCGCGATCGAACAAGGGGCAGGGAAGCAGGCCAGCGTAACAGACGAAGCATTTGCGCAAGCAGGTGCCACGATCGGTGCACGCGCGGCGGTTCTCAAGGATGCCGATCTCATCCTTTGCGTCACCGGTCCCGCGCCTGAATCGCTGGACGGTGCCAAGAAGGGCGCGTTGTTGATCGGCGCGCTCGATCCATCACGCCGGGCGGACGATCTTGCAGCTTACGCCAAGGCCGGGCTCGAACCGCTGGCGATGGAAAAGATGCCCAGGATTACGCGTGCGCAGTCGATGGATATTCTCTCGTCGCAGTCGAACCTGGCGGGATACAAAGCAGTCGTCGACGCGGCCGCTACGTACGGCCGCGCTTTCCCGATGATGATGACCGCGGCGGGCACGGTTAGTCCGGCCAAGCTTTTCGTGATGGGGGTTGGGGTTGCCGGCCTTCAGGCGATCGCGACCGGACGGCGCCTGGGCGCGCAGGTAAGCGCGACTGACGTTCGTTCGGCGACCAAGGAGCAAATCCTGTCGCTTGGCGCCAAGCCAATTTTCGTCGAAGGCGTCGCGGGGATCGAGGGCGAAGGGCAGGGCGGCTACGCGACCGAGACGAGCGATGAGTATAAGAAGGCGCAGGCCGAACTCGTCAGCAGCCACATTGCCAAACAGGATATCGTCATCACGACGGCGCTTATCCCGGGACGTGCAGCGCCCCGGTTGATCAGCGATGCGCAACTTCAGACGATGAAGCCGGGAAGCGTAATCGTTGACCTTGCCGCCGAAGCAGGCGGGAATGTCGAGGGCTGCGTCGCCGGGGAGAATGTCGTTCGCCACGGCGTAACAATCATCGGTGCGGTCCAACTGGCGCGCACCCTGGCAGCGGATTCTTCGGCGTTGTTTTCGCGTAACCTTGCCAACTTCCTGTTGGCCTTTTGGGACAAGGAAGCAGGTGCGCCGGTCCTTCCCGAAGACGACGAGATCGTGCTCGCCTTGCGGGTCGCGAAAGTCGCCGAAACCGCCTGATCGGCGGCACTTCCTGTCAGATAGAGAATTCAAAACCGTTTGAGTCGGGCGCGAGTCGCTCGATGCGATTTTGCGTCCGGCGTGCGAGAAACTCGCTTGGTCTTACCGCAAATAATCGACCGGCTGCAGGTAAAAGAAAAGGCCGCCCGATTTACACCGGTTCGGCCTTAACTTTCAGATTCTAAAAGAATTAGCTAGGTTCAGCCACCGCTTCCGGTGCCACCCCAACCAGCTCCCCAAACCCAGCTCCAGAAGCCCTTTTGGGCAGGACGCTTGATCATATTCATTCCCCTGTCGTTGCGTGCGAATCGCATCGGCACGGGGAGATCATTAACCTTAATGGAAATGGTTAGCAAGTGATTCACTATTAGCGTTAACTATTAGGCCGCGCTCCGCTTCTGTTCAGACTTAAGTCGGCGCATCAGTTCTTCGAAGCTCATGGGACGACCTACGATGAAACCCTGCGCCTGATCGCAGCCCATCGCTTTCAATTGTTCGAGACTTCCCGGGTCCTCTACGCCTTCGGCCACGACGATGCGGCCGAGCGAATGCGCGAGCGTGATGGTCGATTGAACCATGATCAGGTCCGATCGATTGTCTCGCATCGCTTTGATGAAGCTCTGGTCGATCTTCAACTCGCTCGCCGGCACCTTCTTGAGATAGTCGAGCGTCGAGAGACCTGTGCCGTAATCGTCGATTGCAATTCTCACACCCAAGTCGCGCAGTCGAAGCAACAGATCGATTCCCGAACCGGTGTCTGACACCGCTGCCGTCTCGGTCAATTCCAGAATCAACTTGGTCGCGGGCAAGTTGTGACGCGCGAGAACTGCGGCGACACGTTCAGGCAGGTCCCGGTCGGTGAGCATGCGCGCAGACAGGTTGACGGCGACCTCCAGATCGTGACCCTGTCGGTTGATCGCGGCGATTGCGGAAATTGCGCGGTCGAGAACGAAGTCGGTCAGATATCCGATGCGATTATTCTGTTCGGCTGCCGATACGAACTCTGTCGGGCTGATCGGCCCCTTCTCCGGGTGGGTCCAGCGAGCAAGCGCTTCGACGCCGACCGTGCGCCGCGTTGCCAAATCCAGTTTCGGCTGAAACGCCAGCCATACCTGGCCATGGTCGATCGCCTCATCGAGTTGCGAGAGCAGGGAGAGGCGCCATGGTACTTCCTGCAAACGAACGGGATCGTGGAACTTCCATTTGAGCGTCTCGTCATCTGCTTCCTGGGCAGCAACCAGTGCGCTGCCGAGGCGACTCGAGACCGAGCGGCTGCTGCCCAGTTCCACCCCGAAGCTCAGGGAGATGTCAAAAGCGTTCCTCTCGACCTTGATCGGAGACCGGAACAGCGAATGAAGTGCCTCGAGATGCGGGGCGAACGGCGTACCTTTGTCGGCAAACCAGGCGAAGATACCCTCGTCGCCCTGATAGACGCGTTTCTCGCGGTTGCCGATGGTGAGGCGTTGAACCAGCTGATTGACCATCTGCCGCTCACCCTCGGCGTTCAGGGTCGATGCGATTTCAGCGTAATTGTGGATTTTTGCAGCGACGAGCGGCAAGTCGCGCCCCTCCCGATCAAGCCGCAGTGCAGCGAGGTTCGGCAGTCCGGTCAGGCTGTTCGTCACTCCGCCAGCGCGCGCTCTGCCCCAGACCATCTTTGTCGCGGTAGCCAAAACGAGGAAGAGGGCCGGAAAGGCATCGAAATAAATATGGTAGATCTCTAGCGCAAACTGGATCAGCAGTATTCCGCCAGCGAAGGCGAAAAGATAACGCGCCTTCTCCTTGCGTGACAGTGCCAGACACCCCGCAAAGGCAACGGCCACGACAAGAAACCAGCCGAGATCTATCGAGGGTCCACGTTTGAGTGTCTCGGCCCCAAGCATCTGGGCGTAGATGCCGCCCTTTTTGCCATATCCCGGGATCATATATTGGTCGCCAATGACTTCGCTGTTCGTCCCGAACGCCACGCTCTTTCCGGAAATTTGTTCGGCGGGCACGCGTCCACGCAGGATGTCGGACGCGCTTATTGTCGGTATTGTCGTGGGATCGATGCTGAAATCGATCCGGAATTGCTTGGGCGCACTGGGTGTTATGCCCGCGATTGCAGCGTTGAGCGAAGGGACGACGCGACCGTCTCGAATATCGCCTGTAGGCAGCTTCCAGACAGCCAATTCCCAGCTGTGCTGGGCCGAAATCGTCGCGATTTGCGCATCAGGCGCAAGTTTATGCAGGAATTCTTTTGCGCCGGCCCAATCGGCATCGGTCATCGGAATTGAATTGAGGGCAAGAAAGATGTTCTGCCCACCGCGCAGCGACTCCGATAATGCGGAATCCTCTTCAGGTTTTGTCGGACCGGTGTAGACGATGTCGGCGCTAATGCGCGCAGCGCCCAGGCGACGCAATTCGGAATAGACCTTCGCTTGTTGCGAACGCGGCCATGGCCAGTCGCCCACTTCCCGGATGCTCTTGTTGTCGACTTCGACAAGGACGATTTCTTTGCTCGCTTCGCTAGTGTGTACTTTGTTGCGAAGGATTCGGGCGACATCCTCGAGCGGTTCGCCCAGGGCAGCTGCACCGATCGCGAGCGCAAGCAGGAGCGGCCACATCAGCAGCTTGCGCTGCTGGCGAAACAATTCCGCAGGACTGGCCTTCGAGTTGGGCACCGTGATCCTTTCCTCATTCCACCCAACAGGAAAAAGGTTAGGATTTCATAAACCGAAGGGCCCGATATCGGTGTTAACGCCTCGTGGAACGGGTTAACGAGGCGGCGTTGTAAAGCACTTCGGATGGCGATCTTCCGACCACTTGCGACCTCGCCCCTCGACAGCCGCTTTTTCGCCCGCCAAGGTGGGCTTCAGAAAAGGGGGGGGCATGGACTTCATTTCGATCCTGTCGATCTTCGTACTGGCCTGTTTCGTCGGCTATTACGTGGTCTGGTCGGTTACACCGGCACTTCACACACCGTTGATGGCGGTTACCAACGCCATTTCCTCCGTCATCATCGTCGGTGCCCTGATTGCTGCGGCAGCGGCGGGAAGCACGGGGGCCAAGTGGCTCGGTCTCGTCGGTGTAACCCTCGCCAGCATCAACATCTTCGGTGGCTTCGCAGTTACGGCCAGGATGCTTGCGATGTACAAGAAGAAGGAACGCTAGAACGATGGCACCGCAGCAGCACCAAGACGTGATTTTCGCCGTCTCGGGAAGCGACTGGATCGTTCCGTTCGCCTATCTCGTTGCCGGAATCTGTTTCATCCTTGCGCTTCGCGGGCTGTCGAGCCCGTCGAGCAGCCAGCGCGGCAATCGCTTCGGGATGATAGGAATGACGATCGCGGTGGTCACCACGTTGGTGACCCATGGCGTTGCGTCGATCGTCGAAATCGCGATTGCGCTCGGCATCGGCGCGGCCATCGGTTTGGTGACGGCACGAAAGATAGCGATGACCGCGATGCCGCAGCTTGTCGCCGCATTCCACAGCCTAGTCGGTCTTGCCGCGGTTCTGGTTGGCGCGGCTGCATTCCTCAATCCCGAGGCATTTCATATCCTTCTGCCCGATACCGGTCTGATCAATCCGGTCAGCCGGATTGAAATGGGGCTTGGGGTCGTAATCGGTGCAATCACCTTTTCCGGATCGGTGATCGCGTTCCTCAAGCTGAACGGCAACATGTCGGGTGCGCCCATTCTCTTGCCGCTTCGTCATGCGATCAATCTCGGCGTGTTGATCGGCATTGTCGGGCTGGTTGGCTACTTCACGGTGGATCAGAGCCCGTGGATTTTCTGGACGGTCACGGCCCTTGCGTTCGTCATTGGCTTCTTGCTGATCATCCCGATCGGTGGCGCGGACATGCCAGTCGTCGTCAGCATGCTCAACAGCTATTCGGGCTGGGCCGCTGCAGCGATGGGCTTCACCCTGCACAACACCGCGATGATCATCACCGGTGCACTGGTCGGCTCGTCGGGTGCGATCCTGAGCTACATCATGTGCCGCGCAATGAACCGCAGTTTTCTCAGCGTCATCGCGGGCGGTTTTGGCGCCGTGGCTTCCAGCGGAGAGGCCGCCGCGATCGACCGTCCCTACAAGCGTGGCAGCGCCGAAGACGCGGCCTTCCTGATGCAGCAGGCCGACAAGGTCATCATTGTGCCGGGTTATGGCATGGCGGTGGCGCAGGCACAGCATGCCCTTCGTGAAATGGTCGACCTGCTCAAGAAGCAGGGGGTCGAGGTCAAATATGCGATTCACCCGGTCGCCGGCCGAATGCCGGGCCACATGAACGTCCTGCTTGCCGAGGCGAATGTGCCTTATGACGAAGTGTTCGAGCTGGAGGATATCAACAGCGAGTTCGCCCAGGCCGATGTCGCCTTCGTGATTGGCGCGAATGACGTCACCAATCCCGCAGCGAAGACCGACAAGACGTCGCCTATCTACGGAATGCCCGTGCTGGACGTCGAAAAGGCGCGAACAACGTTGTTCATCAAGCGTTCGATGGGCGGCGCCGGCTATGCCGGCGTCGATAACGAGCTCTTCTACCGCGACAATACGATGATGCTTCTGTCCGACGCGAAAAAAATGGTCGAAGAGATCGTTAAATCCTTGGGTTAACGGTTCTTCTTCGCTAGCCCACTGTCAGACGCAACTGGGTTCAAGCCCCCAGCCGGAACCCCGGCGGGGAGTCCGTAAGGGGTATGACGTGAAGAAGTTGGGGATCATCGGCGGCACGAGTTGGAACTCTACCGCGCTTTATTACGATCATATCAATCGCGAAGTGGCCCGTCGCCTTGGTGGACTGTCGAGCGCCAAACTGGTTCTCGAAAACATCGACCTCGCTCCTTACGCCGCGCTCCAGCAGGCTGGTGAAACCGGCGAGGCCGAAAAGATCATTGTCGCCGCTGGCGAAAACCTGAAGGCGGCCGGCGCCGAAGCCATTCTGATCGCGTCGAACACGACCAACCGCTACGCGCCTGCCGTGCAAGCCGCGACCGGACTGCCGTTGCTCGATATCTCGAAGCCGACGATCGACCGGATGCAAAGGGATGGACGCAAGAGCATCGCCTTGCTTGGCACACGGTTTGTCATGACCGAGGAATTTGGCCGTCGCCCGTACGAAGATGCGGGGCTGGATGTGAGTCCGATCACGGCGGACTGGGTCGCAACGGTCGACCGCATCATCTTCGATGAACTCGCCATGGGGATCGTTCGCCGCGACAGCCAGCGCGCATTGAAGACGCTCCTGACGGAATTGTCGCGCCGAAAAACCGATGCGGTCGTACTGGCCTGCACCGAGCTTGTGCTCGCAGTCGATCCGCGTGCCAACGTGCTCCCGGTCTACGATACCACCGAAATCCATGCCCGTTCCGCGGTCGATTGGATGCTGGGGATCGAAGAAAGCGCGCGCGCCGCTGCCTGAGGCTGGTGTCCGGCGAGGGCGGTCACTATCTCGGAGCGCGTGAGTAAAGCCGACCGTCCCGATCAACCGAACGCCAAAGAGCGGTTCAACGAAGATGCCGCGACCTCCACGGTCAAGGGCGTCGACGCACCCGATCTCGATGCCGGCATGGCGGCGATCCGCAACGTCCTCAAGACGCTGCCATCGCGGCCTGGCGTCTATCGGATGCAGGATGCCCGCGGCGACGTACTCTACGTCGGCAAGGCCAAGTCGCTCAAGAACCGGGTCATAAGTTATACCCAATTCGCTAAGCTGCCCAAGCGATTGCAGCGCATGGTTGCCCAGACGCGCAACATGACGATCGTCACGACGCGCACGGAGGCCGAGGCTCTGTTGCTGGAAGCGCAATTAATAAAGCGCTTTCGACCGCCCTACAACGTGCTGCTGCGCGATGACAAAAGCTTCCCGTTCATCCTGCTGCGCGAAGATCATGCATTTCCGCAGGTACGCAAGCATCGCGGAGCGCGGCGTGCCAAAGGTCAATATTTCGGGCCGTTCGCAAGCGCCGGATCAGTCACCTCGACACTTAATGCACTTCAGAAGCTCTTTTTGTTAAGAAGCTGTACCGACAGCTTTTTTTCGAACCGAGATCGGCCCTGTCTGCTCTATCAGATCCGCCGCTGTTCGGCGCCTTGCGTCGGACGCATCGCCGAAAAGGATTATGCCATCCTGGTCGAAGACGCGAAGGCGTTTCTCGCCGGCAAGTCGACCGGCGTCCAGGCCCGGCTCGGCAAGGAAATGGCCGAGGCTGCGGAACGTCACGATTTCGAGCTTGCCGCCGTATATCGCGACCGACTCCGGGCACTAACCTACGTTCAGGGGTCGCAGACCGTCCATGCCGAAGGGCTTGGCGACGGCGATATCTTCGCGCTCGCCAGCAAGTCGGGCCAGATGTGCATCCAGGCGTTCTTCATTCGCGGCGGCCAGAATTGGGGGCATCGCAGCTTCTTTCCTGCCCACACAGCCGATGTTCCCGAAGACGAGGTGCTGACTGACTTTCTTATGCAATTCTACGAGGAGGTGCCGCCGCCGAAGCGCATCTTGGTCGATCGAGTCTTGCCTGAAGCCGAACTGATCACCGAGGCGCTTTCCGAACGCGCCGAACGGAAAGTGGAGATCGGACGACCGCAGCGCGGCGACCGGCGCAAGCTGGTTGATCAGGCCCGCCGCAATGCAGAGGAGGCGCTCGATCGGCGGATGGCAGAATCGACGACCCAGGCGAAATTGCTTCGCGAGCTTGCCGAGACTTTCGACCTCCCCGATGCACCGCAGCGGATTGAGGTGTACGACAACAGTCATATCATGGGTACGAACGCGACCGGCGCGATGATTGTCGCCGGCCCGGAAGGCTTCCGAAAAGGCAGCTACCGGAAGTTCAACATCAAGTCGAAGATAACGCCGGGTGACGATTTCGGGATGATGCGCGAAGTACTGGAGCGGCGCTTTGCCCGGCTCGAAAAGGAAGATCCCGATCGCAAGGCGGGCGAATGGCCCGATCTCCTCCTGATCGATGGTGGCAGGGGCCAGCTCAACGCCGTGCTCGAGATCATGCAGGAGCAGGGCGTTGACGACGTCCCTGTTGTCGGCGTCGCAAAAGGTCCGCACCACGGTCGCGATGGGCGCGAAGTCTTTCACCTCCCTGGCGGCCGCGAGATTACGCTGCCGCCCAACCACGCGTTGCTCTTCTTCCTGCAACGCCTGCGCGATGAAGCGCATCGCTTCGCGATCGGGACGCATCGGGCGAAACGCACCAAGAGCCTCACGTCATCCAGCTTGGACGAGGTTCCGGGCATTGGACCGAGCCGAAAGCGGGCATTGCTGATGCATTTCGGTACGGCGAAAGCGGTCAAGGGTGCGGCGCTCGACGATCTCGAGCGCGCGCCGGGCATTTCCAAGGCCATGGCGCGCCAGCTCTACGACTTTTTCCATCCGGGCGGATGATGCGGTTCGACACACCTGCACTGGTTGTTGCACTGCGTCCGCACGGCGAACATGGCGCAATCGTGCGCCTGATGACCCCTGACAACGGACTGCAGGCGGCCTACGTGCGCGGCGCGCGCGGGCGTCGGATGCGGCCGGTACTGATGGCTGGAAATCAGGTCGAAGCCAGCCTGAGCGCCCGGACGGACTCGCAATTGGCGCAAGGGGCGATCGAACTCGTGCACAGTCGCGCTCCTTTGCTCGGTGAACCGCTTCCGGCGGCGGCGATCGATTGGGCCTGTGCGCTTACCGCGACCGCGCTGCCAGAAAGTCAGCCGTTCGCGCGTCTCTATGAAGCGCTGGACGGCTTGCTCGCTGCGATCGAGGCGGCCCCCGCCGCAAGTGGCTGGGGCGCTGCACTCGTCCGATACGAATTGCTCCTTCTAGCCGAGCTTGGCTTTGGACTCGACCTCAGCGCCTGCGCGGCATCTGGAAAAACCGAACGACTGGTCGCGGTCAGCCCGCGTTCTGGCCGGGCCGTAAGCGAAGCCGAGGCAGTGCCATATACAGGCAAATTGCTCCCGCTCCCGGCTTTCCTGATCGAAGGTGGAAGATCCGACTGGCCTGACATCCTGGCAGGATTGACGCTGACCGGGCATTTCCTGATGCGTGATGTGATTACCGACCGCGCCGCACCGATTGCAGAAAGTCGCATTCGCCTTGTCGAGCGCTTGCGCCGGGCAGCAGGGCTAGCCTAGCGTCCTGCCATGTCCGACGTGATGTCCGCCTTTTTCCCTTATGTCGCCACGACCGGCGATCTGACCGTGCGTGTTGCTGTTTCTTATCTTGCCGAACAAAGCGCGCCGTCCGCTGGCCGCTGGTTCTGGTCCTACCATGTCCGGATCGAAAATGACGGCGACCTGCCGGTGCAATTGCTTTCGCGCCACTGGATCATTCGCGACGGGCGCGGGGCGGTTCACGAAGTGCGCGGCGAAGGCGTGATTGGCGAAATGCCGCTCATTCTGCCTGCCACCAGCTACGATTATGTGTCGGGCTGCCCACTTGCCACGGCAAGCGGTGCGATGCGCGGGAGCTATCGGATGATAGATCAGGACGGCTCCGTGCTCGATGTCAGTATTCCGGAATTTCCGTTGCTCGGCCCAGTTTAACTAAATTGGCGCAACTCTTGTCTAGTCTGGGGGTTCTCCCCACAGGCCTACAATGTTACGTTGTGGTCCTTCCGGCCAAGGAGGCAGTGATGTTGAAGCGTTTTATTGTGAGTGGCAGCCTGATGGCTGCAATGATTGCGGCACCAGCTGTCGCGCAAACGTGGACCCCAGGTTCCGAGATTGTAGGTCAATCTGTCCAAGTCACGACGAACGGCGTCGTGAACACCGTTTACTTCGATCAGGGCGGTTATGCCAGAATCGTGTCGCCGAGCGGGCGTACCGTTAACGCCAGCTGGGCAATCGATGCCGGCAAGCTGTGCCTGAACAGCGGTGGAGGCGCCGAATGCTGGCCCTACACGCAGGCGTTCCAGGCGGGCCAGGTCGTTTCGCTGACCAGCAGCTGCAATGCGACCTCGACGTGGAGCGCCAATTCGGTAAATCCCCCGCCGCGCGTCGAAAACATGGGTGAACGCGGCTAAGGCCGTTTCACCGGACAGCAAAAAGGCCGCATTTCGGGCGGCCTTTTTTTGTGCCTTGAAAGGCGGTGGTGGCGAATTGATCAGGCCGGGCTGATCGGCGGAGGCGTGTTGCCACCACGACCACTGGACTGGCTGGCTATGAGCGCAGCAATGCCCGCAATGCCAAGCAGGCCGAGAAGGATCGGCGTAATTCCCAGACCGGTGGGTGCGACCGCAGCAACAGGCATCGGGGCGGGTTGCGCCACAGGCGGTGCGACCGGATCGGTGACCGGCAGGACGCAGCCCTGAGCAGGGCTCTGCGCCATCGCAGCAGCGCCAACCGCCGCCGACGTCGCAGCGTTACTGCACAATGCCGCTGCTGCTTCCGGTGAGCCGTAGAGTCCGATTGCGGCATAGGGATTGAGCGCAGGCACCGACGCCGCCATCGGCGCTGCGGCTGCCAAGGACGAACCTGAACACAGTGCCAGACAGCAAAACAAGCCCGTCATTGTTTTACGAATATTCGTCATCTGCAATACTCCTACGCCACACTTGCCAAGCAAAAATGAATTATTCGCGACAAATTTGATGAGGCAACGCACCTCGATAGCATCGGTTGCAGGCGTTCGCAATTGCACAATCATTTCCTTGCCAAGGGATGCGGTTGCGGGCGACATGGCGTCATGACATCGGTACCCGTCCGCGATCCGAATGGGCCGCGTGCTCCCATTCTGCTGATCTCCAATTCTGCATGGAATCTTGCTCATTTTCGTCGTCCAATCATCGAATCGATGGTCGCGGCGGGCGAACGCGTGATTGCGTCTGCACCCGCCGATGGTTCGGAAGAACGATTGCGACAGCTAGGGGCCGAGTTTGTTCCGATCCCGCTCAAGGCCTCGTCGCGGTCAATATTTGGCGAGCTTCGCCTGTTTGCCTCCCTACTGAAAATCGTGCGCGAAATCCGCCCGCGCGCCGTGCTGACCTTCACCATCAAGCCCAATATCTATGGATCGATTGCCGCGCGACTATTGGGCGTTCCGGCATTCGCAACCATTAGCGGCCTTGGCTCGGCCTTCATCGGCGGGGGTGCGACACGCGCGCTGGTCACGAAGATGTTCGCGTTTGCACTGTCGAAGACGTGCAACGTGTTTTTCCAGAATGCTGAAGACCGCGACCTGTTCGTCTCTGAGGGAATGGTCGATCCCGGAAAGGCCATTCTTGTGCCAGGCTCCGGAATAGACCTGAAGCAATTCGTTCCTACGGCACTAGCGCCCTTAACGCCTTTCACGTTCCTGATGATCGGCCGGCTCCTGCGCGATAAGGGCATCGTCGAATATGCAGCTTCTGCACAGTTGTTTCAGGATCGCGGAATCGTAGCGCGATTCGTCATTCTCGGTGAAATTGGCGTCGACAATCCTTCCGCGGTGCCGAAAGAGCAGGTTGCGCGTTGGGTGGCCGATGGATTGCTTGAGCATCTCGAACCTGTTGCCGATGTGCGCCCGATGATTGCGGCCGCGCATGCAATCGTCTTGCCCTCGTACAGGGAGGGACTGCCGCGCAGTCTTCTCGAAGGGGCGGCCATGGCACGGCCGCTGGTCGCGACCGATGTCCCCGGATGCCGCGAAGTCGTTCGCGATGGTGAAAACGGTTTTTTGTGCGCGCCGCGCTCGGCGAGCGCATTGGCTGACGCTCTTCAGCGCTTGATGTCACTCGACCATGCCGATCGCGAGCGGATGGGCTTGGCCGGCCGTAGACTTGTCGAGCAGGTCTACGACGATCGTCTTGTAAGTGCAGCCTACGCAAAGGCTCTTGCGGCATGAAGCGATTCCTGAGTTTCTGGCGCGAAGAACAAGAGGAAGTGTTTACGCCACGCCTGCCGAAGGGAGTCCGGATCTACGCCGTCGGCGATGTGCATGGTCATGACGACCTCCTTAGAAGGTTGCTGGACAAGCTGGAGCGCGACCTGTCGGAACGACCGACGGCGCGGACGATCCTGCTGTTCCTTGGCGACCTGATCGACCGTGGGCCCGCATCAAGAGACGTCGTCGAACGGCTCCGAACATATCGCCGCGATGGCGTGCAGACTGTGTTCCTGATGGGCAATCACGAAGAAATCCTTCTTCGAATAATCGATGGCGAAGACCGGCTGATTTTCGATTGGCTGAGTTTCGGCGGTGACCGTTGCATGGAGAGTTACGGACTAAGCCCAAAGAGCCTATCGGGGATCACGCTTGCAGACGCCGGTCGTGTCATCCGCGGCGCGATTCCAGAGGATCATGTCGGGTTCCTTCGCACTTTTTCGGACAGTTTTCGTGCCGGGGACTATCTGTTCGTCCACGCTGGAATCAGGCCCGGCGTGCCCTTGGCCCAACAAGTTCCGGAAGACCTTCGCTGGATCCGAACACCGTTCCTCGACTTTTCCCGTCGGCACGACGCAATGGTCGTCCATGGGCATACGATATCAATCGATATCGATGAACGTCACAATCGTATCGGGATCGATACCAGCGCCTATCAGAATGGCGTATTGACGGCGATGGGGGCCGAAGGTTCGAAGCGCTGGTTCATCCAGGCGAAAGTGGGACAAGGTTAGCGATGGTCAGCAAGTGCGCAGGCTGCTAGGTTCGCGTTGTCTACCCTTGAGCGGTGGGCGTGTTTGTGCCTGCGTAGAAATGGATTGAAGAATGAAAATCTTTCAGGGATGTGCCCTTGGTGTCCTGGCCATCGTGGCGACTGGCTGTGCCGACAAGCGCGGTGGACCAATTCCTTACAACGTATCCGATTTCGGTACTCCCGATCGTCCGCAGCCGCTTGCACTGAGCGAGGATTACCGGATCGCTCCGATGGACACCTTGTCGGTCAAAGTGTTCAAGATGCCGGACCTTACAGGCGATTACCAGGTCGACCTTACCGGTCAGATTTCGCTTCCTCTGATCGGCAACGTGAAGGCGGTTGACCTTACGACGGCGGAACTCGACGATCGTCTTACCGCACAGTTCGGCGCGAAATATCTCCAGAACCCGGACGTCAGCGTTGGCGTGAAGTCCTCCACACGCGCAAGCATCACCGTTGACGGCTCGGTTGCCAAATCGGGCGCATTGCCTGCCGTCGGCTCAATGACCCTGATGCAGGCGGTCGCGCAAGCAGGCGGTATCTCCGAGAACGGCAATCCGCGCAGGGTCGCCGTTTTCCGCCAGATCAACGGACAGCGGCAGGCTGCTGCGTTCGATCTCACGGCGATCCGTCGCGGCGAAGCGCCTGATCCGAAAATCTATGCGGGCGACATCGTCGTCGTCGACGGCAGCCAGACGAAGGCATTGCAGCGTCAGTTGTTGAACAGCCTTCCGATCCTTTCGATCTTCAAACCTTTCTAGGCGAAGCCAACTTTATCATGGGTAACGAACTTTCCGTCTCGCCTGAGCGTCAAAACCTGCCTGAGCCTATCGGGCCGACACGCGGCCACGGCCTGCACTGGAACGATCACGTCGATGGCGGCGGGCTCGATCTGGTCGGTATCGTGCGGATTCTGCGCGAACATTGGAAGATCCTCGCCGCGTCGATTGTCGCAGGACTAGCGCTCGCTGTTGTCGCGACGTTGCTTACGAAGCCGATGTACCGCGCCGACGTAACGCTCGAGGTCAATGCCCCCCGGGTCGAAATTCTCAACGAAGAACGAAGTGCGCAGCAGCAGGCCGGCAATAGCTGGGACTTCCTGATTACACAGGTCGGGCTGCTCAAAAGCAGAAGTCTTGCCGAACGGGTCGCGCAGGATCTTAATCTTGGATCCGACCCTGGTTTCGTCCCGCAAATCGGGGATGCCGCAACGCGTCTCAAAAACGCTGCGGGGAAAGTTGCCGGCGGCGTGAACGTCACGCCCCCTGAGGACGGACAACTAATATCCTTCAGTTTCACCTCGGACAATCCCCAGCTGGCTGCCAAGGTCGCCAATGGACTGGCTGACGGTTTCCTCGATTCCAGTTTGCAACGTCGCTTCGATGCGTCGAACCACGCTCGCGACTTCCTTCAAAAGCAGATTGCAAAGACGCGGACGGACCTCGAACGTTCTGAAAAGCAACTTGTCCAATATGCGCAGGCCGAAGGCATCATCAACACGGGTTCGGGCGAAGCTGGAAGCACGACGACTGACGCATCTTCGCTGCAGGGGGCCTCACTCGTGGCGCTGAACAGCGCACTAGCGGAAGCGACTGCTCGTCGGATCGCGGCTGAAGGCGCCTACCGTCAAGCGAGCTTGGCGGGGGCCTCGTCCGATGTTCAAGGTGCAACTAGTGCGTTGCGCGGATCCAGAGCGGCGCTTCAGGCCGAATATCAGGACAAGCGAACTCTGCTGAAGCCGGACCATCCCGATATGCAGGCCCTCCAGTCACGGATCGACGAGATCGATCGCCAGATCACAGCCGAACAGTCCCGGTTGGCTGGTGGCAAGGCGACTTCGTTGCTTGCCGACTATCGCGGAGCACTCGCTGCAGAAAATGCGTTGAAGTCTCGCGTAAACCAGTTGCGAGGATCGGTCCTCGACCTGCGAGGTCGTTCGATTCAGTATAACATTTTGCAGCGCGACGTAGACACTAATCGCAGCCTCTATGACGCGCTGCTAGCGCGCTACAAGGAAGTCGGCGTTGCCGGCGGCGTAGGCAACTCTCCGGTTTCGATCGTTGATCGCGCAAATGTGCCGGGCGGACCGTTCAAGCCAAATCTTTTCTTCAATTTGATGGCCGGTCTGGGTCTCGGATTGCTGGTCGGCATTGCCGCTGCGTTGGCGATGGAATTCCTCAACGACGTCATCAAAACGCGTGATGACGTTCGCACCCGTCTTGCCCAGGCGTGTCTTGGCGTCGTGCCACGGCGAGACGGCAAGGGCAGCATTGTGCAGGATTTGGAGGACTCGACCTCGGATGTGGCGGAGGCCTATTCCGCAATTCTCGCAGCGCTTAGGTTTACGACCGATCACGGGGCGCCGCGTACGATGTTGGTCACGAGTAGCGCTCCTGCCGAAGGGAAATCGTCGAGCGCCTTTGCTATGGCGCAGAATTACGCAAGGCGCGGCGAACGCGTTCTGCTGATCGATGCCGATTTGCGTCGCCCGGTCTTTAAGGCGCACAGTAATCGTCAAGGTCTGACCAAGTTGCTGACTAATGACGAGCCGCTGCGTGGGCACCTTCTCGATACGCAATATGAGAACCTGTGGCTTTTGCCTTGCGGCCCAACACCGCCCAATCCGGCGGACCTATTGTCGACACCTCGCTTCGCGGCGATCATCAAGGAGGCGTCCGAGCTTTTCGACCGCGTCATCGTTGATGGCCCGCCACTGCTAGGTCTCGCCGATGCACCCTTGCTGGCAACTGCGGCCAAACACGTCGTCATGGTAGTCGAAGCTGGCAGGACCAGAACGAAGGCCGCGCGGCAGTCTCTCGATCAGCTTCGCGCATCCGGTGCGCACGTGTTGGGTGTTGTCCTCACCAAGTCGACTGAGGAGGCGAGCAGCTACGGCTATCGCCTCTATCGCTATAACGCGGTCGACGATCGTCGTGACGACCACATTCTGATCTCCAACCAAGCGGACGCATGATGACAGTGGCGGCCATGCGGTCGTCTCCGGCGCTCCGCGTCTCGATCGTCATAATGGCGGTTTTCGCTGTTCTGCTGTGTGTCCGAGAGCAATCAGCGCGTGCGCCCGGCGACCATTTCTTGGCTCGTTTTGCAAAACATTGGCCCAAGCACGCCACACAATTGAAAAGGTCTATTGCTTTCGAAGCGGCTGTCGCTGCGCGAGCTGGCGGACGAATTTCGAGCCGCGCTGTCGCTGACACCGCAATATTGCACCGGAAAGAGCCTTTGGCCACGACGCCGCTGATGATCGCAGGCGCAGAAGCTCAAATTGGCGGCGACGAATTAAAAGCGGAACGCCTTTATGCAGCGGCGCGAGCACGTAATCCCCGAGACCCCGCAGCACGTCTTTTGCTCGCTAATGCGCTTCTAAGGCGGGGCGCTATCGAACAGGGCCTTGAAGAGATGATCGCCTTATCGCAGGTCATGCCAAATGCCTCCGCTCCGGTCGCTCCGGCATTGGCGGCCTTTGCGAAAACCCCGGGGGCCGAGAAAAGTCTGCGACCAGTGCTCCTATCACGCCCGGGCTTGCGCGACGCTGTGCTGTCGGCGCTGGCGCAGGACGCGGAAAACGCTTCGCTCGTTCTTCGTCTCGCTCCACGGGCGTCCCGCGAGCCGGGATTTGAACGCCCTTGGGAAGGCCTTCTACTTAATTCCCTGGTCGCAAACGGAAAGATCGTCGAGGCACGGTCACTTTGGCATGACCTGACGGGACTGGGTAAGCGTGATGCTTTGATCGTCAACGCCGATTTCGCAAGATGGAAGGCGCCACCGCCGTTCAATTGGGAGACCCAGAATGCAACCGGTGGGATTGCGGAATTCGGTGACAAGCCTGGCCTGACGGTGATTTACTATGGCCGCGATGACGTCGTGCTGGCGCGGCAATTGCTGGCTCTGCCGCCGGGCAGATATCGTCTTTGGACACGAACGGAGGGAGCCGATCCGGTCGACAGCATCGCATGGCTTCTGCGATGCACGGGCGGTACTGTCGTTGCCACCTTGCGCTTGTCGAAAAGCGGGGGCGGTGACGAAGTTTTCGAGATACCGCGGAATTGCGCCGCACAATGGATGGAATTGAAGGGGCTTGTTCCCGAAGCGCAAGCAACTGTCGAAACGCGCATCCTCGGCGTGAAGATTACGCGGGTCGCGCAATGAGCCCGGCCGCGATCTTTGCTCCGCTCTACCTTGCGGCCTGCCTTATCTTGGGCGGCAGCGGGCAAGGCATCGCGACGAATCTATTACTTCAAGTGACGGCCGTGCTCATTCTGGCTTGGCTAACCTGGCGGCCCGAGCGGTCATCGCCGCCGCATTCGCTCGCGAGCCTTCGATTGATTTTGGGAATTGCCCTAGTCTGGTCATTACTCCAACTCCTTCCGTTGCCGCCAAGTCTCTGGACCGCAATGCCCGGTCGTGCGTTGGTCGCGCAGGGTTTTGAGTTAAGTGGCGAAGCGCTGCCGTGGCTCCCGCTTTCGCTTACCCCCGATGCCACGATTGCATGCTTACTGAGCCTGCTACCTGCGACAGCTCTGGCCGCGCTGGTCGTTCGCCGCATAGACGTTCGCGCAGACTGGCTCGCGATCGCAATGCTAGCGGTGACGACGATGGGAATCCTACTGGGCATTGTCCAACTGGGCGGCGGAGAGGATTATTATCTCTATCCGATTACCAACCTAGGAGCAGCAGCGGGTTTTTTTGCAAACACCAACCATATGGCGGCGTTGATCCTGGTGGCGATCCCGTTCCTGGCAGCATTTGCGGGCCGTTTCTTCTCGGCCAAGCGAGCCGGCTCTGAACGCGCCGGCGGTATTGCTGTTTTCTCCTTGATGGCAATGGTCCTGCTGGCCGGAATCGCGACGAACGGTTCGTTCGCAATTCTCCTTCTCGGCGCACCAGTTCTGGTCGCGTCCGCCTTCCTGCTGATTCCGCCGGGGCGCATTCGGGTCGGACGACTGGCGGCACTAACGGGAATTCTTGCCATCTCGGGTGCTGCCATGCTCCTCATGATGGCATGGAACGGCTTGTCGGTCGGGAACCTGTCATCAGTGTCTAGCCGCAAAGAAATTTGGGAGCATAGTCTGGCGCTGATCGGTCAGCATGGCCTGATTGGAACCGGTCTTGGCAGCTTTGTCCAAGTCTATCCGCTTTCCGAAAACCCGATGGCGCTTGAGTGGGAATTCATCAATCATGCGCACAATGATTATCTCGAATTGATCTTGGAACTCGGTTTGCCCGGTGCGGTGCTGATTGTGGCATTCCTGTTCTGGTGGACCAAACGAACGATCGACCTGTGGAAATTGCGAGAGCCGGCTAGGTTCGCACGTGCCGCCAGTATCGCCAGCGGCGCTTTGTTGCTTCATTCGCTGGTCGATTTCCCGATGCGTAATGCGGCATTGTCATCGGTATTCGGAATGGCGATTGCGATGATGGTTATCGGTGGCCGGTCATGGCGCGCGGGCCCCGCTCATGGCGGTTCGGCCAAACATTTGAGCCTCGATGAACTGGATTCATAGATGAGTTTCAGCACGCAACTGCCCGCCATACTGATCGTGGAATAAGCGCAGCTATTGCCTATCATTTTCGGGCGGTTATTTAGGGTTACGCCTTCACGGAAGGCCCCTTCCCGCGCGCCCGCTGGAACCAGATGATTTTCGCGCCGGGTAACAGGGCAGTCGACAACATCTTTTTCGCTTATCTGCCCTCGTGTCCAACTGTGAGCAGGAAGGCGGGGCGAATGCCCTGCAACCCTTGGCGTTTTGCGGCGTTCAGAATGCAAAAACCAAAAGGGGATATTCCGTGAAGTTTCACATGATGCGTTTCGGCGCCTGTATTTTGTTATTGTCGGCTGCTGGGTATGCGCGGCAAAACGTTGCGCCCTCGCGCGAAGGTGAAGCTTCAGGTTGGGTGGCCCCGGGCACCAAGGGTTCGTCGATTGACGGTACTGCATTCCATGCCCAAGTCCTCCTCGATGCGGCAGGATTTTCACCCGGCGTGATCGACGGCAAGAACGGAATGTCGCTCCGCAACGCGGTTCGCGGGTTCCAGGAGGCCCGCGGGTTGAAGGTGACGGGCGAGCTCGATACTCGGACGCGTCAGGCGCTCCTGCTGCAATCGCGACCGTCGACAATCAACGTGACACTGACAGCCGACCAAGTTGCCGGGCCGTTCGTCTACCCTTTCCCGAAAAAGGCCGAGGATCAGGCAAAACTGAAGGCGATGAGCTATCGAAACATGCTCGAGAAGGTGGCCGAATCCTTCCATACCACTCCGGATACGATCGTCGCACTTAACGGTCCTGAAGCGATGATCGGTGAAGGCAAGACCCTTCGCCTTCCCAACGTCGTCCCTGCCAGTGCGACCTACGAGACACACGGTAAGGAAGATGCCGCAAAATGGATGACGTTGCTGAACGTCGAGGCTGGATCGATCAAGGGCGATCATATTGTCGTCGACAAGTCGGAAGGCCTGTTGAAGGTGATTGATTCGAACGACCGCATGGTAGCGCAATTTCCTGTAACGACGGGGTCGAGCCATGACCCGCTCCCGCTTGGAAATTGGAAGGTGACGACTTACTCGTTCCTGCCGCCGTTCAACTACCAGCCGGACCTGTTCTGGGACGTCAGTGACGACAAGGCCGAACAGAAACTTCCGCCCGGGCCGAACGGACCCGTTGGCCTAGCGTGGCTCGACCTGACCAAAGAGCATTACGGAATCCATGGCACCGGAGAGCCGCAGACGATTGGCCGGACGCAGAGCCACGGCTGCCTTCGTCTGACGAATTGGGACGTGCTCCGCTTGAGCCAGATGCTGAAACCGGGTTTCAAAGCTTCTTTCCAGGCATAAGCTCGATCCATGCGCCGCTTCGGCACGATATTGGTCACAGCGGTCCTCGTCAGTGCATTCTGGCTGTTCTGGACGAAGATCACTGGTGCCCCTGACCGTGTTGATGGCGCGGTACAGCAATCAGGAGACAAGGTTCGTGTCGGTGGGGAAAATGGGCCGGGGGTGACGGTGGCGGAAAGCGTGGTCGTTGGACCGTCGGGCCTCGCCATTCCCGTGACTGGTGTCGGACCGACCCAGCTTGTCGATACCTTCACCCAGGCACGTGCTGGTGGCGCAAGGGTCCATGATGCGATTGACATCATGGCGGCCGAAGGCGCGCCTGTCGTAGCGTCGGCGTCAGGAACAATTGAAAAGCTGTTCTTCTCTGAGGGTGGGGGCGGGATCAGCGCCTATGTCCGCTCGAACGATGGACGCTGGACCTATTATTACGCCCATCTCCAATCCTATGCGCCGGGTCTTGCCGAAGGGCAGCGCGTTGAACGTGGTTCGCCGATCGGGTCGGTCGGTCACACCGGCAATGCAAATCCCGATGGGCCGCACCTCCATTTTGCGATCAACCGCATGGCCGCGGGCGAGAAATGGTATCAGGGGACACCGATCAATCCCTATCCCTTACTTGCCGGGAAGGCCGTCAGGCGCTAGGGCGCGTCCGGATTTGCTGGGTCCCCTGTGGGATACGGCAGCGGCTTTTTCTCACACCCAAGGGTTTCCCATGAAAATCAGCGGCGTGGACATCCGTCCCGGCAATATCATCGAATATGAAGGCGGCATCTGGCGTGCGGTGAAAATCCAGCACACCCAGCCCGGCAAGGGCGGCGCTTACATGCAGGTAGAGATGAAGAACCTGATCGATGGCCGCAAGACCAACGTGCGTTTCCGGTCGGCCGAAACGGTTGAGCGCGTTCGTCTCGACACTAAGGATTTCCAGTTCCTGTTCGCTGAAGGCGACATGCTGACGTTCATGGATAAGGATACCTACGAGCAGATCAGCCTGCCTAAGGATCTTCTGGGCGATGCGTCTGCCTTCCTCCAGGATGGCATGGACGTGGTCATGGAGCTTCACGATGAGCGCCCGATTTCGGTGCAGTTGCCCGATACGATTGAAGCGATGATCGTCGAGGCCGATGCGGTGGTGAAGGGCCAGACGGCGTCGTCGTCGTACAAGCCGGCAATTCTCGAAAACGGGGTCCGTGTCATGGTCCCGCCGCACATCGGCGCTGGTACCCGCATCGTCGTCGACGTATATGAACAGACCTATGTGAAGCGCGCCGACTGATGGTTTCCCATTCCGGCCTGATCACCGTCATGACGCGCGCCGCCCGCAAGGCGGCGCCGCGGCTCCGTCGCGACTTCGGCGAAGTCGAACAATTGCAGGTTTCCAAGAAAGGCCCTGCGGACTTCGTTTCGATGGCCGACAAGCGTGCTGAGGCAACGCTGATCGAGGAACTGCGCACGGCGCGTCCCGATTGGGCGATCCTGACCGAGGAATCGGGGCTGATCGAGGGCGATCCCAACAAGCCTCGCTGGATCATCGACCCGCTCGATGGGACGTCCAACTTTCTCCACGGCATTCCCCATTTCGCGATCTCGATCGCGGTCGAGGACAAGAGGGCCGACGGAACGCCGGACATTACCCACGGCCTGGTCTATCAGCCGATTACCGACGAAAGCTTCTGGGCCGAGCGGGGTAGGGGGGCATGGCTTCATGACCGTCGACTCCGTGTGTCTGCGCGCCGTCATCTCGACGAGGCACTGGTCGGCACCGGCTTGCCGCATTTCGGTCGCGGCAATGTCGCGACGTGGAGCCGGATTTACGGCGCGGTTGCACCAGAAGTCAGCGGGATCCGACGGATGGGCGCTGCAAGCCTCGATCTCGCATGGGTCGCGGCCGGCCGCTATGACGGTTTCTGGGAAGACGACTTGGATCTGTGGGACGTCGCGGCCGGCATCATCCTGATCAAGGAAGCCGGCGGGTTTATTTCTGACTATCGCGGGCAGGATCGGATGATCGACCGCCGCGAATATCTCGCCGGAAATGGTGACCTCCACTCCAAGCTTCACAAATTGGTGGCGGGCGCCCTTCGGTGATTGTCGCGGCGGCCCTGCTGGCGGCAGCCGGCGTGCCGCCGCCCGCCAGAATCGTCTATCGAATCGACCCTGCCCACCGGATTATCGAGGGGATTGCCAGCGATGGCGAGAGTCTATGGGTCTCGTCGATCCTGGACCGTGCGATCCTGCGATGCGCAGCATCCTGTGAAACCGCGTTCATACTGCCTGGTCCGACCCATCCGCTCGGATTGGCGTGGGACCCTTCGCGCAAATGGCTCTGGATCGCGATGCACTGCCTCGACCTCAAGGGGGTCAGCCCATGCGAGGGCGAGTTGCGAGCGGTCGACCGTCAAGGCCGAACGCGTTTCAGTGGACGACCAGCGGACGGCTTCAGGCCGGGTGACGTTTCGGTTCATCGCGGCGTCGTGACGGTCAGTGATAGCGCCAACGGTGCCGTCTACCGTCTTTATCGCCAGCGTTTCTCTACGGTCCTTTCTGTCGGCATGGGTAAGAGCGCGCAGGGCAGCACGACCTTGCCGAATGGTCGAACGCTTGTCGTTTCCGATTACAGTCGAGGAATTTCGACCTTCCCGATTCCTTACGGTCCACAGACGGTAACGCGCCTGTCGGATGGCAAAGCGATCCAGGGCATCGATGGCCTCCAAATCGTCGGCAACCGCTTGTTCGGTGTGTATAATGGGCGCTCGCCCGGCAAACTTCTCGAGTTTGCGTTTCAGGGGCCGAGAATCTCGTATCGTGAAGTCGCCGACGGCGGGCTTCTGCTCGATCCGACTCAAGTCGCCTTTCATCGCGGTGAACTCTATGTCGTGGGCGATTCTGGCTGGTTGACGATCGACAAGCAGCCCGAGCGCTCAACTGGCGCCACAATTGTCCTACTGCCGCTACCGAAAACAATGAAATGACGGAGATTCTGTTGTTTCACCGGCTTGCCCCATGCGGGTCAGCGTCCTAGAGAGCCGCCAACCTGTCAAAGCCCCGTGGGAGTACCCCTTTGGCCGATGTTGCCGCCGGTTATTTGCCGATCCTGATTTTCCTTGGCATCGCCATCGCGTTGTCGAGTGCGTTCGTGTTCCTTCCGATGCTGGTGTCCCGCGCCACCGGATCGCACAATCCGACGCCGGAAAAGCTCAGCGAATATGAATGCGGCTTTCCCGCATTCGAGGACAGTCGCGCCCAGTTCGACGTGCGATTCTATCTCGTCGCGATCCTGTTTATCGTGTTCGACCTTGAAGCGGCCTTCCTGTTCCCATGGGCGGTCAGTCTGAAGGAAATCGGCTGGCTGGGCTGGGGTGCAATGATCGTCTTCCTCGCTGAACTCGCATTGGGTCTTGCCTATGCGTGGAAGAAGGGGGCGCTGGAATGGGAGTGAACCCTGTGAACGAAGGCGCGATCAGTGACCCGACCGTCCAGGTCAGTTCGCTGCGCGACGCGCCGCCCGTGCCGATGAGCATGGAAGAGCGCGAGAAGCTCGAAAAGATGCGCCGCGAACTTGACGAGAAGGGCTTTGCTGTCACCAGTCTGGAAGACCTCGTCCACTGGGCGCGGACCGGCAGCCTGTGGTGGATGACGTTCGGTTTGGCCTGCTGCGCGGTCGAGATGATCCACGTCAACATGCCGCGCTACGACCTCGAACGGTTCGGTGTCGCACCGCGTGCATCGCCGCGTCAGTCCGACGTGATGATCGTGGCCGGAACGCTATGCAACAAGATGGCGCCCGCGCTGCGCAAGGTCTACGACCAGATGAGCGAGCCGAAATACGTCATTTCGATGGGAAGCTGCGCCAATGGCGGCGGATACTATCACTACAGCTATTCGGTGGTTCGCGGCTGCGACCGCATCGTCCCAGTCGACATCTATGTCCCGGGTTGCCCGCCGACCGCCGAAGCATTGCTTTACGGGATCATGCAGTTGCAGCGGAAAATCCGCCGTGACGGGACGATCACGCGATGAGCAGCGTCGCCCCCATCATCAAGCCGCGTGACGGCTTTGCCGATGCATTTGCTAAGGCGATTGGCGGCGCGTTCGTCGCATCGAAGGTTCATGCGGAAGAGCTGACCATCACGGTGGCCCGCGACTCGATTGTCGACGCCTGCCGGATTGCCCGCGACCAGTTCGGTTATCAGCAGCTGATGGAAATCGCCGGTGTCGATTATCCCGAACGCGCCGAGCGGTTCGAGGTGAACTACCATCTGCTTTCAGTCACCGAAAACCACCGCGTCCGCCTCAAGGTCTCGACCGACGAAGCGACCCCGATACCCAGCGTGACGGGCCTCTGGCCGGTCGCCGGTTGGCTCGAACGCGAAGTGTTCGACCTCTATGGAGTGATTTTCGCGGGCAACCCCGACCTTCGCCGAATCCTCACCGATTACGGCTTCGAAGGGCATCCGTTGCGCAAAGATTTCCCGCAGACCGGCTATGTCGAATTGCGCTATTCGGAAGCGGATAAGCGCGTGGTCTACGAACCGGTGCAACTGCCGCAGGACTTCCGCAGTTTCGACTTCCTGATGCCGTGGGAAGGGCCGGAATATGTCCTGCCAGGCGACGAGAAAGCGGTGCCGCAAGCGCCGGGCGCGCCAAGCCCCGCACCAGCGCCGAGCACGCCTTCGTCGCCCGCCAAGGCAGGACCCGGAACGCCCAAAACGACCGACGAAAAGTCCGATACCGGCGCCGGCAGGCCGACCGACGACAAGGCGCAGAAGCAGGCGCGCAAGTCCGCTTCGTCGAAGGCCAAGAGCGCGGGTGGAATAACGACCGCCAAGGCCGATCCCAATCCGGCCAAGCCGGCGCGCACGACCAAGAAAAAGGGCGACGCATGACCCAGACTTTAGATGTCATGGTCGGTGCCCCCGTCGATCAGCCCGGCGCCAAGCCGACCGCTGGTGACGAGACGATCAGCAATTACACGATTAACTTCGGCCCGCAGCATCCCGCGGCGCACGGCGTCCTCCGCCTGATCATGGAGCTCGACGGCGAAATCGTCGAGCGTGTCGATCCGCATATCGGTTTGCTCCATCGCGGCACCGAAAAACTTATCGAATATCGCACGTATGCGCAGGCTTTGCCTTACTTCGACCGGCTCGATTACTGCTCGCCGATGTGCATGGAGCACAGTTACGTGCTCGCGGTTGAAAAGCTGCTCGGTCTCGATGTACCGATCCGCGCGCAATACATCCGAGTATTGATGGCGGAATTGACACGCATTTCCAACCACATGCTCAACCTTGGTGCGCACATCATGGATGTCGGGGCGATGACCCCGAACCTGTGGATGTTCGAGGTTCGCGAAGACACGATGCAGCTTTACGAAGCGGTCTCGGGTGCGCGCATGCACGCCAATTACTTCCGCGTCGGCGGCGTCCACCAGGACATCCCCGAAAAGGTGCTGGCCGACATGACGACCTTCCTCGACAAGCGCATGCCGCTGTTCGAGGATGCGATTTCGCTGGTCGCCGACAACCGCATCTTCAAGCAGCGTAACGTCGACATCGGCACCGTCAGCAAGGAAGACGCGCTGGCCTGGGGCTTCTCCGGCCCGATGATCCGTGCCGCGGGCATTCCGTGGGATTTGCGTAAGTCGCAGCCCTACGAAGTCTATGACCGCATGGATTTCGACATTCCGGTCGGCACCAAGGGCGATTGCTACGATCGCTTCATGGTTCGCGTGGAAGAAGTCCGCCAGTCGGCCCGGATCATGCGCCAGTGCCTCAGTGAGATGCCGCAAGGCCCGATCGGGACCGAGGATCGTAAGGTCTTCCCGCCCAAGCGCGCCGAGATGAAGCAGTCTATGGAAGCGCTGATCCACCACTTCAAGCTCTATACCGAGGGCTATCACGTCCCCGCCGGCGAAGTGTATGTCGCGACCGAAAGCCCCAAGGGCGAATTCGGCGTCTACCTCGTCGCCGACGGCACCAACAAACCCTATCGCTGCAAGATCCGGCCGACCGCGTTCAGCCATTTGCAGGCGATGGATTTCATGATGAAGGGCCACATGCTCGCCGACACCACCGCCGTGCTCAGCGCCATCGACGTCGTGTTTGGGGAGTGCGACCGCTAATGGCTGAGCGCTACTTCGCCCCCGACACTCCCGAACTCCGCGCGCAATGGGGCGATTTCGCGTGGGACCAGGCCAATGCGAAGGCGGCGGCGGACATCATTTCACGCTATCCCGCCGGGCGGCAGGCATCGGCGTCGATTCCGTTCCTGGATCTTGCCCAGCGGCAGGTCGGCGCGATGACAGGGACGCAGGGCTGGCTTCCGATGCCGGTAATCGAATTCGTCGCGCGTGAACTGTCGATGCCGCCGATCGCGGTGCAGGAAGTCGCGAGCTTTTACACGATGTTCAACCTCGTTCCTGTCGGCAAATTCCATGTCCAGGTGTGCGGCACTACGCCGTGCATGCTGCGCGGCTCGGACGATGTGCTGACCGCCTGCGCCAAGCGCGGGATGAGGAAGGGCCGCACCACCGACGACGGCCTGTTCACCCTGACCGAGGTCGAATGCCTCGGTGCCTGCGCCAACGCGCCGATGGTCCAGATCAACGACGACAATTACGAAGATCTGACCGAAGAAAGCATGGGCGCCGTGCTCGACGCGCTGGCCGCCGGTAAGAAGCCTAAGATCGGCCCGCAGGTCGACCGCCAGACCAGCGCCCCGGCCGATGGTCTGACAACGCTGAAGAAAATGGCCGAACGCAATTACGATTATCGAGGACAATATTGATGGCGCTCATCGTCGGAATCATCGTCGCGGTCTTGGTGCTCGGGCTGCTGTTCAAGCTGATCAAGATCGCGCTTGTCATCGCCGTGGTCGTGCTGGTCGCCGGGTTCGTCACCGGTAAGATCAAGAACAAGCAGATTAAATGAGCAGCATTACGCCTCTCAGCGACAAGGATCGCATCTTCACCAACGTCTATGGCTTTCAGGGCGCGGACCTGAAGGCGGCGCAGGCGCGCGGCGACTGGGACAAAACCGCCGATTTGATGAAGCGCGGACAGGACGCGATCATCGAGGAAGTGAAAGCCTCGGGCCTGCGCGGTCGCGGCGGTGCGGGTTTCCCGACGGGCATGAAGTGGAGCTTCATGCCCAAGGAGCCGACGCCGGGTCGCCCCAATTTCCTCGTCGTCAATGCCGATGAAAGCGAGCCGGGCAGCTGCAAGGACCGCGAGATCCTGCGCCACGATCCGCACAAGCTGGTCGAAGGCGCGCTGATCGCCGGCTACGCGATGCGCGCTCGGGCGGGTTACATCTACGTGCGCGGCGAATTCATCGTCGAAACGGCGGCGCTGCGCAAGGCGGTTGCCGAAGCCTATGACGCGGGCCTGCTCGGTAAGAACGCGGCGGGCTCCGGCTATGATTTCGACCTGTTCGTCCACCGCGGCGCGGGCGCATACATCTGCGGCGAAGAAACCGCGATGCTCGAAAGCCTGGAGGGCAAGAAGGGCCAGCCGCGCCTCAAGCCGCCATTCCCGGCGGGGGCGGGCCTTTATGGTTGCCCGACCACGGTCAACAATGTCGAAAGCATCGCGGTCGTCCCGACCATCCTCCGTCGCGGCGCTGACTGGTTCAAGAGCTTCGGCCGGGAAGGCAATGCCGGGACCAAGCTGTTCCAGATTTCCGGCCATGTGAACAATCCGTGCGTCGTCGAAGAGACGATGAGCATCTCATTCCGCGAACTGATCGACCGCCATGCTGGCGGCATTCGCGGCGGCTGGGACAATCTGCTCGCGGTTATCCCTGGCGGATCGTCGGTGCCGCTGGTTCCGGCCGAGCAGATCATGGACGCGCCGATGGACTTCGACGGGTTGAAGGCGCTCGGCTCCGGCCTTGGCACTGCGGCCGTCATCGTCATGGACAAATCGACCGACATCGTTCGTGCCATCAGTCGCATCAGCTACTTCTACAAACATGAAAGCTGCGGCCAGTGCACGCCGTGCCGCGAAGGCACCGGCTGGATGTGGCGCACGATGGAGAAATTGCGCGAAGGCGACGCCGAAGTCGGCACCATCGACCGCCTTTATGACGTCACCAAACAGATCGAAGGCCACACTATCTGCGCGCTCGGCGACGCCGCCGCATGGCCGATTCAGGGCCTGATCAAGCATTTCCGCCCCGAACTCGAACGCCGCATCGCCGACCGCAATGGCGCGATGCAGGAGGCCGCCGAATAATGCCTAAAGTCACCGTCGACGGCGTTGAGCTTGAAGTCCCGCAAGGCGCGACCGTGCTGCAGGCGTGCGAGCTTGCCGGAAAGGAAATCCCGCGCTTCTGCTATCACGAGCGCCTCAGCATCGCGGGCAATTGCCGCATGTGCCTGGTCGAAGTCGCGCCGGGCCCGCCTAAGCCGCAGGCGTCGTGCGCGCTTCCCGCTGCCGATGGCCAGATGATCCGTACCGACACGCCGATGGTGAAAAAGGCGCGCGAAGGGGTGATGGAGTTTTTGCTCATCAACCACCCGCTCGATTGCCCGATTTGCGACCAGGGCGGCGAATGCGATCTTCAGGACCAAGCGATGGCTTATGGTCGCGGAGACAGCCGCTACGACGAGAACAAGCGCGCGGTCGAAGACAAATATATGGGCCCGATCGTCAAGACGGCGATGACGCGCTGCATCCAGTGTACCCGCTGCGTCCGCTTTTCGGACGAGGTCGCGGGCACGCCGCAAATGGGCATGTTGTTCCGCGGCGAGGACGCCCAGATCACCTCCTATCTTGAAGGTGCGCTCACCAGCGAGCTTTCCGGCAACCTGGTCGACCTGTGCCCGGTCGGCGCCTTGCTGTCGCGACCCTACAGCTTCGAAGCGCGCCCGTGGGAACTCAAGAAAGTCCCCGGCATCGACGTCATGGACGCCGTCGGGACGAACATCCGGATGGACGTGCGTGGCCGCCAAGTCATGCGCATCCTGCCGCGTATCAACGATGCGGTGAACGAGGAATGGGCGCACGACAAGACGCGCCACCATGTTGACGCGCTGGTGCGCGGTCGCCTTGACCGCCCGTGGATGCGGGTCAAAGGCAAACTCGTCGAAACAACCTGGGGCGAGGCGCTCGACGCCTTCGCCAGGGCCTTCACGAAGGCTGGCAAGAAGGTCGCGGCGATCGCCGGTGACCTCGTCGATGCCGAGACGATGTATGCCGCAAAGGCGCTGCTCAAGGGCGCGGGTTCGTCGTTGCTCGAAGGACGGCAGACCGGTCTCGATTATCAAGTCAGCAGCCTAAGTGCAGTGCGCTTCAATACGCCGATTGCCGATGTCGACACTGCCGACGTCGTGCTGTTGGTCGGGACCAACTTGCGCTGGGAAGCGCCGCTGGTGAACACCCGCGTTCGCAAGGCAATGCGCCGCGGCGCGAAGGTCTTCGCGATCGGACCGCAAACCGATCTCAGCTATCCGGTGACATGGCTCGGCGACGACCTGTCGCTGCTCGGAAAGCTTCCGAAGGATGCGGCGGTCGCGCTCAAGGGCGCTGAACGGCCGGTCATGATCGTTGGCCCGGGCGCGCTCGCGGCGGGCGGACTTGGCGCGGCGATTGCGGTGTCGGGTGGCTTCATCAAGGGCGCCTGGAACGGCTTCAACGTCCTCCACACGGCGGCCAGCCGTATGGCCGGTCTGCTGCTTGGCTATGCGCAGACGGGCGGTATCGATGATATCGCGAAGGCGAAACCCGAACTCGTCATTTCGCTCGGCGCCGACGAAGTGCCGGAAGGCACCTTCAAGGACGCCTTCACCGTCTATATCGGTCACCACGGGGACAAGGGCGCGCGCCACGCCGACCTCGTCCTGCCGGGCGCGGCCTATGCCGAAAAGCATGGCACGTTCGTCAACATCGAAGGGCGTGTGCAGCGGAGTGAACGGGCCACCTTCGCGCCGGGTGATGCGCGCGAAGACTGGACGATCTTGCGGGCGCTTTCTGACCTGGCAGGCAAGCCGCTCCCGTTCGACCGCTTCGACCAGCTACGCGCCGCGATGATTGCCGACACGCCGGCGCTCGGCGCTGATGAAGGCACCATCCTCGACTTTGGCTGGAACCCGCCCACGCTCGACGTCAAGGCGAGCGGCGCGGTTGTTTATCCGATCAAGGATTTTTACCTGACCAACGCCATCTGCCGCGCAAGCCCGACGATGAAGCGCTGCTCGGACGAACTGATCCACGGCGTCACTTTCGCGGAGGCGGCCGAATGACCGACTTCTTCGTCAGCAAGGGCATGCTCTACGACTGGGCCTGGACCCTTTCGACCGTCATCGGCATCCTCGTCATCGCCTTGCCGCTGATGCTGGCAGTCGCGATGATCATCTACGCCGAACGTAAGATCTGGGCCGCGATCGCGCTTCGTCGCGGACCGAACGTGGTCGGGCCTTGGGGACTTCTGCAGAGCTTTGCCGACGGATTGAAGGTTTTCCTCAAGGAAACCATCATCCCGTCGAGCGCCAACAAGGGCCTTTTTATCCTAGCTCCGATCATCACCTTCACGGTCGCGCTGATCGTCTGGGCGGTGGTGCCTTTCGACGTTGGCGTGGTGCTGACCGACATCAACGTGGGGTTGCTCTACATCCTCGCGGCCAGCTCGCTTGGCGTCTACGGGGTGATCCTGGCGGGCTGGGCCTCCAATTCCAAATATCCCTTCTTCTCCGCGATCCGCGCTGCCGCGCAAATGGTTAGCTACGAAGTGTCAATCGGCTTCGTCCTCATCTGCGTCGTGCTCTACGCGGGCACGTTCAACCTCACCGGTATCGTCCTGGCGCAGAAGGGCAATATTGGTTTCGGCCTGCTCAACGGCTTCGGCTTCAACCCCTTGCTGTTCCCGATGGCCGTGGTCTTCCTGATCAGCTCGATGGCAGAAACCTTCCGTACCCCGTTCGACCTGGTCGAGGCGGAGAGCGAGCTCGTCGCCGGGCACCAGACCGAATATTCGTCGATGAGCTTCGCACTGTTCTGGCTCGGCGAATATGCCAACGTCATCCTGATGTGCGCGCTCAACGCCATCCTGTTCTGGGGCGGTTTCCTGCCGCCGCTCAACATCGGCTTCCTCTATGCGGTGCCGGGCATCCTGTGGCTGTTCCTGAAGATGGGCATCTTCTTCTTCATCTTCGGCTGGGTGAAGGCGACCGTGCCAAGGTATCGCTATGATCAGCTCATGCGTCTGGGCTGGAAGATTTTCCTTCCGCTCAGCCTCGTCTTTGTAACCCTTATTTCGGGGTGGCTGATGCTCACCCGCTACGGAGCAGGCGCATGATCGCTCGGACCATCAAGGCGTTCACGCTGTGGGAATTCGTCAAGGCGCACGCTTTGACGTTGAAGTATTTCTTCAAGCCCAAAGCGACGATCAACTATCCGTACGAAAAGGTGCCGCAGAGCCCCCGGTTCCGCGGCGAGCATGCGCTGCGCCGCTATCCGAACGGCGAGGAACGCTGCATCGCATGCAAATTGTGCGAGGCGATCTGTCCCGCGCAAGCGATCACGATCGAGGCCGAACCGCGCGAGGACGGGAGTCGCCGCACGACACGCTACGACATCGACATGGTCAAATGCATCTATTGCGGGCTCTGCGCCGAGGCGTGCCCGGTTGATGCTATCGTCGAAGGGCCGAACCTGGAATTCGCGACCGAAACACGCGAAGAACTGCTCTACGACAAAGCCAAATTGCTCGACAACGGCGACCGCTGGGAAGGCGCGATTGCCGCCAACCTTGCCGCCGATGCGGCGTATCGGTAGGGGCCGCGCCAACTCATGATCGCCACCATCGCCTTTTACCTGTTCGCGGCCATGACCATCGGCTCCGCGCTGCTGGTCATTTTCGCCCGTAACCCGGTCCACAGTGTGCTGTGGCTGATCGTCGCCTTCTTCAACGCGGCGGGATTGATGCTTCTGGTCGGAGCCGAGTTCATCGCGATGCTGCTGGTCATCGTCTATGTCGGCGCGGTTGCGGTGCTGTTCCTGTTCATCGTCATGATGCTGGATATCGACTTCGCGAAATTGCGCTCCGGTTTCTCCAGCAACCTGCCGTTCGGCCTGTTGATCGCGCTCGTACTGCTCGCCGAAATCGGCGTGGCGGCGAATGCGCGCCAGTCAGACCCGCTGATCGCAGCCAAGCCGATTGCATCCGCGCAACCGAACATCGAAGCTGTCGGCGAAGCGCTCTACACCCGCTTCCTGTTGCCCTTCGAACTGGCCGGCTTGATCCTGCTGGTGGCGATGATCGGCGCGATCGTCCTGACCCATCGTAGCCGCGGGGACTCGCGCGGCCAGAATGTGTCGAAACAAATCGCGCGTCGTCCGCAGGACGCCACGAAGAACATGAGGCCCGGTGTGGGCGAGGGGGTGTCGCTGTGATTGGCCTGAACCATTATCTCACGGTCGCCGCGATCCTGTTCACGATCGGGGTGCTCGGCATCTTTCTCAACCGCCGCAACATCATCCTGATGCTGATGGCGATCGAACTCATCCTGCTGTCGGTCAACATAAACCTGGTTGCGTTCAGCGCCTATCTGGGCGACGTGACCGGTCAGGTCTTCGCCATGTTCGTGCTGACCGTCGCCGCCGCGGAGGCCGCCATCGGCCTAGCCATTCTCGTCATCTTCTTCCGTCGCCGCGGCTCGATCGCGGTCGACGATGTCAACCGGATGCGCGGCTGATGCACCCGATCATTGCAATCGTTTTCCTGCCGCTGCTTGCTGCCATCGTTGCTGGCCTGGGTGGGCGTATCATCGGCAAGCTGCCGGCCAAGATCGTCACCACGGGCGCACTGCTGATTGCGGCAGCGCTGAGCTGGCCGATCTTCCTGTCGTTCGTCGCGGGCAACGCCGAGGTGCAGGTCGTCCCTGTGCTTAAGTTCATTGAGTCCGGCGCACTCAATGTCGATTGGGCGCTTCGCGTCGATACGCTGACTGCGGTGATGCTGGTCGTGGTGACGACGGTGTCCAGCCTCGTCCACCTCTACAGCTGGGGCTATATGGACGAGGATCCTTCGCAGCCCCGATTTTTCGCTTACCTGTCGCTTTTCACCTTCGCGATGCTGATGCTGGTGACTGCAGACAGCCTGGTACAGATGTTCTTCGGTTGGGAAGGTGTCGGCCTGGCGTCCTACCTGCTGATCGGATTCTGGTATCACAAGCCAAGCGCCAATGCGGCCGCGATGAAGGCATTCGTCGTCAACCGCGTCGGCGATTTCGGCTTCTCGTTGGGCATCTTTGGGACCTTCCTGGTCTTCGGTACCGTCTCCATTCCCGTGATCCTGGCCGCCGCGCCGTCAATGGCCGGATCGACCATCGGGTTCGCCGGTATGACGGTCGACACGATGACTCTGCTGTGCCTGCTGCTGTTCGTCGGTGCGATGGGCAAATCGGCCCAGCTCGGCCTTCACACCTGGCTTCCCGACGCGATGGAAGGCCCGACCCCGGTGTCGGCGCTGATCCACGCGGCGACGATGGTCACCGCGGGCGTTTTCATGGTTTGCCGCCTGTCGCCGATGTTCGAGGTGTCGCCGACCGCACTGATGGTCGTGACCTATGTCGGCGCAGCGACCGCGCTGTTCGCGGCGACGGTCGGAACCGTCCAGACCGACATCAAGCGCGTGATCGCTTATTCGACCTGTTCGCAGCTTGGTTACATGTTCTTCGCTGCTGGCGTTGGTGCTTACGGCGCGGCGATGTTCCACCTGTTCACCCACGCCTTCTTCAAGGCTTTGCTGTTCCTTGGCGCGGGCAGCGTGATCCACGCGATGCACCACGAACAGGACATGCGTTATTACGGCGGGCTCCGGAAGGAGATCCCGCTGACCTTCTGGGCGATGGTCGCCGGCACGCTCGCCATCACCGGGGTCGGGATCATTGGGGTTTTCGGCTTTGCCGGCTTCTATTCGAAGGACGCGATTCTCGAGAGCGCGTTCGCAAGCGGCAGCGTCCATGGCACGATGGCCTTCTGGGTCGGTGCGTTCGCGGCGTTGCTGACGAGTTTCTACAGCTGGCGCCTGATTTTTCTGACCTTCTTCGGTAAGGCCCGTTGGGCCGGCAGCGAGCATATTCAGCACGCCGTCCACGGCCATCATGAAGATGAAGCCGAAGTCGCTTCTGATCATGACAGCGCGCATGATCATGGCACCCATGCCGTCGAGGGCACGGCGGGCTATCATCCGCATGAGAGTCCGTGGACGATGCTCGTGCCGCTGGCCGTGCTCAGCCTCGGCGCGGTCTTTGCCGGTTTCGGTTTCGCGCACAGTTTCATCGAAGCCGAAGGCGGGATGGCATTCTGGAAGGGCAGCATCGCCTTTAACGAGCATCTTGCGCATGCTTCACATGAAGTGCCGCTCTGGGTTAAGCTGACCCCCGCGGCGGTCATGCTGATCGGCCTCGCGCTGGCCTATCGCAACTATATTCGCCATCCGGGCGCGCCTGCCGCGTTTGTCGCGCAATTCCCGCATCTGCACCGTTTCCTGATGCACAAATGGTATTTCGACGAGCTGTACGGCGCCATCTTCGTCCGTCCGGCAATGGCGATCGGTCGGTTCCTGTGGAAGCGCGGGGACGAGCAAACGATCGACCGTTTCGGTCCGCATGGCGCAGCCTTTGCGGTTGGCATCGGCAATCGAATAACGACTCGGCTCCAGTCAGGATATGTGACGAATTACGCCCTCATCATGATGCTTGGACTGATTGCTGCGGCAAGCTGGGTTTTCTGGGTAGTCAAATGAGCGGCGTTCCAATCCTTTCCCTGCTGATCGCGGTCCCGCTGGTCGCCGCCATCCTGGTGCTGTTTCTGAAGCCGACCGGCGCGCGCTGGCTCGCGCTGATCGCGACGTTCGTCAATCTGGCGCTGGGCGTCATGATGTGGGCGGCGTACGATCCCGCTGGCGCGCAGTGGCAATTCGTCGAACGTATGTCGCTGGGCGGGCCGTTCAGCTGGGCCTTGGGCGTCGACGGCATTGCCTTGATGCTGATCATGCTTTCGGTGTTCTTGATGCCGATCTGCATCGGCGCCAGCTGGAAGGCGATCGAGAAGCGGGTTCCGGAATATATGGCGGCCTTCCTGTTGATGGAGGCGCTGATGATCGGCGTCTTCGCAGCGCAGGATCTCCTGCTGTTCTACATCTTTTTCGAGGCCGGGCTGATCCCGATGTATCTCATCATCGGCATCTGGGGCGGCGCCGACCGTATCAAGGCGGCGTACAAGTTCTTCCTCTACACGCTGCTAGGCTCGGTCCTCATGTTGGTCGCGATGCTGTTCATGATTCTGAACGCGGGCACGACGGACATTCCGACTCTGATGGCGCATGATTTCGCGCCGAACGTCCAGAAGTGGCTGTGGTTGGCTTTCTTTGCCAGTTTCGCCGTCAAGGTACCGATGTGGCCGGTCCATACCTGGCTTCCGGACGCGCACGTCCAGGCGCCGACCGCCGGCTCGGTCATCCTTGCCGGTGTTCTGCTGAAAATGGGCGGCTATGGTTTCATCCGCTTCAGCCTTCCAATGTTCCCGGAAGCGTCGGCGCAGTTCATGCCGATGGTTTTCATCCTGAGCGGCATTGCTGTCGTCTACACCAGCCTCGTCGCGCTGGTGCAGAAGGATATGAAGAAGCTGATCGCTTATTCGTCGGTCGCGCACATGGCCTTCGTCACCTTCGGCCTGTTCGCGTTCAACCGCCAGGGCATCGAGGGAGCACTCATGGTCATGCTAGGCCATGGGCTCGTCTCGGGCGCGTTGTTTCTGTGCGTAGGCGTCGTTTACGATCGGCTGCACACCCGCGAGATTGCACGCTACGGCGGCCTCAGCGACAATATGCCCGCCTACGCCTTCTTCTTCATGATCTTCACCATGGCCAGCGTCGGTCTTCCAGGCCTCAGCAATTTTGTCGGTGAGTTCCTGTCGCTGATGGGAACTTACGAAGCATCGAGCTGGGCCGCGATCGTCGCGACAACCGGGATTATCTTGGGCGCGGCATACATGCTTTATCTCTACTGGCGAATATGTTTCGGAACGCGCGACAATGAAGACGCTGCAGCCATGCCCGATCTTGAGCCGCGCGAATGGGCGCTGCTTGCGCCGCTTGCCGCCGCCACACTGTGGATGGGCGTCTATCCGGAAAGCTTCATGAAGCCGATGCGCGCCGATGTTGGTCGATTGCTGGAACGGATCGATCGCGCCAAGCCGGCGGGCGATGCCCATCTCACGACCGGAAAGCCGGTTGCTGCCAAGGTTGAAGCGCACGGGGGAGCGCACTGATGAAATTCGATGCCATCCTCCCTGAGGTCATCCTGGCACTCGGCGCGATTGCGCTGATGATGGTTGCCGCCTTCGGTGGCCGCCGCAGCGCCGGTGCGACGAGCTGGGGCGCGGTCGCGCTGCTGGTCGCCGCGGCGGTCAGCCTGTTCGGTGCGCCGATGACTGCCGGACCGCAATTCGGCGGCCTGATCGTCGCCGATGGTTTCGGCGTGTTCGGGAAAGTTTTGATCTACGCCGCCGCCGCCACCGCGATCATCGCCGCCCACGGCTGGTTCGAACGCGGTTTCGAACATGGCGCGGAATATCCGGTGCTGGTCTTGTTCGGGGTTGTCGGCATGAGCGTGATGGTATCGGCCACCAGTCTCATGAGCCTTTACGTCGGTCTCGAACTCAGCAGCCTGAGCGCTTACGTGCTGGCGTCATACCGCCGCACCGATGATCGCTCGGCCGAAGCGGGGCTCAAATACTTTCTCCTCGGTGCGCTGGCCAGCGGGATCCTTCTCTACGGTATCTCGCTGCTTTACGGCTTCACCGGATCGGTCAGCTTCGCTGGTATTGCTGCAACATTCGAGCGCGACGGTGTGTCGTCGATCGGCCTGATGTTCGGCCTGGTCTTCGTTCTTGCCGGAATGGCGTTCAAGGTCAGCGCCGTGCCGTTCCATATGTGGACGCCCGACGTCTACGAAGGTGCGCCGACCCCCGTCACCGCACTGTTCGCGTCGGCGCCAAAGGTCGCCGCGGTCCTGCTTGCCACGCGTCTGTGCCTCGATGCGCTTGGGCCGGCGATCGATCAGTGGCGGCAGATCATGATCGTGGCGGCGCTCGCTTCGATCGCGGTCGGCGCGATTGCCGCTTATGGCCAAACCAACATCAAGCGACTGCTTGCTTATTCGTCGATCAACAACGTCGGCTTTGCGCTGATCGGGCTTGTCGCGGGCGGTGAGCGCGGTGCGTCGGCAGTGTTGTTCTACATGGCGATCTACGTCGTCATGACGCTCGGCGCCTTCCTCTGTGTCCTCCGGATGAAGAGCGAGGATGGCAGTTCGGTCGAGAGCATCGACAGTCTGTCCGGTCTTTCCCAGACCCGACCGGGACTCGCGTTGGCGCTCGCCATGTTCATGTTCAGCCTAGCCGGGATTCCGCCGCTGTTCGGCTTCTGGCCGAAGCTGCTCGTGTTCTGGGCTGCGGTCGACCAGGGCCTGATCGCGCTCGCGGTCGCGGGCATCGTCGGAACGGTGATCGGCGCTTATTACTATCTGAAGATCATCAAGGTGATGTACTTTGATGCGCCGGGCGTTCCGTATGCCAAGCCCAATGCGCCGGTCGAAACGGCGCTGATCGCGATTGCCGCGATCATCGTGAGCCCGCTGGGATATCTTCTGATGGGCCCGGTAGGTCGCATGGCCGACAATGCGGCGGCTTCGCTCTTTTGAGCCGATTGCGCTTCGTCGACGAAACAGGCTCGACCAACGCCGATTTGCTTGAGGACCTTGACGCGGTCGAGGGCGACTGGTTGATCGCCACTCGGCAACACACTGGTCGCGGACGCCAAGGCAGGGCGTGGTTGAGCCCCGACGGAAATTTCTACGGATCGACGATGGCCCAAGTGCGCGCCGGGGATGCTGCGCCGCCGACGCTTTCGCTCGTCGCCGGACTTGCGTTGATCGAAGCGCTCGAAACCGCGGCACCAGCAATTCCACTCAATTTGAAATGGCCAAACGATTTGCTGCGCGGGAAGGGCAAGCTCGCCGGCATCCTGTTGGAGCGTGCAGGCGACCGAATTGTTGCAGGGTTCGGGGTGAATCTTGCGGTCGCTCCGCCCATCGAGGGGCGCGAGACCGCGTCGCTATCCGACGTCTCCAATCTGACGCCGCAGACGTTTGCTCCACTCCTCGCGGGCAGTTTTGCTCGCTTGCTCGGTGCATGGCGCCTTGGTGTGGCTGGCGCGATTACCGCCGCCTGGGAAGCGCGTGCCCATGCGCGCGGATCACGCCTTACGGTGCATCATGGCCCGGACGACAAGGTGAGCGGGATATTTGATGGCTTAGAGGATGATGGAGCGATGCGTCTTTTGCGTGATGACGGGTCGACCATCATTATCCGTGCCGGCGACGTCAGCCTTGGCTGAAGCCTCGCTTTCGCGACTGCCATTCGCTAGGGCCTAGGCCATGCTGCTTGCCATCGATGTCGGAAACACGAATCTCGTCTTCGCGCTCGTCGATGACGGGGAAATCAAGACCCGCTGGCGGATCGCGACCGATCCGCGCCGAACCGGCGACGAATATGCGGTCTGGTTGTATCAATTGCTCGAGCTTGAAGGCTATTCGAAGGCCGATGTCACGCAAGTCATCGTCGGGACCGTCGTCCCGCGCGCGCTTCACAATCTCGACGTTCTCTCGCAGAAATATTTCGGCGTTCCGGCGCTGGTGGCGGGGCAGGGTGATGCCGCTTGGCCGATGGCGCTGGACGTTCCCGATCCCTCTAGCGTCGGCGCCGATCGCGCCCTGAATGCGCTGGCCGCCCACAAGCGTCATAAGGGCGACCTCATCGTCATCGATTTCGGTACCGCGACAACATTCGACGTCGTCGATTTCGACGGCGCGTACAAAGGCGGTGTGATTGCTCCGGGCATCAACCTGAGCCTCGACGCGCTGGTCAATGCCGCTGCGAAACTTCCGCGCATCGCAATTTCCGCCCCCAACGGCGAAAGCGTGATTGGCACCACCACGGAAAGCCAGATGCTGATCGGTGTCTATTGGGGATATGTTGCGATGATCGAAGGGATCACGAAGCGAATGAAAGCCGAAATCGGGCGTCCCACCAAGGTCATCGCGACTGGTGGTCTCGCGGTCCTGTTCGACGAAAATACCGATGCGTTCGACGCGATCGAGCCGGATCTTACGATCCAGGGTCTAGCAATGCTTGCGAAGACGGTCGCGCAATGACGCCGCGCGACAACGAGCTTTTGTTCCTCGCTCTTGGCGGGTCCGGGGAGATTGGCATGAATGTCAATCTTTACGGCACCAAGGGCAAATGGCTGATGGTCGACCTTGGCCTGACCTTCGCCGACAGCGACTATCCGGGAATCGACCTGATCCTGCCGGACCTCGAATTCATCGAGGAAAATCGCGACAATCTGGTTGGGATCGTCCTGACCCACGGCCATGAGGATCACATTGGCGCGATCCCTTATCTCGCCGCCGATCTCAAGGTACCGCTTTACGCAACGCCATTCACCGCCGGTCTGATTGCCGGTAAGCTCGAGGAAGAAGGGCTGACGGGTCAGGTCAAGCTCAACGTCATACATCGCGGTGGGTCGATCGACCTCGATCCTTTCCGGGTCACCTTCGTCGCGCTTGCGCACTCGATTCCCGAAGGAAACGGCGTCCTCATCGAAACCCCGCAAGGCAATATCTTCCACACCGGTGACTGGAAACTGGACGAGACCCCTGTGCTGGGCGAGCCGTCGAGCATCGAGACCCTCGAAGCGATCGGGCAGGAGGGCGTCCTTGCCCTCGTCTGCGATTCCACCAACGTGTTCGATCTCGAGGCGTCAGGCAGCGAATTGTCAGTGCACGACGGACTTCGGCAGGCCGTCGAATCTGCGCGCGGACGCGTGCTCGTGACGACCTTTGCATCCAATGCAGCGCGTCTGCAGACGCTGGGCAAGGTTGCGGATGAAACCGGGCGCCGGGTGTGCGTTGCGGGACGCAGCCTCGACCGGATCCTGCGCGTCGCCAAGGCCAATGGCTACCTTCTCGATTTCCCCGAAATCGTCGATTTTGATACCGCCATGCGGCTGCCCAAGCGCGAGGTCATGATTATTGCGACCGGCGGCCAGGGCGAGCCACGAGCCGCTTTGGCGCGCATTGCTAGCGGAACGCACGATCTGAAACTGACGCACGGCGATACCGTCGTCTTTTCTTCGAAGCAGATCCCAGGCAACGAAATCGCGATCGGGCGGATAATGAATTCGCTCAGCGACATGGGCATAAATCTGGTGACGTCCCGTCAGCTCCACATCCATGTTTCGGGCCATCCCGCACGCCCCGAACTGGAACAGATGTATCGCTGGATTCGTCCCGACATCGTCGTCCCTGTGCACGGCGAGGCGCGTCATATGCGCGAACAGGCCAAGATCGCGCTCGAAAGCGGCGTTCCCAATGCCGCGATCCAGAAGAATGGCGACATCGTCCGCCTCGCACCCGATGGCCCCGAAAAGGTCGGTGTCGTTCGCACCGGTCGCCTCGTGCTGGACGGAGATGTCATCCTGCCCGCCGATGGCGCGACGATCCAGCAGCGTCGCCGGATGGCGTTCAGCGGCGTCATCGTCGTTTCTGTGGCCATCGCCAGCAATGGACGCCTCGCCGCCGATCCATTGGTACGGCCATTCGGGATTCCGGTCGAGGCGGATGCCGACGATTTCGTCGCGGATGCCACCGATGCCGCGCGCAAGGCTTATGGCGACGGCAGCGGCGATCCGATCCGCATGAAGGAAGCTGTTCGTCTCGCCGTTCGCCGGTGCGCGACGGTATGGACTGGCAAGAAGCCGCTGGTCGATGTTACGATGATCGAGGTCAACTGATGCAGATCGGCTCGATCATCGCGATCTATTTCCTGTTCTTTGTCGGCAGCGCGTTCCTGCTGCTTCCGTTCGGCGTGAAGACGGACGAGGAAGTCGGCAACACCTTGGTGCCAGGCCAGGCCGATAGCGCCCCTCACCATTTCGACATCAAGCGGCACTTGTTGCGGTCCGCCGTGCTGGGCGCGGTCATGTGCGCATTCTTCTACGCAAACTACATCTACGGCTGGATCACCGTCGCCGATCTCGACCTGACGCGTTAGCGTTTGGCTCCGACGATGGGGGACAGGGCGGCGTAGAGCTTGCCCATGTCGCTCGACATCAGTGTCACCGCGATTGGCCCGCCGTCGCGGTCGAGCGTCACCCGGCGAAGCATCGCCTCGAAATCGTGGACATAGCGATTCACCGAATCGCGGAATTCCACATCTTCTTCGAAATGATTGGTCAGCGCGCGAGTCTCGCCGCCGCCGATTAGCCGGACGGCGCGACGCGTAAAGACGCCGCGATCGCCCTTCAGATAGGCCGCCCAGGCTTTGTCGTCGACTTCGTCGGACAGAATTTTGCCGACGTCGATCGACGCCGAGTGCATCGAATTGATCAGCAGAGAAACCCGGCGACCGAAGCTTTCGCTGTCGCGTTCGCGCTGGGCTTCTTGGGTCTCGGTCATGTGTGCCTCGAGCGCGGCCGCGCTTTGGCCGATCGAAAGCATCTGCTGCATCAGTCGTTCAGACGCGCCGCGCGCCGATTCCACTGCGCGGTCGGCGGTGCGTTCGACTTCGGCCATCTGCTCGGCCACCGTTTCGCGAATGGCGCGTTCCAGCGCTTCGCGGGCAGACGACGAAAGGTTTGCCGCGCTCTGGGGAATGATCGCCGCGATAGCCTCACGGGCGCGGTCGGCGGCATGGGCGGCGGCTTCCTTGACCTGCACCAGAGAGGCGACCAGAGCTGGTCCTGTCTCGGAAGAGAGACGTCCCGCTTCGCGTTCGGCGTCGGCGATGGATTCGGCCAGTTCGCCAAGCCGCCGCTGCGCGCCGCCAACGCCCGTATCCACCGCCGCGAGCAACTCGGCGAGGCGGTCGTGCTGGGCTTCGACAACTCCGGCCCCTTGCTCAAGCTTGGCGCTCGCTTCACCAGCGGCGTCACGTGAGGCGAGGATCGACGGTTGAATAGTCTCGGCCGCAATGCGCAGGCGATCCGCACTTTGCTGCGCATCGGCCAGCCCTGTGGCCAATTGTTCACGAACGGTGACATCAAGTGCGTCGAGTGACAGCCGAAGTCCTTCGGCGCGGCCGCCGATACTGGCAAGAACGTCGTCGCTTGCGCCGCTGCGTTCACCGATCGCATCGAGTTCGGCGCGAACCATCGCGAGGGTCGCGCCGACCGCCGTTGCTCGTTCGTCGCCTTGTTCGGCAAACAGCCGGAACCGCTGGTCGATCGAATGAAGGCTCTGATCGATCTCCGAAAGCAACGTGCGTGAGCGCGAGTCCTGTTCCGCGATACGCGCCGAAAATGCATCGAGCGATCCGCTCGCATCGCCAAGCGACTGGCGAAGCGCCTCGGCTGCGCGGAAGCCAGATTGGCCAAGACCGGCTGACGATTGGTCGACCAGTGCAATGACCGCATGCGCCTGCAGATCGATACCCGAACGAATTTCGCTCAGTGCCTCGGAAGTGCGCTCCAGAAGGCGATCGACCGTTGAATCTGACGATGCCGCAATGTCCCGCAAATCGGTCGCGACCTTCGCGCCGCGATCTTGCAGCCTGTTGAGCAACTCAAGGAGCTTTTCGGTCGCATTGCCCGTCGCGATGCCCGCTTCCTGCGTGCTTTGGGTGAGGGTCGCCACTTTCTGTTCGAAGCGTGCAGCCTGCTCGCTCGCGGCGCTACCGGCATCGCGCAGTCGCAATGCCATTGCCTGCGCAGTCGCCTCGGCGCGCGGAAGATCTTCGAGCAGGACGCCGATATCGACCCGCGCCGAGTGCGCGGCACGGTCTAGCGTCTCGCCGTGCGTTGCAAGGACGCGGGCGCCTTCGCTCAACTCGGCTGTGGTGGCGCCAAGGCGATGCGCGGCCTCATCGCCCAATGACATCAGGTCGGTCGACATTGCGCGGAGCGCTGCATGATTGTCATCGATCCGCTGCTTCAGCACAGCGAGCAGCCCTTCGAGAGCGCGCGATTCCTGGCGCATCGTGACGACCGAGCGCGTGAACGCTTCAGCCTCCTTGCGGCGTGTCCGTCCGAATACCAGCCAAAGCAAACCGAGCAGCGCGAGCGGGCCCGCCGCGATTGCCAGCCACTGCGCAATCGCCGCGGACGAAATCATGCCGCCGGAAAGCGATTGTCCCGCCGACCATGCACTGAATCCGATCCAGCCGATTGCGAGCAGGGACAGCGTCCAGCTAAGCACCATGCGACCGCCGGCACCCTGTTCTGATGGCACGTCCGGCTCAGCCAACCAATCGGGCGTTTCTTCCTGACGCAAGGTCTGATCCTCAATAGCCTGGTGGGCAGGGCCCTGATCGACGATGTCGTCGAGTGGACTGTTGGGGGTCGGGCGTGAGGTCATAACCGGCAATTTACCAATTTCTCGGGTCAGTGGAAGCAACAATAGCCGATCAGGGCTGGAAAGCGTGCGTTCGCCTCGCCTAGAAGGGGCGAATGGTTCGAACGGTGGGGGGATTATGGCGCTCGGGGCGCTGATCGGTGCTTATCAGGAAGACGATTCGGGAAATCTGCGAGCGCTCTATCCGCTCGCCGGAAGGACCCTGCTTGAATATCAGGCGCGCTGCGCCGCTGCTGCCGGCGCGGCTCCCATTGTCGTGCTGGTCGAGCGCCTCCCGATCGATCTGAATGCCGCGATCGACCGGTTGCGCGTAGAGGGTATATCCGTCGTCGCGGTCAGTGACGGCAATGAAGCGGCGAGCAGGTTCGAGGCCGGCAGCCTGATCCTAGTGATTGCGGACGGCTTCGCGCCCGATTTCGGACTGCTCACGCGCTTGTCGGAATATGCCGAACCGGCCGTCGCGCTGGTGCCCGACGACGAAGCGCATTTGGATTATGAACGCATCGATGCCGTGAGCCGCTGGGCTGGCGCCGCGCTAGTCGATGCCCATTTGCTCGGGTCGACTGCGGCCATGCTGGGGGACTGGGACCTTCAGTCGACGCTGCTTCGCCGGGCGGTGCAGGATGGTGCCGTCCGTGTCGCGGCAGGAGAGGCAGGAAACGGCGGTATCTTGTCGCAGCAGCCCAAGGATCTTGCCGATTTCGAACGGCGGTTGGTGGTTGCCTCACGCGGCGCACGAAGCGACTGGGCGAGCCGCTACCTACTTCCTGTCATCGAGGAATTTGCGACCGAAAAGCTGATGGAGAGCCGCGTCAAGCCGTCGGCGCTGGTCGCTGCAGCGCTGACGTTGACCGTCGCTGCGGCCTTCGGTTTTACGCGCGGCTGGATCTGGCAATCTTACCTGTTGCTCGTCCTCGCCACCCCGCTCGACCTCGTCGCCGCCCGGCTCGCCGCCTTGCGCCTGCGTCCGCTTGCACCCGGCATGGTCGTTCGACGTTTGCTCTGGCCCGCCGCGGGCATGTCGTTGCTCGCATTCGGATGGTGGAGCCATCACCATGGTGGCGGGTGGGGGGCGACGATCACCGCGCTGACCGCGTGCGCCTTTGCTCAGGCCGCGCGCATCGAGCGCGTCGGGAGCGATGTTCCCCATGCGCATTGGCTGTTCTCCAGGCGTAACGCGATATTCACTGCTGTCCCGTTCGTTGCAATGGGCTGGCTAAACGCCTTGCTCGTCGTGCTCCTGCTTTATGCTGCTGCCAGCTTCTTCCTTGCCCAGCACTGGCGGCACCGCATTATTCGCGATTGACGCGGCGTTAACCCCGATCGTCTACTTGGGGGTGTGATGATGTCCGAGGAATGGCCGATAGCTGCAGTTGCAGCCGACTGTCTGGTCGACCCCGCGCGTGCGCGTGGTCCCAGCCGCTTGGCAACGGTACGTCGCGATTTTTTCCTCGATCCTGGTGACAGGCTGACCGAGCAGGAGCGTGCGTTGATGACCGCAATGCTCCACGATCTTGTCGACACGCTGGCCAATGAAATCGCGGTCGCTGCCGGATACCGCAAGGTCGAACGCGAACCTGGCGAGATTGCCGGAAAATTGGCCAATGCCGGACTTGTCGATCGTGCAGGGCTGGTATCGCTCATGCTCCGACGTGCGGACGAATATCGTATTGCGGCAAGCTTTTCAGGCCATTCTGGCCCTCGGCGATTACCGCTGCTGCCGCGGCTGGTCAGTGATGAAGACGCCGGCATAGCCGCCGCCGCAATGGCGCTGGTGGTGGCGCGCGGTCGCCGCCGCGACGCCTTCGGTCAGCCTCGTCTCGAATTGTGCGACCTCGAACCCGGCGATGCGCTTGCACTTGCCCATTCGGTCTCAGCCGTCCTCAGTCCCGACCGAAGCGAAGATTCGCGCTTGGCGAAAGCGGCCGCCAAGGTGGCGGCGTCGACCATTGCTGCCGATCGGCTGGACTATGTCACCGACAAATTGCTCGACGCTATCGACGCGTCGACGCGGAAAAGCGACGATTTGATCGAGCAGGCATCGAGCGAGGGGGAAGTCGCGCTGGTGGCATGCTTCCTTTCGCGTCGATCCGGTGTCGGGCCGCAGTCAGCATGGGATCATCTGCTCAATTCGGGCGAAGGCGGCTTGGCGTTGCTCGCGAGGATGGCGGGATTACCGCGTCCGCTGGCCGCTCGTCTGATCGCTGACCTTGGTGGAAGTACCGGCCCCTCGTCGGTCGAAGAAGAAATCGCCCGGTTCGACGCCCTGACCGATGACGAAGTCGCGTCGGCCCAATCGCATTGGCAATTGCCCCGCGATTATCGCAATGCGCGAATCGCGCTTGGTGATCGGCATGGCTAGCGCCGCGGGACATGGCGATCTGGTCCACGGTCGGGTCGATCGCGACGGGCGGTTGGTGGCCGCCGATCCGATGCTTGCTGCCTTGCAGGAAGACGGCGGTGCGGCGATCGGCGACCGCCTCGTCCTTCCGCAACTGGCCGCCATTGCCCGTCTTGCCCGCCGTCTCGGTATTGCAGTTGCCCGGCCTGCGCTGGTTGCGGGGCGGGATCACGATGTCGAGATGTGGGTGCGCGGCGAGCCAGATGGTGACGACGTCCTCCTGACGATCGAGAGTTGGCGGCGCAAGGCCCCGCCGGGTCCGCGCCTTGAGCTTGCAGCGCGAAGCGACGATGTCATCCCCGCACCGCGCGGCGAGTGGGCCGCCGATCCCGAGTTGCGGATCACCGAACTATCGAGCGATCTTGCGACATTGCTCGGCGCTGGTGCCAGCGAAGCAGTCGGACAACCGCTGACAAAATGGCTGAGGCTGGCCGAGAGCGACGACAGCTCCATGCCAATGCTCGTCGCGGTCGCGGCGCGGACGGCATTCGCCGGCCAGCTCGCGCTTGCGCGGCATGGCGGAAGCACGAAGCTCATCTTGTCTGGGAATCCCAGCTTTAGCGCGGACGGACATTTCACCGGCTTTCGCGGCACCGCCGCGCCCGAGGAGCGGAATCAGCCGGAAGCGGCGAACGAGGCCAGTTCGCTCGGCATCGATCCGGCGCTCGACCATGCGCTTCGCTCACCGATCGACCGGATTATCCGTGCGGCCGAGGGCATTGCAGAGCGCAGTGAAGGACCGCTGCGCACCGATTATGCCGTCTATGCGGGCGACATCGCCGCTGCTGCAAGGCACCTGCTCTCCGTGATCCGGACAATGGTCGACCAGCCGCCGGACGAGGCTGCGCCCATCGACGCGGTCAAGTTGGCATACGAGGCGATCGGGCTCGTTGAACCGATGGCGGCCGAAAAAGACGTTGAAATCGATCGACTGGGGATCGATGCCCTTCAAGCCGTGGGTGACGACCGATCGATCGTGCAAATTCTGGTAAATTTACTCGGCAATGCCGTTCGCCATACGCCGAATGGAAGCAGAGTTTCCCTCAGCCTCGCCGCAGGCACCGAATTCGCATCGCTGACTGTCGCCGACGAAGGCAAGGGCATCGCGACCGCGGATCAAGAGCGGATCTTTGGACGCTTCGAACGCGGCGCCGAGGGGGGCGGCAGTTCCGGCCTCGGCCTTGCGATCGCACGCCGCCTTGCGCGGTCGATGGGCGGGGATATCACGTTGGTCAGCACGCCCGGGGAGGGCGCGCGCTTCACGCTTTCCCTACCGCTCGCTTAGCGTTCGCCGACCGGTAAATATTCCCGCTTCGTCGCGCCGACATAAAGCTGGCGCGGACGACCGATCTTCTGCTCGGGATCGGAAATCATCTCGTTCCACTGGGCGACCCAGCCGACGGTACGGGCCAGCGCGAACAGTGCCGTGAACATCTCGGTCGGGAAGCCGATCGCGTTCAGGATGATGCCGGAATAGAAATCGACGTTTGGATAGAGCTTCTTGTCGATGAAATAGCTGTCATTTAGCGCGATATGCTCAAGCTCGCGGGCGACGTCGAGGACCGGATCGCTCTTGTTGAGCTCTTTGAGAACTTCCTCGGCGGTTGCCTGCATCACCTTTGCGCGCGGATCATAATTCTTGTAGACGCGGTGTCCGAAGCCCATCAGGCGGAACGGATCGTCCTTGTCCTTAGCGCGCTTGATGTATTCGGGGATGTTTTTCACATCGCCAATCTCGCGCAGCATGTTGAGCGCGGCTTCGTTGGCACCGCCATGGGCCGGACCCCAAAGGCAGGCGATGCCCGCCGCGATGCAAGCGAACGGGTTCGCGCCAGATGATCCGGCAAGGCGGACGGTCGAGGTCGACGCATTCTGTTCGTGATCGGCATGGAGGATGAAGATCCGGCGCATCGCATTCTCGATGACCGGATTGACCTCATAGGGTTCCGCGGGAACGCCGAACGTCATGCGCAGGAAGTTGCCCGTGTAGCTGAGATCGTTCTTCGGATAGACGAACGGCTGACCAATCGAATATTTATACGCCATTGCAGCGATCGTCGGCATCTTGGCGATCAGGCGGTGGGACGCGATCAGGCGCTGCTGCGGATCGGTGATATCGGTGCTGTCATGATAGAATGCCGACAGTGCGCCGACGACGCCGCACATGATCGCCATCGGGTGGGCGTCCCGCCGGAAACCGCGGAGGAACGTCGCCAACTGCTCGTGGACCATCGTGTGATAGGTGATCGTCTGGACGAACTCGTCGAGCTCATCCTTCTTCGGCAGGTCGCCGTGGAGAAGAAGGTAGGAGACCTCCATAAAGGTCGATTGCTCGGCGAGTTGATCGATCGGGTAGCCCCGGTGCAGCAAGATGCCTTCGTCGCCGTCGATGTAGGTGATTGCGCTCTGACAGGAAGCCGTCGACGTGAAGCCCGGATCGTAAGTGAACATCCCGGTCTGGCCATACATCTTGCGGATGTCGACGACATCGGGACCGACCGATCCATTGAGGCGAGGATAGGTAAATTCCTTGTCGCCGGCGTTCAGGGTGACGGTCTGGTCAGTCATTCGGGTCGCTCCATTTGATCGGCGATGCGGGCGAGGCTCTCGTCGCGGCCCAACAGGACCAGGACGTCGAAAATGCCCGGCGAAGTCGTCTTGCCCGTGAGCGCCGCGCGGAGCGGCTGGGCAAGTTTTCCTAGCTTAAGTTCGTGTTCTTCTGCAACCTTTCGCACTGCAGCATCTGCAGTGTCGTGGGTCCAACTGTCCAAAGACGAAAGGGCTGCATGGGTCATGGCGAGATGTTTCCGCGCGTCGCCGGCCAACAACGCGGCAGCTTCCTCGTCGAGGACCAGAGGGCGGTTTGCGAATAGGAATTCGGCGCCATCGGCAAGCTGGTTAATATCGTGCGCCCGCGCCTTAAGTTCGGGCATTGCACGCAGCAGCAGTGCGCGGCAAGCCGCATCGGCTTTCACTTTCGGCGCGACCAAGTCGACGAGGCGCGCATCGTCGGCTTCGCGAATATAGTGGCCGTTGAGATTTTCCAGCTTCTTGACGTCGAACCGTGACGGCGACTTGCCGACATGGTCGATGTCGAACCACTCGATCGCCTGTTCACGGCTGATTATTTCGTCATCGCCATGTCCCCAACCGAGCCGAAGCAGGTAATTGAACAATGCCTCGGGCAGGATGCCAAGTTCGTCGCGATAATTGTCGACACCGAGTGCGCCGTGGCGTTTCGAGAGTTTTGCACCGTCCTGACCGTGAATCAGCGGAACGTGGCCGTAAGCCGGGACCGGCCATCCCATCGCGTCGATGATCGCCATCTGGCGGAAAGCGTTATTGAGGTGATCGTCGCCTCGAATGACATGGGTGACGCCCATGTCATGATCGTCGACGACGACCGCGAGCATGTAGGTCGGCGTTCCGTCAGAGCGCAGAATCACGAAATCGTCGATCTCGGCGTTGGCGACTTTCACCTCGCCCTGGACCAGGTCGTGGATGACGGTGTCGCCGTCGTTCTTCGTCTTCACCCGAACGACGAAAGCCTTGCCAGCTTCGTCGGCTCCCGGGGCGCGATTGCGCCATTCGCTGTCGATCCGGAAGGGACGGCGTTCGGCCTGCGCCTTTTCGCGGCGGGCCGTAAGTTCTTCGGGTGTCAGGAAACAGTGATAGGCGTGGCCGGCGTCGACCAGCGCATGGGCGACCTCGGCATGGCGGGCAGAGCGCTCGAACTGGAACACCGGCGGTTCGTCACCGTCGAGGCCAAGCCATGAAAGACCATCGAGAATCGCCTCGATCGCGGGCTGGGTCGAACGGGCGCGGTCGGTATCTTCGATGCGCAGGAGATATTTGCCGCCATGGTGGCGGGCGAACAGCCAGTTGAACAATGCAGTGCGTGCGCCGCCGATATGAAGATAACCGGTCGGAGAAGGCGCGAAACGAGTGACTACGCCATCGATTTTCTGACTTGCGCCCACGCGCTTAGTCCCCTTGTCTGGTCATGCCGCTGTACGAGATGAGCGCCCCTAACATAGTGGTCGCGTCGCTGGAACTGGCGCGTTCATCGATATTGTCCGAAAACTTACTCGTCTCGCTGCCGCGTGAGAGGTCCATTTCGAGCGCGTACGTGCGCAGCTGACCTCTCGTTCGTCCATTCGATTAGACCGGATGTCCTGTGCTGGATGGCGCTTTCGTTACCGATGGCGCGATCGCAGGCGTCGGTTACATCGTCCTACATTTGAAGATGCGGTAAGCATGTCGCCATTATCGCCCATCGGCTTCCCTCGCGGGTGACGGCGAGAAGCGGTCGTATTGCCATCCATCTGGGCAGATCACCCAAAGTAGGAAGCGTGTTCGACCTGACCAGGGGGCACCCTGGGGCCCAACGCATCAGTAGCGGCGCATCAGGCCGGCGAGGCGTCCTTGGATCTGGACCTGGTCGGGCCGATAACGCTGGGCCTCGTACGTCCGGTTTGCCGGATCGAGCCGGATCATCTGCCCCTCGCGGCGGAACGTCTTGAGCGTCGCCTGCTCGTCATCGATCAAGGCGACAACGATCTCACCTTCGCGGGCGGTGTCGACACGGCGAATGAGTGCGAAGTCACCGTCGAGAATGCCTTCCTCGACCATCGAATCGCCGGAAACCTCAAGCGCATAATGTTCGCCGGGCCCAAGCAATGCGGCAGGAACCGCGAAATTTTCCGTCCCCTGCAATGCTTCGATCGGCGTGCCGGCTGCAATCCGCCCGTACAAGGGGATATCGATCGTGTCGTTGGCCGGAGCAAGAACGACCGGACGCCCGCTCGCCATAGGTGCTGCCGCAGTCGTCGGGGACGCAATGTCGGGCATTTTGATCACTTCGAGCGCACGGGCCCGGTTGGGAAGGCGGCGGATGAACTGCCGCTCCTCAAGCGCGCTGATCAGGCGGTGAACACCCGATTTGGACTTGAGGTCGAGCGCTTCGCGCATCTCATCGAAGCTCGGCGACACCCCGGTTTCCCCAAGGCGCTGATTGATGAAGCGCAAAAGTTCATGCTGTTTGGCGGTTAGCATTTTCGCTGCTCTCCCTCGTGAACGAACGGGGAACGTCTATCGAACGTACCAGCACACGTCAAGCGCATAGACCAAGGAACGCGCCGAGCAGTCGGTGGCCGTGCTGCGACGCCACGCTTTCCGGGTGAAACTGGATTCCATGAACGGGCGCGCTGCAATGGCGCATTGCCATGATGACCCCGTCTTCGCTCCAGGCATTGGCGAACAATGGCGGCGCCAGCGCAGTTGCTGCAAGCGAATGATATCGCGTGGCCGCGACCGGTGAGGGTAAGCCGTCAAACAGACCGCTACGGTCATGTCGAACCTGTGCAATCTTCCCGTGCATGGGGGGCGCTTTTGTCACGGGCTGGCCGCAGGCGATGGCGATTGCCTGATGACCGAGGCAGATGCCGAGCAACGGTCGTGCGTCTTCCATGCACGCCTTCGCCAAGTCGACCGAGATCCCGGCGTCTTCCGGGCGTCCGGGCCCGGGCGAAATCAGAAATCCGGAATAATCACGCGCAAGCAGCTCGTCGACGCTGCGCTCGTCGTTGCGAACAATCTCGACCGCGGCGCCCAGCGTCAGAAGATAGTCGACGAGGGTGAAGGTGAAGCTGTCGTAATTGTCGACCGCGAGGATTCGCGGAGCCGACATCAATTGCCGGCGCCGCCACCGACAATGCGCTTGCGTGCTTCCTCGATCGATTTGTCGTTCCGCTTAACGCCGACATCCTTGCCTATCGCGCGCGTGAACTGCTCGGCATATTCGGACTGCAGCGGCTGGCGGAACTCGGTCTGCAGCTGCGCGACCATGCCAGGCTGCAACGTTACATCGCCCGGGATGATCTTGGTCACTTTCACGATGATGAATCCGCGACCTTCCGGGTCGGCAACCATTCGGCTGCGTCCTTCGGCCAAGCTGAACATCATGGCGAGCGCCGGGGGAACCTTGCCCCCCATCTGGCTGAGTTGGATGCGCCGCACCTTCGTTTTCTCAGGCGGCGGGAGGGTAATACCGGCATTGGCGGAAGCGACCGCGGCTTTTACGTCCTGTCCCTTGGCCACTTTGGCTGCTGCCGCATTGGCGATGGTCTTGGCGCGGTCGCTGGCCTGCTTTTGCTGCCAATCTCGGGACAGCTGGTCGTGGACTGCGACGAGCGGGGCAGGGGCGGATGCAATGATCGAATCGACACCGACCAGAACATAGCCTCCCTCACCGGGAAGCGTCTCCACGACCGGTTCGTCGCCCTGAGCAAGTTCGAATCCTGAGCGCAACGCTGGCGCCAAGTCGTCCGGAAGTTTGAAGCCAGGCTGCGTGCGAGCAACGCCGCCAGCGGTGATCGCCGGGGTACGGATCGGCTTGATGCCGACTGCAGCAGTTGCCTCGGCGAAATTCTTACCGTCGGCGATCTCGTCTTCCAGTCGCGCGATCAAGTCGGCAAGAGCGTCCTTGCGCTTGTCGACATTGAGCTTCGTAGCGATTTCGCTGCGCGCCTGGGCAAGCGTCTTGCCACCCTGCGTCGTGACGCCTTCGACCTTGATGACGTGATAGCCCAGATCCGACCGGACCGGTCCGACAACAGTATTTGCACCGACCGTGTCGGCGAAGGTCGTATTAGCCACGGCAGGATCGGTCAGCGCTGCAAACTGCTCTTTCGTCTGCGGCCCGACCGAAATGTCGGCATTAGTGAAACCGAGCGGCTTGGCGGCATCCGCGAAGGACGTTCCCGATCGGATCTTTGCGGCCAGTTGGTCGGCGGCCTGCTTTGAGGGCAGGACGACCTGGCTGATGACCCGCTGAACCTTCGCGGCATAGGTTGCCTGGTTCGCGTTGTAATAGTCTGCGATGTCCTTGTCAGTCGGCTTTACGTTTGCGACGTTTTCCGGGCCGATCTTGGCAATATCAAGGACACGCTGCTCGGGGACTGCATAACGGGCGAGATTGGCCTTGTAATAAGCCTGCAACTGCTGATCGTTGGGCGTGCCGACAAGTTTGAGGAACGGTGCGGTTGGAATGAGAGCCACGTCGGCCTCACGCACTTCGAGCTGCATCTCGGCATACGGCCGTGCAACGCCGACAGGAACGCGCGCGCCCGCCGCAATGGGCGCAAGCATGACGCGATTGAGGATCGAGCGCTGGATTTGGTCGCGTACTTCAGCATCGCTCATTCGGATCTGAGCGAGGAAACGATTGTAGGCATCTTGGCTGAAGCGGCCGTTGAGGCCCTGTGCCTGCGGAAGCTTGGCAATCTCTGCGTCGATCAGCCGCTTGGAGATCAGGAGCTCATTCTCACCTGCGAACGCCATCAACGCCTTCTGCTGGATCAGTGCGTCGACAATCGGGTCGAAATCGGAAGCGATCGAGGCATAATCAGCCATCGGGTTTTCGCGCCGCGCTTCGGCCAGGCGGTTCTGCAATTCCTTGCTGAGTTCCTGGTCGGTAAGTTCGCGATTGCCTACCTTGGCGATCGTCTGTCCCGACATGCCGCCACCGAATGGCGTAAGGTTGCGAACGTCCTGCATTGCAAAGCTGGCCGCGATGGTCAGCAGGAACAGAATCATGATTGCAGTTCCGACGGTCGATTTCGACAGGCGGCGAACGAAGGACATCATGGGCGTTTCGAACCTTTATTAAAACCGGCTGCCGCTTTAGGGGCGGCATCGAGGAACGGCAAGCAGACGAAAGGGACAGCGCATGGCGCAAAGGATGTTGGTCGCCGGAAATTGGAAAATGAACGGCGTGGCGTCATCGCTGTCGGAGCTTTCCGCGATTTCGCGCGAGGCGGGCGATCATCCCCTTGTTGATGTCGCCTTGTGCCTTCCTGCCACCCTGATCGAGCGAGCCCATCGGATTGCGCCCGATTTTGCAATTGGGGGCCAGGATGTTCATTCTGCTGTAAAAGGCGCTCATACCGGCGACATCAGTTCGGATATGTTGATCGATGCCGGTGCGCGACTCGTCATCGTCGGACACAGCGAGCGGCGCGAGGATCATGATGAAAGTGACGCCATCGTCGCAGCCAAGGCCGTTACGGCATTGGCCTCGGGCCTCAAGGTGATCCTGTGCGTCGGGGAAAGCGATGCGATCCGTAGCGCGGGAACGGCATTGAAGACGGTGTGCGACCAGCTGGATGCCTCGCTGCCGCATGATGCCGACGCCGACACTCTGTCGATCGCTTATGAGCCTATCTGGGCCATTGGAACCGGAAAGGTGCCGTCCGTTACGGACATTGACGAGATGCACGTCGCGCTCCGCAAGCGCCTGGTAGCTCGTTATGGCGATGAGGGCGAGAGGATGCGCATCCTGTATGGTGGATCGGTCAAGGCATCGAATGCCAACGAGATTTTCGCTGTTCCCGATGTCGACGGCGCGTTGGTCGGTGGAGCCAGTCTCAAGGCGTCCGACTTTCTTCCAATCGTTGCTGCGGCGAGCGCCAGCTAGGCGCACATTTGCCCCCGAAGCCCAGTCGCGATACATAAAGACGAACCATTTCAATGCGAAAGGAAATTCATTGCGACTGTTTGCCGCTACGATCATCGCCGCTCTCCCACTGACGATTGCGATTTCTTCGCCAGCAGCGGCGCAAGCGCAAGCTGCCCAGCCGGCACCCACGGCGTGGATCGGGAAAAAGGTCCTCGATCCCAAAGAGGGCGAAGTCGGCATGGTGACCGCGTTCAAGCAGGGCATGGTGGTCGTCAAGACCGACAAGCATGAAGCAAGCCTGCCGCCAACCAGCTTCACCTATCAGATGGGCAAGCTGTACTTCGGGATGACCCGCGCCGAACTGAATGCCGAGATGGACAAGGTCGTTGCGGCAAGCGCGGCATCACTGGTCGTCGGTGCAAGCGTAAAAGGGAGCGCCGGCAGCGCGGTCGGCACAATCGAGACGATCGACGACGAATTTGTGACGATCAAATTGGCCAGCGGCAAGTTCGTGAAGATCCCTCGCTCGGGCATCGTCGGAACGCCGGACGGCGCTGTCATTGGCGTTACTGCCGAGGCGCTGGAAGCGCAGATCGCCGCCGGCGGTCAGAACTAATCCACGATCACGATTGAATCCGGGGCGCGCGGGGGCTATCTCGCGCGCCCCGACCTTCGAAACAGGCCTGAACCGACATGTTGACCTTCCTGCTGATCCTCCAGACCCTGATTGCCGTCGCTCTGGTGAGCGTCATCCTGATGCAGCGCAGTGAAGGTGGTGGACTTGGTGTCGGCGGTTCGTCGTCGGGCTTCATGACCGCGCGCGGCGCTGCGGATTTCCTTACACGCGCAACGGCCTTCCTCGGCGGCGCGTTCATCCTGCTGTCGATCTTCCTGGCCGGAGTGGCGGGTTACAATCACCGCCCGACCACGGTCGACACCTCGTTGGTCAACCAGGTTGCCCCTGCGAATCAGCCGGTGGACGCCCAACCGGTCGCTCCCGCGCAAGATGCGCCGGCAGTCCCGCTCGCCCAGTAAGAAGGCGCGGCCGATACTTTTTTCGGCCTAATTTGATTCTTGCGCTTGCCTTAGGGGCGGTACCATCCCTAAGGCTCGCCTCCCATGGCGCGGTTCATTTTTGTCACCGGCGGTGTGGTCTCCAGCCTCGGTAAAGGTCTTCTTGCAGCGTCCCTCGGGGCGCTCCTCCAGGCACGCGGATTCCGGGTACGGATTCGCAAGTTCGATCCCTATCTTAACGTCGATCCAGGCACGATGAGCCCGTATCAGCACGGCGAGGTCTACGTGACCGACGACGGTGCCGAGACCGATCTCGACCTTGGTCATTACGAACGCTTCACCGGCGTGTCGGCGCATCAGTCTGACAACGTCACCTCCGGCCGGATCTACCGCGACATCATCGCGCGCGAGCGGCGCGGCGATTATCTGGGCGCGACCGTACAGGTCATTCCCCACGTCACCAACGCCATTAAGGAATTCGCACTGTCGGACATCGACGGGCTGGATTTCGTGATCTGCGAAATCGGCGGCACCGTTGGCGATATCGAAAGCCTGCCGTTCGTCGAGGCGATCCGGCAGTTACGAAACGACCTTGGCCGCGATCAGACGCTTGTCGTCCACACCACATTGGTCCCGTACATTGCGGCTGCCGGCGAACTGAAAACCAAGCCTACCCAGCATAGCGTGCGCGAAATGACCGGCTACGGCATTCAGCCCGACATCCTGCTCTGCCGCGCCGACCGTCCGATTCCGGAGGCCGAGCGCGCCAAGATCGCCTTGTTCTGCAACGTCCCGCCGTCGGCGGTCATTCAGGCGCTCGACGCGCGCTCGATCTATGACGTGCCTCTGCAATATCACAACGAAGGTCTTGACGACGAGGTCCTCCGCGTTTTCGGGATGAATGACGTTCCCCAGCCCGATCTTGCGCGCTGGGTCGACATCATGGACCGCGTGGACCATCCCGAGGGCGAAGTAACGATCGGCGTTGTCGGCAAATATGTCGGCCTGCCGGATGCCTACAAGTCGCTCCGGGAGGCTTTGGTCCACGGCGGTATCGCCAACCGGGTCAAGGTCAATATCCGCTGGATCGATGCCGAATTGTTCGAGAAGGATGACGGCACGCTCGCTGGCGAGCTGGAGCCGGTCAACGGCATCCTCGTCCCGGGCGGATTCGGCGAGCGCGGCAGCGAGGGCAAGATCGCTAGCGTTCGCTTCGCTCGTGAACGCGAAGTCCCGTTCTTCGGTATCTGCCTCGGCATGCAGATGGCCTGCATCGAAGGCGCCCGCAACACGGCCGGACTCACGAAGGCATCGACGACCGAATTCGGCGAGACTTCTGAGCCCGTCGTCGGGCTGATTACCGAATGGATGAGCCCCGAGGGCATGCAGAAGCGCACCGCAGAGACCGATCTGGGCGGAACGATGCGCCTTGGCGCTTACGAGGCAAAGCTGAGCCACAACAGCAAGGTGGCCGAGCAATATGGCACGACCGATATCTCGGAACGGCATCGCCACCGCTATGAGGTCAACGTCCACTATCGCGACGCGCTAGAGAAGGGTGGACTGATTTTTTCCGGGATGTCGCCCGATGGCGAATTGCCGGAAATCGTCGAACGTCCCGACCATCCGTGGTTCATCGGCGTCCAGTTCCACCCCGAACTCAAGAGCCGCCCCTTCGATCCGCACCCGTTGTTCGCAGGCTTCATTGCCGCAGCGCTGCAACGCTCGCGGCTTGTCTGAGGCCGGTTCGATTCCCAATTGAGGTTCTGACATGAGCAACATCCAATCGACCCGCCTCCTGGTCCTCGGATCGGGCCCTGCAGGCCTCACGGCCGCAATTTACGCTGCCCGCGCCGGCCTTGCGCCGATCGTCGTGCAGGGCATCCAGCCTGGCGGCCAGTTAACCACGACGACCGATGTCGAAAACTATCCCGGCTTTCGCGACGTCATCCAGGGCCCTTGGCTAATGGAGGAAATGCAGGCACAGGCCGAACATGTCGGCACCCGGATGGTTTGGGATCACATCAACGAGGTCGATTTCTCGTCGCGTCCGTTCGTCCTGAAGGGCGATAGTGGCGAATATCACGCCGATACGATGGTCATCGCCACCGGTGCGCAGGCCAAGTGGCTCGGACTTCCCTCGGAAGAGCATATGAAGGGCCGCGGCGCGAGCGCGTGTGCGACCTGCGACGGCTTCTTCTATCGCGGCAAGAAGGTCGCAGTCATCGGCGGCGGCAACACTGCGGTTGAAGAAGCGCTCTATCTGACCAATCACAGCCACGACGTCACCCTGATCCATCGGCGCGATTCGCTGCGTGCTGAGAAGATCCTGCAGGATCGATTGTTCGCGCATCCCAACATCAAGATCATGTGGGACAGCGAGATCTCGGAATTTGTTGGCGGCGGGCAACCCGAAGTCTTGGTCGGTCTCGACGTACGCAACGTGAAGACCGGCGAAATCAGCCGTCTGGATGTCGACGGTGCGTTCGTTGCGATCGGTCACAGCCCGGCGACAGAATTGTTCGCCGACAAGCTGGAACTGGACGAGGACGGTTATCTGAAGGTCGAGACCGGATCGACGCGTACCAGCATTCCGGGCGTGTTCGCTTGCGGCGACGTGATGGACAAGATCTACCGTCAGGCCGTGACAGCAGCCGGGACCGGTTGCATGGCGGCGCTCGACGCCGAACGCTTCCTTGCGACCGAAGAGTTCAAGGCGCTCGAAGCCGCCGAATAATCAGTCGCGGTTTGTCAGCCGCTCGACGAAGGCTTCGAGTGCGCCAAACGTAAGGAAATCCTCGGCTTCGACATCGTCGTCCTCGATCAGGACGTCGAACGTTTCCTCGATGCCCGTGAGGATGGTGGCAACTGCCATTGAATCGAATTCCGGCAGCGCGCCGAACAATTCTGTCTGGGGCGCGAAGCCCGCGACACGTTTTGGTGTCATCCCCAACACTTCGGCAAGGAGCGCGCGCAGTCGCTTCTCGCTGCGCTTCTCTTTGTCACGCGCCACCCGGTCAGTCTTTCGCTGTTGCACCGCAGCGCCCCTAGGCGAGGCATGCGAGGGAGGCAAGCGCAGGCCGCGCATCGAAACTCGATCCTGAGCTTGGTCCTTTCCCGACTGCTCGGGATTCCGCCGCGTTCGCTGTAGCGACCAGGCTGATTGCGAGCCTTGGCGATTTTACGGGGGCAGGGTAGGTCCATCTCGTGCATTCGCCAGACCCGAAACCGTATCCGATCGACCATCTCGCATCGCGAGGCGCGGCGACGGCGACCGCGCTGGTCGTCGGCAAGGAGTCGTTGACCTACGACGAGCTTAACGAGCTCGTTGGGCGAATGGCAGGTGAATTGCTGAACCGCGGCCTTCGGCCCGGCGACCGTATCGCGACTTGGATGGGCAAGACGTTGACTGCCTGCGTGATGCCGCTCGCGGCTGCACGGGCAGGGCTTGTGCATGTCCCGATCAATCCGGTGCTGCGGCGGGCTCAGGCAGCGCACATCCTCGCCGACAGCGGCGCAAGGCTGTTGATCAGCAACAAGGCACGCCTCGACAGTCTCCAAGGCGAGAACGTGGTCGACGCGAAGACTACTGCGGTCGAGGATTGGTCGCCGTCTGGCGATGCCCTGCCACCGTCAAACCACGACCCCGAAGAATTGGTCGCGCTGCTCTACACGTCGGGATCGACCGGGAGGCCCAAGGGAGTCATGCTCAGTCACGCCAATCTGTGGCTTGGTGCAATAAGCGTTGCACACTATCTCGAGATTGAAGTGGATGATCGAACGCTCTGCGTCCTTCCGCTCGCATTCGACTACGGCCAGAACCAGTTGTTCTCGACGTGGGCAGCGGGCGGATGTGCGATTGGCGTCGACTATCTTCTCCCCGGAGACGTGAAGAAAGCCATACGACGCCATGACGTCACATTGCTCGCGGGCGTCCCTCCACTATGGAATCAAATTGCCTCGCTCGACTGGTCCGACGGAGCGGGGGCGAGTCTTCGAACGCTGACCAACAGCGGTGGCCATCTTTCGGGATCGCTCGTGCGTAAGCTTCGAACGATGTTTCCGGGCGCGCGCCTTCACTTGATGTACGGCCTGACCGAGGCTTTCCGGTCGACCAGCCTGCCGCCAGGCATGGTCGACGATCATCCCGACAGCGTTGGTCGTGCAATTCCCTTCGCGGAAATCATGGTCGTGCGACCTGACGGAACACCTACCGACGACCACGAGGAAGGGGAATTGGTCCATGCGGGGCCGTTGGTGGCTCAGGGCTATTGGAACGACCAGGAGAAGACGGCGGAACGTTTCAAAGGCGCTCCCGAACACAGCACGCATGGCGGAACGGCGGTATGGTCGGGGGATCGCGTCGTGCGCGGGGACGACGGATTGATCCGCTTCCGTGGCCGGGACGATTCAATGATTAAGGTCAGCGGTAACCGCCTGTCGCCGACCGAAGTCGAGGAAATGGCTTTGGCAAGCGGAGCCGTCGCCGACGTTGCCGCTTTCGGCGTCAAGGATGAGGTTTTGGGGCAGACGGTTGCACTTTTCGCCGTCGAAAGCGGCAACGATGCCGAACAAAGACTGTTGTCGTGGTTCGCTGCAAATGCCCCGGCCTATATGAGGCCATCGCGGATTATCTGGCGCGACCGGCTGCCGATTGGGTCAACGGGCAAGGTAGACCGCACGGCGTTGTGGGGAGAATTGGTTTGAAGGCGACGGGGCCAATCCCGACCGGGTTTGCGGCTGGCGACGATGGCGCGCTGGCGATCGGTGGACATTCTGCGACCGCGCTCGTTACCGAGCATGGGTCCCCGTTGTTCGTCTACGATCGGCAAAGGATCGGAGAGAAGATCGCCCATCTTCGGGCTGTCTTGCCGGACAATGTCACGCTGCATTATGCTGTTAAAGCAAACCCTTATCCGCCGTTGTTGACATGGCTGGCGACGCATGTTGACGGCTTCGATCTTGCCAGCGGCGGAGAACTGACGACGCTTCGGGAGGCCGGCGGCCTGTGTGTTCCCGTCAGCTTCGCAGGCCCTGGCAAGCGCGACATCGAGATCGAACAGGCGATTGAATGCGGCGTCACAATTAATCTGGAAAGCGAAGGAGAAGCCTCGCGGGCGTTGGCGATTGCGGAGCGGCTAGGCATCACCCCGAAACTCGCCATCCGCGTAAACCCGCCCTTCATGCTGAAGGGCGCCGGGATGAAGATGGGCGGTCTGGCGAGCCCATTCGGCGTCGACGCCGATCGCGTCCCTGATCTTGCCTTAACGATCGCCGCATCCGGCGCACAGTGGCGCGGGCTTCATGTGTATGCGGGAAGTCAGGTGCTACGCGCCGAGGCGATTATCGAGATGCAGAAAGCGACCGTTTCTCTAGCTGCCGATATCGCGACGCAAACCGGTCTGCCGATGCCTTATGTAAATCTGGGCGGCGGTTTCGGTATCCCTTACTCGCATGGCGATGAACCGCTCGACATCGACGCGGTGGGCGCGGCGTTGTTCGAAACGCTTTGTAATGCCCCGGATGTGCTCGCAGAAACCCACTATGCGATCGAGCTAGGGCGTTGGCTGGTTGGTGAGGCCGGCGTATATCTTGCCCGCGTCATTGATCGAAAACGAAGCAGCGAAAAAACCTTTCTCGTTACCGACGGCGGCCTTCAGCATGTGCTCGCCGCGACCGGCAATTTCGGCCAGCTGCTTCGTCGCAATTATCCGATTGCCAATGCGTCGAATTTTGCGGATTCTCGGCAAGAGGAAGTGAGCGTAACCGGCTGTCTTTGTACGCCTTTGGATTTGCTTGGCGACGATGTGATGTTGCCGCGCGCAAACGTTGGAGACCTGATCGCAATTTTCTGTGCGGGTGCCTACGGGTTGAGCGCGAGCCCGCAGGCGTTCCTGAGCCAGCCAGCGGCATCACAGGTACTGGTCTAGGGATAGATTGCTTTCACGAAGTAGAGCCCATGCGGCGGCGCGTTGAGCCCCAGCGCGTTTCGATCTCTTGCCTCGAGGGCTACACGAATATCATCTGGCTTCCAGCGCCCCAGGCCAACCAGTGCAAGGCAACCCGTCATCGAACGCACCTGGTGGTGCAGAAAGCTTCGTGCGGTGGCGCGCAGATGGATTTCGCCGCCTACCTCTTTGACCGTCAGCAGGTCGAGCGTCTTGACCGGGCTGTCAGACTGGCAATGAACCGACCGGAACGTCGTGAAATCGTGACGGCCGATCAGGTGCCGTGCGCCCTCGACCATCGCATCGATGTCGATCGGCCGCGCGAGATGCCAGACCCGCCCGCGGTCGAGTGCTGGTGGCGGGCGCCGGTTGAGGATCCGGTAGAGGTAGCGCCGCTCCTTACAGGAAAAGCGCGCATGCCAATCGTCGGCCACTTCCTCTGCCTCAAGGATCGTGATCGGATTGGGACGAACCAGTGCATTGATCGCCTCACGCAGTCTGAAGGCGGTCATCGGCTTGGCGATGTCGACGTGCGCCGTCATCGCCAGCCCGTGTACGCCGGCATCGGTCCGACCGGCACAATGAACGCGGTTCTCTTCGCCCGTCATTTGCTCGATTGCATCTTCGATCGCCTTCTGGACGGTCGGTGCGTCATTCTGTCGCTGCCAGCCGAAGAACGGGCCACCATCATATTCGATCGTCAGGCGCCAGCGAGTCACGGAAGGCTGGTTCCCTTGGGTATTGGGAAGCCGCGCAGCAGGTCGTCGACGGGCATCGCGCCCTTGCCTGCGCGCTGGACCGTAATTGCGCGTAGGGCCATTTCACCGCACGCAATGGTCAGATGCTCGTCGATCACCTCGCCCGGGTCGCCATAACCTTCGCTGACTTCCGCATCGAGCAACTTGATGCGCTCGCCCGCGAACGTGAACCATGCGCCCGGAAACGGCGCCAGTCCCTGGACATGCCGCTGCAATTCGTGAGCGGGGCGGCTCCAGTCTATCTTCGCCTCGTCCTTGGTGATCTTCGTCGCATACGTGACGCCCGCCTCGGGCTGCGCGACGGGCGGATAGCTATCGATGTCGGCTAGTACGTCGACCATCATCTCTGCGCCCAAAAGTGACAATTGTTCCGTGAGTTGCGCGGCGTTGTTGTCGGACACTGGAAGCTTTGCGATGAAGCGCGTCGGACCGGTGTCCAGTCCGGCTTCCATCTGCATGATCGCGATCCCAGTTTCACGGTCGCCGGCCATGATCGCGCGCTGGGCGGGCGCTGCGCCGCGCCAACGGGGAAGCAGAGACGCGTGGACATTCAGGCATCCGTGTCTCGGCGCGTCCAGAATTACTTGTGGCAGGATCAAGCCGTATGCGGCGACCACCGCGACGTCGCTCTTGTGAGCAACAAAATCGCATTGCGCTTCCGCGTCGCGCAAGGATTTAGGGCTGAACACGTCAAGGCCAAGCTCGCGAGCGCGTCGTTCGACGGCGGTCGGCTGCATCGCCTTGCCGCGACCGGAAGGACGAGGCGGCTGCGTATAGACGGCCACGATCTCGTGCCCGGCGGCAACGAGGGCATCGAGCGTCGGGACGGAGAAGTCCGGCGAACCCATGAAAATGACGCGCATCGACGCGGCCTATGGCCCAGTGAGCAGAAAATTCCTATCTCCACTGTCGATGGCATCACACCAGATTGACGCGCTGACGCAAGCGCTCGCTCGGCTTCCGGGTCTGGGGCCGCGCTCTGCCCGACGCGCTGTGCTGCATTTGATGAAGAAGCGCGAGGCAGCGCTCGAGCCATTGCTCGGTGCGCTGCAAGCCGTCTCCGAATCGCTTTCTACCTGCTCGATCTGCGGCAATGTCGACACGTACGACCCGTGCAGCATCTGCCGTGATCAGCGCCGCGACGACAAGATGCTGTGCGTGGTCGAGGAGGTTGCCGATCTATGGGCGCTTGACCGTTCGCGCCTGTTCCCCGGGAGGTTTCACGTACTCGGCGGTCGATTGAGCGCGCTCGAAGGGATTCGCCCCGAAGATCTCACCATTGATCGGTTGATCGGCCGGATCGGCGAAGGCGGGATCGACGAGGTCGTCCTCGCTATGAACGCAACGCTGGAAGGGCAGACTACCGCCCACTATCTCGCCGAACGACTGGAGAAATTCCCGATTCGCCTGACCCAGCTCGCGCACGGCCTCCCGGTTGGCGGGGAGCTCGACTATCTCGACGAAGGCACGCTTGCGCAGGCATTGCGCGCGCGTCGACCGGTTGCTTGAACCTGCTGACATGAAAGATTAAATTGCCACCATGGCCATTTTGAAGATTTACGAGACGCCCGACGCGATGTTGCGACAGATTTCCACGCCGATCGATAAGGTCGACGACGAGACGCGTGCGCTGATCAAGGATATGTTCGAAACGATGTACGACGCGCCCGGTATCGGCCTGGCTGCGGTTCAGGTCGGCGTTCCCAAACGCCTGCTGGTGATGGACCTGCAAGAACCCGAAGACCCGAGCAACCCGGAAAGCCCGGTCAAGAAGGAGCCGCGCGTATTCATCAATCCCGAAGTGCTGCAGGCGTCCGACAGCGAAGTGCCGTATACCGAAGGCTGTCTTTCGGTCCCTGACCAATATGCCGACGTCATGCGCCCCGACCGCATTCGCGCGCGTTGGCTAGATGAAAATGGCAAGCAGCATGAGGAAGACATGGACGGCCTCCTGGCTGTTTGCCTCCAGCATGAGATGGACCACCTCGAAGGTGTCCTGTTTATAGACCATTTGTCGAAGTTGAAGCGCGACATGGTACTCAAGAAGCTCGCCAAGACGCGCAGAGAGCGCGGCGCGCGGGCGGCCTGACCGGGTCAGACCGCCACTGGATCAGCTTAATTTGAAGGCGTGATCGATTCCGCAGCGCGGCGGCAATCGGCGGCGCATTCGCGGCACATCGTCGCGCACAGGCGACAATGGTCATTGTCGTGCTTCTCGCACTCGGCCGCGCATTCCTCGCAGGCACGGGCACACAGCTCGAGCATCTCGGCGAGAAGATGTTCGTTCGATCCGGTCCGGCGCAGGCCAAGACGGGTGGTCGCCTCGCAGACATCGGCGCAATCGCTGCACAAGCGAACGCACTGGCTCATGTCCATTGCTTCTGCGACGCAGGCGTCGGCGCAGCTCAGGCACATCTTTGCGCAATACATCGCGTGATGGACAGCATCGCCGAGCGCCTGATTGACATGACCCGACTTCACGACGTCGGGGTGGAACGAGATCATCTTGCGAATGGACATGCGGGCTCCCTAGCTTTGCACCGAGTTAACGGACCAGATGCCACTCTTTCTAGGCAAGTTCGGGACGGTGCGATAGCGTCCGTGAACGGAGATTTCTCGCACGATACCCGACGGCTCGGCTTTATGTCTTGATTGCGGCATGTGCTGCCGAGGGGGTCTCCTTTGTTTTGTGACGGTGGAAACCCATGAAGTCTAACGCGTCGCAGCAGTGGGATTTGCCGTCGTGGACCGCAACGGGAAGCCAACCTTCGGCCAACCCTGCCCGAAGCTCGAAGGAGATTTGTGCAGCCTATACCCGATCGACCGTCATCATGTGTCTTCTCTCGCTGCCTGCTGCTCGACTGATATCGTGCGGGCGATGTCGAAACCGACTAGGGCATCGGCATTGACCTACGAGGCGCGCCAACGAATGTATCGACTGCGCGCGTGATTCCCGGTGAAACGATGCCGAAGCTGCGACCACGCTGATCCCGTGGCCTCGACGGCTTTCTCTCGGGCAATCCAGACCCCGTGGAAACCGAATGCGAAGCATTCATCGAACTGACGGCGCTCGGTGTATTTCTCGATCGATATTTCGTTCTCGACATGGAAAGCAATCATGTCGCGGAAGGGAAGATTGTCGCTTGAGCGAGAAGCGAAGCGCGCTTAAGTTCCTATTTCGTTCTATCCGGAGAATATCGTGACTTTGACATTCCTGCTCGTCGGTATCCTGGGCTTGGCTGTGGGGCTGGCGCTCGGCTGGCTGATGGGGATCCGTGGCGGAGAAAAAGGCAAGGCGACAGCCGAGGCGCTACGAATGCAACTCGGCGGCGTCCGCGATGAACGCGACGCGGCGCGAAGCGAGGTAGAGCGAATCAGATCGGCGCATGACGTCGCGACGCGCGAGCTAGCTGCGGTTCAGGCCGATGCCCGCAACTTCGACGTTCGAATGAAGGATCTTCAGGAATCGAAGGATTCGCTTATCGCCCAGATGCGTGCGGTCGGTGACCAGTTGTTGGAGAAGGCGCACAAAGATTTCCTCGAAAAAGCCGGCGAGCGTTTCACCGAGGCCGACAAGCAGTCCCAAGCCAAATTGCAGAATTTGCTTCAGCCCGTGGAAGCGACGCTCAAGCGCTATGAAGACGGATTGCAGCGGGTCGAAAAAGAACGCGTCGATCAATATTCCGGTTTGAAGGCAGTCATCGATCAGGTCCGCGAAGGGCAGGGCCGCGTTCGCGACGAGACGCGCAATCTGGTCAATGCGCTGCGGTCTTCGCCCAAGGCACGTGGTCGCTGGGGCGAACAGAGCTTGCGTAACGTCCTGGAACAGGCCGGCCTGATCGAATATGCCGACTTTGCCACCGAAGTCAGCGTCAACACCGAAGACGGACGGCTGCGCCCCGACGTCATCGTCAACCTGCCGGGCGGACGGAAGCTGGTAATCGACGCGAAATGCTCGCTCAACGCCTTCCTTGACGCATCGGAGGAGGTCGATGACGACCGCCGCAAGTCGCACCTCAACGCGCATGTCGCGTCGCTCCGCAACCATGCCCAGCAACTTGGGTCGAAGAACTATTGGGCGCAGTTCGGCGATGCCGCGGACTATGTAGTCATGTTCATCCCGGGCGAGCATTTCCTGACCGCCGCGCTGGAACAGGACCATCTGCTGTGGGAGTGGGCGTTCGAGCGTAAGGTACTCCTTGCCACGCCGACCAACCTCGTCGCTATCGCACGCACGGTCGCAAGTGTTTGGCGGCAGGAAAAACTAAATGAGGCCGCTGAAGAAATTGCAAGCCTTGGCAAGGAGTTGCACTCTCGTCTTGCGACGATGGCTCAGCATATGGAGCGGGTCGGCAAGAATCTTTCCACCGCCAATGCCGCGTACAACCAGATGGTCGGCAGTTTCGAAAGTCAGGTTTTCACGCAGGCACGTCGCTTCGAAACCCTCGGCGCCGGAAGCGCCAAGGAATTGCCCGAGCCGCCAATGGTCGAAGCGGCACCGCGCCCACTGACGAAACTTGCAAGCCCCAAGCAGAGCGCCAACGAGGATGACGCCGCGGCCTGAGCCGGGCGCCGTCCGCTCGATTGATTAGCGGCGAACGATCTCGATCGAGCCGGATTGCGCATCGAGCATCAGGCGGTTCGGATCGAGCATGCGGATTGTCATCACCTGATCGAGGATCGCCAGTCCCTGCGCCTCATAGTCATTGTTCGGGCACGCCATCCGCGTTGCGATGACTGCCCCGGCATCGAGCGAGCTTCCATTCTGGATGTATCCGGCGTTCAGACGGTTGCAGCCGAACGACGCGCTCAACTTCCCGCCGTCGAATTGCATCGAATAATCGCCATCTCGCGGGACGGGGCGTTGATTGATCGAAATGACCTGCCAGCGCGTTCGGTCGAGCGGCGGCGCAGTGCCGCGGCCGGCGTTGGGAGAGGGCAACGGCATTGCATTTCCCCGTTCGTCCACCGACGAATAAAATGCCGTCGGCGCGCCGCAACCGCGATACAATTTCCCATCGACATAAACCTGCACGGTGTCCGGGAACGTCCGGTCGCTCATGCCGTCCGAACAGCGGATGTGGTTCACATTCACCTCGATCCGCTGGGTGCGGTAAATCTCGCCAGCCGTTCCGTTGATCGGTCGCGGGGTCGGCTGCGACACAACGATATTGTTGCCCCGATCGGTGAAGGTCAGCTGGTCGCCGATTTCCAGATCCCAGAACGGCTCCGTCCCGACGGCGCGATACGTTTCCTGACTGCCTTGGTACGGGGCAGGAGGATAAGGCGCAGGCTGCGGTGGATATGGTCCCTGCGGCGGGTACGGGCCTTGCTCGGGATAAGGCGCCGGATAGCTTTGCTGGCCAGCATAGGGATCATTGTAGGTCGTGCACCCGGCAAGACCCAAAGCGAGCGGCATCAGCCATGCGATCGTTTTCATACCGGAACAAACCCGCAAACGGGGTCAGCGGTTCCGCCAGCTCGCGCGAACCTGATATGACATGACGGCGGCAGCAACGGCGGCATTGAGGCTATCTGCCCGTCCCAGCATCGGCATCTTCACGAGCATGTCGCATTCGTCTTCATAGTCAGCAGGCAATCCCTGACTCTCGTTGCCAACGAGCAGGAAGCAAGGCTGCTCATATTTGGCATCCAGATAATCAGTTTCCGTGCGCAAGCTGGTTCCAACGAGTTGGCCTTCGCCGCTTCGCAGCCACGGAATAAATTCGTCCCAGCTCGTGGTTGCGATTTTTTGCGTGAAGAGCGCCCCCATCGAGGCTCGTACCGCCTCGACCGAAAAAGGATCGGCGCATTCGTCGATCAGGATCAGGCCGCCAGCTCCGACTGCGTCCCCGGTCCGCAATACCGTCCCGATATTTCCCGGATCGCGCATGGCCTGGGCGACGATCCACAAGGGGGATGTCGTTCGGTCGAGCGCGGCGAGATTGGTCTCGGGCTGTCGATAGACGCCAAGTACGGCCTGCGGATTGTCCTTACCGCTCATCTTGGAAAGAATATCCGGCGTGGTCTCGATTACGTCGGCGCCCTGCGCCTCGGCTTCGGCCACAATTTCGGCCGCCAGCGGATGCAACGGCTGACCACCGGCATAGGCTATGACGTGCGGCAAAAAGCCGCTGTCGCGACCCTCAGCGAGAATCCGTAACCCTTCGGCAAGGAACATCCGCTCCATCCGGCGGACCTTCTTGTCGCGAAGCGAGCGAATCCGCTTGACGGTGTCGTTGGAGAAGCTGGTAATTTCGCGGGGCAAACGCTCACTCTTCCCCGAACTTGCCTTCGACCAGCGCCACGAGCTGCGCCAGCGCATCGTCGGCGCCTTCGCCGCTGCAATGGATCGTGATGTTGTCGCCCATTGCCGCGCCGAGCATCATCAAGCCCATGATCGAGGTACCAGTGACCTTGTTGCCGTCCTTTTCCACTTCAACGGAGGCGGGCAGATCGTGGACGGTGTTGACGAACTTCGCACTCGCCCGGGCGTGGAGCCCGCGACGGTTGAGGATCTCGACGGTCCGCGAGAGCGCGCTCAAGCAGCTGCCTCGCCGAGAATTTCGGATGCGACCGAGATATATTTCCGACCGGCTTCGCGGGCAGCAGCAACAGCAGCGCGAACGCCCATCACCTTGCGTGCGCCTTCCAGGCGGATCAGCATCGGTAGGTTGACCCCGGCAATGACCTCGACGTCCTGATCCTTCATCAGGCTGATCGCCAGATTGGACGGCGTGCCACCGAACAAATCGGTCAGGATGATTACCCCGGTACCGTCATTAACCGTCTCGATCGCCTTCGCGATATCAGCGCGGCGGACTTCCATATCGTCGTCGGCGTCGATGCAAATGCCCTCGATCCCCTGCTGGGGGCCAACCACATGTTCCAATGCTGTGATGAACTCCGCCGCCAAACGGCCATGGGTCACCAACACAAGTCCGATCATTCAATCACCCGAAATAATGCCCGCCGGGCCGGGCCGGAGGTCTTCGACGCTGTCGCTCGGCTGGGAGGTAAGGTCGCGGTGACGGATGTTGGCAGGAAATCCCACCGCGTCGAGCCGTTTCGCCATCTCGGTCGCCGCTGCAACCGAGCGGTGCCGTCCCCCGGTGCAGCCGAATGCCACCGTCAGGTAGGTTTTGCCGGCAGCCCAATAGCGGGGAATCAGCGTGGCGAGAAGGCTTTGTGTTGAATCCATCATATCCGCCCAGCCTGGGTCGGCCGCGCAATATTCCTGTACCTTCGAATCGAGACCGGTCAGCGGCCGCAATTCGGCGATCCAGTGCGGGTTGGGAACGAAGCGCACGTCGAAGACCAAGTCGGCAGTGCGCGAAATTCCCTTGGCGAAGCCGAATGACGTCACTGTGACGACCGGCTGATCGCGATCCTCCGAATAGCGGCGGCGAAGTTCGTCCCGAAGTTCGGCTGGGGTGAGGTCGGTCGTATCAAGCAGCGAGTCGGCGGACTGGCGAAGCGCAGCCGTCAGCCCGCGTTCCCGCGCGATGCCGTCCTCAGCAGGGCGGTCTGGAGCCAAAGGGTGGCGTCGCCTGGTTTCATCGTAGCGGCGCACCAATTCTGTTCCCGCACAGTCGAGATAGAGGATCTCAGGGCGAACACCGATGACCGAGCGGATGGTCCCAGGCAATTTGTCCGCATCAAATCCGCGCGATCGTGCATCCATTCCGACTGCAACCGGCGCCGATTGACGCGCAGCACGCTCGCCGTGGACAAAGTCGGTAAGCAGCGCGACCGGCAGATTGTCGACGCAGTCCCATCCCATGTCCTCAAGCGCATCCAGGACGGTCGATTTTCCCGCGCCGGACATTCCGGTAACCAGGAGGAGGCGCGGCAGAACAGGGATGATGTCGTTTTTATTCATACCAAGCGCAGTCCCATCTTTTTCAGCGCCAATGCAACCTTGGCACCTGCGGACGCGGTCATCGCGTCGACCGCGAACAACGGAATTTCCACGCCTAGGATGGTCCGCTTGCGACTGTCGTCTGGCATCCGCTGGATATCGCTGGTCAATTCAACAACAAGTGCTACCGGCGTATCGCCAAGAGCGGGAATTTCTACGATCCCGAGCCCCCTGACTTCCATCTTACCAGCGATTGTCAGGGGAGCCGACGCAATGAGGCGTGCGCCTTCCTTTCGCACCATCGTCTGGTCGTCGCTGACCAGGCCGAAACCGCGATCGAACAGGCGAAGCGCGAGATCCGACTTCCCCGACCCTGACGGGCCGATAAGCAAGACGGCACGCCCGTCATACGCGACGCAGGTCGCGTGGAGCATTTCCGATGAGAGCAGACGGCTCATGTCAGGTCGGCTGCTGGCAGGTCGATGGTAAAACGCGCGCCCGACGGTGCATCATCGCGGTCCGTCACGTCGATGGTTCCGTCATGGCCTTCGACGATGGCGCGGGAGATCGCGAGCCCGAGGCCGGAATGACGACCGAAAAGCTCTGCCTGCGGGCGGATCGAATGGAAGCGATTGAAGATTGCCTCGCGCATGTCATCGGGGACGCCGGGCCCTTCATCGTCGATTCGGATAAGGATTCGGTCGCCCACATGGATGGCGGCTATTTCGACGAGACCGTCGGCGGGCGAAAAGCTGATCGCATTGTCGACGATATTATCGATTGCGCGGGCAAGCCGGGCCGGTTCACCCATCACCGTTGCGCTCGCCGCGCGCGGCCTTGCGAAGGCGATCCGGACGCTGCCGGTCTCTCGGCGGCTTTCCCAGACGCCGACGAGTTGAGCAATCAGCTTGCCCAGGTCTACTTCCTCAAAATTTGCCCGCGCCAGTTCGGCGTCGGTTCGAGCGGCTTCGCCGATGTCGCCGATCAATCGGTCGAGACGCATGACATCCTGCCGGATGACGTCGATCAATTGGGCGCGATGTTCCAGTTTTTTGACCCGCTCTAGACCGTCGACCGCGCTGCGCAGCGACGCCAGCGGATTTTTCAGCTCGTGGGTCACGTCGGCAGCGAACGCCTCGATATTGTCGATCCGCATTCGCAGCGACTGGCTCATGTCGCTCACGGCGCGCGCGAGTGTGCCGATTTCGTCGCGGCGAGAGGGCAGGCGTGGAACGCGAACTTCACGCGCGCGACCTAGCCGAACACGGTGCGCGGCAAGCGCGATCCGGCGCAGCGGCAGAACGATGGTTCGTGCCAGAAACGAAGAGAGAAGAACCGACAGGATCGTAGCGATCCCAAGTGCGAGGGCCAAGGTGCCGCGCTGACTGCGCACGGTGCGCGTGAGATTTCGATCGTTCTTCGTGATCAGCAGGCGAGAACCGTCGACCAACCGCGCGGCGGAGACGAAAACGGGCGTCAGATCGGCGGCATTGAGGATCGACACCGTCGGTTTGCCGCCGACGTTCGCGAGTTGCGGCCACGCTTCTGCGCGATCGACCATTGGTTCGATGAAGTCGGGGGCCGGTTTTTCACCAACGATGAAATTGAATCCGCGGTCCAGAGATCGCGCCACCGTCTTTCGCCACACTTCGGTCGCTGGATCGCGCATGACATAGGTTGGCGAAGCGTTTGCCCAGCTGTCCGCCGTCAGATCCCCGTCCGGCGCGTAAAGTCGAAGTCGGCTGTTGTTGGGCTTGCCGAATTCGGTGATCGCTCTGGCTCGGTCGCGCACGGCCGTCGTGTTGAGCGCTTCGGCGGCAATCGCGGTCTCGCTGGCCAGCCGGTTCTCGCGTTCTTCCGTAATCCGGTTTCGATATGCGTCGAGGTACAGGATCGACAGCGCGAAGATCGCAAGAGTGAGAATGTTCACCGCCAAAATGCGGTGCGCCAAAGTCCACCGTCCCGACCAGGTCAGGACAAGGTCGGACTCGTCATTCTTCGCCGAATCGGTAACCGACGCCATACAGGGTCTCGATCATGTCGAAGCCGTCGTCGACGGCGCGGAACTTGCGGCGAATGCGCTTGATGTGGCTGTCGATCGTGCGATCGTCGACGTAGACGTCATCCTGATAGGCAATGTCGAGTAACTGGTTGCGTGATTTCACCACGCCGGGCCGCTGCGCGAGTGCCTCGAGGATGAGGAATTCGGTAACGGTAAGCGTGACGTCCTTGTCGTCCCACTTCACCTTGTGGCGGGCCGGATCCATCACCAGCCGTCCACGCTCAATGACTTCGTCGGCGGCTTCGCTGCCGTCTTGTTGCGCTTGTCCGCGTTCCAGGTCGCGGCGGCGCAGGATCGCCCGGATACGCGCGATCAACAAACGCTGACTGAACGGCTTGGCAATATAATCGTCCGCACCCATCGCAAGGCCTAGTGCCTCGTCGAGTTCGTCATCTTTCGAGGTCAGGAAAATCACCGGCATCGCGCCGACATTGTTGCCCATTTCGCGCACCCGGCGAAGCAATTCCATGCCGTCCATCTGCGGCATCTTGATGTCGAATACGGACAGGTCGGGCGGATTGTCGGCGAACGCCTTGAGCGCGCTCAAACCGTCCGAATAGACCCGCGTCACGAAGCCTTCGGCTTGCAGCGCGATCGACACCGAGGTCAGGATGTTGCGGTCGTCGTCGACGAGCGCGATGACGTGGCTCATGACATGGGCTTAGTCAGGCCGCCGCGCCGACACAAGCATTCGACAGACGGACGGTTCAAAGTGGCCGTCTGCTTTGACGACAAGCGGGGCGCTATGTATAGGCGCTCGCAACGTGAGCGCTACCGTTTCGGGACTGGCGCGAGCCATTGAATACCTTGGGAGAATCGACGTGAGCGAGCGGATTCCTGCGCACAAGCTGGAAGATCAGGGGATTGCCAGCGGTGCGTTATTGCATTGGAACCTGACGACCGCACCGCTGGTCGAGGACGCCGTGCGCCGGGGCGAGGGGCAGTTGACCAACGACGGCGCGCTTTTGGTCGATACCGGCAAGTTCACCGGGCGCAGCGTCAAGGACAAATATGTCGTCCGCGATGCGACGACCGAGGACACGATCAACTGGGGCGCAATTAACCAGCCGATGTCGACCGAGCATTGGGCGAATCTGAAGGCCGACTTCTTCGCCGCGATCGAGGCGCAGGACGAGCTGTACGTCGCCGACCTGTATGGCGGCAGCCAGCCCGAATATCGGGTCAATGTGCGCGTCATCACGCAGATGGCGTGGCACAATCTGTTCGTGCGCACCCTGCTGGTGCGTCCTGATGTAAGCGAGCTGCCCGGCTTCGTCCCAGAATATACGATCATGAACCTGCCGAGCTTCAAGGCCGATCCTGCGCGGCACGGCTGCCGCAGCGACACGGTGATTGCGGTCAACTTCAGCGAGAAGATGATCCTGATCGGCAACACCGAATATTCGGGCGAGATGAAGAAGGGCGTGTTCGGCCTTTTGAACTTCCTGCTTCCCGCCCAGGGCGTGATGCCCATGCACTGCAGCGCCAACATCGGTGCGGACGGCAAGAGCGCGATCTTCTTTGGCCTTTCAGGCACCGGCAAGACGACCCTGTCGGCGGATTCCAGCCGCACGCTGATCGGCGACGACGAGCATGGCTGGTCGGACACCGCGGTCTTTAACTTCGAGGGCGGCTGCTACGCCAAGATGATCAACCTGTCGGCCGAGGGCGAGCCGGAGATTTACGCGACGACCAAGATGTTCGGCACGATCCTCGAGAACGTGGGGATGGACGAGACGACGCGCGCGCTCGATTTCACGGACGCTACCAAGACTGAAAACACGCGAGGCGCCTATCCGATCGAGTTCATTCCGAACACGAGCAAGGACAATCTTGGGCCGCCGCCGTCGACGATCATCTTGCTGACTGCCGACGCGTTCGGCGTGCTGCCGCCAATTTCGCGGCTGACGCCAGACCAGGCGATGTACCATTTCCTGTCGGGCTATACAGCCAAGGTGGCAGGCACCGAGATTGGCGTGACCGAACCAACGGCCACCTTTTCGACCTGCTTCGGTGCCGCATTCATGCCGCGTCCGCCCAGCGTTTATGGCAATCTGCTCAAGAAGCGCATCGCCGACGGCGGGGCGCAGTGCTGGCTGGTCAACACCGGGTGGACTGGCGGGAAATATGGCGTCGGCAAGCGTATGCCGATCAAGGAAACCCGTGCGTTGCTCAACGCCGCCCTCGATGGCAGCCTGAATAATGTCGAATTCCGCAAGGACCCGAATTTCGGCTTCGAAGTTCCGGTTGCTGTTCCGGGCGTCGACAATTCGATCCTCGATCCGCGCTCGACCTGGGCAGACAAGGGCGATTACGATCGGACCGCCGCGAAACTAGTCGACCTGTTCGTCGAGAATTTCGCAGAGTTCGCACCGCACGTTGAGGAAGGAGTCAGGCAAGCAGGGCCGCAAACGGCCACTGCCGCCGCCTGACACGCCCGGCCAATCGGATCGGGCACTTCCTCAAAAAAAGCCCGATTCCATGACCGCATTTCCAGTTCGCCATTTCGAGACTGACGAGGCCGTCGCCCGCGTCGGCGAGGGGCTGCTCGCGCGCAGCTTGCCGCGCGCCGAGTGGACCCACGAGGCGCATCTCGCCGCCACCACCTATCTGTTGCTCAAGCACACGGAAATCGATCTTGACCGCGACCTGCCCGGTCTGATCCGCCGCTATAACGAGAGCGTCGGCGGCGTGAACGACGACACGCAGGGTTATCATGACACGATCACCAAGGCGTATCTGCATGGCGTTCGTCTGTTTCTGAGCGAGGCGGATCCAACCGCTCCAATTCATGATCTGGTCAACGAATTGCTCCATTCGCCGATGGGCAAGCGTGACTGGCCGCTACGCTTCTGGTCGAAGGAAAAACTCTTCTCGGTTGCGGCGCGGCGTGACTTCGTCGCGCCGGATGTCGCGGCAATGCCCTGACCGACGGAACAGGCCTTTTGAAGCTCGGTGCAGGCTGAAGTTACCCGCGGCTCGTCGCGATATATTCGGCCACGTTTTTGGCAAGCACGTCCATCGGGACATTGCCGCCCTGCACAACCGCATCGTTGAACGCCTTGAGGTGGTAGCGCCGACCCAGCGCGGCCTGCGCAAGTCTACGCTGTCGAACGATTTCACTGTGGCCAACCTTGTAACCGCAGGCCTGCCCGGCCCAGCTGCAATATCGGTCGACTTCGCTGGCGACTTCGTCGGGGTTCGATCCGTTGCGTTCCACGAAGAACCGGACGCCTTGTTCGCGGGTCCAGCGCTTGGCGTGAAGGCCTGTGTCTACCACCAGCCGACAGGCGCGAAAGGCGAGGGACTGGAGGTAGCCCAGACGCCCGACCTCGAAATCGTCGTAGGCGCCGAGTTCGTCCATCAGTTGCTCCGCATATAGCGCCCAGCCTTCCGAATAAGCGTTGAACGCAAGCATGGTGCGGATCAGCGGAAGGCGATTGGCATATTCGCCCTGCCAGACATGACCCGGGATCGCTTCATGCGCGGCAAGATCAGGCAGGCTGTACTTGCTGTGAAGATTGGTCGTGCGCAGGTTGATCCAGAACTTGCCCGGAATGGTGCCGTCGATCGAACCGGCCCCGCCATATGCGCCTGGCGCACCGGGTTCTTCCTCGGGCGGAAGGCGTTTGACCTCCAGATTGCCCTTCACCAGCGTATTGAAGGCGCGCGGTGTCAGGCTGCGGAATTTCGAAAGCCAGGTTTCGATATAGGCCATGATCTCGGCCCGCCCGGGATCCCCGGCCGCGAATTGGTAGCGCTTGTCCTCGGCGAGTGCATTCATCCGAGCCCCAACCGACCCGTTGGCATAGCCAAGCTTCTTCAGGATGGGGTCCATCCGGCCATGGAGTTCGGCAAGCTGGTCCAACCCCATCTGGTGGATCTCGTCTGGGGGCATCGTCGTGGTGGTCGAAGCCCTTAGCGCCCAGGCGTAGAAATTGTCCCCGCCCGGGCGCGCCCAAAGTCCCGCATCCATCGTTGCGCTACGTCGTTGGAGGCGAAGCTCGGCAAGTTGCCGCTCGAGCGCCGGGGCGATTTTCTGCGTGACGATCGCATTGGCGCGTCCGCCCCAATCGCCAGGTATGGCGCGCGTCCGACTGACCAGGCTTTCGACCAGTCCACCGCCGGACATTGCGTTCTTGAGTGTCGCGCTCAGCTGTTTGTCCGCTTTGTCGAGCAGGAAGGCAGGTGGGATAAGGCCCTTGCCGCGCGCGTCCTGTATCCGAGCCAGCTCGCCGCCCAACTGGACCGCCATACTGTCGAGGCGGGCCAGATAGGCCTCCGCATCGGCAGCATCCTTGACCGGATGGTCGCTGTCCAAAAAGCGCGGCATGTCGAGATAGGTGCCGACATTCTGGATGACGACATAAGGCGTGTTGCGCCATCCGCCGACTGCAACATCGCCATAAGGCTGCGCAAAGCCTTCGAGGCTCGTTCGGTAGGCGGATTTGATGACTTCGACGCTGGTACGGGTGGCGAATGGAAGGGCACTGGTATCGAGCGCCTCTGCACGGGCAAGGTCGGCGCGCAGAGTCGCAGCAAGCCGGGCCTGACCCGTCATCGAGCGATCAGTGAGCCTGGAACGCAGCGGTGCGCGGGCACCCTTGTCGATCCCGAGCGACGTTGCGGTTTCAGGACTTTGCCAGAGCAAATTCTCGGCGATCGAATCCAGCAGCGCGGCAGCCTGCGGCTCGGTGGCGGGACTGCGCAGCGGCGCGATCGTAGTGCATCCGGAAAGGGCAACCGCTCCACCGACGGAGCCGGCACCTGCAAGCAATTCACGACGCGACAGGTCACGCATACTCAATCCCCCGGATTATTCGCGATCATTCGTGCGGTCCCGACCATCAGGCAATTGCCATCGACACCTAGTATCTCGACACGGTCACCGATTTCGGCAGGTCCTCCGCGTGCGCTCCACTCGCTATCGCCGAGCCTCACCCGGCCCTGATGCTCATCGATTGCCGTTACCACCGTGGCACTTTTGCCGACCAGGCGCCGCGACGGATCGTTGATGCCGCCAACATGGTCGGGCAAATCGGGCTCGCCATACCAGCGCTTGCCGATCAACAGCGCCAGTCCCGTATAGACTAGGAACAGCGCCATCTGCGGTGCCAGACCAAAGTCGAATAGCAAGGTGAACAGCCCCGTCGCAATGGCCGCAGCACCAAGGAAGACTAGGAAAAATCCCGGCGCAACCACTTCCGCAATAAGCAGCAAGACCCCGCCGATCGCCCATAACCAGCCATCGTGGAGGCCAAGGTTCATCAGCGGTCATCCTTCGACGACGGAACGCTGGTCGTGACGCGCGGCGACGAAACCGCGTCGGCGTTCATCGCACTTCGGGCCAATTCGCCAATCCCGCCCAACGTGCCGATCAGCTGGGTCGCCTCGACGGGGAACAGGATGGTCTTGGCATTGGGCGACGTGGCGAACTTGCCGAGGGCTTCGACATATTTCTGCGCGATGAAATAATTGATCGCCTGCGTATTGCCCCCCTCGATCGCATCGCTGACCGACTTGGTTGCGGCCGCCTCGGCCTGTGCGGCACGCTCGCGTGCCTCGGCTTCGCGGAAGGCTGCCTCCTTCATGCCCTCGGCCTGCAGGATCCTGGCCTGCTTTTCGCCCTCGGCGCGGAGGATTTCGGACTGCCGCATGCCTTCGCTTTCCAGAATTGCGGCGCGCTTCTCGCGCTCCGCCTTCATCTGGCGAGTCATCGCGTTGACTATGTCGGCGGGCGGACGGATGTCCTTCAATTCGACGCGGGTGATCTTGACGCCCCAGGCCTCGGTCGCGTGATCGACGACGACCAGCAGGCGCGAGTTGATCTCGTCGCGCTTCGACAAGGTCTCGTCGAGGTCCATCGATCCCATTACGGTGCGCAGGTTGGTCGTCGAAAGCGCGAGCAGCGACGAATAGAGATCGCTGACCTCGTAAGCGGCCTTGGCGGCGTCGAGCACCTGGAAGAAGACCACCCCATCGACCGCCACCATGGCATTGTCCTTGGTGATGATTTCCTGGCCCGGTATGTCGAGCACCTGTTCCATCATGTTGATCTTGCGGCCAACCCGGTACACGAATGGCGTGACTAGGTTCAGGCCGGGCTCGGCGACGCGGACGAACTTGCCGAAGCGTTCGATCGTGTAACGATACCCTTGGCTGACGATCTTGACACTCATCATGACGATGATCAGCGCCAGGACGACGAGTGCGATGAGAAAGGTAGTCATGTCTAATTCCCCTCAAGTAATCTTCATGATGCAATCCACACCGCGCGTGGGGAAGGAAAATCGGCATGTTGCTTGATCTTTTCGACCGACCGTCAGTTCTTTTCCTTCCAGCAAGTCGGGCCAGTGCAATTGCCAAGGCGCGCGAAAGTGCTGCGGATATCGTGATTCTCGATCTGGAAGACGCGGTGAAGTCCGAAGACAAGATCACGGCGCGCGAATCGGCGGTGGCGGCGGTCGAATTGGCATGGCCGATGCCAGTAGCAATCCGCATCAACGCCGTTGGTAGCGAGTGGCATGCCGACGATCTGGCGGCGGTCCGGAACGCACAATGTGACTTCGTCGTACTTCCTCTGGTCCGCGATGCGCATGACGTTGCAGAAGTCGCAGAATCGACCGGCAAGCCTGTCGCGGCGATGATCGAGACCGCGGCAGGCGTGATTGCCGCCCCGGAAATCGCCAAGGTATCCGCCGCGTTGATCGTTGGAACCAACGATTTGTCCGCCGACCTCCGACTTCCTTCAGCGACAAAGCGATCGTCGCTTCAGGCGGCCCTGCAACTCGCCGTGATTTCAGCGCGGGCTGCAGGCGTCGCCGTCTTTGACGGTGTGCACAATGTCCTTGACGACGCGCCGGGATTCGCGGCCGCAGCGGCAGAGGGGCGCGATTTGGGATTCGACGGCAAGTCACTCATTCATCCTAGCCAGATAGCGCTTTGTCGAACCGCATTTGCACCCGCTGCCGCGGAGGTCGACCGCGCCGAGCGACTGGTCGCAGCAGCAACCGGTGGTGCCGAACGATTTGAGGGCGAGATGATCGAGACTATGCATGTCGATGCGGCACGCCGCTTGCTGGATCGCCGTAGGTGAGATCGCTCCTGCTGGCCGTCGGCCTGCTGCTCGCGGGTTGCACTACGGTGCGCGATGTGCCGGTAACCTTATCGCCAATCGACGATTTGGAAATGCGCAAACTGATTACACCGTTGGCGAGCGATGCGTTCGAAGGAAGAATGGTCGGAACGGCTGGTGAAGCCAGGACGATTGCATTTCTTGCCGAGCGCCTGAACGCAGTCGGGGTCGCGGGCGGAATGCCGGACGGCGGATTTGAAATGCAATTCGATATTGCTAAGAGCGAACGCCGGATACCGGCAGACAGTTCGAAAATGCCGAGCGGGCAGATCGGCTTCATGACAGCAATGAACGCGGCGGGTGCGACGGGCAGCCGTAACGTCGTCGGTGTCGTTCGCGGACAACGCCCGGATGGCAAGGCCGTCGTCGTGATGGCACATTGGGACCATCTTGGCATTTGCCGGCCTGCCGATCCGGTCGACCGAATCTGCAACGGCGCAGTCGATAATGCGAGCGGCAGCGCGGCGGTCCTCGCGGTCGCGGCGCGGGTCGCGCGGATGAAGCTGGACCGTGACGTCTGGTTTGTCCTGACCGGGGCCGAGGAATGGGGGCTCCTCGGCGCCAAGGCTTTCGTCGAGAAGCCGCCGTTCCCGCTTTCATCCATCGTAGCCGGCTTCAATCTAGACACGATCGCGATTGCGCCGAAGGGAATGCCGGTCGCGATGGTCGCTGCACCGAACACGGGACTTGAGGATCTGATCCGGGAGTCCGCCAAGGCGTTCGGCCGCAAATGGGACGGGGATGATGAGGCCGCCGACTTCCTTCGCCGCCAGGACGGCTGGGCATTGGCGGAGAAGAACGTGCCGATGGTCATGGCCGGAGGGAGCTTCAGCGACCTGAAACTGCTTCAGACGTTCCTTGGCAAGAGCTATCACGGGGTCGACGACGAATTGACCGATGGCACCGATCTGGGCGGCGCGGTCGACGACGCCAACCTGCATGTCGAATTGGTGCGGCGCGCTGCATCGCGTGAATTCCTGCCCCGTCGTTAGGCAAGCCTCTTCACGAATCGGCTTAACCTTGGCATGGGCCGCTATGGCCGACCATCTTCACGACGACATCCCTCTCGGGCTCACCTTTGATGATGTCCTGCTTCAGCCGCTGGAATCCAGCGTCTTGCCGAGCGGCGCTGACACCCGGACCTTCCTGACCAAGGCGATTCCACTGCACATGCCGCTGCTCTCGGCGGCGATGGACACCGTGACCGAGGCCGACATGGCCATCGCACTTGCCCAGCTTGGCGGAATCGGTGTGCTTCACCGCAACCTGACCATCGAACAGCAGGCTGCTGCGGTTCGCGCGGTTAAGCGGTTCGAAAGCGGCATGGTGGTCAATCCCATCACGATGACCCCCGACCAGACGCTGGCTGAGGCATTCGAATTGATGAAGGCAAACCGGATCAGCGGAATTCCGATCGTCGAGAACAGCGGCAAACTGGTCGGTATCCTGACCAATCGCGATGTCCGCTTTGCCGAAAATCCGCGGCAGCCGGTGCGCGAACTGATGACCAGCGAAAACCTTGCAACGGTGCCGCTCGGTACCGGGCAGGAAGAAGCCCGTCGGCTGCTGCACCAGCGCCGCATCGAAAAATTGCTGGTCGTGGATGACGCGCATCACTGCGTCGGGCTGATCACCGTCAAGGATATCGAAAAGGCCGTCGCCAGCCCCAATGCCACCAAGGACGAGCAGGGCCGCTTGCGCGTGGCCGCCGCATCGACAGTCGGCGACAGCGGTTTCGAGCGCGCAGAGGCGCTGATCGACGCCGGCTGCGACTGCATCGTCATCGATACTGCTCACGGGCATAATCGGGACGTCGGGTTGCAGGTTGAGCGAGTCAAGAAACTGTCGAATGCGGTTCAGGTGGTCGCCGGCAACGTCGCGACTGCCGAAGCGGCCCGTGCGCTTGCCGATGCAGGGGCGGACGCGATCAAGGTCGGCATTGGCCCTGGATCGATCTGCACGACGCGGATAGTCGCGGGCGTTGGCGTACCCCAGCTGTCCGCGATCATGGCGGCATCAAAGGCCGCTGCCGAAAAAGGCGTTCCGGTGATTGCCGACGGCGGCATTCGAACCTCTGGCGATATCGCCAAGGCGCTTGCTGCGGGTGCCTCCACAGTTATGGTCGGTTCGCTTCTGGCGGGCACGCAGGAAGCCCCGGGCGAGACGTTTCTGTATCAGGGTCGCGCCTACAAGGCCTATCGCGGCATGGGAAGCGTTGGCGCAATGGCGCGCGGTTCGGCCGACCGTTATTTCCAGCAGGACATCAAGGACCAGCTCAAACTGGTTCCAGAGGGGATCGAAGGTCAGGTTCCCTACAAGGGGCCCGTCCGCGATATCGTGCACCAACTAGTTGGCGGCGTGAAGGCTGCGATGGGCTACACCGGCAGCGAAACGATCGAGCAGCTGCAACGTCGCGCGCGGTTCGTCCGGATCACCAATGCCGGACTCAGCGAAAGCCACGTCCATGACGTTGCGATTACCCGGGAAGCGCCCAATTATCCAACTCGTTAAACCGCCCAGAGCAGCGCGAAAGATAATCACGCCGGTTCGAAGGAACGTGACATGACCCCCGCCGCGCGCGTCCAGGCGGCAATCGAGATAGTCGATGCCGTGATCGCCTCGGCCCGCGACGACGGGCCGCCGGCTGACGCCATCGTCGGCACCTATTTCAAGACCCGGCGCTATGCGGGGTCGAAGGATCGACGCGCTGTGCGCGATCTCGTGTTTCGCGCAATTCGCCGTTCCGCCGAACCGCCGAAGAGCGGGCGTATTGCATTGCTCGGAATCGACGATGCCGCCGCTTCATTCGACGGATCGGCGCATGGCCCCGAGGCCAAACAGGTCGGCGAGAAAGCCATCCCGGCGACGTTCATCCCCGAATGGATCAAGCCTCTCCTGTCGCCATTGGTGGACGAGAGAGAATGGCCTGCATTGTTGGACCGTGCCCCAATTGATTTGCGCGCCAATACTTCCCGGACGACGCGAGACGCGATGCTCGATGCAATTGAGGATTCGCAAGCCACCGAACTCAGCCCGTGGGGTATTCGACTTGCAACTGACCGGCGCATCGACGAACATTCCGCCTTCCTCGATGGCCTCGTCGAGGTTCAGGACGAAGGCAGCCAGCTGATTGCACTAGCTGGAAAGGCGGCTGACGGTATGGTCGTCCTCGACCTTTGCGCAGGGGCGGGAGGTAAGGCGCTTGCGCTTGCAGCCGCAGCACCGTCCGCGCGGATCATCGCAAGTGACACCAACCGACAGCGCCTTTCGAAGCTCCTTCCGCGTGCCGAAAAAGCCAAAGCAAGCATCGAAACGATGCTTCTCGACGGCGGTCGGGAAAAGGATCAACTCGCCGTTCTGGAAGGGCAGTGCGATCTTGTCCTGGTGGATGCGCCTTGCAGCGGATCGGGCACGTGGCGGCGCAATCCGGAAGGCCGCTGGCGCCTGACCCCCGAACGCCTCGATCGCGTTGTCGATTTGCAGCGGCACGTCCTCGATCTAGCCGCACCACTCGTGAGGCCCGGCGGCGCACTGGTTTACGCGGTATGCTCGTTGCTGTCGCGGGAGGGCGCGCAGCAGGTCGATGACTTCTTAGGGCGACATTCATCTTGGAACGTACAAGATGCATTCGACGATTTCGGTCGACGCGATGGACATGGACGGTTGTTGACCCCGGCCCATGACCGGACCGACGGCTTTTTCGTCGCACGGCTGGAGCGGGCGTGATAAGCCTTCCGGCGAACGGATTGGAGACTATGATGCGCGTAACGCCCTTTGTCCTGATGCTCGGTATTGCGGCATCGACCATGTCTGTCCCGGTTGCCGGACAGCGCGCCGACGACCAGATCAGGCCGCAATCGGTTTCGCTCGTTCAGAAGGGCGAAGCGCTCCTTGCCGCGGGCAAGTTCGTCGACGCCGACGATGCTCTGGAAGCGGCGCTGGTCGCCGATCCGAAAAATCGGCAAGCATTCGTCGTGATGGCCAAGGTGGCCGCGAAGCAGAAGCTCTACGGTCAGGCCATCCGCTACACCAATCGCGCGTTGCTGCTCGAACCTACGGACCGCGAAGCGCTCAAGGTTAAGGGCGAGGCGATGGTTGAGGCCGGTGCGACTGCCCGGGCGAAGGACGTTCTTGTCACGCTCCAGAAGCTCTGCACTTCCGGATGCCCCGAAGCAGCTGCGTTAAGCGCGTCAATACAGCGCGGACCGACCTTGGCAGCGAATAAGCCTGCCACAGACGTCAAGAAGAACTGAGGGGTCGGCCCTTAGCGGCTCAGACCCCTTGCAATCGCGACGAAGTCGGCAACCGCGAGCGTCTCGGCACGCCGTTGCGGATCAATCCCGAGCGTTTCGAGCATGGCGAGCGCGCCGTTGACGGATTTGAGGCTCTGGCGAAGCATCTTGCGGCGCTGTCCGAATGCAGCAGCGGTGACCCGTTCCAGTACCAGCGGATCAACCCCTTCCGGCTGATTGACAGGGGTGAGATGCACAATCGCGCTCATCACCTTCGGTGGGGGCACGAACGACGATCTGTGGACCAGCATTGCGATCTTCGCATTCGCCCGCCACTGCGCAGCGACTGCTAGCCGACCATAGTGATCGCTGCCGGGCGCAGCGACAATGCGCTCGGCCACTTCGCGCTGGAACATCAACGTCAGCGAGCGCCACCACGGCGGCCATTCGTCGCCGCTCAGCCAGCGCAACAGCAACGCGGTGCCAACGTTGTAAGGCAGGTTGGCGACAATGTGGGCGTCGCCGCCCACCTCGGCGCGTTCGTCGACCTCCAGTGCGTCACCCTCGATCAGGCGAAAGCGTTCTCCGAATTCTTCGTGCAATTCGCTCAAGGGTGCGACGCAGCGGCGATCGCGCTCCACCGCGACGACGTTTGCACCGGTGTCGAGCAATGCCCGGGTCAATCCGCCCGGCCCCGGGCCGACCTCGTAGACAATATCGTCGGCGCCAATGCCCGGCACGGCGGCAATTCGAGCAAGCAATTGTCGGTCGAGAATGAAATTCTGACCGAGCGCCTTGCTCGCGCTCAATCCGTGGCGGGCGATGACCGCGCGGAGCGGCTCGACGTCGCTCATCGTGGCCGCATGCGACGCCGCTGCTCCGCGCACGTTGCGGCGAGGCGAATCGCAGCGGCCATCGCACGTGGATCAGCGCAGTCTTGTCCGGCGATGTCGAATGCCGTGCCGTGATCGGGCGATGTGCGGACAATCGGCAGTCCCAGCGTCATGTTGACGCCTTCGTCGAAATGCAGCGCTTTGAGCGGGATCAACGCCTGGTCGTGATACATGCACAAGGCCGCGTCGAACTTCGAACGGGCAGAGGAATGGAACATGCTGTCAGGGGGCAGGGGGCCGCTGACGTGCCAGCCTTCCTCTCGAAGCTTTTGGATCGCCGGCTCGATGATGTCGATTTCCTCGCGGCCGAGGGATCCGCCTTCGCCGGCGTGGGGGTTTAGCCCAGCAACGGCCAGCCGGGGTTCGGCAATCCCGAAATTGCGCTGAAGCCCGCGTAGCGTCGCTCGGCCGCGCGCAGCGATCAGTTCGGGCGTCAGCATCGTGACTGCCTGCGCGAGCGAAACGTGCGTTGTCACCGGCACGACGCGCAACGTCGGTCCGGCAAGCATCATTGCAACGTTCGACCCATCGATGCCGCAGCGTTCGGCGACGAACTCGGTCTGACCGGGATGCGAAAACCCGATCGCGTACAATTGTTGCTTGCTCACCGGCCCAGTGACGACCGCATCGACCATTCCGGAGCGGGCCAGGCCGACCGCCAGTTCCAGGGAGTCGAGCGAACAATGCGCGCCGGCAGCAGTGGGCCTGCCGGGTTGTGACGGAGCGCCGGCAGGAACTTGCATGATCGGAAGGCCGACATCGAATGCGGCGTCGGCGTCTGCGACGTCGTCGATCAATTCGATCGGGCCGTCCCAGATGCTTGCGACCGATTGGGCGTCGCCAATGGCCACGAAAGGAGGCAGGCCGTCGTCGCGGTGGCCGTCCCAGCATTTGGCGACGACTTCCGGGCCGATTCCGGCGGGATCGCCGAGTGAGATGGCGAGTGGGCGGGTGAAGGCTGAAGCCATGACCCGCCCTTAGCCGCTGGACTTAACGAAAGTCGATGATCGCGTCGCGGCGAAGATCGCGAAGATAGCGACGCGCACGAAGATTGACGCGTTCTTCGTTCATCTGCGCAAGCACCTGATCGTAGGTCGGAAGGTTTGCATCCACCTCGTCGCGACCGCACATGACGAGGACGCGAACGCCTTCGTCGAGGCTACCGAACGGGCGGGTAGCCTGACCGACCTGCATCGGGATCATCATTTCCTGGAGCGCGGCCGGAAGTTCGCGCATCTTCACATTGTCGGATTCGACGACCTCGGCATTGAATTCCGACGCCAGCTTATCCGCACCGCCGCAACCGCCGATGTTCTGCGAAGCCTGTGCAAAGCGCGCGACGAGCGGTTCCGCCTGTGCCCGAGTTGTTCCCTTGGGGAAGGTAACCGAGACCTGCTTGAGCGTGAGGACCGCGTCGCGGGGATCGGCGGTCAGCACCTTGCGCACGTCCTGAACGGCGATGATCGAAACTCCACCCGGAAGCGGGATCGGTGCCGAGACTTGGCCCGGACGCATCTGGCGAATGTTCATCGCGATCGGTTCGGGCAGCTGTTCGGGACGAACCCAGCCCAGATCGCCGCCGACCGCCTGGGTCGATGCCTCCGAAAACTGGCGGGCGTATCCGGCAAAGGAGCCGCCCTGGCGAAGCTGTTCCAGCAGCTGGTTGGCATTCGCCATAACCTGCGCCTGGTTCGCGGAGGTCGCGGCGAGGAAAATTTCGCCGACACGATATTCTTCGGTACCTTTCGCCGCTTCGAGGCGCGCGATGACGGCTTTGACTTCATCGTCGGCCACATTGACCGTGCTCTCGATCTTCGCGCTTTGCAGTCGGCGCCACGAGGTTTCGCCGAGGATTTGGCGGCGGATCGAGCGGATCGAGGAGCCGCGGGCCTGAAGATAAGCGGCCATTTCCTCGGGCGTTTGCTTCACATTGGCCGCAACCCGGACGAGAGTCCGATCGATATCGGCGTCGGACACTTCGATCTTGGCGGCCTTGGCAGCCTGGATCTGAAGGGTTTCATCGATCAGGTTGCGAAGCACCTGTTGACGCAGACGGTCGATCTGGTCGGCTGGAATGTTGCCGCCATTGGCAATCGCCAGCAACGCAAGTCGCTGATCGACGTCGGTCTGCGTGATGACTTCGCCGTTGATGATTGCGGTCGCTTTGACCACATCCGGCATCGCGGCACCGAATACCTGCGGATTGGCGGGAAGGTTGAGCGTGCGGGTGCTGTCGATCGGCTGATCCTGCGCGATCGCCGATCCAGCGGCGAGACCAACCGCAACAATCGCCGCGAACGACGCAGTACGATACTTCATTTTCATCAATCCCACCCTCAAAATCCGTTATTCTTCAATCAATTGCGAAATTGCCCTTAATGCGATTTCGCTGAACGTCAGCTTAGCGGCCGAGCCCTTTGAGCGACAGCCGCAAAGCGAATGTGCTGCCCTTGCGGAACTCTCCGATGCGCTCATAGTCGCGCTTCCACGACAGGCCAAGCTCGAGGCATTCGTCTTCGTAGGTCACGCCCAGACGATGCCTGACCGGCTCATATCCATCGGCGAGGCTGATCGGATCCTCATTCTTGTCGGTTAGGTCGATTACGGTCGCGCCAAAGATCGACCAGTAGCGCGCAAATTTCACGCGTCCGGCAAGTCGTAGCTCTTCCTTGTCTCGAAGATCCTCCAGCGCCGAGCTGATGTCGCGGTTGAGACGCAGATAGCCAATTTGCGCATAGGTTTCGCGTGTGCCCACCGTCAGGTCGATCTCGTTCCGGCGCGGAGCCAGATTGTCTTTGTCGATACGGAAACGATGCGTGAAATCGACGAAATCGCCGAACCGGACACGCGTGCGCCCGACGATGTCGCTGAAGCGGTCGGTGAGGCCGGTCCCGTCGGGAAAGATGCTCGCACGATTATTCAGGCGATAGCTTTGGCCGATTATCGTGTTGATCGACACGTTTGGCCGATCGAGGGACCATTCGACGCCGTAAGTTATCCGCGATCCATCTTCCCATCTGTCATATCCGGGGAAGCGGTTGAGCGCGAACAGGTTCGAATCCTCGAGATCCACCGAACGGGCATCTTCGTTAGGGATCGACAGATTCTGCGTCGGCGGGGTCAATACCAACTGAACACGCGGGGTCAGCCGCTGAGTGCCGCCGAAGGCCGCGCCGATGAACGGCCAGCGCATGTCGGCGGCAAGCGCACCGATGCCGCGGAAGTGCCAGCCGTCCTGTCCGGCATAAGCGGCGACACTGGTCGCCGCACTATTGTCTGTATGGTAGACGTCGCCGCGCGCAAAGGCCGTGAAAGTCACCTCTTGGCCCAAGCCGGTCAGTTTTCGCAGGTCCCAGCGCGCGCTTGCAAAGGCACGCTGCGTGTCTTGTCCGTCGGCCCGGATGATCGATAGGCTGTTGGCCTGCAATTCCGCACGACCGCCAAGCAAACCGTCGACCAGGAAGCGCGCGTCGAGTGCGGGCAGCACGATCGGAATCCGCTTCTGGACGTCATCGACGCGCAAGCCCTGGAATGCCCATGCGCTGATCGAAATGTAACTGTCGGTATCGATCCTTTCGGCCTCGACGAAGTTACGCAGGACGTCGTCGCGGGTGATGTCGTAGCGCCGGGTCACCGTCTTGTCGGTTGCGGCACGAAGCGCACCCGTGACGCTCCAGTAAGGATTGAGCTGGAACTTTCCGTTCGCCTCGACATAGGCGCGGATGTCGTTCCTGTTGTCCGGAGTCAGGTCGTTCGGATCAGGATCGTCGACCTTGCTGTATGTTGCGAAGCCGCCGATCTGATAGGCGCCAAGGCTGGTCAGCCGGCGGTATTTGGCTTCGATGGCCGGCGCAGTACCCGAATAGAGATGAGGGGTCAGCGTCAGGTCGCGGTTGGGCCCAATCCGGAAATAATAAGGAAGTGCGACCTCAAGGCCGTTCGAACTGGAAAAGGAGAGGTTCGGAACGAGCAACCCGGTCGTGCCATCCCCGCCGCCGCTTCCGACGCTGAAGATCGGCAACAACGGAACCGTGACGCCGAACAGGCTCAACCGCCCACCCTGAAAACGAATTCGTCCGGTTGACGGATCGCGGACGACCTTGGCTGCCGTGATTTTCCAACTCGGGTTGCGCGGACATCCCGTCGGTCCGGTCACCGGGCAGGGGGAATAGACCGCATTGTCGAGCGTGATGATGCCGTTGCTGCGGGTCGCCTTTTCCGCCGCGATACGACCGCCACTTTCCAGCACGACGAGCAATTGCTGCACGGTGCCGTCGCGAAGGTCGTCAGTCAGGACTACGGCCTCGCTGACCATCTTGTCGCCCTGTGGATTGACGACCACGACGTTGCCGTCGGCGCGCACTTCGCCAGTCTTGCGATTCCAGATGATGCGGTCGGCAGCGAGATAATTGCCGTCGCTGCTCATCCTCACCCGTCCGGTGGCGGTCACGACATCGAACTCGTTTTCGTAAACGACATCGTCAGCAGCGAAATCGACAATCCGGTCGGTCGCGGCGTCGGTCGCGCCAGCGGGTGTCGGTACAGCCATTTCCTGCGCACCAGCGGGGACCGCCATCACGAGTGGCAGCGCCGACCAGCACAATGTCGAGAGTTTCACGCGCAAAATCTGCAACCCGCCCCGGAGTTCGTCGTTAACAGATGGCCTATTGCACCGGATCGCCGCTCCGGCAATCCGCCTTGCAGCCAATTGCAACTTATCCGCCTTTGCTTCGCGGGCTCCTGCGCCCTAAGAGCGTCCGCAAATCAGGGATCACCAACAGGAATTTCGCCAAATGAAGATCAGTTTCGCCGATACTCGCCCGACTGGCGACTACGCCCTCGTCCTTCCCGTCGCTGCCAAAGCCCGTCCGGGTATCGAAGCCCTCGGCGACGGCAAGGGCGCCGCAGAAGCGGCGATGAAGCGTCAACGGTTCGACGGCGGCGCTGATGAAAGCGCGGAATTCTACGGTTCGGACGGCCACCGCGTCGTCACTATCGGACTTGGCGACGCGAAGCCGATTGACGCTGCGGAGAAACTGGGCGGCGGTGCGGTCGCGAAACTGCTGACATCTGGAGACACGCATGCCGTTATCGACCTGACTGGGTTCGACTTCGATGCGGATGCCGCGGCGCGCGTAGCATTGGCAGCCGAATTGCGGGCATGGCGCTACGACCGTTACCGCACGCGGTTGAAGGACAAGCAGAAGCCTACCCTCGTCCGGGTGACGATCGTCGGTGCCGGCAAGGGTGCGGGCGAGCGATATGATCATCGTTATGCCGCCGTCGCGCAGGGCGTTGCGCTGACCAAGGAGCTGGTGACGGAGCCGGCCAACATCATCTATCCGGAAAGCTTCGTGTCGCGCGTCAAGGCGCATGCCGAAGGCACCGGGCTCGAAATCGAGGTCCTCAACGGTCCAGCGATGGCGAAACTCGGCATGGGCGCATTGCTCGGCGTTGCGCAGGGTTCGACCCGCGAGCCGCGGATGCTGATTATGCGCTGGAACGGCGGCACTGAAGGAGAGGCACCGATAGCGCTGATCGGAAAGGGCGTCACCTTCGATACCGGTGGCATTTCGATCAAGCCGGCCGCCGGCATGGAATCGATGAAGTGGGACATGGGGGGTGCCGGCGCGGTTGCCGGTGCGATGCTCGCGCTTGCGGGACGCAAGGCCAAGACGAACGTCATCGGCGTCTGCGGACTGGTCGAGAACATGCCCGACGGTAATGCCCAGCGCCCGGGCGACGTCGTTACTTCGATGAACGGCCAGACGATCGAAGTCATCAATACCGATGCCGAGGGACGTCTGGTCCTGTGCGACGTCATGACCTGGACGCAGCGGACAGTGAAGCCGAAGCTGATGGTCGACCTGGCAACGCTGACCGGCGCGATGGTGATCTCGCTTGGTCATGAATATGCTGGCATCTTCTCGAACAACGACGATCTGGCGAGCCAATTGATGACAGCCGGCAAGGAAAGCGGAGACATGCTGTGGCGCCAGCCGCTCGGCGAAGCGTACGATCGACTGATCGACAGCCCGATCGCCGACATGAAGAATGTCGGCCCGCGTGAAGGCGGATCGATCACGGCCGCGCAGTTCCTTCAGCGTTATGTCGAGAACGACACGCCATGGGCGCACCTCGACATTGCCGGTATGGCATGGTCCGAGAAGGACAAGACGACCTATGGCAAGGGCGCGACCGGCTTTGGTGTCCGCCTTCTCGACAAGTTCGTCGAGGACGTCGCCGAGAAATAAGCGTCGATGCCCCGGATGCGCCAGAAGTCCGACCTGCCGACCAAGCTTTGCGTCTCGTGCGGCTTGCCGTTCACGTGGCGCAAGAAGTGGGAGCGGGATTGGGAGCATGTTCGCTTCTGCTCGGATCGCTGCCGACGCGTCGGTGCCAAGGGGAAAGGCGAATGAGGGTCGATTTCTATCAGCTTGAAGTCGGGATGGGGCCTGAGGGCATCACCGCTGCCTTGGCCGGCAAGCTCGTCGCGGAAGACCAGAGGCTGGTCATCGTCGCGAGTGACGAAGGCCTCCTTTCACGCCTTGATCGCCTCTTGTGGGATCAGGCACCGGCCAGTTTCCTGCCGCACGGACTTGCCGGAGGCCCCGACGATTCGCGCCAACCGATCCTTCTCGCGACCGGAACGGAGGCGCCGAACAAGGCGCGCAACCTGCTGATCGCCGACGGCGAATGGCGCGAGGCCGCATTGCATTTCGACCGCACCTTTTACGTGTTCGACAGCGAAACCATAGGCGCGGCCCGCTCCGCCTGGAAGGCGCTGAAGGACAGGGAAGGCCTAGAGCGTCACTATTGGGCCAACGAGGACGGTCGTTGGACGGAGAAGGGCTGAGCTTTCCGCGACGCCTTGCGCGTTTCGTCGCCGACCGCTAGGGGCGCGGCCAATCCCAACCCCCAAGCACATCGATGGAGTTTTCCATGGCGGTTACCCGCACCTTTTCGATCATCAAGCCCGACGCGACCCGTCGCAACCTGACCGGCGCCGTCACCCAGATGCTGGAAGAAGCCGACCTTCGCGTCGTCGCTTCGAAGCGCATCCACATGACCAAAGATCAGGCCGAGGGCTTCTACGCGGTCCATAAGGATCGTCCTTTCTTCGGCGAGCTGGTAGAATTTATGATGAGCGAGCCGGTCGTGGTCCAGGTCCTCGAAGGCGAAGATGCCGTGACCCGCAATCGCGACATCATGGGCGCTACCAACCCCGCCGACGCAGCAGAGGGCACGATCCGCAAGACTCACGCGCTGTCGATCGGCGAAAACACGGTCCACGGTTCGGATAGCGAAGAGAACGCAGCGATCGAAATCGCTTATTTCTTCAACGACGACGAAATCGTCGGCTAATTTGCGATGGCGCTCCGGCTCGACCACCTGACGATCAGTGTCAGTGACCGGCAAAAGTCGGAGCGCCATTACAGCATTCTCCTCCCGCTGGTCGGCTTCAAGCGCACCGCCGGAGGCAATTGGTTCGACGATGAAGGCCTGTACATCCAGATCGTCGACGCCAAGCCCGGCACGTCCGGTTATGAGCGCTACGGCGCAGGCATGAACCATGTCGGCTTCTCGCTGCCGACCCCCGATGCGGTCGATAAACTCCGCAATGCCCTCATTGCAGCTGGGATAGAGTGCCAACCGCTCCAGCATTTCGGTGGCACGGTCGCCCTTTTTCTCCCCGATCCCGACGGCTTGCGCGCCGAATTCAGCTATTATCCTCCAGGAACGCCACCGATCGATTGATGCTGTCGTGCGAACGGCTGACCACCAATCAGAGCAATGGTCCGAAGATAGACAGTGTGTTTTGCGCGAGGTGCCGGAGCATGCTTGTCTCCGCGACCATCTCCGCTGTCACGACCTGGCTGTCGGCGAGAAAATCATCCTGCCGTTCTCGAATCTTCGACGCGAAATCAGTGTTATGGAAAAGGATATTGTTTTCGAAATTGAGCTCGAAACTGCGCCTGTCGAGGTTCGCTGATCCGATCAGGCCGACCGATCCGTCGACCACCATCGTCTTGGCATGAAGCAGGCCGCGCTGATATTCGTGGAGTTCAATGCCGGCTTTGAGCAGGTCCCCATAATGACTTCGGCTGGCAGCAGCGACGATCCGACTGTCGTTGCGGGCGGGAAGCACAAGGACTGTTCGTACACCGCGCCGTGCCGCTGACAAAATAGCGTAAAGCAAGGGGTCGTCAGGGACAAAATAGGGCGTTGTGATCACCAGCTCGTCGCGCGCCGCATGGACCAGTTCGGCGAAGCAGGCGGTCATTGCGGCATAAGGCAATGTCGGCCCGGTTCCGATAACCTGCGCGACGATGTTGCCGGTTGCTGGCGCTGGAGGAAGCAACAAGAGCGCGCTGAGATCGTCGCCATGCTCGCCCATCCAGTCCGAAACAAACAGAAATTGCCAGTCGCGCGCGACGGGGCCCTCCCAGCGGGTCATCACGTCGACCCAAGGCGCGTAATGCGGCTTGACCCGGAATTCCGGATCGGCGGCATTCTGGCTCCCGCACCAAGCTATGGCATTGTCGATCACCAGCAATTTACGGTGATTGCGAAGGTCAACGCGACCGCGGATCATCGTCCACAACAGGTTCCCGACCGGTAGTGCGACGCGCGCCTCCACGCCGGCTTCCTGCAATTCGCGCCAATGCGGTGACCGGGTGAAATTGCGCGATCCTAGTGCATCGCTGAGAACGCGCACGGTCACCCCGCGCCGGGCAGCTCGAACCATCGCGTCCTTGAGTTTCAGCCCGTTCCTGTCGTCGAGCCAAATGTAGAAGCAGGCGTGAACATGATCGCTGGCCGCATCGATATCCACGACCATCTCGTCGACCGCGATGTTGCTGTCCTTCGCCAAGGTGGCCCGATTTCCCGCAGTCGGGCCAATGTCGTTGACCGTGCGGGCAAGCCCGAAAGGCGCATCATAAGGAGTCGCTGCCATTGCCTTTACCGTGTCCGCCTCGACGGGCGGGCGGGGCAGGTTGGCGTCGATAGTTCGACCGCGCTCCTTTCGGCTGCCACTGACCCGCGCTTCGCCGAGGAGGAGGTAGGCAACCATCCCGACGATCGGAGCGACGATGATGATGATCACCCAGGCGAGGCGTGCCGCCGGGTCGCGATGGGGGCGAAGCATTGCCCGGATGATCGTCGCGATTTCCGCGAGGATCAGGAGGATCGTCAGAACGAGGTGAAGCGGCTTCACCCGCGCTTGATACCCGTCAGCCGGAGCGTCTTGCCGCCGAACAGTCCGCCATCGGTCCAACGATAGCTGATGACGTAGCGGCCGCCGCCGCGCCGATCCTTGCCCAGTTCGACATAGCGAACGTCGGCCGTGACGCTCAACGTGCCACGTTTCGTCTTTTGATTGGTACCGGACAGCATCGGTGCCAGGTCAGCTGCGGGCAAACGCCCGTCGCTATCGACGGCGACCGGTGGCTTGCCTGCGACTTTCAACGCAATCGATTGCAGTGCGTGACTGGGCTCGACTGGCGACAGGACGAGCGTCTTGCCCTCGTCCTCCGCCGCGCCGCGCAGCGTCAGCGGGATGGCGGTCGGCCCCTTCTCGACGATCGTGGTGTTATTGCCATCGCTCTTCCAGCTGTTCCATAGCGCAAGCGCGGAAATGATCAGGCCCGCGACGGCGACGATCTCGCCGATATTGATCCAGCGTCGGCGGGTTTCGGCTCGTTCTTCAGGGGTGTCCGTCATGCTGGGCCAAGCTTCCTAGAATTCTTGGGATATGTCCATCAAACGCGTCAGCCGCTTCGGCGCGCATGCCCGCCAGCTCCGCTCGAGCCAGTCAGAGACATTGTCCCAGTCGACATCGCGCCGGTTGAGCTTGAGCCCGAGCCAGCCGGACGCACCGTAATATTTGGGCCAGTAATAATGATCCGGCTGCGCCTCGATCAATCCGGTCATCTCGTCGACACCGCTCGCCTTGATAAGCAGACCGACCGCATCTTCACCATGATGACGGTCTGCGATGATTGCGAACAACTTGCCTGATTTCTCGCCCCCGACCTGCCATCCCGGCGCGCCGTGACTGGTCTTGCGACCGACCTCGTGCAGCTTGCGGGCAAGCTCGTCGACTTGCGCCTCGATCCAGCATGCATCGAACGGCCGCGACGCATAACACCCCAGGATGCGCGGATAGAGCTGATGCTCGGCGATCAGCACACGGGCATCCAGGTCCTCGGCGGATTCACCGGGCAGGATGGCAACTTCGACCTGGCCAAGGATCTCGCCGGAGTCGACATCGGGGGTCACCAAATGGACGGTCGCGCCAGTTACCGTGTCGCCATTGTCGATGGCCGACTGGTGGGTATGAAGTCCCTTATATTTCGGAAGCAGCGAGGGATGGATGTTGATCATCCGCCCCGCCCAGCGCTCGACGAACCTGGCCGGTATAATCCGCATGAACCCGGCCAGCGCGACAAGGTCGACATTCGCCGCCACCAGTGTCTCTTCCAGCGCGTCCCAATATCCTTTGCCGAGCGCCTTGGAATCGAGCCGGACGACCGGAACGCCTTCCGCCTGTGCAATGAGAAAGCCCGGCGCATCGGGTTTGTCGCCGCTCACCATCACAACCTGGTAAGGGCAATCGTCAGCCTTGGCCGCGTAGAGCAGCGCCGCCATGTTCGAGCCACGGCCCGACATCAGGACGGCGACGCGCGCCCGTTCAGTCATGATGCGTGGCGGACCAGTCTTCGCGCGCGCTCCAGCTGTCGGCACTGCCGCGCACGGTGCATCCTTTTTCGCCAGCCTCGATCACGCCGATAAGATGGACCGTCTCACCTGCCGCTTCCAATTCGCGCGTGACATCGTCGACGTCGGCAGAAGCAACAACCGCGACCATCCCGATCCCGCAATTGAACGTGCGTGCCAGTTCACCCGGCTCGATCGAGCCACCTGCCTGAAGGAAGGCGAACAGGCGGGGCAGGGGCCAATTGTCGGCACTGACCACGGCGTGCGCGCCTTGGGGCAGGATGCGCGGAATATTTTCCAGCAGCCCGCCGCCCGTGATGTGGGCAAGCGCACGGATCCGGCCACCGCGCACCAGCGGAAGCAGGCTTTTCACGTAAATGCGGGTCGGCTCAAGCAACGCGTCGCCAAGCATGACGTCGTGATCGAACAACGCGGGCCGATCGAGTTTCCAGTCGTTTACGTCGATGAGCTTGCGCACGAGGCTGAAACCGTTCGAATGGACGCCCGAACTTGCAAGGCCAAGCAGGACGTCGCCGGGCTCGACTGCGGCGCCGGTCAGCGCCTTGGCACGGTCGACCGCGCCAACGCAGAAGCCAGCGAGATCATAATCGTCGCCCTCATACATGCCCGGCATCTCTGCGGTTTCGCCGCCGATCAGGGCGCAGCCGGCGATTCGGCAGCCATAGGCGATCGATCCGACGACTCGCGCGGCGACATCCTGGTCGAGCTTTCCGGTCGCGTAATAATCGAGAAAAAAGAGTGGCTCTGCGCCTTGGACGATCAGGTCGTTGACGCACATCGCCACCAGATCGATGCCTACGCCATCATGTCGATTGCTGTCGATCGCCAGTTTCAGTTTCGTGCCGACGCCATCGTTGGCGGCGACCAGCAGTGGGTCGTCATAACCCGCGGCCTTGAGATCAAAGAAACCGCCAAAGCCGCCAAGCTCGGCATTGGCGCCTGGTCTTGCGGTCGATTTGGCTAGCGGCGCGATGGTCCTGACCAGCGCGTTGCCGGCAGCGATCGAAACGCCTGCGTCGGCGTAAGTGAGCGGCTTATCGGTCATTGGAGACGCGCCCTAGCCAGATCGCGCTTGGATTTCCACGCCATTGTCGCCAAAAGCCGCTTCATGCTGCTTTCCCGGCGATTGTTGACCCTGACCGTCTGCCTCGCGGCGTCTGCCCTCGTCGGCGGCGCAGTGATGGCGCAATTGGAAGCCGGCGATCGCGGAATCCTGCCTATCGACAGTTCCGGAACGCTGGAGATTACTGGGATCAGCGTCGATGTCGGCGGGAAGACTGCCGAGGAAGCGCGCTATAACGGCTGGCGCATCGCCCAGCGCGACGGGTTCAAAGCGCTGTGGGCGAAACAGCACAAACGCCCGATCAGCGAGGCGCCGACGTTGAGTGATTCGACGCTGGATACGTTAGTCAGCTCGATCATCGTCGAAAAAGAACAGATCGGGCCGAATCGCTATATGGCGCAGCTCGGCGTCCTGTTCGACCGCGCCAGGGCCGGCGAATTGCTCGGTGTTGGCGGAATGAGCCGGCGTTCGGCACCGATGATGCTGGTTCCGGTTCTAATTACCGGCGGAACGCTGACCAGCGTCGAACAGCGCAATCCGTGGCAGCGCGCGTGGGCATCGTTCCGCACATCGCAAAGCCCGATCGATTACGTTCGACCGAGCGGGATGGGGCCCGATCCGCTGCTGATCAACGCAGCGCTCGCCCGTCGGCCCGGGCGCGGCTGGTGGCGCAACGTTCTCGATTATTATGGTGCGGCCGATATCCTTGTTGCCGAGGTTACGTTGCACCGCGCATATCCGGGAGGGCCAGCGGTCGCACGCTTCGTCGGTCGTCACGGTGCCGATGGGGAAGTTCTTGGAAGCTTTACGTTGCGCGCAAAGGATAGCGCCGACCTCGCCCGGATGATGAACGATGGCGTCCAGCGCATGGACGATCTGTTTGCGTCCGCTTTCGCGGGGGGGATGCTTCGCCGCGACACCAGTCTTATCACGATTGCTCCACCGCCGCCGGTCGAGGAATTTGAAGTGGTCTCCGAGACGAAGACCAAACAGGTCGCGCCGCACATCGTGCAGGTCCAAATCCTGTCGCGCGGCGAAGACGGCCTTGCCGCCGCATTTAGCACAATCCGCAGCATCGCTGGTGTCCAGTCGGTCAGCCCGCGCAGCACCGCGGTGGGCGGCTGGTCGCTGCTGCTGGTCAATTATGCGGGTGAAAATAGCGCGCTTGCAGCGGCGCTTCGGGCGCGCGGCTATTCCGTCAGCGATGTTGGTGGAACGCTGCGTGCTAATCCGGGACTGCCGCCGAAGGTAGCGCCGCCCGCCGAATCGGGCCAGAACTCGACCGGGACGACATGAGGACGTCCGACCAGATCGCGCTCCCGCTCGACTGGCCGCAAGCGGATCACGACCGACGCTTCATCCTGTCGGATGCCAATCGCGACGCATCCGAACATTTCCGCAAGTGGAGCCTGTGGCCGGTCAAGGCAACGATCCTGACCGGGCCGCGCCGTTCAGGCCGCAGCCTGCTCGCCCGCAGCTTTGTCGAACGGGTCGGGGGTCGCCTGTTCGATCCCGCTGAACGCCACGATGAGGAAGAGCTGTTCCACGCCTGGAACCAAGCCCAGGAAACGGGGCGACCGATTGTCATGGTCGTGTCCGATTGCGATTGGGATATCACGCTGCCCGATCTTCGAACGCGGATCGCAGTCACGCCGCGTGTCCGAATTGCAGAGCCCGACGACGCTTTGTTCGGTCAAGTGATCGAGCTTCTGTTCGCCGATCGCGGCTTGGTCATTCCGCCAGACGTGCTTCGCTATATTACCCAGCGGGTCCACCGCGATTATCTGACCGCCGAGCGTGTCGTCGAGGCGATCGATCGCTTCGCCATCGCCGAACGGGCTCGCCTCACCATCCCGACGGCGCGACGGGCGTTGATTTCTGCAGGGATCATCGATGCCCGGGGTGAGGCGTGAAGGAGCGCGGCCCCTCCGACCTTTATTTCAATCGCGAGTTGAGCTGGTTGGCGTTCAATCGCCGCGTGCTTGAAGAGGCGACCAACGCATCGCACCCGTTGCTCGAGCGGTTACGATTCCTGTCGATCTGCGGTGCAAATCTCGACGAATTTTTCATGACCCGCGTTGCCGGCCTCAAGGGTCAGCAATTGCGCGGGATTGAGGACTTGTCGCTCGACGGTCGTACGCCGACGCAGCAACTCGATGCCATCGCGCTAGAGGCCGATGCACTGGTCGTGGCGCAGCAGGCCGAATGGCTCATTTTGCGCGAACAACTCGCCGAGAAAGGCCTGGAAGTCGTTACCACCGACGCGCTGAAAACTGGCGAGACCGAATGGCTTCGCGACTACTTCCGCGAACAGATTTTGCCGGTGCTGACTCCGCAGGCGGTCGATCCGGCTCATCCGTTCCCATTCATTCCCAATCGCGGTTTCACTCTTGTCTTCGAACTGGAACGGACGGTCCGTCGGAAGTCCGAGAGCGTCACCGAATTGCTGATGATCCCGGCCATGCTGCCGCGCTTCATCGCGCTTCCGCGGCAGGGTGATCGGTTCCGCTTCGTCTCCATCGAAGCGGTCATCGAAGCCCATCTGGATCAGGTCTTTCCCGGTTTCGAAATGATTGCCTCGGGCGCGTTTCGGGTCCTTCGCGACAGCGACCTGGAAATGGACGAGGAAGCCGAAGACCTCGTCCGTTACTTCCGCTCGGCGATCCAGCGTAGGCGGCGGGGGAGGGTGATCCGACTAGAATTCGATGCCGGGACGCCGCCCGAACTGGAAAAGGGCGTGCGCGATGCGCTTGCCGCCGACAGCGCCCTGATTTCGGAAAGCGCAGGGATCATCGGCGTCGCCGATCTCGCGCAGTTGGTAGAAACCGACCTTCCTGCGCTCAAATTTCCGCCTTACTCCCCGCGCTTCCCCGAGCGCATCGCCGAACATGACGGAGAGGTCTTTCCGGCGATCCGCGCCAAGGATTTCATCATCCACCATCCCTACGAAAGCTTCGAGGCGGTGGTGGCTTTCCTCCGGCAGGCAGCCGAGGACCCCGACGTCATCGCGATCAAGCAGACGATGTACCGCGCGGGAAAGCAGTCCGCGATCATCGACGCGCTCGTGACTGCGGCCGAATCGGGCAAGTCGGTGACGGCAGTTGTCGAATTAAAGGCGCGGTTCGACGAGGAACAGAACCTGCTCTGGGCGAACCGTCTCGAACGCGCCGGGGTGCAGGTCATCTACGGCTTCGTCGAATGGAAAACGCATGCGAAGGTGTCGATGGTCGTCCGGCGCGAGGCTGGTTCGATCCGCACCTACTGCCATTTCGGGACGGGCAATTACCACCCGACGACCGCCAAGATTTATACCGACTTGAGCTATTTCACGGCGTCGCGTCGCGCCGCGCGCGATGCAGCGAAATTGTTCAACCTGACCAGTGGGTATGTCCAGCCGAAGGGGTTGGAATTGCTGACGCTCAGCCCGAACGGCCTGCGCGACCGTATTCTGAGTCTCATCGATACCGAGATCGCTAATGCCAAGGATGGAAAGCCTGCCGCGATCTGGGCGAAAATGAACAGCCTCGTCGACCGGCAGGTGATCGACGCGCTTTACGCTGCCAGCAGTGCCGGTGTTTCGATTGACCTGGTCGTTCGCGGGATCTGTTGTCTCAAGCCGGGTGTCGCCGGATTGTCGAGCAACATTCGGGTCAAATCGATCGTCGGGCGCTTCCTCGAACACAGTCGGATTTTCGTGTTCGCCAACGGCGCTGCGCTGCCGCACCGAAAGGCGCGGGTCTACATCAGTTCGGCCGACTGGATGGGCCGCAATTTCGATCGTCGTGTCGAATATATGATGCCATTGGAGAACCCCACGGTGCACGCGCAGGTCCTCGACCAGGTGATGATCGCGAACTTGATCGACAATGAGCAAAGCTGGGATCTGATGTCGGACGGCAGCTACCGGCGCGTAAAACCCGGCAAACGCCGGTTCAATCTCCACCATTATTTCATGACCAACCCATCGCTGTCAGGGCGCGGTCAGGCGCTTGAGGGGAAGGCCGTTCCCAAGCTTCGCCTGAACCAGCGCGGAGCTGCCTGAGTTGGGCGCGCTCAAACCCGTCGGGATCATCGACATCGGCTCGAATAGCGTGCGCTTCGTCGCTTACGCGGGGACTCGCCGGGTGCCGACCCAGATGTACAACGAGAAAATTTCGCCCGCGCTCGGCCGAGGCGTAGAGCGCGACGGCAGGCTGGACGGCGAAGCGATGGAGCGTGCGTTGGCTGCCCTTGCGCGGTTCCGGCTGCTCGCCGACGAAATGCGCCTGCCAGCGCTACGCGTGGTCGCTACTGCCGCCGTCCGCGACGCCGAAAATGGCGGCGAGTTCCTGACGGCGATCCGCAAGCTGGGGCTCCGCCCGACCATGCTTCCGGGGCCTGAGGAAGCCGAACTTGCCGCATTGGGTGTCATTTCCGCAATTCCGCACGCTCGCGGCATCGTCGCCGATCTCGGCGGCGGCAGCCTCGAATTGGCGTGGATCGAGAACGGCGCCGTCGGAACGACCATCTCGCTTCCGCTGGGGGTATTGCGCATTGGCGACCGGGACCGGAAAGCGCTCAGGAAAACCATCAGCCGCGCTCTCGACGAGCAGGGATTAGAGACCGAAGGCGCTGGTCTCTATCTGGTCGGAGGCTCGTTCCGGGCGCTTGCACGGCTCGATCTCCACGATCTCGACCATCCCCTGCCGATCATACACGAACATCGACTCACCAAGGCGCGAATGGTTGTGCTCGAAGGACTGCTCGACACGATGGAGCCCGAGCAACTCAAGTCGTTGAGCGGGCTCAGCACGGGCCGCGTGGAAAACCTCGTTCCCGCAAAGAGGATGCTTGATACGCTTATCGACGCGCTTTCGCCGTCTGTCGTCATGACGTCGGCTTACGGCTTGCGCGAAGGACTGCTGTATCGCGATCTCGACAAGGCGACGCGGGCAAAGGACCCGTTGCTTGCCGCCGCTCTTGAAGTTGGCGAAAGGCTGGGACGGTTCGGCGATCACGGCGCCACGATCGACGACTGGATTGCGCCCTTGTTCGAGGGTGACGACGCCGGGCAACGACGATTGCGCCTCGCCGCTTGCCTGATGAGCGATTTCGCATGGAACGCGCATCCCGATTTCCGCGCCGAACGCGCGGTCGACATGGCGCTTCATGGCAATTGGGTCGGAATCGACGCCCACGGCCGCGTATTCATCGGGCGGACGTTGTGCACCGCATTTTCCAGCGAGAATGGGATGAACGCCGACGTCGCCGCCCTGCTGACCGAGGATGAGCAGGCAAAGGCGACGGCTTGGGGCAGGGCGATCCGGCTAGCCCAGCGCCTGTCAGGCGGAACGGAGGCGATCCTGTTGCGCTCGGCCCTGTCGATGAGGGATGGCGACGTCATACTGGGTCTGAAGGAACGTGACTTGTCGCTTGGCAGCGAAGTGGTTGCCAAGCGCCTCAACCATCTGGGCAAGGCGCTCGGTCTCGGCTCGAAAATCGTTACGGCTTAACCGCAGCGAACACTTTCGATCTTGTTTGTTGCATCGAGAACGACATTCACGCGGTCAGCGCGATATTCCATCGTAACCATCATGCCTTTGGGTAACCAGCGAAAGGTGCGTGCGCCCGTCGCCTTCTGAATTCGCGCTGCCACGTCTTGGGTAGCCTGCTGACCGCTGAATTCTCCTACCTGGTCGGCGGTACACATCACGCCGACGTTGGCATTGACCGGCACTGCATCTGCCGTTGTGCTGCAAGCTGCAACGCTTAGGGTGGCGAGCGGGATTGCGGCGAGAAGCGCGAACACCCCACTACCCGACGAAATTCTGGACTTCACGGAAGGTCTCCTTTGGACACCTAAACGCTTGAAGTCGAAATGGTTTCCTAAGCGGTGCGAGTCATTTTCAGGCGGCCGTCTTCGGTCGCAAAGGCAAGGCGGCCTTCGACCAGATCCAGCGCATCCTGGCCGAATTGCTCGAATCGCCATCCGCTCAGGATCGGCAACCCGTCGCGAACTCCGGCGGCGAGTGCTTCGAGATCATCAGAACGGGCAATCAGCTTCGGTGCTACGCCGGTTTCCTTGGCGCGAATCTTGAGGAGTAGTTTGAGCAAGTCGCTGACCAATGCGGCGTCCTTGGTCAGGCCCGGGCGCTTGGGACCGCGTTCGGGCATTTCGTCAGCCCCGATCGGCTCGGCGCTCGCAATCGCGTCCATCAGGCGGCTGCCGATGTCATTATTACGCCAGCCTTGCGACAGGCCGCGGATCCGGCCCAGATCGTCTTGCGTCTTTGGCGGGTGCGCCGCCAGCTCGCCAAGCGTGTCGTCCTTGACGATCCGGCCCCGCGGCAAATTCTTCTGACGCGCTTCGGTTTCGCGCCACGCCGCAATCGCACGAAGCCGGCCCAGCAGCTGCGGATTACGACCGGGAAGCTTCAGACGCTTCCACGCATCTTCCGGCGGGAAGGCGAAGGATGACGGGTCGGCGAGCCGCTCCATTTCCTCGTCCAGCCAATCGCCGCGTCCTGTATTCTTCAATTTCGCGACCATGCGCGGGAAGACGGTCGATAGATGTGTCACGTCCGCGATCGCATAATCGATCTGGCGCTTGTCGAGCGGTCGGCGCGACCAGTCTGTAAAGCGCGCTCCCTTGTCGAGCTGGATACCGAGCATCGATTCGATCAGGCTCGAATAACCGACCTGTTCGCCGAACCCGAGCGCCATTGCGGCGATCTGGGTGTCGAACAGCGGCGCAGGCGTCTTGCCCGTCATATTGTGGATGATTTCCAGATCTTGCCCGCCAGCATGGAAAATCTTGAGCACGTCCTCATTGTCCACCAACAAATTCAGCAACGGGGCAAGATCGATGCCGTCTGCCTTCGGGTCGATCGCCGCCGCCTCATTGCTATCAGCGATCTGCAACAGGCACAGGTCGGGCCAATAGGTGTTTTCGCGCATAAATTCGGTATCGACCGCGACGAACGGCGATTGGGCGAGTCGCTCGCAGAGCGCGGCGAGACCAGCACTGTCGGAAATCAGCTTGTGAATCTTCATGTCGGCGGGGGCCATAGCGGGCCACGCGGGTTGACAAAAGGGGAGTGGGCGGGAATTCGCCGCGGCAACTTCCTAGGAACACATCATGCACTCGTATCGCACCCACACTTGCGCTCAGCTGCGCGCCTCCGATGTCGGCTCCACCGTCCGCATTTCGGGCTGGATTCATCGCAAGCGCGACCACGGCGGGGTCCTGTTCGTCGATCTTCGCGATCATTACGGCCTTACGCAGGTCGTCTGCGCCGAGGGCAGCGATTCCCTGAAGATTCTCGAGGGGCTGCGCGTCGAGTCGGTTGTCACCGTCACCGGCGAGGTCGTGATGCGCGAAGGCGGCGCGGTGAACAGCAAGCTGGAAACCGGCGAGATCGAAGTCGTCGCCAAGCAGGTCGAAATTCAGTCGCGGGCCGACGAATTGCCGATGCCGGTCGCTGGCGAGCAGGATTATCCCGAGGATATCCGCCTGAAATACCGCTACCTCGATCTACGCCGGGATCGGCTTCACGCCAACATCATGCTTCGTTCGAAGGTCATTTCCTCGATCCGTCGCCGGATGATCGATCAAGGATTTACCGAATTCCAGACCCCGATCCTGACCGCATCGTCGCCCGAAGGCGCGCGCGACTATCTGGTGCCCAGCCGCGTCCATCCGGGCAAATTCTATGCGCTCCCGCAGGCGCCGCAGATGTTCAAGCAGCTGCTGATGGTCGCCGGCTTCGACCGTTATTTCCAGATTGCGCCTTGCTTCCGCGACGAGGACGCCCGCGCCGATCGCAGCCCGGGCGAATTCTACCAGCTCGATTTCGAAATGAGCTTCGTCACCCAGGACGACGTGTTCAACGCCATTGAACCGGTGCTGTCGGGCGTGTTCCAGGAATTTGCCGGCGACAAGTTCGTCACGCCGAGCGATTATCCGCGCATCCCCTACAAGGAAGCGATGCTCAAATATGGCAGCGACAAGCCCGATCTTCGCAATCCGCTGATCGTTCATGACGTCGGGAATCATTTCACTGGATCGGGCTTCGGCCTGTTTGCCGGAATGGTCGAAAAGGGGATGAAGGTTCGCGCAATCGCCGCCCCGGCCACCGCCGAGAAAAGCCGCAAGTTTTTTGACGAGATGAACGAGTGGGCGCGCAGCGAAGGTTTCGCCGGACTCGGCTACGCCACGCGCAAGGGCGGCGAATGGGGCGGGCCGATCGCCAAGAACCACGGCACCGAGGGCATGGACGAGATTGCCGCGCAGCTCGGCACCGGCCCTGACGACGGCATCTTCTTCGCCGCCGGTCCCGAGGCGCAGGCCGCCAAGCTGGCCGGCCTTGCCCGCACCCGCGTCGCCGAACAGCTCGACCTGATCGAGCAGGGCGCGTTCCGCTTCTGCTGGATCGTCGATTTTCCGATGTTCGAATACGACGAAGACGCAAAGAAAGTCGACTTCAGCCACAATCCCTTCTCGATGCCGCAGGGTGGGATGGAAGCGCTGGAAAACAAGGACCCGCTCGATATCCTGGCCTGGCAATATGACATCGTCTGCAACGGCGTCGAACTGTCGAGCGGTGCAATCCGCAACCATCGCCCCGACATCATGTACAAGGCGTTCGAGATCGCCGGCTACAGCCGTGAGGAAGTGGATACAAACTTCCCGGGCATGATCGGCGCCTTCAAGTTCGGTGCGCCGCCGCATGGCGGTTCTGCACCGGGCATCGATCGCATCGTGATGCTTCTGGCCGACGAGCCCAACATCCGCGAAGTCATCGTCTTTCCGATGAACCAGAAGGCCGAAGACCTGATGATGAACGCACCGGCACCGGTGACGTCGCGCCAGTTGAAGGAACTATCGATTCGGGTCGTCGCCGATGCGGAGCCGAAGGCAGGCTGATCACTGCCCCAGAGCGGGATTCGGGGGCATCGCGCGCGAATTGCCGCCTCGTAAACTTTCCGTTACCCAGCCTCGGTGTCGATCGAATTAACAGAATACGAACGGGGCGAACCGTTCCCGGGCGATCTGTCTGCAACGCTTGCGAGCTTGCAGGACAGAATCGCGAACGCCCAACGAGCGCAGATCGTCCGGCGGAAACGTGCGATCATCGTCTTCGAGGGGCTGGAGGGTGGTGGCAAGGCATCTGCCATCAAGCTGTTGTCGGGAGCACTCGATCCGCGCTTCGTCACGACGCAGGCAGTCGTGCCGGACCGTCGGCAGTCCGACGCTGGTCATTGGCTCGCGCGCTTCTGGCGTGACCTGCCGGCCGATCGCCGTACGGTGCTTTACTTTCACAGCTGGTACCGCCGCGTGCTGGAAGATCCGTTGCTTGACCTGGTTGATCGCGACGGTGCGGAGCGCGCGTTCGACGAAATCAACGAATTCGAAGCGCAACAGCGCGATCACGGCACGCTGATCCTCAAACTATTCTTCCATGTTACCGAGCAGGTCCGCGGCGACCGGCTGGCGACCCGGGATGCCGACCCGACGCGCCGCCTTTTAATGGGCCCTGCAGAACTTCGCGGACCAGAGATCCGCGGCGAATATGACGGTGCAGTCGGACAGATGTTCGCCATGACCAACACGCGCTGGTCACCGTGGACGGTGATCGACGCGAACGACGAAGGAACTGCCTGCGTCTCTGCTTTGGCTGCAGTCGCAAATGCAATGGAAAAAGCATTTCCGGTAATCGGCGCGGACGAAGAAACGTCGGTCATCCCGCTTCGGCGCTCGTCGAAGATGCGCCCAGGGTCCGATCAGGCCTCGGGGTAACGCAGCGCGACGACTTCGTAGCTTTTCTCTCCTGACGGCAAGCGAACGGTTCGCTCGTCTCCGACCCGGGCGCCGCGGAGTGCGCGTGCAATCGGTGCGCTCCAGCCGATCTTGCCGTTAGTGGCATCGGCCTCATCGTCGCCAACGATCATCAAGGTCCGGCGCTGGTCATCCACGTCAGCAAGCTCGACCGTTGCGCCGAAGCGCACTTCATCGCGCGTGGGCTGGGTGGCCGGGTCGACGACCTTGGCCTCCTTCATCACCTTCGACAGATAGCCCAGCCGACGGTCGATCTCGCGAAGGCGCTTGCGCCCGTAGATGTAATCGCCGTTTTCGGAACGGTCACCATTGCCCGCCGCCCAGGAAATCACTTCGACCAGCTTGGGTCGTTCAGTCCCGAACAATTGGTCATATTCCGCGCGAATGACGGCAAAGCCCTGCGGCGTGATGTACCGGTCACCGCGCGGCGAAGGGGCAGGCATCAGCCGGGTCGAGACTTGCCGAGGAACGTCGACAGGCTGGCGCTCAGCGTTTCGCCATTGATCTCGTCGTAAACGACGCTGTTCTCGAGCACACGCTGCACGTAGCCTCGAGTTTCCATGAATGGAATCTGCTCGATCCAGCGCAGGATATCGACATCGCCCCGGCGCGGATCGCCATAGCGCTTGATCCACTTGTTCACGTTGCCCGGGCCCGCGTTGTAGGCGGCGACAGCCAGGACGTAGCTACCGTCGTAATTGCCCACCAGTCGCCTGGCATGATTGCTGCCCAGCAAGACGTTGTAGCTCGCGTCGCTAGTCAGACGGCCAAGGTCGTACCCGACCCCTGCCTTGCGCGCTTCGTCGCCGGCGGTGCCCGGCATCAACTGCATCATCCCGCGCGCGCCCGCGTGGCTGACGACGGTCCGGTCGAATGAGCTCTCTTGCCGCGTGATCCCGTGGACCAGCGCCCACAGGCGACCGGAGGGGACGTTGGCGGCGTGGCTGGGGAAGGCCGGACGGTAATAGAATGGCGATCCGGCATTTCGCGCAGAGCGGGCGATCCAGACCGGTAGATCGATCCGGCCGAGACGCTGTCCCAATTCCGCACCGAGGATCCGGTCGGAATCATTGTCGAGCGCTTCGGAGAAGGCGCGGACGAACAGAGTCGCTTCATCGCGGCGTCCCTGACCCACGACGACTTCAAGCGCCTTGGCAAGCCGGTTGCCCTGGAAGGCTGCCCGCTGCGTCGGCGTGACCAGCATTGCCGGCATGCCGCCAGGAGCAGGGACGCTGCGCCCCAATTGCTCGATCGCGAGCTGGCCGTAGAACAGCTCGGGATAGACAGCGGCCTGCGCATAATAAGCATTCGCTTCCGCGCCGCGCCGCGCATAGCTCATCGCGCGGCCCGCCCAGTAATAGCCCTTCGTCGTGACCTGCAGGGAACGTCCGCCTTTGGCGTATTTCGCAAATTCGGTCGCCGCGGCGGCGTAATTGCGGGTGCCGGTGAGCGCTGCCTGTCCGGAAAGCCAAGTCAGCGACGTATAATTGTCGCGAATGCCGTAACTTTGCGTTGAGATATCGGTGCCGGGGGCAAAGCTGTCATCGACCTGATTGGCGATCGCATAAGCCTGGGCGTAATTGCCGTCGGCAAAGGCATCCTTGGCAAGGATCAGGAGCATATCGTAAAAACGCTCCGGATTGGCAGGCCGCTGCACGAAGCGGTGCGGTCGAGCGGCAAGCGTGCGTGCGCCCGCAGCGTTGCGGAACGTATCCTTCAGGAAGCGCAGCCGATCCATCAGAAGGCCGGCATCCTGCGGCGCGCTGGCTTCGACGACGCGGTACAAAGCGTCGGCATCGGCCTGCGACGTCTGCATCGCAATCCGCGCGGTAAAGGTCGGGCGGCGAGCAGGGCTGGTATAGCCGAGCACCCGCGTGGCATCGGTCGGATCCTTGGCGAACAGCAAGGCGTCGGCACGGCGATCATGGTCGGCCACCGTCAGTGCAGCCCAGTAGCGCGACTGGATCAGCGCTTCGTCACTGCTCGACAGATCGTCCGACGCCCAGGCTTCGCGCGCGGCCGCATAGGCTTCTGCGGTGCGGTTGGCGGCGGTCAGCGCCTCGGCATAGCGGGTCCAGCCATTGCCCGAACGCGGCTTGCTGTCGCGGAAGAAAGCGATGACGGTTGGGCCATATTCTCCCGAACGCATCTGCTTTTCGGCGACGCGGCGCAGACGAGAATCTTCGGGCCAACCGGGATTGGCATTCAGGAAACGGGCATAATCCTGGAAAGCATAGCCGTCGCTCTGCCGAAGGCGGCGCCAATCGTTGAGTGCATAACCGACATCGGCGGCGCTGACCGGACGCACCGAAACAGGCGTCGATGTGGCCTGCGCATGAACACTTGTCGCAGGCGCGGCGCTCAACAGGAAGATGAAAGCAATAGTTCGCATGCTGGACATCTTGCCGAAACACTTCTTATCAGACGCTGAACGCACCCCATATCCCCCGCATTGTTCGTCATCATGACGGCAAGTGAAGGAAAAAGCATGTTTTTCGGATCGATTCCCGCCCTCGTGACACCATTTGCGGCAGGACGAGTCGATCATGCGATATTCCGAGACTTTGTGGAGTGGCAGATCGACGAGGGCACGAATGGCCTTGTTCCATGCGGGACGACGGGCGAAGCGGCGACGCTGTCGACGGAAGAGCATCGGGCGCTGATCGAATTGACGGTAGAGGTCGCGCGGGGGAGGGTGCCGGTTCTTGCCGGCTGCGGATCGAACAACACGCCCCATGCGGTTGAACTGACCCGCAATGCGCTGGCCGCCGGCGCCGATGCCGCGCTGCACGTTCCGCCTTATTACAATCGTCCGAACCAAGATGGCATCTATGGCCATCTGGCTGCAGTCGCCGACGTCGGCATTCCCGTCGTCCTGTATAACGTTCCGGCGCGCACCGTGACCGACATTTCGGTCGAGACGATGGGCAGATTGTCACGGCTGCCAAACGTCATCGGCGTCAAGGATGCGACTGGAAATCTGGCCCGCGTCACAGCCCAGCGGGCCGCTTGCGGCGAACAGTTCATCCAGCTGTCGGGCAACGACGACATGTCGCTCGGCTTCTCCGCGATGGGCGGGGTCGGTTGCGTCTCGGTCACGGCCAATGTCGCACCGAAACTGTGCGCTCAATTCCAGGAGGCGATGCGTGAAGATCGCTGGGACAAAGCGCTGGAGTTGCAGGACAGGCTCTTCCCGCTGCATACGGCATTGTTCACCGATGCCTCGCCGGGTCCCGTCAAATATGCGCTCAATCGCGTTCGTTCCTCGTTCCCGGCCGAACTGCGCGCGCCGATGACTCCGCCGTCGGAAGCGTCGTGCAAGGCCGTCGACGATGCCCTCGCACATGCCGGATTGATCTGAGCGACATGGGCAAACTCAACATCGTTGCGTTCGACAAGGTAAAGGTCGTCGCCGACAATCGGCGCGCTTATTACGAATATTTCGTCGAGGATAAGTTCGAGGCGGGGATCGAGCTTCGCGGTACCGAGGTAAAGGCGCTTCGCACCGGCGAGGGATCGATCGCGGAAAGCTATGCGATGGTCGAGGACGAGGAAGTCTGGCTCGTCAATTCCAACATCCCGCAATATGCCAAGGGAAGCTGGATGAACCATGAGCCGCGGCGTAAGCGTCGATTGCTGCTCAAAAAGCGCGAAATCGCCAAGTTGCACGGCGCAATTACGCGCCAGGGTCTGACGCTGGTTCCGCTCTCGCTATATTTTAATGGCAAGGGCAAGGCGAAGGTCGAACTGGCGCTGGCCCGCGGCAAGAAAGTTCATGACAAGCGCGAGACCATTAAGCAGCGCGACTGGAACCGCGACAAGCAAAGGTTGCTGCGCAATCACGGCTGAGGCTCCTACGCGCGTCATCCGTCGCCTGCGCGTGCCCACTCGTCGGTGCGCTGGATGGCAAGGATTGCTTGACGCAGGACGACAACAACGAAATCACATCGCTTCGAGGGAGAGAGAAATGAAGAATTTGATCATCGTACTGGCGGCGTCGACCGCGCTGACAGCGTGCGCCACATCGAGCGCGCCGCCTGTCGTGGCAATGCCTGCAGCCGAAGCGCCGATGGCGCCCGAACCTGTGCAAGCTCCCAAGGCGGAAATCGGCAGTTTCGGCTTTGACGCCGCCGGGATGGATTCGACAATTCTTCCGGGCGACAATTTCTATCAATACGCTAACGGCACCTGGCTAAAGAACACGCCGGTCCCTGCCGACAAGTCGAATTACGGGATGTTCACCAAGCTCGACGATCTGTCGAAAAATCGCACCCGTTTGATCATCGAGGAAGCCGCCAAGGATGCCTCGAACAAGGTCGGCATCGCTTATGCCAGCTACACCGACACTGCAGCGATCGAGGCCAAGGGCTTGTCGCCGATCCAGCCCTGGCTTTCCGAAGTCGACGCACTGTCGAGCAAGGCGGGCTATCCCGCGCTCGCAGCTAAGGCCGGTCGATACGGCATCGGCGTTCCGTTCGGCTTTTATGTCGGTCAGGACGACAAGAATCCCGATCGGTACGTGCCGGTCATGTTCCAGGGCGGGATCGGCATGCCCGATCGCGATTATTACCTGAAATCCGACGCCAAGATGCTCGAGACACGGGCCAAATATCTGACGTTCCTGACCGCGATGCTGACCGAGGGGAAGGCAAACGATGCAGCGGCGCGCGCCAAGGCCGTGCTCGATTTTGAGACCAAAGTCGCGGGTGTCCACTGGACCCAGATTGATAGCCGCGATTCGACCAAGACCTACAATCTCAAGACGGTTGCCCAGCTCCAAGCGATGGCACCGGGCTTTGACTTCCGGCGCTTCCTCGGTGACAGCGGCGTCAACTTCAACGAGGTGGTCGTCGCGCAGCCAAGCGCGGTTGCCGGGATCGCCAAACTGGTTGCCGCAACACCGCTCCAGGTACTTAAGGACCAACTGACGATCCGCAGCATCTCCAGCTACGGTGCCGTCTTGCCGGCCTCGGTCGATAGCAAGGTTTTCGCCTTCTACGGTACTGCGCTTTCGGGCACTCCGGAACAGGAAGCTCGCTGGAAACGTGGTGTCAATTTCGTCACTGGCGCGCTCGCCGACGATGTCAGCAAGACCTATGTCGCGCGCTATTATCCACCTGAAACCAAGGCGGCGATGGATGTGCTGGTCAAGAACGTCGTGGCCGCCATGGGCCGCCGGATCGACGGTCTTACCTGGATGAAGCCCGAAACCAAGCTCAAGGCGCGCGCCAAGCTTGCCAATTTCAATACCAAAATTGGCTATCCTGACCGTTGGCAGGATTATTCGGCGCTCGAAATTCGCAAGGGCGATGCATTTGGCAATGCCTGGCGCGCCAACGAATGGGGTCACAACGACAACGTCTCGAAACTCGGCCAGCCGATCCGCCGCTGGGAATGGGGCATGACCCCGATGACGGTGAACGCTTACGCTAACTTCGGGATGCAGGAAGTTGTCTTTCCCGCCGCGATCCTCCAGCCACCGTTCTTCGACCCGAATGCCGACCCGGCGATCAATTATGGCGGTATCGGCGCGGTGATCGGTCACGAAATCAGCCATCATTTCGATGATCAGGGCGCCAAGTATGACCAATATGGTCGCCTCAACGATTGGTGGACGAAAGAAGATGTCGCGGCCTTCGAGCGAATGACCAAGGAACTCGTCGCGCAATATGACGGCTACGAGATCTTCCCGGGCGCGAGCGTCAAGGGCGCCTTCACGCTTGGTGAAAATATCGGCGATCTCGCCGGCGTCACGGTAGCTTACGACGCTTATCGACACGCGCTTGGCGGGGCTGAAGCGCCGGTCATCGATGGCACCACCGGCGATCAGCGATTCTACCTTGGTTGGGCGCAGGTTTGGCGCCGCAACTACCGCGAAGCCAATCTTCGCCAGCGGCTGATCACCGATCCGCACTCGCCATCGGAACAGCGCGCTTGGGTAGTTCGCAATTTCGACAGCTGGTATAATGCCTACAACGTCCAGCCCAACCAGAAGCTGTATCTGGCGCCCGAAAAACGCGTGAAGATCTGGTAGCGGGTGCTCGACCAGCAGATCGCCCTGCTCGAAGCCGAGCCGCCGGGGGGCCTTCCATGGGCAGCCCCGGCGCTCGTCGCGGCCGTCGCCGCGAGCGGGGCGCTGCTGTTCGCGTGGGCCGGTGAGCCGGTCTATGCCGGGATTTTTGCGGGAGGCATGGTCGCCATGCTGGTTGCCGCCTTCGTCATCGAACGCCGGGGTGTTTCCCGCGCAGTCGAGGTGTCGCCGCCCGCATCGCCAGATTTTGCGCTTGCCGCGTCGGTCCTCGATGCGTCGCGTGATGCAGCCGCGCTGACCGACGCATCAGGGCGGCTGCTACTCGCCAACTCTGCCTATCGCGAGAGATTTGGTCAGCGTCTTCCGGACCAATCCGCATTGGGCGAAAGCGAGGTCGATCGGCTTCGTTCTCTCCGCGCGGCTGCGTGGCGCGATGGCGCTGCGACAGATTCCGATTGCCTGATGCTTGATGGCCAGTCGCAGGTCGCGGTAGAACGGGTCGGCGCAAGCGGCGACCTCCTGCTGTGGCGTTTCGGGCGGGTCGAACGCGGCGCGCTCGAAATCCTGAAGGGGCGTGTTACCGGTTTCGAGGGAGAAATGTTCTCGCACAGCGGTGTTTTAGCCGCGGCCGTCGACGAGAGCGGGCATATCGTCGCGATGAACAACACCTTTCGCGCACGCGCCATTCCGGATGGCAACGAATCCCAGAAACCGTCTTTCGACGATGTCGTGTCGATGGATGGCGACGTCATCAAGCTGCGTTCTGAAGGCGATTCGGCGCCCCCGATGCGGCTTGTTCATGTCCCGGTCGATCCGGCAGGTGGCGCCGGGCTGACTCTGCTCCTCGACCGTGTCGACCAAGGTGAACCGGATGCCACCAACGTCCAGGCGCTGCTTGACCTACTCCCCTTGGGGCTAGCGCTCGTCGACCGCGACGGACGCTTTCTGACGATGAACAAGGCATTCCGGACGGCGGGCGGAATCCCCGAAGGCAAGAACCTGGTTTATCCCAGCGACCTCGTCATCAAGGAAGACAAAGGCGCAGTCGCCGACACCGTCCGACGCCATGCTCGCGGACCAGCGATGTCGCGCGATCTTCCCGTCCGGATCCACAGCCAGCCCGGCGAATCGGTCGCGATGACCGTCGCCGGTTTGCGCGGCATCGGCGACGCCGTCGTGCTTTTGCTACTCAAGGACAACAGCGAAGAAGCCAAGCTGAAACGCCAGGTTGCGCAGGCGACCAAAATGCAGGCGGTCGGTCAACTCGCGGGCGGGGTCGCGCACGATTTCAACAACATCCTGACCGCCATCATCGGGCATTGCGACCTGATGCTGATGCGCCACGCGCCGGGCGACAGCGATTATGACGATCTCCAGCAGATCAAGTCGAACTCGAACCGCGCCGCGGGCCTGACCAGGCAATTGCTTGCCTTCTCGCGCCAACAGACGCTTCGCCCGCAAACGCTACAGCTTCCCGACGTGGTCAGTGAAGTGTCCCACCTTCTCAAGAGGCTGCTCGGCGAAACCGTCGTTCTCAACGTCAAGCATGGCCGCGACGTCTTCCCGGTTCGTGCCGATCCTGGCCAACTCGAACAGGTGATCGTCAATCTGGCCGTCAATGCGCGTGACGCCATGCAAGCGAAGGGCGGCGGCGCTCTAACGATCCAAACCTATTCGGTCAAATCCGATCAGGTCGCAGAACTGGGCAGCGATATTCTTCCGGTTGCAGATTATGCCGCAATGTCGATTACCGACACCGGAACCGGAATTCCGACTAATGTTCTGGGCAAGGTGTTCGAACCGTTCTTCACCACCAAGGAAGTCGGCAAGGGCACCGGGCTTGGTCTTTCCACGGTCTACGGCATCGTCAAGCAGTCCGGCGGCTTCATCTTCGCCGACAGCAAGGTGGACGAAGGCACCCGCTTCACCATCTATTTGCCTGCGCATGAAGTCGAAGGTGCAGCCTTGGCGACGCGCACCCCCGTCAAGCCGAAGGAGAACGAACTCTGGGGTAGCGGGACGATCCTGCTGGTCGAGGATGAGCCGATGGTTCGCACGGTCGCGGAGCGTGCCTTGTCACGTCACGGCTATACGGTGATGACGGCAAGCAATGGCGAGGATGCGCTCGAACTGCTCGCCAACAGCGAGACGGTCGATCTGCTGATCAGCGACGTCGTCATGCCGATCATGGACGGGCCGACGATGGTCCGCGAAGCGCGTAAGACCAATCCCGAAATGCCGATCCTGTTCATGTCGGGCTATGCCGAAGAACAATTGCGCAAATCGATCGATATCGAAAATGTCGCCTTTCTTCCCAAACCCTTCTCGATGCAGGAGCTTGCCGAGGCCGTTCGGGTCGTACTGGCGGCAGCAGCGACGAAATAATCCTTTCCACTGCCGAAACGGATGCTATTCCCTGATCCATGGCCGGCACGCGTTGTATCCTGATCGTCGAAGACGAACCGCTCATTTCGATGATGCTCGAAGACTTCCTGTTGTCGCTCGGTCACGAGGTCGCGGGGATTTGCGAGAGTGTGGACGAAGCGCGCGCAGCCGTCGCCGATCGTGAATTCGATTTTGCGATCCTCGACGTGAATCTGAAGGGCGAGAGCGTCTGGCCGGTCGCATCCGACCTTCGCGAGAAGGGCGTTCCCTTCATTCTTGCGAGTGGCGGCCATGTCGATGCGCCACCGAGCGACTTCGCCAGTGTGCCAATGATCGACAAGCCCTACACGATCGATCGAATTCCGCCGGCAATCGAACAGGCATTGGACGCCTGACGACGCCCGCCGCGCGCCTGGGAGCGCTGGCGTTCGCGATCCTTTTGTCGCTTGGAGTGATATTCGCCGTGCTTTCGTCTTTTCAGTCCACTTTCGTTTTCCCGGTCGCTTCCGTGCGCATGGCGCGGATGCCCAGCGATGCCTCACCGCTGGAAATCACGGCTGCCGACGGCAAGACCAGTCTGCGCGGCCTCCACTTTGCGCCCGAAGTAGGAAGCAAGGATACGCGAGTGATCTTGGGCTTTGGTGGCAATGGCTGGAATGCGATCGACACCGCAGTCGCGCTTCGACATCTCTATCCCCACGATCATGTCGTGGCATTCTTCTATCGCGGCTATCCACCGTCGAGAGGCAGTCCTTCCTCAGACGCTTTGCTCGCCGATGCGCCGATCGTCCATGATGCGGCGGTCGCCGCCACGGGAGTCGATAAGGTCATCGCCGTCGGCTTCAGTATCGGCACGGGCGTCTCGGCCTCGCTTGGAACCCGGCGCGACCTCGGTGGGCTCATTCTCGTCACCCCGTTCGATTCACTGGAACGGGTCGCTGCCGATCATATGCCGTGGGCGCCGATGGGAACGCTGTTTCGACATGAAATCGACGCTGCATCGGCGCTCGCGAAGGTTGACGCACCAACGGTCATCATCGCTGCGTCGAATGACGAAATGATCTGGACACGGCGAACCGACGCGCTTCGCGCCGTCGCGAAAAATGTCGTCCTCGACCGGACGATTTCCGGCGTCGGCCATAACGACATCTACCTCCACGCAGCATTTCGCAAGGCGATGCTGGAGGGACGCCAGAAAGTCCTGGAATTCCGCTGATGTTCTTCACTTGTTCTCCCAGAACAAATGAGATACATCAACGTCAATCGGGTCGGCAGTTCGCCGCCAGTTTGACGGAAGGACAGGGGTCATGGCAACGCAACTTAAGGTCGTCGCAGGGAACGGAGATTCGGTGAGCACGGAACGTCAAAAGGCGCTGGAAGCAGCGCTCGCACAAATCGATCGGGCTTTCGGCAAGGGCAGCGCCATGAAGCTTGGCAGCCGCGAACAGATCGAGATTGAAACCGTGTCGACCGGCAGCCTGGGGCTGGATATCGCGCTCGGCGTTGGCGGCTTGCCGCGGGGCCGCGTGGTCGAAATCTACGGCCCGGAGAGCTCGGGCAAGACTACGCTCGCACTTCACGCCATTGCCGAAGCACAAAAGGAAGGCGGAACAGCCGCCTTTGTCGATGCCGAACATGCGCTCGACCCGATCTATGCGCGCAAGCTGGGCGTCAACATCGACGAACTGATCGTGTCGCAGCCTGACACGGGTGAGCAGGCGCTGGAAATCGTCGATACATTGGTGCGTTCGAATGCAATCGACGTCCTGGTCATCGATTCGGTCGCGGCCCTAGTTCCGCGCGCCGAGATCGAAGGCGAAATGGGCGATAGCCACGTCGGCTTGCAGGCGCGCTTGATGAGCCAGGCGCTGCGCAAACTGACCGGCTCGATCAGCCGGTCGCGCTGCACCGTCATCTTCATCAACCAGGTCCGTATGAAAATCGGCGTGATGTACGGCAATCCGGAAACCACCACCGGCGGCAACGCGCTAAAATTTTATGCGTCGGTTCGTCTCGACATCCGCCGCACCGGCCAGATTAAGGATCGTGACGATATCGTCGGCAATACGACCCGCGTGAAGGTGGTCAAAAATAAGGTTGCCCCGCCGTTCAAGCAGGTCGAATTTGATATCATGTACGGCGAAGGCGTCAGCAAGGTCGGGGAAATCCTCGATCTCGGGGTCAAGGCCGGCATCGTCGACAAGTCAGGTGCGTGGTTCAGCTACGATTCGACCCGGATCGGTCAGGGACGAGAGAACGCCAAGACGTTCCTCAAGGAAAACCCCGAGATGGCCGACAAGATCGAGGCGCTCATTCGCGGCAAGAAAGCCGATATCGGCGAAGCGCTGATGGTCGGTCCCGAGCCGGACGACGAAACGAAATAATATCTTAAGCGATCAGCGGGCCGTCGCTCGTCGTTCTTCGATCCGGTAGATCCGATCACAGGCGGCGAGGGCGGCCTCTCTGTGTGAGATTATCACCACGGTGGTCGTCGGACGTGATTTGCGAAGCGTTGCCAACAACGCCTTTTCGGTGTCTTCGTCCAACGCGTTCGTCGCTTCGTCCAGAAGAAGGAAGGGCGCGTCTTTGTAGAGTGCGCGTGCAATGCCGATCCGCTGGCGCTGCCCCCCTGAAATTCGTCTTCCGCCTTCGCCGACTTCGTTGTCGAGCCCGCCATCTAGCATCCCGATCCACTCCTCAAGCTGCGCGATACGAACCGCTTCACGGAGGCGATCTTCATCAACAGGGCCTTCATCCGCGAAAACGATATTCTTGGTGATCGACATGTCCGCGACGAAAACCGACTGGGAGACTGGCGCAACCATCGCCTGCCAGCCTTCCATGTCACCAGGCTCGAGGCGATGGCCGTCGACCGTGATCGCTCCTTCGTTGGGACTGAGCAAGCCGAGCAGAAGGTCGCCGATCGTGCTTTTCCCGCCGCCTGTCGGACCAGTCAGGCCAACCCATTCGCCCTTGGTGACGAATAGATCGATGTGATTGAGAACAGGCATTCCCTCATCGTAGCCGAACGTGACGCCGCACAACGCGACTTCCTTTACGAAGGGAATGTCACGTCTCGCAAAGTGCTTCGACGGCGGCAGGGAGAGGAGGGCTGACACCTCGTCGATGACTGCAGTTTGTGAAGTGAGGTTAGCCCAGCCGCGAAATAGCTGATGGGCAAGGGGAAGCAACCGCACCACCGCCAAGCCAAACAAGGCAAGGATCGGGATCGCTGCGGCCATTCCGCCCGCGCTGCGCGCCACCAGGACGATGACGACCGCAAATACGATCATTCCTAGCGCCTCGATCAGGAAACGCGGCGCATTGCCAAGCATGTCGGTCCCTCGACGCGCTGCGACGATCGCCCTGCTGGCCGTTGCGAAAGCTTCCACGAAATAATGCTGCCTGCGTTCGACCAACAGGTCGCGGATGGCGCCGACGCTGTCCTGCAAATGGCGCACCTGTCGCTCGTGCGCCTTCGATGCGGCCTCGCCGTGAGAGCGCAGATGCCGCCGCAGGATCCGCGAAATGAGCAGATAGATTCCGCCTATCGCGAAACTGGCGGCGAAGGTCGCACCCGGCTGCAATCCGATCAGCAATGCCATGATCGCGGCGCCAATGATTACCGCCGCAATCGCCTGGACAAGGGGCCACGCAACGCCGAACATCAGCTGATCGACCTTCGCGATTGCGGCGATCAGTGCGCTGCTGTGATGACGCACATGGTAGGAATATGGCTGCTCGAGTACGCGCTGATGAACCGCGACTGCAACGGCGGAGCCAATTTCCAATACTTGCCGCTGCGAAAATTGCGCAAGCCACATCCGCAAGGCAGCAGTTACCGCAACGAGCAGCGCGAACAAGATTGCCCATGTCCGGATGTCGCCGTCGATCGCCTGGGTGAACGAACCAAACGCGACCTGTCGGCCGCCATTCGCCAACAACAGCATGGGCAGGACGCTGCCGATCGAAAGCAGTTCGGCCGCACCAGCAAGTAGTGATCCCAGCAACAGGGCGAGCATCCGACGATCGAACGCGGGATCGGCGGCGCGACCGATCCCGCGCAGCTTGCCGATCTGCGAAGCAAGTCTGCTCATCCTAATCGAACAAGGGCCGCAGACGCGCGAGCGAAGGCTCATGGGTCAAATCAAGATGGAGCGGGGTGACGCTGACAAAACCGTCTGCTTCAGTTTCCAGATCGGTCTGATGGCCCGCAGTCTGGACCGTCGCGGCGAGGCCGAACCAGTAATAAGGAAAGCCGCGCGGATCCTGCCGTTCGATGATTCGAAGCCGCCCATAATCGCGAAAGCCTTGCCGGCACACCCGGATGCCTCTGACCTCGTCCGCCGCCAATGCGGGGAAATTTACGTTTACCAATGTTCCCGGCGGCATCGGATCGGCCATCAAGGGTGCGATCACCTTTCCCGCCCATGCTTCGGCCGCTGCGAACGGCACCGTCGCGCCCATCCCCTGCCGGGCATACGCCTGGCTCAGCGCTATCGACGGCACGCCGGCAAGCGCGCCTTCCATTGCCGCCGAAACCGTTCCCGAATACGTCGCGTCCTCGCCAAGGTTCGCACCCCGGTTGATACCCGACAGGACCAGGTCAGGCCGATTGTCCTTCATCACGTGGGCGAGGGCCATCATCACGGCGTCGGTGGGAGTTCCGGTAACCGAAAACCGCCGTTCCCCGTGTTTTCTCAATCGGATCGGCTGGGTCAGAGTCAGGGAATGGCCGGTTCCGGACTGCTCTTCGGCGGGAGCAACAACCCAAATGTCGTCGCTTAATCTCGAAGCAATCGATTCGAGAACGGAAAGTCCCTTGGCGTCGATGCCATCGTCGTTGGTAATCAGGATTCGCATGGCACTGCTATGGGGGAAGCATCGCATATCGCCAATGCTGCGCTCATTTGGCAACAATCATTGATAATTGCGCCGGTCAGTCGGTCAGTGCTTGTTAAGGCTGCGGCCTTTACCTATAGGCCCCGTGGGGATGACCAGCCGACCGGGCCAAGTGCCGGGAAAGCTTAGTGGAATCGCCTCCGGCTGTGACCGGTCGCTCGGTCGCAGAAGCGGTGGGTGATACGCGTCTGGGGAGGGATTTGAAATGGCGACCGCTCTTAAAGACATTCACGGATCACAACGGTTGGACGAGATTACGTTGCCGGAGGATTATCGTCCCTCGGCCGACGAAGAATTCATGCATCCTCTGCAGCAGGCGTATTTCCTCGCGAAACTGCGCAGTTGGAAAGAAGCGATCGTCGATGAATCGCGGGCCACCATGGCCCAGTTGCAGGTCGATACCCTGCGCGAACCCGACATGGCCGATCGCGCATCGAGCGAGACCGACTGGTCGATCGAACTTCGCACCCGCGACCGCCAGCGCAAGTTGATCGCCAAGATCGACTCGGCGGTCCGTCGTCTGTTCGAAGGTGAATATGGCTATTGCGAAGTGACCGGCGAACCGATTTCACTCGCCCGGCTTGAGGCGCGTCCGATCGCGACGATGACCCTCGAAGCGCAGGAAAAGCATGAGCGCATCGAGCGGGTTTCTCGCGACGACTGACGATTGCTGATCGGGCGGGCACCTAGCCCGCCCCATCGCGCATAAAAAAACCGGCCTCCTTTAGTGGAAGTGGCCGGTCATTTGATCCCTGATTCGGAGCTTTTCTTTCTTGAGCTCGTGCAACCGGACGTCATCCGGATGGGGGCGATGTTCTTCCTTATCAATGAGCGCTTCAAGCGCGGCATGCTTCTGTTCGAGTGACTCGACCTGAGCCTGATTCATTGGGGTCAGTCCTTTCTTCGTTGGTGGAGTGACAAAAGCGAGTAAATCACGTTTCGCGCGCTTTGTCTTTATCCCGCTGCATCGTCCTGTCGCTGCGCACGGGCGGGCGGTCGTTGACGGGATGTCGTGACGCGGGCCTCCGCGTCGGCTAGACGATGCCGCGATGAACGATGACGATCCGCGCCAGGTACTGGAAATGTTGAAGGCAGAGCATCGTCAACTCGACGACGAAATTGAAGCTTTGCGACTGACTGGATCGGGTGATCAGCTCGAGATCGCACGCCTTAAGAAGCGGAAATTGATGCTAAAGGATGAAATTGCGGCGCTGAACGACCGAATCGTGCCTGATATCATTGCCTGACTATCCGTCCCAACACGGGACAGCTCTCCCGATGCGGGAGCGTGCCGGTCAGAGAAGCGTTTCAACCTGCGATGGATTTTGGCAACATCACCTTTATGGACGAATTGTTCGATCAATCTGCCCGCGAAAGCCGTATTACTCCGCGGCTCATCGATGCGCTCTATACCGAAGCAATGGTGCTTGCGGATGAAGCACGCGCTTATTTCGACGATGCCGGCCGCGCCGATCAGCAAGCGCTGGAGCCGTTCGCCCGGGTCGGCTTCGCTTGCGAATCGCTGAAGGTCACCACCCGGATCATGCACATCGTCGCGTGGCTGCTGACCCAGCGCGCCGTCGAGAGCGGCGAAATTCGCGCTGCGGATGGCGGCCGCCCCGAGCGTCGGCTCGGTCGCGCCGGCGATAGCGACGAGGACATTCTCGATCAGATGCCACCGCTCGCGCGCCAATTGATCGCCGCGAGTTCCGATCTCTACTCTCGGGTAAAGCGTCTCGACGAAGGCCAGATGACTGACGAGCCTGTGCAAAGTCCGGCGCGCGCCTTGATGGGCCGGCTCGAACGCGACCTGATCTGGAACCGCGACGCCTGACGCCCTAAGGTTGCGGGCGATGCAGCCATTCACTTTTAATCCCGGACCCGCCTTGTTGTCGGGTTCTGGCTCCGCCACCGGTCTTCCGCAACGAATGCCCGAGGGGCCGTGCCTGTTTGTCAGCGACCGTGACGTTATCGCGTACGGACTGGCCGACGATTGCCGGGCCGCCTTTGAAGCCTCCGGGCGTCCCGTGATCCTCTATGCTAAGGTCGAAGCCGATCCTTCGAAGGATACGCTGCTAGCCGCCGTCGAGGCAGGCCGCGCAGCGGGCGCGACGCACGTCGTCGGTTTCGGTGGCGGCAGTCCGATGGATGTCGCCAAGCTCGCCGCTTATCTGCTCGGGACTGGCGACAATCTCGACTCGATATGGGGCGTAGGGCTGGCCACGGGGCAGAGCCTCCCGCTCGCGTTGGTCCCGACCACAGCCGGTACCGGAAGCGAGGCGACACCGGTCGCCGTCATCACGTGCGAGGGCGGCGAGAAACGCGGCGTGAATTCCCCCGCACTGATCGCCGACTGGGCAGCGCTCGACGCCGCACTTACGGTCGGTAAGCCCCGCCCGTTGACGGCGGCGACGGGAATCGATGCGATGGTGCATGCGGTTGAGGCCTTCACCTCGGCAAAGGCCAAAAATCCGATAAGCGATCTCTACGCGCGCGAGGCGCTCAAGCTTCTGTCCACCAATTTGATTCGCGCGTGCGAACAGCCCGACGATCTCGACGCACGCTCGGCGATGTTGCTCGGCGCGCATCTGGCCGGACTTGCCTTTGCCAATGCGCCCGTCGCTGGCGTTCACGCATTGGCCTATCCACTCGGCGGTCTGCACCATTTGCCGCACGGACTCAGCAATGCGCTCATGCTCCGTCCGGTGTTGCAGCATAATAGCGAGGCAGCGCGCGAGCTTTACGCGCAGCTTGCCGACATCATCGACCCTGCGTGCGCGGGGCTGGGCAGTCAGGCGCGCTGTGCACGACTGATCGATCGGCTCGACGAATTGTCGGTCGCCAGCGGACTGCAATTGCGATTGCGCGATCATGGCGTCAGCGAGGACGAGATCCCGATATTGGCGTCGGAAGCGATGAAGCAGCAGCGACTGCTGGTGAACAATCCGTGCCCGATCGACGAAGCCGATGCCCGCCGCCTTTACGAGGCCGCGTGGTGAGCGCGCGTCCCGCGCCGCGAGGTCGCGGCACCTATCGCTATGCGACAACGATCACGACCCGCTGGGCCGACAATGACGCCTACGGCCACGTCAACAACACGGTCTATTATGCCTGGTTCGACACCGCCGTAAACGAATGGCTGATAGCCAACGGCCTGCTCGACATCGCCCGCGGTGACCCCATCGGCCTGGTCGTCGAAACCGGCTGTCGTTATTTCGCATCGCTCGAATATCCGGGAACGGTGGAAATCCTTCTTGCGGTCGAAAAGCTGGGAAGCAGCAGCGTCACCTATCGCCTCGGCGTATTCGCACCTGGCGCCGAAGCGCCAGCCGCCGAGGGCCATTTCACCCACGTTTACGTAGATCGCGCCAGCCGCCGCCCGGTCGGCTTGCCCGACACGTGGCGCACGAAACTGGAAACCCTAGCTTAGGCGCAGAGTGCGGCCTTGGCCTCGGCATATTCGCGGGCCAGCCGATCGACCATTTCGCCGGCACCGACGACGTCCTTGATCGCACCGATTCCCTGGCCCGACCCCCAGATGTCTTTCCACGCTTTTGCGCCACCGAAGTTCATCGCGCTGGGATCACTTTCGGGCAAATTGTCGGGATCCATGCCCGACCGCACGATCGACCCACGCAGATAATTTCCGTGCACGCCGGTGAACAGCGACGAGGCGACGATATCGCCTGCGCCCGACTTCACAATCTCATCCTTATATTCGCTCATCGCGCGCGCTTCATAGGTCGCGATGAAGGGCGACCCGATATACGCCAGATCGGCCCCCATCGCCTGCGCGGCGAGCACCGACTGGCCGCGCGCAATCGCGCCCGACAGCAGCAGCGGCCCGTCGAACCATTCGCGGATTTCCTGAACGAGCGCGAACGGCGACCATTTTCCAGCATGTCCGCCCGCACCGGCGGCGACCGCGATCAGCCCGTCGGCGCCCTTGTCGATCGCCTTGTGCGCGAAGACGTCGTTGATGATGTCGTGCAGCGTGATCCCGCCCCACCGATGCACCCCCTCGTTCAGATCGACCCGCGCACCAAGTGAGGTGATCACGATCGGCACCTTATGCTTTTCGCAAATCGCCATGTCCTCCTCGAACCTTGTGTTCGAAGGATGGACGATCTGGTTGACCGCAAACGGCGCCGACGGACGAGTCGGGATTCTCGGCATCATGCTTTGCGAGCGCTTCGCTGATCTCGTGCAGCCATTCATCGAGCTGACTTGCCGGCCGCGCATTCAGGGCCGGGAAACTGCCGACCACGCCCGCCTTGCACTGCGCGATGACCAGCGCGGGGTGGCTGATAATGAACAGAGGTGCGGCAACGACGGGGATACGCAGATTCGACAGGATCGGGGGCAGGGACATTCGCACTCCTCGGGCTCGCGTTGCACTTACCCTTAGCGACGCAAAAGAACTTGCGCGAGTGGCTGTGGACGTTTGTAAGCGGCAACGTCTTTGCGAGAACAAGACGCAATGCAGGCGGGAGATTCAGGATCCAACATCTATCGAGCGATATCGTCGATCGAATTCGGTCGGCCAATGCAACTTGGCTAGTCACAGGAGCTGCCGGTTTCATCGGTTCGAACCTGATCGAGGCGCTGCTTTCAGCCGGGCAGAACGTCGTCGGGCTCGACAATTTTGCCACCGGCCACCGCCGCAATCTCGCCGAGGCGCAAGCAGCGGGCGCCAACGGTGGCGGCAGCTTCCGTTTCGTCGAGGGCGACATCCGCGACCGTGCCACCTGCGCGTCGATTGTCGAAGGCGTCGACTTCATCCTCCACCAAGCCGCGCTCGGCTCGGTGCCGCGCTCGATGGCCGACCCGCTGTCCAGCCATGATGCCAATGTAACCGGCTTCATCAATCTGCTCGATGCCGCTCGCAATGCAGGCGTCAAACGCTTCGTTTATGCCGCGTCCAGCTCGACTTATGGCGATCATGAAGCACTACCCAAGCGCGAGGACGTCATTGGAAACGCATTGTCGCCTTATGCGGCGACCAAGCTGATCAACGAAATCTACGCCTCGGTTTACGCCCGCGCCTACGGGTTCAAGGCGACCGGCCTGCGCTATTTCAACGTCTTCGGCCCACGCCAGGATCCTGACGGAGCTTATGCCGCCGTCATTCCGAAATGGGTTTCGGCGATGGTTCGCGGCGAGGAAATCACGGTGAACGGCGACGGCGAGACAAGCCGTGACTTCTGCTTCGTCGCCAATGCCGTTCAGGCCAATATCCTTGCAGCACTCGCTTCTGATGAGGCGCAGGGGCGCATCTACAACGTCGCTTTCGGCGGTCGGACCAATCTTAAAGAACTGTTCGGGCTGATCCAGCAAGGGCTCGAACGGCATCAGGTTCATTATGATCTTCCGGCGCAGTTCGGACCGTTCCGGCCCGGGGATGCGCGGCACAGTCAGGCGGATATCACCCGTGCCCGCGAAGCCCTGGGTTACAAACCGACCCATGACGTCGAGCAGGGTATCGAGGAAGCGCTGCCATATTATCTGGCGCGCGAAGGCACCTGATCGGCCTGTCGTTGGTTGATTGCGTCATGAGGAAGCCGCTCGTCCTTTGCCTCGCATTGACCTCGTGCAGCCCGACTTTGGAACCGGTCCTGCGCGAAACCAACATGGAAGGAAGTGCATCGCCGCAATTTTGGCTGAACGCCCATAACCGGGAACGTGCGTCGTTGGGCTTCGCGCCGGTGGCATGGGATCCGCAACTCGCAGCGCAGGCGACGGCTTATGCGAGTGAATTGGCCCGCATCGGCCGACTGCAACACTCACCGAAGGCTCGTCGACCCGGGCAAGGCGAGAATTTGTGGATGGGTAGCCGCGGCGTATATTCACCGCCGGTCATGATCGCATCTTGGTCGAACGAAAAGCGCCTGTTTCGCCATGGAATGTTTCCCGCGAACAGCCGTACCGGAAACTGGGCCGACGTCGGTCATTTCACACAAATGATCTGGCCGACGACGACCCGGCTGGGTTGTGGATTGGCCAGTTCGCCATCATGGGACGTCCTCGTTTGCCGTTACAACCCACCGGGCAACCGCGATGGCGTGCGTATCTGACCGCTCAAGCGGCGATCGACAGGCGCTCTTCCTGATTGGCATGGTCGATGTCAGCTGGATGTTCGACCACAATTTTCTGGACAGGGCGCGGGAAGAAGTAACGTGATGCCGCCACGACCACACCAAGCAGCAGATAAGCCGCGAACGTATAAACCGGCTGCCAGAACAATGGCGCGATGAACGCGAGCCGAAGCCACAATGGATTGAAGCCGAAGTCCTGACCGACTGCCTCGCAGACGCCAAGGATGGTGTCATTGCGCAACGGCAGCGGGGTCGGTTTCTTGATCTTGGTCGTCATGGCTTCTCAAGCTCCATCTCGGTCCGGCCCGGTCGCCGCACTTCCTGCAACAGGAGAAGCAAGCGCCGTGCCAAACACCGAAAAGCACAATCCTAGAGGTGGTTACCGCACCGCAGCATTTCAAGATGCAACCGACCAGATGGCGTTTGGCACCGACGAGTGGTGGATTTTCCGAATTAAAGTTCTGGCTTGCCGTCGCGAATATAGTCGATCCGGATGCGCACCCATTCGCCAACCATCACCTTGCCGCCGACCCGCGGTGGGCGCACCAGGAACTGCCACGAAGCATCGCGAACTGCACGGCCCAGACCGGCACCGGCAGGCCCGCTACCGATATCCACGCATTGATCGACCTTGTACCGAGCCACGGTCTTGCACGCGACCATGCCCCAGCCGCCACCTTCGGGCATGCGTTTCGGCAAATAGAAAGCGAGCTCCTGATTGGTCGGCTCCCGGTACCATTCGGCGGCGTAAAGCGGTTCGCCATTGGGGGCCGTCCCGACTGTCGGAGAATCGCCAGGCATCGAGGCCGACGCCTGCTGCTCGCCGCTGTCCGCTGCCTTCTTTGGTCGACCTAGCTTGGAGATATCCGACGCGGCGTAGACGTCCTTGGTCACGATTATCATCGGCAAGGGCTTGTCGGGTTGCGGTGGCGTTGGTGGCAATATCGGCGCGATGGGCATTGGTTTGACGGTGCGATCGGCCGCGGGCTTGTCGGCCGAGTCCTCCGTCGCTGCAGGCGTGTCTGCCGAGACGTCGAACGTCGCCATCCCGCCTTGCGGCGCCCTCCAATCGGGCGGGCGCGAATTCAGCGCAACGATGGCAAGCAGCAGCAGCGCCTCAATCAGGATGGCAAGAAGGAGCGCCGCCAGCCGCCGTCGCGGCGATGAACGATCTTCGGTCGTTGTCGAGCGATAGGAGGCGGTGAACAAGGTCGGCACCTTTGATCGTCGGATCGATCGGCAACGCGTTGACCCACTCCGGATGAACCCCGCGTGACCTCCGGGTCCCACGCGCAAGCGTCGCACCCGGTGGACGCTGCCTTACTGGTCCAGGAAGCTGCGCATCTTTCGCGACCGGCTGGGGTGCTTTAGCTTGCGCAGCGCCTTCGCCTCAATCTGACGGATACGTTCGCGGGTCACGCTGAACTGCTGGCCGACTTCTTCCAGCGTGTGATCGGTGTTCATGCCGATGCCGAAGCGCATACGCAGAACACGTTCCTCACGCGGGGTCAGCGACGCCAGCACGCGCGTGACCGTTTCCTTCAGGTTCGCCTGGATTGCGGCATCGACCGGGATGATCGCGTTCTTGTCCTCAATGAAATCGCCGAGATGCGAATCTTCCTCGTCGCCAATCGGCGTTTCCAGGCTGATCGGCTCCTTGGCGATCTTCATCACCTTGCGAACCTTTTCGAGCGGCATCGACAGACGCTCGGCCAATTCTTCCGGCGTCGGTTCGCGGCCAGTTTCGTGAAGGAACTGGCGGCTCGTACGGACCAGCTTGTTGATCGTTTCGATCATGTGGACCGGGATTCGGATGGTCCGCGCCTGATCGGCGATCGACCGCGTGATCGCCTGGCGGATCCACCAGGTCGCATAGGTGCTGAACTTGTAGCCGCGGCGATATTCGAACTTATCGACGGCCTTCATCAGGCCGATGTTGCCTTCCTGGATGAGGTCGAGGAACTGCAGGCCTCGATTAGTATATTTCTTTGCGATCGAGATCACGAGGCGAAGGTTGGCCTCGACCATTTCCTTCTTGGCGATTCGCGCTTCGCGTTCGCCCTTCTGGACCTGGTTCACGATCCGGCGGAATTCCGGGAGCGAGGTGCCAACGGCCTGCGCAATTTCGGCGATTTCGTCGCGGATGCGATCGACGCTGTCGCGCTCGGCGGCGGCGAAGGCCGCCCACTTCTTGTCCAGCTTGGCGGCGCGCTTGAGCCAGGTGTCGTCGAGCTCGCTACCCATGTAGCTGTCGAGGAACGCCTTGCGCGGAACCTTGTGACGCTCGGCTAGGCGAAGCATCTGCCCGCCAAGTGCGGTCAAACGGCGGTTATAGCTGTACAACTGATCGACGAGATATTCGATCTTCGCCGCGTGGAACTGGACGCTTTCTACTTCTGCGGTCAGCTGTTCCGACAGCTTCTGATACTTCTTCTCGTCCGCCGCGCTGAATTCTGCGCCGCCGGCCATTGCCTCGAGGCGAGCCTGCTGCAGCTTTGCGAACTTCTTGTAGAGCGCGGTGATTCCGGCGAATTTCTCAAGCGCCATCGGCTTGAGCGCTTCTTCCATCTGAGCAAGGCTGAGGGTGTTGTCCTCATCCTCTTCTTCGGCCTTGGCGGCCTTGGGCTTGCCTTCGCCGTCCTCGTTGTCCGAATCGGCTTCCGGCTCATCCTCGACGTCTTCTTCTTCCTTAATGGTCGGACCGGCGTTCTTCTCGCTGATCTCGCCGTCGTCGTCTTCGGCATCGTCGTTGATCTGGTCGGGCGAGGGACCCTTCGACAGCATCGCGTCGAGATCGAGAATCTCGCGCAACTGCATCGTGCCTTCGTTCAGATTGTTTGACCAGTCGATGATCGCATTGAAGGTGATCGGGCTTTCGCAAAGTCCCCAGATCATTGTGTCGCGACCCGCTTCGATCCGCTTGGCGATGGCGATTTCGCCTTCGCGGCTGAGCAGTTCGACCGCGCCCATTTCGCGCAGGTACATGCGGACCGGGTCATCGGTCCGGTCGACGGCTTCTTTCTTGGTAGCGACGGCAGGGCGCGGATTGCCCTCGTCGATCGGATCGACTTCGTCTTCCGGCTGTTCGGCCTCTTCCTCTTCGCTATCGTCCTTTTCAACGATATTGACGCCCATCTCCGAGATCGCGGACATGATGTCCTCGATCTGGTCGGGGCTCATCTGGTCGCTGGGCAGCGCCGCATTGAGCTCCTCGTAGGTGATGACGCCCTTCTTCTTGGCGCGCGCGATCAACTTCTTGATCGAAGCGTCGTTCAGATCGATCAGGGGCTCGTCGCCGGCCTCGGGATTGTCGGTGTCGGGAGTGTCGTTTTTCGCCATATTGCGTGCCGCTTACTCATTGCCGGCCAGAGAAGCCAGCCTGTCGTTAACAGAAGCCCTCGCCAAGATCAGCCGCTGCTGCTCCGCGAAGGCGTTTTCGGTGAAATCCTGCTCCAGCCGACGGGTCGCCGCGGCAAGTGCCTGATCGATCTCGCTTCGGGCGATGAGGGCATCGACTGCCAATGCAAGATCGCGGCGCGCCATGTCCGGGTCGCCGCGAGTTCGCGTAAAGCTGAAGCCAATATCGCCACTGGAAGAAACGTCGGCCCAGGCGGCTGCCGTCTCTCCTTGCGCCAATATGGTGACGAGGGCGTCGCGATCAAGCATTGCGCCCGTCATCGCCAGGTCGATCATTCTATCGCGCAGCCGAAGCGCCGCATTATCGTCCAAGGGCAGCGCCGCGAATTGCTCGGCGTGATCGCTGATCGCGGTCGGGTAAAGCGCATGGCCGAGCACCAGCGCGCGCGCGGTGGGGCGATCGATTCCCCCGCTGGCAATCGCCCGCGCTGCCTGGCTGGTCGGCGGTTCAGGCTGCTTGAAGCGACCATTGCCGCGTCCCGGCTGCCATTGCCGTTGCGGGATGAACGCCCGCTGCTGCCGCTGGGGACGGACCAGCGCATCGAATCGTTGCAGCCATTCGTCGCGATACAGGCTGCGCAGACTCATATCCCCGATCGTCCCGGCATGCGCCATCAGCCGTTCTTTCAGGCCCGCTCGCGCCTCAGGCGTCTCCAGCGGCGCCGACGCCAGTTCATATCGCCACAGGCGATCGGACAGCGGCTCGGCGAGCTTCAGCAAGTCTTCCATTGCGGCGCGCCCGCCCGATGACACGACATCGTCGGGATCCTGACCGGTCGGCAAAGCGACGAATCGAAGCGTCTTTTCCGATCCCAGGTGGGGAAGGGCGCGCACCGCCGCGCGAATCGACGCTTTCTGGCCCGCGCTGTCGCCGTCGAAGCACAGGATGGGCGCCGGCTCCAGCCGCCACAGACGCTCCAACTGTCCTTCGGTGAGCGCCGTGCCGAGCGGCGCGACTGCCTCGGCGATTCCCGCCCGGTCCAGCGCGATGACGTCCATATATCCTTCGACGACGATGACCCGCCCAGCCTTGCGGCTGGCCGGCCCGGCTCGGTCGAGGTTGTAGAGCGTGCGCCCCTTGTCGAAGAGGATTGTTTCAGGACTGTTGAGATATTTGGGCTCGCCTTCGCCGATAATTCGACCGCCGAACGCAATCACCCGACCGCGCGCATCGCTAATCGGGATCATCAATCGTCCGCGGAACCGGTCGTAACTGTCGCGCCCCGTTTCCTCCGGCTTGATCAGCAGGCCGCAGTCGATCAGCTTTTCCTCGCCGTATTTTGCAAGCGCGACCTTCAGCTTGCCGCGACTATCGGGCGCGAAGCCCAGGCCGAACCGCTGGATCGCCGCCTGGTCGATTCCGCGCGCCGCCAGATACTCGCGAGCGCTGCCGCCCTCGATCCCGCCAAGCTGCTCGGCAAACCAGTCTTGCGCAGCGGCCATCACGTCGTGCAGCCCAGCAGTCCGCTCCGCCCGTTCACGCGCCTTGGGGTCGGCGGCGGGCACGTCCATTCCGGCCTTGAGCGCCAGTTCCTTGACCGCATCCATGAACGGCAGGCCGCGCTGCTCGGTCAGGAAGCGGATGGCATCGCCATGCGCCCCACATCCGAAGCAATGGTAGAAACCTTTTTCGTCGTTGATCGTGAAGCTTGGCGTCTTCTCGTTATGGAACGGGCAGCAGGCTTTGAACTCGCGCCCCGCTTTTTGCAGCTTGACCGACGGCCCGATTACCGCGCTCAGCGTCGTCCGCGCCCTCAGTTCATCAAGCCATTGGGGAGTTAGGCTCACGCGCCCGACAGCGCGGCCTTGACCAGCTGGCTGGCCTTGGCCGGTTCGATACCGGTCGCATGGCGGGCCTTCACTTCGGCCATCACCTTGCCCATGTCCTTCATCGACGACGCGCCGGTATCGGCGATAATGCTGGCGATCGCGGCTGTGGCCTCGTCCTCGGTCATCTGCTGCGGCAGGAAGCGTTCGATCACCACGATCTCCGCTTCTTCCTTGGCGGCCAGCTCCTCGCGGTTGCCCTGGCGATACATCTCGACCAATTCGCGGCGCTGCTTGATCATTTTCTGAAGCACTTCGGTGACCATCGTGTCGTCTTCGGGCTGATGGCTTGCGGTGCGCAGCTCGATGTCGCGGTTCTTGATCGCCGACTGGATCATGCGGATCGTGCCCGTCGAATCCCTGTCGCCGCTTTTCATCGCGCTCACCAGCGCCGTCTTGATCTCGTCGCGAATCATCTTGTTGTCGTCACGCCTCGCCGGAAAAGACCAGTGGTAGCGGCCATTTCGTCACTTTCACAGCGTTGACCTGCCGCGCATTCGCTCGTAGCAGCCATCGCTTAGCGACATTGCTGCGATACCCGATACGGAAAGGCTCCCCCCGCCGATGGCCGAAGCACATCCTGCGCGCGCATCCCAACCCGATGGAGCGACGGGAGTCATCGTCTTTTCCGACGGTCGAACAATCTGGGGCAGGGGCTTTGGCGCCCAGGGAAATGCCGTCGGCGAATTGTGCTTCAACACCGCGATGACCGGTTACCAGGAAGTGATGACCGATCCGTCCTATGCGCGGCAGGTCATTGCCTTCACCTTCCCGCACATCGGCAATGTCGGCGCCAATGATGACGACCAGGAGGCCGATGCCGCCCATGCCGTCGGCGCCATCGTCCGCGAACCGGTGACCAGCCCGTCCAATTACCGCTCGACCCAGGATTTCCCGAGTTGGATGGCCGCCACCGGCCGGATCGGCATTTCGGGCGTAGACACGCGCGCACTCACCCGCCTCGTCCGCCGCGAGGGTCCCCCAACCATCGCCATCGCGCACGATGCCAAGGGCGAATTTGATCTCGACACGCTGCAGAAGCTCGCCGCCGACTGGCCCGGCCTCGAAGGCATGGACCTCGCCAAGGAGGTGTCCGCCGATCGATTGTTCCATTGGAGCGACGGCGGGTGGGACATGGCCAAGGGCTACCGGCTCGATTCGGCGGACCCGGCCGCGCCGCACGTCGTCGCCATCGATTACGGGGCCAAGCGCAACATCTTCCGCAATCTGGTCGAGGCTGGGGCGCGCGTGACCGTTCTCCCCGCCACTGCGAGCTTCGAGGAGATCATGGCGCAGAAGCCCGACGGCTTCTTCCTCTCCAACGGCCCCGGCGATCCCGCCGCGACCGGCGAATATGCCATCCCGGTGATCCGCCAGATGCTGGAGACTGCAAAACCGCTGTTCGGCATCTGCCTTGGCCACCAATTGCTTGCGCTTGCGGTCGGCGGAAAGACCGCCAAGATGTTTCAGGGCCACCGCGGCGCCAACCATCCGGTCAAGCGGATTGACAGCGGACAGGTCGAAATCACTAGCATGAATCACGGCTTCGCCGTCGAGCGCGGCGGACTGCCCGCCAACGTGCGCGAAACCCACGTCAGCCTGTTCGACGACAGCAATTGCGGCATCGAACTGACCGACAAGCCCGCCTTCAGCGTCCAATATCATCCCGAGGCAAGCCCGGGGCCGACGGACAGCTTCTATCTCTTTCAAAAATTCGTTGGGATGATGCGATAAGATGCCCAAACGCACCGACATATCCTCCATCCTCGTGATCGGCGCCGGGCCGATCGTCATCGGCCAGGCGGCGGAGTTCGATTATTCTGGATCGCAGGCGCTCAAGGCGCTGAAGGCGGAGGGCTACCGCGTCATCGTCGTGAACAGCAATCCGGCGACGATCATGACCGATCCCGATCTGTCCGACGCCACCTATATCGAACCGATCACGCCCGAAATCGTCACCCGGATCATCGAAAAGGAACGGCCCGATGCGCTGCTTCCGACGATGGGCGGCCAGACCGCACTCAACACCGCGCTTGCGCTTGCCAAGGACGGCACGCTTGAACGGCTCGGGGTCGAGCTGATCGGCGCCAATGCCGAAGCGATCGAAAAGGCCGAGAATCGCCAGCTTTTCCGCGACGCGATGGACCGCATCGGGCTGGAAAGCCCGCGCTCGGCCATCATCCACAGCTGGGACGAAGCCGCCGCCGCGCTCGCCGATGTCGGGCTGCCCGCAGTTATCCGGCCCAGCTTCACGCTCGGCGGGACCGGGGGCGGGATCGCCTATAACCGCGACGAATATGAGCATTTCGTCCGCTCCGGCCTGGAAGCCTCGCCGACCACCGAGGTTCTGATCGACGAAAGTCTCGTCGGCTGGAAGGAGTATGAGATGGAGGTGGTCCGCGACCGTGCGGACAATTGCATCATCATCTGCAGCATCGAAAATGTCGATCCGATGGGCGTCCATACCGGCGACAGCATCACCGTTGCCCCGGCCATGACGCTGACCGACAAGGAATATCAGCGGATGCGCTCGGCAAGCATCGCCGTACTTCGCGAAATCGGCGTCGAGACCGGCGGATCGAACGTCCAGTTCGCGGTCAATCCGAAAGACGGCCGGATGATTGTGATCGAAATGAACCCGCGGGTGTCGCGTTCCTCGGCGCTTGCGTCGAAAGCGACCGGCTTCCCGATTGCCAAGGTCGCAGCCAAGCTGGCGGTCGGCTATACGCTCGACGAAATCGCCAACGACATTACCGGCGGGGCGACCCCGGCATCATTCGAACCGACGATCGATTATGTCGTCACCAAAATCCCGCGCTTCGCATTCGAAAAGTTCAAGGGCGCCGAGAATCTCCTCTCGACCGCGATGAAGTCGGTTGGCGAAGTCATGGCGATCGGTCGCAGCTTCCCCGAAAGCCTGCAAAAGGCGCTTCGCGGCCTCGAAACCGGCCTGTGCGGTCTCGACCGCGTCCGCGAACTCGAAGATGCCGATCCGACCGTGATCGAAAATGCGCTCGGCCGAGCAACGCCCGACCGCCTGCTCGTTGCTGCCGAAGCGCTTCGGCAGGGCTTCACAGTCCAGCGCATCCACGAACTGTCGGGCTTCGATCCCTGGTTCCTTGAACGTCTCGCCGAAATCGTCGGTGCCGAAGAACAGGTCCGCGCCGAGGGACTGCCTGCCGATGCCGACGGACTTCGCCGCCTGAAATCGATGGGCTTCTCCGACGCCCGGCTCGCCCAGCTCTCGCTGCGCTCGGCCGGTGTCGAGCGCGGTGCCTCGGAAGCTGCGGCATACGGGTCCGGCATCGTCCATGACGCATTGAAAGCGATGACCGGCGGCGTGACCGCTGCCGAAGTCCGCACGCGTCGCCACAAGCTGGGCGTGCGTCCGGTATTCAAGCGGATCGACAGCTGCGCCGCCGAATTCGATTCCGCCACACCCTATCTCTATTCGACCTACGAGGCCCCGACGTTCGGCGAGCCCGAGGATGAGGCCGACATTTCAGAGCGTACCAAGATCGTCATTCTCGGCGGCGGCCCCAATCGCATCGGGCAGGGCATCGAATTCGATTATTGCTGCTGCCACGCCAGCTTCGCCTTGAAAGAGGCGGGCTACGAGACGATCATGATCAACTGCAATCCGGAGACGGTCTCGACCGATCCGGAGACTTCCGATCGCCTCTATTTCGAACCGCTAACCGAAGAAGACGTCCTCGAAATCCTTTTCCGTGAGGCCGAGAAAGGCACGTTGAAGGGCGTCATCGTCCAGTTGGGCGGTCAGACTCCTCTCAAGCTTGCCGAAGCGCTCCAGGATGCGGGCATCCCGATTCTGGGCACCAGTCCCGACAGCATCGACCTCGCCGAAGACCGCGAACGCTTCGCCAAGCTAGTCGATAAGCTGGGTCTCAAACAGCCCGAAAACGGCATCGCTCGAAGCCGCGAGGAAGCGCTCCACGTCGCCGAACGGATTGGCTATCCCGTCCTCCTGCGCCCCAGCTACGTCCTTGGCGGACGTGCAATGGAAGTTGTCGACGGTCCGGCCCAGCTCGAACATTATATAGCGACTGCGGTGGAAGTCTCTGGAAACTCCCCGGTTCTGATCGATCGCTACCTACGCGACGCGATCGAGGTCGATGTCGACGCGATCGGGGACGGGGAGGCGGTGACCGTCGCCGGTATCCTACAGCACATCGAGGAAGCCGGCGTCCATTCGGGGGACAGCGCCTGCTCGATCCCGCCCTATAGTCTCGCGCCCGAAGTCATCGCCGAGATCGAACGGCAGACCAAAGCGCTCGCCCTCGCGCTTGAGGTGAAGGGCCTGATGAACATCCAGTTCGCCATAAAGGATGGCGAGGTCTATCTGATCGAGGTTAATCCGCGCGCCAGCCGCACCGTCCCGTTCGTCGCCAAGGCGATCGGCGTGCCCGTCGCCAAGATCGCAAGCCGAGTCATGGCGGGCGAGAAACTGGCCGACTTGCCGTCCATTGACCGCGACATCGACTATGTCGCCGTCAAGGAAAGTGTGTTCCCATTCGCCCGCTTCCCTGGCACCGATCCCGTTCTCTCACCGGAGATGAAGAGCACTGGCGAAGTCATGGGAATCGATTGCAATTTCGACATAGCATTCGCCAAGTCCCAGATCGGCGGCGGGGTCTTCTTGCCTGATGCCGGCACCGTGTTCATCTCGGTCAAGGACAGCGACAAGCCCAACATCCTCATTGCAGCCCGCGCGATGGTCGATCTCGGCTTCAACATCATTGCGACCAGCGGCACCGCGAGTTTTCTTGAGGACAGCGGCTTGCCCGTGGAGCGGATTAACAAGGTCGCGCAGGGTCGGCCGCATATTGTCGATCGGATTACCGATGGCGGGGTGCAGCTGGTTTTTAATACTACCGAGGGTTGGCAGTCGTTGAAGGACAGTTTTTCGATCCGAACAACGGCGCTAAAAGCCAAGGTTCCCTACTTTACAACTGCCCCGGCAAGCATCGCTGTCGCTAACGCGATCAAAGCGCTGCGTGGTCACCAACTTGAAGTCCGGTCGCTGCAGTCCTATTATTCTGCCATCACACACTGATTTTCCCGACACTGGCGCGACAATTTCGCCCCTCCCGTCAAGGAGGGGCACAACCGCGAAGTGCCGAATGACAAGGGGTTTTGACCATGGCGAGCGAAAAAGTGCCGATGCTGATCGATGGCTTCCGGCTGCTCGAAGCGGAGCTCAAGAGGCTCAAAGCCGAGCGTCCGCAGATCGTGGACGCGATCGAGGAAGCGCGCGCGCACGGTGATTTGAGCGAAAATGCCGAATATCATGCGGCAAAGGAACGCCAAGGTCAGGTTGAAGCCTATATCGGTGACATCGAGGACCGGCTGAGCCGCGCCCTGGTCATCGATCCGACGACCTTGTCTGGCGACAAGGTCATCTTTGGCGCCACCGTCACCTTGCTCGACGAAGAAGGCAAGAAGCTACGTTACCAGCTGGTCGGTCAACAGGAAGCAGACGCCAAGGTTGGTCGGATCAGCTACAACTCGCCTCTTGGCCGCGCACTGATCGGCCGCCAGAAGGGCGAGGACGTGGAAGTGACGACGCCTGCCGGCGAACGTTACTACGGGATCGCCGAAATCGAATTCATCTGACCGGGAGAGGGCGGCGTTGCCGCTTCTCGCTTAGCCCTGCGACTCCGGCTCGAGCAGCCGGTGCAGATGGACGACGACATATTTCATCTCTGCATCGTCGACCGTACGCTGCGCTGATGCGCGCCACGCCTCTTCGGCGTCGGCGTAATTGTTGTAGATGCCGACCAGATCGATTTTCTCGAGATCGGTGAATTCCAGGCCGCGCGGATCCTTGACCCGCCCGCCGAATACTAGGTGAAGCTTGCTCATGCGCGGCCCGCTAGCATCAAAAATGCATTTTGCGAACCGCCCATGAACAGAGTTTTCATTCGCCTTTGACGGACGTGGCGGCGGCCTTGGCGGAAGTTTTCAACGCATCGAGCGCGCCGTCGATCACCTGGCGCATGACATCGCTGCCTTTCGTCTTGGTCAGGCCAAGTTCGCCGAGCCGTGCCGTACCGGCGTCGCGCGCCGCACCGGCCGCACCGGCCGCACTTTCCTTGATCCGGTCGGTAACCGGTCCAAGCAACTCTTTCTCTTTCTTCGACGTCGGCAGGAAAGCGGCAATCAACGCACCTAGTGCAAGCCCGCCCCCAAGCGCGATTAGCGGAGCTTCGCCTATCTGTTCGCCGGCGTCGCGGCTCGCTTTGCGCGCGGTCGACCGCGCGCTGTCATAGGTTTCGATTGCGCGTTCGCGGGTGCTTTCGATGGCATCTTCAGCACGATCGCGAAGGCTCGGGCTCTTGTCGTTTTTCTTGGTCATTTTGTCTTCTCCGTCGTGTGCGTCTGCCGGGATCGAGATTTTCTGGGAGCGACCGGTTTCTTGACTGTGGGTCTGACCGCTTCGGGCTCTTCATCTGATCCTGACGTCATGGCGTCATAGATGTTGACGATTCCCTGCTTGATCGGTTCCCTTGCGAAGAACATTGTCAGGGCCGCCACGATCCCCGTTGCTGCAACGGGACGGTTCTTTACTGCGTCCACCGCTTCTCCGGCGATACCAGCACTCTTCTCCTTGGCGCTGTCCCACATTTCGTTCAGGATTTTCCGGGGCTCGAGACGATCGGCAAACTCACCGATGGTTTCCAGCAGGCGGGCGCGTGTCCGATCGACCTCGGCCTCTGCTTCGACTACACGCAACTCATCCATCGTTTTTCTCGATGCTCCGATAGCCCAGGAAGATCAGCAGTCCGGCCACCGCACCGACCGATGCGGTTGCCAACAATCCTCCAAGCAAGGGGCCGAGCGCGTCGGCCAGCGCGAGTACGATGGTGAGACAGAGGCAGACGATAGCTGCCATCCCGAAGACTATTCCGATGCCCGCAAGGATGGCGGCGCGGCGGTAGCCGACCACTTCACCCTCCACGCGCAACCTGACCAGATCGATTTCCGCCTTGGCGTATGCCTTGCCGTCATCGATCAGCCTTCCGACCAACGCCCTGATCGAGCCGTCTTCTTCCACCATCATGCCCCCTGCGCCCGATCTCAGGCCTTCGTCTTGCCGCTGTCCAGACCGGTCTTGACCAACCGAGCGATTGCGAAACCGACGATTGCCGCGCCAGCCAAGGCAACGCCGGGACTCTTGCGCACGAATTCGCGCGTGTCGTCGATAAGTTCGTCGGGGTTCTTGCTTGCCAGCTTGTTCGCGGCATCCTCGATGGCCGTCGCGGCCTTGCGGGCATAATCGCCATATTCGGCGCCAAGCCGATCATCGAGCCCGTCGGCGGTATCGCCCACCAGCTTCGAAACATTGGCGAGCGCTTCGCTCGAGCGCTCCAGTCCCTGGCCGACAAAGCCACGGGTCTTGTCAGCAGCTTGGTCGGCCAGCTTGTTTGAGCCTTCCTTGACCTTGCCGATCATCTTGTCGCGGGCAGTTGGTTCACGCACGATCAGTTGCTCCTCATTCTCGCTAGTTACGGCTGCGCCCGACACGATATGGTCGGTTCCTTCGGGAAGCGTGTCTTTCTGTTCCGTCATCGTCATTCTCCTTGTCTTTCCCGATCAACAATCCCGCGGCCCGCAACGTTCCGGACTTCAGTTGCAATATTGCGCCCGCCCGTCCGACCTATATAGAGCCCGCCAACCCCACTTTCCATGGAAGATGAGCCCATGACAGCGATCGTCGATATTCACGCCCGTCAGATTCTCGACAGCCGGGGCAACCCCACGGTCGAGGTTGACGTCACGCTCGACGATGGTTCGATGGGCCGCGCGGCGGTGCCCTCCGGTGCATCTACCGGTGCTCACGAGGCCGTGGAAATGCGCGACGGAGACACGTCTCGCTGGGGCGGAAAGGGCGTTTCGAAGGCAGTTGCCGCGGTTAATGGGCCGATCGCCGACGAAATTCTAGGTTTCGAGGCGGAGGATCAGGCCGAGATCGACGCGTTGATGATCGATCTGGATGGCACCGCTAACAAGGGAAAGCTCGGCGCCAATGCGATCCTTGGCGTCAGCCTGGCAGTCGCCCGGGCGGCGGCTGAAGCGCGCAGCCTTCCGCTCTACCGTTATGTCGGCGGAATTGGCGCAACCCTGCTTCCGGTGCCGATGATGAATATCATCAACGGGGGCGCGCATGCTGACAATCCGATCGATTTTCAGGAATTCATGGTGATGCCAGTGGGTGCGCCTGATTTCTCCGAAGCGCTACGCTGCGGTGCGGAAATTTTCCATGCGCTCAAGGCCAACCTCTATGCCAAGGGCCTGTCGACCGCGGTCGGTGATGAGGGCGGCTTCGCGCCGAACCTTCGCTCGGCGCGCGAAGCGCTTGACGTAATTGGTGAAGCGACGACGGCGGCAGGCTACAAGCTCGGCGATGATGTCCTTATCGCGCTGGATTGTGCATCAACCGAATTTTTCAAGGGTGGCGCTTACGTACTCGAAGGGGAGGGGCGGTCGCTATCGCCGGACGACATGGCCGCTTATCTCGGCGAGCTTGCCGATGCCTATCCGATCGCATCGATCGAAGACGGTATGGGCGAAGACGATATGACGGGCTGGAAAGCACTGACCGACCTGCTCGGCAATCGCGTCCAGCTGGTCGGCGACGATCTTTTCGTCACCAATGAAGTCCGCCTGGCCCAAGGCATCGAGGACGGCATCGCCAACTCGATCCTGATCAAGGTCAACCAGATTGGAACGCTGACCGAGACCGTCAACGCGGTTCGCCTTGCGCAGACCAGCGGATACACCGCCGTCATGAGCCATCGAAGCGGCGAAACCGAGGATTCGACGATCGCCGATCTCGCGGTTGCCTTGTCGTGCGGTCAGATCAAGACTGGCAGCCTCGCCCGGTCGGACCGGACCGCCAAGTACAACCAACTACTCCGGATCGAAGAAGAATTGGGCGCTGCGGCGCGCTATGCGGGCCATTCGGCGCTGAAATTTTCATAAACCTCCGAAAGCGCTTGATTCCGTTACGCGAATCTGATTCTGTCTCTTTATGGGAGGGGCCACCAAAAGCTTGGGACTGATCCGCCGCGCGGCATGGCCTGCGCTGGCGATGATCGTCATTGGGACGTTTGGCGGCCATGCGGTCGCCGGGCCCAACGGCCTGCTTGCGTGGGGCGGCTATCACAAGGATTTCGAACAGCGCAAAGTCGAGCTCGCCCAACTCGAGGATCGCCGCGCTGCGCTTCGCCATCGTTCGGTTCTGCTCGACCCCAAAAAGGCCGATCCTGATCTGGGCGAAGAGATGATCCGCAAGGATCTTGGTCTCATCCGACCTGATGAAGTGATCATCCCCTTCGAATAATGGCCACTCATCGCCAATTTGGCGACTGTTGACGCTACGGCATTGCCCTTGCCACCATGCCCACCCTATAGGGCCGCAACCAGTGTTAGACGGAGAGCTTCGTGGCAAAACGCGCCCTCAAGAGTGATGCCGCGCCCGCATCGGCCGGTCGGCCGAACCGCGAGCGACCCAAGCAGCCGGGGCGCTACAAGGCGTCCAAGGAAGAGCTGCTCGATTTCTACAAGCAGATGCTTTTGATTCGTCGTTTCGAGGAACGCGCGGGCCAACTTTATGGCCTCGGCCTGATCGGTGGTTTCTGCCACCTCTACATCGGGCAGGAAGCGGTCGCCGTCGGCCTGCAGAGTGCGATGAAGGTCGGTCGCGACAGCGTTATCACTGGATACCGCGACCACGGCCACATGCTCGCTTACGGGATCGATCCGAACGTCATCATGGCGGAACTGACGGGTCGTGCAGCCGGCATTTCGAAGGGCAAGGGCGGATCGATGCACATGTTCAGTGTCAAACATGGCTTTTACGGCGGTCACGGCATCGTCGGCGCACAGGTCAGCCTAGGGACCGGCCTTGCCTTCAAGCATCAGTATAGCGGAGACGGCGGTACTTGCTTGGCCTATTTCGGCGACGGAGCCGCGAACCAGGGCCAGGTTTACGAAAGCTTCAACATGGCGCGTTTGTGGGACCTGCCGGTAATCTACGCCATCGAGAACAATCATTACGCGATGGGCACCAGCGTCGAGCGCTCGGCGTCGGAGCCTGATTTCTACAAGCGCGGCGAAAGCTTCCAGATCCCCGGAATTCAGGTCGACGGAATGGACGTACTGGCCGTTCGCGCTGCCGCCGAAGAAGCAATGGCATGGACGCAGGCAGGCAAGGGCCCGATCATTCTCGAATTGCTCACCTACCGCTATCGAGGCCACTCGATGAGCGATCCCGCCAAATACCGAAGCCGGGAAGAAGTGCAGTCTTACCGCGAGCAGCGCGACCCGATCGAGCATGCCGCGCAGGAACTTGGCAAGCTTGGCGTGACGGAAGAAGACCTCAAGGCAATCGATAAGGAAATCAAATCGATCGTGGTCGATGCTGCGAAATTTGCTGAGGATGCGCCTGAGCCTGAGGCGGCAGAATTGTACACCGACGTTTTGGTGGAGAGCTACTGATGGGCGTCGAGCTGAAGATGCCGGCATTGTCACCGACGATGGAAGAAGGGACGCTTGCCAAATGGCTCGTCAAGGAAGGCGACAACGTGTCGTCGGGCGACATTCTGGCGGAGATCGAAACCGACAAGGCAACGATGGAATTCGAAGCTGTCGATGAAGGAACGATCTCGAAGATCCTGGTCCCCGAAGGCACTGACGGAGTCAAGGTCGGCACGGTCATCGCGATGATCGGCGGTGACGCAGATGAGAGCGCGCCTGCACCGGAACCGGCAAGTCAGCAGACCGAGCCGACGCCGCCTGCTCCCTCGGAAGAGGTCGCGGCGCCCAAACCCGTTAGCAAGCAACCGACGATGACGGCCACCGACGTTCCTGCCGGCACCAGCGTGACTTCGACCACCGTCCGCGAGGCCCTGCGCGATGCAATGGCAGAGGAGATGCGCAAGGATGAACGGGTCTTCGTGATGGGCGAAGAAGTCGCGCAGTATCAGGGTGCCTACAAGGTAACGCAGGGCCTTCTCGACGAATTCGGACCGAAGCGCGTCGTCGATACGCCGATCACCGAATATGGTTTTGCCGGGCTCGGCTCGGGCGCGGCGATGGGCGGCCTTCGCCCGGTCATCGAATTCATGACTTTCAACTTCGCGATGCAGGCGATCGACCACATCATCAATTCGGCCGCCAAGACCAATTACATGTCGGGCGGACAGATGCGCTGTCCGATCGTCTTCCGCGGTCCCAACGGTGCGGCCAGCCGCGTCGGGGCTCAGCACAGCCAGAATTACGGCCCATGGTACGCCAGCGTGCCGGGCCTGGTGGTCATTTGCCCGTACGACGCGGCCGATGCCAAGGGATTGCTGAAGGCTGCGATCCTCAGCGACGATCCCGTCGTTTTCCTGGAGAATGAACTTCTCTACGGCCAGAGCTTCGGCGTCCCCGATGTCGATGATTACGTCCTTCCGATCGGCAAGGCGCGGATCATGCGCGAAGGTGCTGACGTCACCATCGTCAGCTATTCGATTGGTGTCGGCGTTTCCTTGCAGGCTGCTGAGACGCTTGCAGGCGAGGGCATCGACGCCGAGGTGATCGACCTTCGCACGTTGCGACCGCTCGACAAGCAGGCCGTCCTGACCTCGCTGACGAAGACCAACCGCGTCGTCGTGGTCGAAGAAGGCTGGCCGACCTGTTCGATCTCGTCCGAGATCATGGCCATATGCATGGAAGAGGGCTTCGACGATCTCGACGCGCCGGTCATGCGCGTGACCGACGAAGACGTGCCACTGCCTTATGCCGCCAATCTCGAGAAGCTCGCGCTGATCAAGCCGGACGACGTCGTGAAGGCCGCCAGGGCAGTCTGCTATCGTTAAGTCGATCGGGACAGCGGGCGAGGGCGACCTTGCCTTGGTCCGGCTTTATTGGCCGCTTCAACTCCGCCCCGCGTTTGACGCGCTCATGGCGATTTATGGGGCCTTCGCCGATGTCGTCGCGACGTCGAGCGAACCGACCCTCGGCGCTATCCGACTGGCGTGGTGGCGCGAAGCGCTGGAGCGACTCGACACTCATCCCGCACCGCCGGAGCCGCGATTGCAGACCGTCGCGACCGAACTCCTGCCACGCGGCATTTCGGGCAAGCAAATAGCGGGTATCGAAGACGGCTATGTCGCGCTCCTCGAAGAGAATCCTGATGCCGACCGGGTCGGCGCTGGCGGCGCGACGCTGTTTGAATGTGCTTCGAAAATACTGGGTGCGACCGACAAGCTTCTGCCTGATGCGGGGAAGTTATACGCATTCAGCAGGGCGGCCCGATTGGGCTTCATGGCCTATCCGCCGGATTGCGGAACTGGCCCACTTGCCGATCACCGTTTTACCCGATCGCTACGTCCACTGACGTCATTGGCTCGCCTTGCGGCGAGAGACCTTAGGATTGGCTCCCAAATCGAGCCGGAAGCAACCCCGGGTCGCGCGATTGCGCTTCTGTCGCACCGAATGTTTGGGACGATTGCCTAACGCGTCCATCCTCCGTAGCGTCGGTGTTGCCGGATCGATTTAGGCCTCGGAATTTTGTGATAGGCCGTTTTTCGTCGGCGCTGCCCCGCATTCCTGATGCGCATCGGTGCGTTCCTGATCTGGCAGGGTCGTGCCCGGCAACCGGAGACGTTCAACGCAGTGCCGCCACCGATTCTGGCGGCAACGTCTGCCGGACAGTCACTCCCAGCGATTCCCGACGCGCCGTCTGCCGATCCGGAAACGAAGGAGCAAAAACGCTTCGCGCGCGCCGACAAGAATGATGACGGCAGGATCACGTTTGCCGAACTGGTCGAGCCGCTCCGAAAGCCCTTCGCCAAGCTGGACGTGAACGGCGACGCAAGCTGAGTTTCGAGCAATGGGTGGTCAAGACGATCGATAAGTTCGCCGACGCGGACAAGAAGGATTCTCTGACCGCGGTCGAATATGCAACGACCGCACCGACACCGAAGGCGAAGAAACCCGCCTGCAGCCGCAGCTAGGCGGAGACGCTTTCGGTCTGGTCGATCCAGTCCTTCAGCGCCGCACGCGCACGCTCGGTGTAAAGTTTCTTGCGGTTCGCTTTCTTGACCTTCGGTCCCTCGATCGGCGGCATCAAACCGAAGTTGATGTTCATCGGCTGGTAGGTGTCCGCCTCCGCGCCGCCGGTGATGTGGTGCAACAACGCGCCCAATGCCGTTTCGACGGGTGGCGGCGACAGCTTTTCGCCGTGCTTTTCGGCAGCAGCGAAGCGTGCCGCGAGCATGCCGATCGCGGCGCTTTCGACGTAACCTTCGCAACCCGTGATCTGTCCGGCGAACCGGACGTTGGGCAATGCCTTCAGACGAAGTTCGCCATCGAGAAGGATTGGTGATTTGATGAAACTGTTGCGGTGAATGCCGCCAAGTCGCGCGAATTCGGCATTTTCCAATCCTGGGATCGTCCTGAAGATACGAACCTGTTCGGCATGCTTGAGCTTCGTTTGAAACCCGACGATATTCCACAGGGTGCCGAGCGCATTGTCCTGGCGAAGTTGGACCACCGCATGTGGCCAGCGACCGGTTCGTGGATCGTCAAGGCCAACGCCCTTCATCGGTCCGAAGCGAAGCGTTTCCGGTCCTCGCGCTGCCATGACTTCGATGGGCATGCACCCTTCGAAATAAGGCGTGTCCTTTTCCCAGTCCTTGAATTCGGTTTTTTCGCCTTCATTGAGGGCGGCGATGAACCTGTCATACTGCGCCTTGTCCATCGGGCAATTGATGTAGTCCTTGCCACCGGAACCGATCGGATCCTTGTCCCAGCGTGACTGGAACCAGCATACAGACATGTCGATGCTGTCGCGGTGCACAATTGGCGCGATCGCATCGAAAAAGGCGAGGGCTCCCGTCCCAGTCATGTCGGCAATTGCGTTGGCGAGGCTGGGCGCCGTCAGCGGACCGGTCGCGACGATAGTCAACACGTCCGTCGGAAGTTCGTCGACCCGTTCCCGGACGACATCGATATTCGGGTGCGCCATGAGGCGCTTGGTGACCTCATTGGAAAACGCCTCGCGATCGACCGCAAGTGCGGAGCCGGCGGGAACGCGGTGCACTTCGGCGCAGGCCATAATCAGGCTGTCGAGCGTACGCATTTCCTGGTGGATCAGGCCCACCGCATTGTTCTCGGCATCGTCGGATCGGAAGGAGTTGGAGCAAACCATCTCTGCGAGCCGGTCGCTCTCGTGTGCCGGCGTCCTGTCGCCGCCGCCGCGCATTTCGCTGAGTCGGACCTTCAAGCCGGCGTTGGCGAGTTGCCATGCGGCTTCCGAACCGGCGAGCCCGCCGCCAATAACGTGGATGTCGTGATTTTTCAGATCGTTCATAAGGGCCGCCGCTTAACGGCAGCGGCCCTTCACGGCCAGTCTTATACGTCGGTCAGTTCGTCCGCCTTGGTCGAATTGACGATCAATTTTTCGATGTCTTCGATCGGATGTCCGGTCATTTCCTTGTCGATTTCGACCACGACCCGCTTCGCAGCTTCCTTGTGCAATTTCTTGCGGAGTTCGCCGAGCGTCTTGGGAGGGGCGACGATCGCAAGGGCATCGAAGTCGTTCGAGAGTGCGCGCTTGTTGATGGCTTCGGCGGCTTCGTGCGCCCAGCGATCTTCCTCGAGTTGGTGGAAATCGGTTTCCTCATACGCCGAACGACCCGTCGTTCCCGACTGGAAAACACGCCCCGCCGTATCCGTGCCCAAGTCGCGGTCCGGCGCATCGTCGCGTTCGCGGTGCCGCTCGACACGCAAGTCGATCTGGTTCTGATCGCCTTCGTTGCGCAGGAACAGCATCTTGCGCCCATCCGTGACGAGAACGAGGGCGTTGTTGGCGAGGGGCATATGCGGTCTCCTTTTTCGCGTTGACTGATACTCAGTTAACGAAGCGCAGATCGCGCCCGTTCCGCTTTTTTACTCGCCGTCTTGCGGACCGGCCGCGAGATCTTCTCCGACGGTCGCATCAGGCAAGGCTGCGCGGTCTTCGCCGCCTTCCAGTTCGATCTCTTCTTCGTCGGACTCCTCGATCTTGGCGACCGAGACGACGCGTTCATTCTTGCCGACGTTGAAGACCGTTACGCCCTGGGTATTGCGACCCGTAATACGAATGTCGGCAACGGTCGTTCGGATCATCTTACCCTGATCGGTGACCAGCATCAGCGATTCGCCGGGCGTCACCGGGAAACTGGCGACGACGCCGCCATTGCGTTCGGACGTGACGATATTGATGATGCCCTGACCGCCGCGATTGGTGCGGCGATATTCGTATGTGCTCGTCCGCTTCCCGTAGCCGTTTTCGGTGACGGTCAGCAAGAACTGCTCCTTGTCGGCCATTTCGGCATAACGATCGGGGGTCAGGCCATCGGCACTATCATTGTCCCGCCAACGCGGCGACTTCAGATAGGCTTCCCGATCCTCAGGCGAATTGCCGCCACGGCGCAGGATTGACATCGAGATCACTTCGTCATCGCCGATCAGGCGAACCCCGCGAACGCCCATCGACGCGCGGCTCTGGAATTCGCGAACAACGGTCGATTCGAAGCGGATCGCCTTGCCGTTGCGCGTTGCAAGCAGGACGTCGTCATCCTCGGTCAACAGATCAACGCCGATCAGCCTATCGAGATTTTGTTCGTCGCTGTCTTCGCTGTCGCCCTCGTCGGCGTTGCCGAACTTCATCGCGATTTTCCCGTTCGACGGGATGTTGGTGAACGCGTCCATGCTGTTGCGTCGCACTGTGCCCTTGGCGGTGGCGAACATCAGGTGCAGGTTCTTCCATTCCTCCTCGTCCTGGGGAAGCGGAAGAACTGTCGTGACGGTTTCGCCCGCTGCGAGCGGAAGGATATTGACCATCGGGCGACCCTTGGCGGTCGGACCGCCCTCAGGCAGGCGCCAGACCTTCATGCGATAGACGCGTCCAACGTTGGTGAAAAACAGCACCGGATTGTGGGTTGAGGTCACGAACAATTCGGTGACGATATCCTCGTCCTTGGTGCTCATGCCGCTGCGACCCTTGCCGCCGCGTTTCTGCTCGCGGAACAGCGCAAGCGGGGTGCGTTTGAGGTAGCCGGTCATCGTCACGGTTACGACCATGTCCTCGACCTCGATCAGATCCTCGTCCTCGATTCCGTCGGCAGCGGGCGCGAGTTCGGCGACGCGCGGCGTCGCGAATTCGGCTTCGACCTGACGAAATTCTTCGCGCATCACTTCATAGAGGCGTGCGCGATTGCCGAGAATTTCGAGTAATTCTCCAATAGTCTTGGCAAGCCCTTCCAATTCCTCGCCGATTTCGTCGCGGCCCAATTGGGTGAGGCGATGCAGGCGAAGCTCGAGTATCGCCTTCACCTGGGCTTCGCTGAGGCGATAGACGGTTCCCGCGGCCTGCGGTTCGACCGCCTCGACGAGGCGGATGTACGGACGGATCTGCTCGCCGTCCCAGTCGCGGGACAGCAGTTTCTCGCGCGCTTCGGCAGGCGTGCCCGAGCCCCGGATCATCTTGACGACTTCGTCGAGGTTGGTGACCGCAACAACCAAGCCAAGCAACAGATGCGCCCGTTCGCGCGCCTTGAACAGCTCGAACTTCGATCGGCGGGTGATTACTTCCTCGCGGAACTTCACGAAGCTTTCGATGATGTCGCGAAGAGTCAGCGTTTCCGGCTTGCCGCCGCGAATCGCGAGCATATTCGCTGGGAAGGAGCTCTGCGCCGGCGTGTGCCGCCACAATTGATTGAGGACGACTTCCGGCGTGGCATCGCGCTTCAGTTCGATGACAATCCGAACGCCGAGACGGCTCGATTCGTCACGGATGTCCGAAACTCCCTCGATCCGCTTTTCCTTGGCGGCTTCAGCGATCTTTTCGACCAGCCCGTTCTTGCCGACTTGGTATGGGATGGCGGTCAACACGATCGACTTGCGATCATTGCGGCCTTCTTCGACATGCGCGCGGCTGCGCATCATAATCGATCCGCGACCCGTGGTGTATGCGCTGCGAATGCCCGACGTGCCGAGGATGAGCGGGGCCGTCGGGAAGTCCGGGCCCTTCACATGTTCCATCAACCCTTCAACGGTGATTGCAGGGTCCTCGATGTACGCGTGGCAAGCGGCCAGCACTTCGCCGAGGTTGTGCGGCGGAATGTTGGTCGCCATGCCGACGGCGATACCGCCAGCGCCGTTCACCAGCAGGTTTGGGAAGCGGGCAGGGAGCACCTGCGGTTCGCTCTCGCTGGCATCGTAATTCGGAGTGAAGTTGACCGTATCCTTGTCGATATCGCCGAGAAGGAAGTTTGCGACTTTGGCGAGACGCGCCTCGGTGTAACGCATAGCGGCGGGCGGATCGGGATCCATCGATCCGAAATTGCCCTGACCATCGATCAGCGGGACGCGCATCGACCAGTCCTGCGTCATCCGGGCGAGCGCGTCGTAGATCGCGCTGTCGCCATGCGGATGATATTTACCCATGACGTCACCGACGATGCGGCTGGACTTGCGATAGGGGCGACCCGCGACATAGCCTGCTTCCTGGCAGGCATAGAGAATGCGCCGATGAACGGGCTTCAACCCGTCACGAACGTCAGGCAGCGCGCGACTAACGATGACGCTCATCGCATAATCGAGATAGCTGGTCTTCATCTCGTCGACGATGGAGATGGGTGCGATATGCCCGTGGTTGTGCGGGGTCTGGTCGTCGGCTGGAGGCTGGGTAGCCAAGGCAAATCCTGTCGTAGCTGTTCAAGTGGCACATTGCGGGAATCGGGTGTCGTACACGACACCGGGTCCCCCATGCACTCGCTAGCCGATGCGACAGCCCAGCGCCACCCCGCGCACGTATGCGAGCGTGCGCAGGCGCGCGTCCTTGGCGAAAGCGAAGGCTCTCGTTAAGTCATTGAGTTTCCGCATTGTTCAATCGGCGTTCAGTCGCCGAAAGCCATCACTTGGCAGTCTTTCAATCCCGGTCTATTCCCGGCCATCAAATAAAAAAATGACATCGCGCAGCCGTGCGGTGGAGAGGAGCTTCTTCATGAACTATTTGAGCAAACTTGCGCTTGCCACTGCGATCATCGCGATCGCAACCCCGGCGACCGCCCAGAGGATGCCCGTCGGCGGCAGTTCCTCGAACAAGCAGGCGGTCAAAGGCGCCAAGCCGCAGATGGACGATGAGGCCAAGGACGATGGTGCGACTTCAACCACGGGTCGCAAGCTGACCGTTTCGAAGGAGGCGCAAAAGGCAATCCTCGCGCTTCAGACCGCTGTGAATGCGAAAGAAACCGCGACCATTCCGGCGCTTGTCACCGCCGCGATGAAGGTGGCGAAGACGTCCGACGACAAGTTCATCATCGGTTCGAATCAGGCTCGTGCCGGCTTGGCGGCAAATGACCTCGTCGGACTGAAGACGGGCCTCGATCTCATGGCTGCATCGGGTTCCGGTGACAATTCGACGCTGTCGATGAACTACGCCGATCTCGGTAAGCGTTTCGTTGCGGCTGGCCGGACGGCGGAGGGTGTCGCTTCATTCGACAAGGCTATTGCGCTCGATTCAAACAACGCGCCGGCGCTTGCGTTGCTGGCCGATCAGAAATCAAAAGCGGGCGACAAGGCGGGCGCGGTTGCGCTGATGCAGCGCAGCTTCCTCGCCAGCAAGACGAGTGGCGCCAAGGTGGCCGAAGGCAATTACAAATTTGCGGCAAATCTGGCGTTTGAGAGCAAGCTTGCAGCTGCCAATGACATTGCCCGCGAATGGGCTGGCGCTTACCCATCGCCGGAAAGCTGGCGCGGTGCAGTCACGATTTATCGTGGCATCAACCAGCCGCGCGGTCAGCAACTCGCCGACATGTATCGCCTCGCGCGGGCCGCGAATGGCCTGAAGGGGGAGGCTGACTATCATGGTTACATGAGCACGCTGGTCGGCATCGGTGCGTTGAGCGAGGCGAAAGCTGTTCTCGCCGAAGCGGCGAGCGCGCCGAACATCGACATGACCAAGACGCAGTTCAAGGAAATCGCGGCGAAGACGGCTAAAGCGCCGACGCGCGCCGCAATCGACGCCCAGGCGAAGGCAGCCGCGACGCCTGCCGCAATGATTGCCGCTGGCGATGCGCTTTACGGTGTCGGTGCCTATGCAGAAGCAGCAGCGCAATATCGTGCGGCACTCGCCAAGGGCGGTGACAGCGATCTTGCCAACTTGCACCTTGGCATGGCGCTGGCCCGGTCGGGCGACAAGGCGGGTGCGGCAACGGCGCTGGTAGCCGTTGGGGGAAACCAGGCGGCAATCGCAAAATATTGGTTAATCTACGTCGGCGGCTGATCCGGTGATTTTGACAGAAAAACAGGGAGCGCCGGAGAAATTCGGCGCTCCTTTTTTTGTCCATCGACTTTCGTCCCGATTTGGGATGGTTAATCGCTCCCGCCTGCCGCACCGCAGCCAAATCAACCTAGAAGCTTTGCGTAAACTCATTCGGATTGAAGATGGAGTAAATCACGGTTGCGGTTCGATGATCGCCTGGCAACGGTATTGTCCCAACCGGTCGGCTCCGCGCACGACCGGATCGTACGTTGGCGTCAACTCGTCGACCTGATCGCTCGCTCGAAAGGAGAAGGCGACCGGGAATTGCTGGCGCAGGCATTGGAAATCGTGCGCAATGATCGTTCCAAGGTTCGTGAGCCGTTACGCGCAGCCGCAGCGCGATCGATTGCGGGCACGCCTGTCCCGCTAGCCCTGTTAATCCTGTTCGCGCAAGACACATTGTCGGTCGCCGCTCCGCTGTTCGCCGCGGCTGATCTCGACGATGGAACCTTGCTGCAGTTGCGGCGTGAGTCCTCTGCCGAGGTCAATGCGTTCTTCGCCAGCTTGCATCCCGAGCACGCGTTGGCGGCGGCGCCCCAAGAAGAGCCGGATGCTCCCGCGACCCCGTCGATCGGCGACATGGTTGCGAAGATCGAGCGTCTGCGCAGCGAGCGAGTTCCGGTTGCAAAAGCTCATGAACAAGCGATCAAAGAGCAGCCCGAGGCCGCGACGGTAAAAACCGAGCCGTACGTCGCTCGGCGACTGCCGCCACGTCGTTCGGCAAGCGATGGACCGGCGCTGTTCCGATGGGAGTGCAATCCGGGTGGAGAAATCGATTGGGTCGAAGGCGCGCCGCGTGGCCCATTGATTGGCCGTTCGATTGCTGACGCCGACCCCGACGAGGGCGTCGATGACTGTGTCGAACGCGCATTCAAGGTGCGCGCCCCGTTTCGTAATTGCCTGTTCGAACTGCAAACGAATGGGGAATTGGGTGGGCAATGGACCATTAGCGGGGCACCGGCGTTCGCACCCGGCGATGGCCGCTTTGTCGGATATCGCGGCGTTGCGCGTCGCGGCTTGCCGACCGACGGCGCCCAGTCCGCAATTCCGTCGACGGATTTGCCGAGCGGCCACGACACGCTCCGCGAGATCATCCACGAGATCAAGACGCCGCTGAACGCGATCATCGGCTTTGCCGAAATCATCGACGGCCAGTATTTCGGCCCGGCACACCGCCGTTATCGCATGCGCGCCGCCCAGATCGTGATCAATGCGCGACTGTTGCTCGAAGCTGCGGAAGACCTCGACTTCGTGGCGCGATCACAGTCGGATCCTGCCGATCCGTCCTTGATGTCATGGGTTTCGGATGTGGCCGGACAATTGACCGACATGATGGTCTCGCGCGCGGTCCGCCGCGGCGTGTTGATCGAGATTGACGACGCCATTCCCGGCGGGGGCGGTCGGCGTTTAAACCGCGACCTTGTCGAACGCCTTGGTATGCGCTTCGTCGATGCCATCGCAGGCGCAGCCAGTGCGGGCGAACGATTGCCGGGAATTGTGAATATCAACGACGAGGACTTCATCCTCTCGATGGCGCGACCTGCGTCACTTTCACTGGCGCGCGGCGACCGACTGCTCGATCCGGAATATGCGATCGAGGGCAGCGACGAGACTGCTTTGGGATTGGGTTTCAGTTTGCGTCTGCTCAATGGTCTGGCCGGTCTTGCCGGCGGTCGGCTGGAGGTCGATGGCGATGCGCTGACCTTAGTTCTCCCGACAGTCGCCGAGTGAATTCAACGTCGGGCTTGGCGTTGACGTCCGACGCGGTTATCGCGCCTCACGCGGGTGGGGCCTGTAGCTCAATTGGTTAGAGCTGGCCGCTCATAACGGCTTGGTTGCGGGTTCGAGTCCTGCCGGGCCCACCAGCAAATCACTTGCCCCCTGCGAATTTCGCGACTAGCGGGCTGGCGGAGTCGGGGAGTGGCGCAGCCTGGTAGCGCGTCTGCTTTGGGAGCAGAGGGTCGCAGGTTCGAATCCTGTCTCCCCGACCACGAACTGCACGTTGAGAATCTTTCTTGCGGCAGTCGACGACTTCTTAATTCGCGCTCGTATTGGTTACGGTGACGTCGACATCGGTATTCTCGACTTTGTCTTTGGCGACTTCGGCACCGTTCGCGACGGCCGCGCTGGCCTCCTTGCTGCCAGTGACAATTGCCGACCCCGCCTCCTCGGCGCCGTTCTTGATGTCGGCAACGGCATTCTCGGCAACGTCCTGATTGTAGCCGACGGTGACGGAATTATTGCCTTCGGTCACTTGGCAGCCGGCCAGAAGGGCGAGGGGGGCAAGGGCGATCAGTCGCATGGATAATTCTCCGTTGTATTTTGGCCTTAACGCTGCGGGCGTCGTTTTGGCTCCGCCACAGGCATGATCGGTCCGGCAAGGATTGCAAGCGTCGCCGTCCAAGCGGCGACATTCTGACGCAGCTGGACGGGATCGATCTTGTCGAGCGTGTCGTCGGGCGTGTGATGGTAATCGAAATATCTGGTGCCGTCCTGACTCAGTCCGACGCCCGGAATGCCACTGGCAAGCATCGGTCCGATGTCCGATCCTTCAGCTTCATCGAACGAGCCGGTTACGATCCCGAGCGGCGCTAACGCGGCACCAATGTGACGGGCTTCGTCGCGCCGGGCTTCACCCAATTTGCTGTTCACCTTGTAAATTCGATCGGCGCCGAAATCGCTCTCCATCAGGGCATGATGCGGCTGCTTGCCGTATTTTGCCTGATAGTCGAGCCCACCGAACAGGCCAACTTCCTCAGATCCGAACCAGACGATCCTGATCGTGCGTAGCGGGCGTCCTGCATCCATCACACGCTTTGCGGCGGCGGTGGCAATCCCGACCCCGGATGCATCGTCGATTGCGCCTGTGCCAAGATCCCAACTGTCGAGGTGACCGCCGACCAGGACCGGCGGAAGGGAAGGGTCGCGCCCGACGACTTCGGCAATGACGTTGCCGGACTGGCCGCCCTCCCGTTTCTGGCTGACAAGCACCAGGCGCATGTTGACCGGTCGACCGCGCTTCAGGATCCGCGCCAATTGTTCGGCATCAGGCACCGACAGTGCGCCCGCCGGAATCGCGGAGGCGCCATTCTGGAAAGTCTGAACGCCGGTATGGGGGTTGCGATGATGGTCGGTGCCTGCGGATCGAACAATGATCGCGATCGCGCCTTTCGTCGATGCAATCGTCGGCCCGACCCGGCGCGGTGTGCCGCCCGGGCCGTAACTGGATCCGTCCTGGGTCGGTGCCATGCGATGATCAACGAACACGATCTTACCTTTGACCGCGGAGTCGGGCGCCAGCCGCAACTCGTCGATCGAGTTGAAGGCGACAATTTCACCAGTGACGCCCGCTGGACCGGTCGAGGCACTGTTGCCAAGCGCGGCGACAACCAGCTTCTGGGGGAAGGGGGCGAGAATTTCCGCGCTTTCGAAACCGCGTGTCCAGACAGGCAGGTTGAACGTATCGACGCGGACATTCGCAAATCCCATCGACGTCAATTTTCGAACTGCCCAGTCCCGCGCCCGCGCTTCGGCTTCGGTTCCAGCCAAGCGCTGCCCGACCTCCGTCGTCAGCCCCTCGGTAATATCCCAGGCATAATGGTCGTTTGCCAGCGCATCATCGCGCAACGTTGCGATCCTTGGATCGACTGCGACCGGTGCGGGTGGTGCCTGCTGGGCAATGGTGGGGGCGGCGGAGGCGGCGAGTAGCGCCGCTACGATGAGAGGACGGTTCATGGACGGGACGCTAAGGACACCAGCGCGACCTGTCACCACCCGCTTCTACCAACGACCTACAGCAGACGCATCTGGGCACCTTCGGGCGGCCGGAACAGGTCGCGACGAAGCGGGAATTTCGATTGGGGCAGCCCGTATCGGGCAACTGCCTTTTCGAAGCGTGTCTTCAGCAGGTCAGCCCAGGCGCCTTGCCCCTTCATTCGGCTGAAGAATTTGGGATCATTGTCTTTGCCGCCTCGCATCGCGTTGATCGTTGCCATCACTTTGGCTGCACGGTCGGGGAAATGTTCGTCGAGCCAAGCGCGGAACAAAGGCGCGACTTCGTGCGGCAACCTGACCGGAAGGTAAAAAGCACCACGTGCATTGGCAGCGCTCGCCGCCTCGACAATCGAGTCCAATTCGTGATCGGTGATCTGCGGCACCACGGGGGCGATTGCGACATGGCACGGCACGCCAACCTGGTTGAGCGCCTTGACGGCCGCAAGCCGCTTGTGCGGCGTCGGCGCGCGCGGTTCGAGAATTCGCGCTGTCGCCGGGTCGAGCGATGTGATCGAGATCGCAACCGCGGCAAGGCCCATTCCCGCCGCCGGCACCAGAAGGTCGAGATCGCGAAGGACGCGGTCGGACTTCGTCGTGATCGTGAAGGGATGGCGCGTCTCAAGAAGAAGTTCGATCAGCGACCTGGTGACACGCCAACGCTCTTCGATCGGTTGATAGGGGTCGGTGTTGGTCCCCATCGCGATTGGTGCGCACTCGTAGCCGGGGCGCGATAGCGAGCTGTGCAGCAATTTGGACGCATCGGGTTTGACGAACAGGCGGCTTTCGAAGTCCACGCCGGGTGAAAGGTCGTGAAAGGCGTGGCTTGGTCGAGCAAAGCAATAGATACAGCCATGTTCGCAGCCACGGTACGCGTTCACCGACCGGTCGAACCCGATATCGGGGGAGTTGTTGCGCGTCAGGATCGTCTTGGCACGCTCGATCGTGACCGTGGTCTTGCGGTTGGGGACGTCGTCAAGCGCTTCGACCTGATCGAGCCAGTCGCCATCGACGACATGCTCCTTGAGGTTGAAGCGTGTTGGCGTGCGGTTGCGGGTTGCACCGCGTCCTTGGATCGAACTCGACCGACATGGGTCAATCCTATGTGGATTAAGGAGAACGAAGCAAGAACAAAATTACCGAGATGGCGGCGTGGGGAATGTAGGCCACTGCCGTTGCGCCAATTCTTTCAGGGTTTTTGGGGTCGTTCCTGCCAATTGTTCGTATACCCACATATTGCGGAGCACCGACGGCACGTAATAGCGCGTCTCCCAATAGGGCAGGCTTTCGATCCACAGCAGGGGATCGCCCTTGTCGTTAAGATAATTCCAGCGACTGACCGGGACCGGACCGGCATTATATGCGGCCATGATCTTCAAGATCTGACCTTGCGTAACGGCATTACGCCGCATCATTTCAATATAGCTCTGACCATATTCGACGTTGGTCGCAGGATCGGCGAGATTGCCAAGAGCGGTGCCGCGCTGACGGGCAAAATCTCCCGCGGTCCCCGGCCGCACCTGCATCAGCCCGACGGCACCCGCCGGGCTGACTGCGGCACTCCGGAAGTCGCTCTCCTGCCTGGTATGTGCCCAGGCCAGCGCCGGATCGATCCGCCAACCACCACTGGGCGTCCATCGTGGCAAGGGGAAACGGTCGGCGGTCGTCATTTGCACGCCAGGCTGTCCGTTATGAGCTAACCAGTAGGCCGCGCCATGAAGATCGAGTTCACGCGCCTTTGCGGCCAAAGCGGCATGGTCGCCGCGATTGCCGATGCGCGCCTGATGACGGATCATCTCCTCGGCAAGACCACGCTCTCCGATGGCTGCAAGCTCGATTGCCCGTTTCACGTTCGGCAAGCGCTCGATGAGCAGCGGCGCGCGGGAAGGGCGCGACGGCGTAGTCTCGATCCCGAGCGTCTCCCGAGCCAACAGGCCGTAGAAGCTCTCGCTTGACTTCGCCGCTTGCCGGAGGAGGGTGTCGACCTGATTGGGGCGGCGACACGCTTGTTCGGCCCGAGATGCCCAGAAGGCGCCGGCTGCGGCCAATTCGGCTTCCGCGCGGCCATAGGCGACGCCCTTGAAGTGACGCGCGGCCGCTTCGCAATCGTCCAACCGCCAGGCGGCAAGGCCGGCGATCCAATGCGCCTGCGTTGCCCATTCACCGCTCTCGGTGGCAATCCCGACCTCGGCGATGCGCCGCGCTTCAGTATCGCGGCCAAGAACATAATAAATCCAAGCGACGCGCTGGGCCATTTCGGCGCGTCCTTCTGGCGTCAGCTGACCCGCACCGGCGAGGAACAACGCTTCCGCTTCCGGTCCCAGATCGGCTTTCACCATCGGATCGAGCGCAATGCGCATGGCGTCGGCGGCGGCGTCGCCGGTGACCGGCCTTGACCGATGACGTCGCGGAGCGCTGGTCAGCGGTACGATCCGTAAGGAGGGCATGATCGCCGGTGGATCGACGATCCCGCGACTGACAGCCATGCGCTGCAGCTGTGCCGCTTTCGACAGATCTGGCGCTTCGGTTAACACGGAGAGGAGATCGGAGGCTTCGACCTTGGGACTATTCTTTGCGGTAAAAAGCTCGGCCTTCGCTACTGGCGTTAGCGGATGCTTCGGCAAAGCGGTGATCCCCACCTTGGCACCGGCCCAATCGCCCGCCCTGATGGCCGCGAAGACTCCGCGCCAGTCCTTCGGTACCACCAAAGGTCGAAGAACCGGCGTGGTCGGAACCGCCGTGATCGGCTCTGGCGTCGTCAGGACCGGGCGGTCTTCCTCGTCGGTTTCCGGGACCGGCGAAAGCGGATCCTTGGTCTGTGCCGACAGCGGGGCCGCCGCCATAGCAAGCAAGGCCAACGTCCAACGCATCATGATTCCTCTTCCATCAGCAGCAGGAGGTCCCGCCACGCCAACGCTTTCTCGCTCGGTCGCTTGAGCAACCACGACGGTGCGAAGGTCGCGATTGTGCGCACGCCTTCAATCTTGTGAAGCTTGCCCCGCGCTCTTGCGGTCGGGGCATTGAGCAACGCTTTCGCAGGGCCATCGCCGAACAGGATCAGGCGCTTCGGCTCGGCAAGTGCAATGTGTCGACGGGCAATGTCGGCGCACCGCGCCGCCTCATCGTCGTCCAGCCGCGCACCGGGCGCAGCCATGCACGAAAGATTGGCCAGATAGGCATCTTCCGCCTTGATGCCGATCGCGGCGAGCATCCGGACGGCCAACGCCCAGGCGTCGCCGCCAATTGGCCGATCGCCGTCCTCGGTCCCTGGAATATCCGCGATGACCATCACGGGCGCGCCAACGCCGCCATGCGGCAACACGCGGCGGGCGCCCGGTCGATCCAGTGGCAAGTCCCTGGTCTGGCCAAGCCACGCGCGGAATGAGTCGAAATCCGCCGGAATTGCGGCCGGCGGGGTGACGGCGACCGGCGGCTGAGGTGCGGTATCTGCCTTGACCGCAGGGGCAGCGAGCCATTCGCGTGGCTGATCGTCGACGATCGTGTCAACGCCGCTTTCCATCCACCATTGCAGCAGCCGGGCGGCATCTTGCCGGTTGATTGTGATTCCCTCCGCTCCCATGACGATACCGTGGTCGAAGGTTGACGGCGCGGTCAAGGAATTGGCAGTGCTGCTCACGACGGATCGACTTGGCGATGCGACGGGAAAGGGTGACATGAGCGACCGCGAATCGATGGAATATGATGTCGTGGTCGTCGGCGCGGGGCCTGCGGGCCTCTCGGCAGCGATCCGCCTTAAGCAACTTGCCGCCGAGCAAGGCCTCGAAATGAGCGTCTGCGTTCTCGAGAAAGGCAGCGAAGTCGGTGCCCATATCCTGTCCGGTGCAGTGATCGATCCCAAGGGACTCGATGAACTCATCCCCGATTGGAAGGACAAAGGCGCGCCAGTCGGCGTTCCCGTCACCGACAACCAGCATTGGGCGCTGACCAAGAAGGGAAAGATCAGCTTCCCGCACTTCGTGATGCCGCCATTTCTTTCGAACAAGGGTACCTACACCTGTAGCCTCGGCAATCTAACGCGCTGGCTCGCGGGGCAAGCCGAGGAGCTAGGCGTCGAGATATTTCCAGGATTTGCAGCGGCTGAGGTGCTGTTTCATGCCGACGGCAGCGTGAAAGGCGTCGCGACAGGAGACATGGGTGTTGCACGCGACGGCACCCACAAGCCCGATTATCAGCCGGGCATGGAATTGCACGCGCGTTACACCTTCTTCGCGGAAGGCGCGCGCGGTCACTTGACCAAGGAACTTACGAGGATATTCGATCTTCGCAAGGAAAGCGGGCCGCAGGTTTACGGACTTGGAATCAAGGAGTTGTGGGACGTTCCTAGCGATAAGCACAAGCCTGGACGAGTCATTCACACTCAAGGCTGGCCACTCGACGATGCCTGGGGCGGGGGCTTCCTTTATCATCAGGAAAACGGGCAGGTCGCGCTCGGCTTCGTCGTCGCCCTTGATTATGAAAACCCGTATCTATCGCCGTTCGAAGAATTCCAACGCTGGAAGACCCACCCATCAATCCGCGCCGAAATCGAGGGCGGCAAGCGCGTCTCTTACGGCGCGCGTGCAATCAATGAGGGTGGCTGGCAATCGATCCCGCAGCTCGCCTTCCCGGGCGGCGCACTGGTCGGTTGCGCGGCGGGCTTCGTAAACGTTCCGCGAATCAAGGGAAGTCACACCGCGATCAAGTCGGGGATGCTGGCCGCCGAATCCGCCTTTGCCGCCGTCGCTGCTGATCGTCGAAGCGACGTGCTCGATGATTACGAGCCCAGTCTGCGCAAAAGCTGGATCGCCAAGGAACTTCAGATCGTGCGGAACGCCGAACCTGCGGTCGCGCGTTGGGGCGGCACGTTCGGAACATTGTTCGCCGGGTTCGACATGTGGCTCAACTACCTTGGCCTCAAGACGCCGTGGACACTTCGCCATCGCCATAGCGATGCGGAGCATATCCGGCGCAAGGGCTCGGTCCGACCAATTAGCTATCCCAAGCCCGACGGCAAATTGAGCTTCGACCGGCTGTCGTCGGTCTTCCTGTCGAATACCAATCACGAAGAAGATCAGCCGATCCACCTGACTCTGAAGGACGCCGACGTCCCGATCGAGGTGAACCTCGCGCTCTACGATTCGCCGGAGCAGCGTTATTGCCCGGCGGGTGTCTATGAAATCGTGCAGGAGGGGACGGGCCCGCGTCTGCAGATCAATGCGCAGAATTGCGTCCACTGCAAGACGTGCGACATCAAGGACCCGACGCAGAATATCAATTGGGTTGTGCCGGAAGGCGGCGGAGGACCGAATTATCCCAACATGTAGACTGATCATCGCTGTCGCCTTGGCCGGCACGGCGCTTCCCGCAAGCGCGTCGTTGCCGGGCGAAGCCAATCGATTGTCCGATTATGTCGCGGCGAGAGCCGCAGACTCCCTTGGCAATCCCGGTGAGGCAGCAACCCTGCTCGCCCAGCTTTTGCGAGAGCGGCCTGACGATGTCCGTCTCCGCGAACGAGCGGTTTCGCAAGCGATCGAGGCGGGTGACATGAAACTCGCGTTCGAACTGGGCAAATCGACGCCATTTTCCCAGGCGCCGCTCGAATTTCGAATGCTGTTACTGGTGGAAGATCTGCGCCGCGGAAAGCATCGCGATGCGCTGGTCAAGCTCGCCGACCGCACCGGGTCGCTCGATTCGACGTTCCTGCTGCCTTTCGTCGACGCGTGGACGCGCGCCGCCAAAGGCGACCGTAACGCAGCCCAGAGCCTCGATCGGGTCGGCGAACAGACTTCGCTGGGCAAGCAAGTCGATGAACATCGCGCGCTGATCTTGCTCAAGCTGAAGCGTCCCGCAGAAGCCAGACCGTTTGCTGAGAAAGCCCTCGCCAGCGCAGGTGGACGAGCCGACCGTCTCCGCCTGGCCTATGCAGACGGATTTCGCGCGGCAGGCGATTTGGCATCGGCAAACGCCATGCTCGATGGCGGTGGCCCCGCGCTCGCCAACGGACGTGCCCGACTGGCGGCGGGTACGCCTCTCGATCAGGCTGTCGACACGCCCTCGGAAGCCGTCGGCGAATTGTTGCTTGGCCTCGCCATCGCGCTCAACCGGATGGAGGACAAGTCGCTGTCCGTCGCACTCGCGCAGACCGCGCGATATGCGAATCCGGACAACGGTGCGGCTTCCTTGCTGCTTGCGCTCCTTCTGGATGATGCAAAACGGACGCCGGATGCGCTTGCCGTTTTGCAGTCCATCCCGGCCGACGATCCGTTTGCAAGCCAGAGCGCCGATTCAGAAATGCGTTTGCTGCTCGCTGCGGACAGGTCGAAGGAGGCGCTGGTACGGGCCCGACAGGTCGCTGCTGCCAACCCGGGAGCCGACGGTTTTTCCCGTATCGGCGCGGTCCAGGGCGACCTTGGTGATTATGGCGCAGCTGCAGAATCTTATGCGCAGGCGATCGCCGCGTCGAAGCAAAGCGGCGGCACCGATGAAATGTGGACACTCCACCTGTTCCGCGCGGGGGTCCTCGAAGATGCCAATCGCTGGAACGAGGCAAAGGCTGAGATCGCACAGGCGATGGCCTTGTCGCCGGACAATGCGCTCCTTCTGAACTTCTTGGGTTATGGAAAGCTCGAGCGCGGCGAGGATCTCGACACGGCCGAAGCCATGATCCGCAAGGCGAGCGCCATCCGACCTGACGATGCGTCGATCACCGACTCGTTAGGGTGGGCAGAATATAAGCGCGGCAAGATCGATGAAGCGATCGAAACGCTGCAGCGCGCCGCCAACCGCGACCCCAACCAGTCTGAAATTCGCGAACATTTGGGCGATGCGCTCTACACGTCGGGTCGGCGGATCGAAGCGCGCTTTGCATGGCGCGCGGCCCTTGTGGGCACCGACGACAAAGCGATTCGCGACCGCATCGAAGCCAAGATCGCGACCGGACTCAACAAGGCCAACGCTGCTCCATGACCGCGATTTCAGAGCCGGCTCCGGCCAAGCTCAATCTGGCGTTGCACGTTCGCGGCAAACGTGACGACGGACGCCACGAACTCGAGACGATCTTCGCTTTCTGTACCGATGGCGACATCGTCCAGGCTGAGACAGATACCGCGATTTCGCTGGAGATCGTCGGGCCATTCGCCGACGCACTCAGTAGCAACGCTGACAATCTGGTCATTGCTGCAGCGCAAGCGCTTGCCACCAAGGCTGGTATTGCTCAAGGCGCGAGGCTCAGGCTCACCAAGAATTTGCCAGTGGCCTCCGGGATTGGCGGGGGCTCCGCCGACGCTGCGTCCACGCTTCGTTTGCTTACCCGTCTGTGGCAGGTCGATCCTGTCCACGCGTCTCAGGTCGCATCTACGCTTGGCAGCGACGTCCCGGCCTGCCTGCTCAGCATGACGTCACGCGGCGAGGGCGCGGGCGATCAACTGGTACTCGTGGAAGCCGGCGTCGCAGGATTGCCGGTGCTGCTGGTCAATCCGCGTGTCGCGCTCTCGACGCATGCGGTTTTCGAAGCGTGGGATGGCGTCGATCGCGGTCCGCTCGACGACTGGCGCGACGGACGCAACGACCTCGAAGATCCCGCTCGGGCGATCGTCCCGGTCATCGGTGACGTCATCGGCTGGCTCGCCGCGCAGGAGGGCGCAAGCTTGACGCGCATGTCGGGAAGTGGGGCGACATGCTTCGCCTTCTTCGACAGCGAAGCAGACCGCGACCGCGCGGCGGCGGCCTGCCCGCACGATTGGTGGCATCTGGCGACGTTCCTGCGCTAGGGGAGCGCGATGACCCGACCAATACTCGCAGCATCCGCTATGCGCGCTGCCGAACAGTCGGCGATCGACGGCGGCACAACCGTCGAAACGCTGATGGATCGCGCAGGCCAAGCACTCGCCGAGGCTATTTACGCGCATGCGGGAATGCGGCCGACCTTGTTCCTGTGTGGGCCTGGCAACAATGGCGGAGACGGCTATGTCGCGGCGACATACTTGCGCGAAAAAGGGGTCGATGTTCGTGTCGCTGCAATCGGCGAACCAAGGAGCGATGCCGCCAGATCGGCTCGTGATGGCTGGGACGAACAGGTAGAGCATTTCGAAGACGCCCAGCCGACGTCTGTTCTTGTCGATTGCCTGTTCGGTACGGGCCTCACGCGCGGACTGGAAAGCCGTGTTGCCGATCGACTTGTCGCACTCGCCGACGCCGCAAGGATTACGATAGCTTGCGACCTGCCCAGCGGTGTCGAAACCGACAGTGGCGCCATTCTCTCCCCCATTCCGCAATATGATCTGACGGTGGCGCTCGGGGCCCTGAAGCCTGCGCACCGCCTGATGCCGGCGATGGCCGCAGTGGGCAGGACTGTCGTTGCGGACCTTGGCATCGAAGCAACCTCCGATTGGCAGGAAATTGCCGAGCCGACGTTGCCCTCAATCTCCCCGGACGCGCACAAATATTCGCGTGGCCTTGTCCACTGCCTGGCGGGCGCAATGCCGGGGGCCATTGCCTTGTCGGCTCTTGCCGCGGCCAGGACAGGGGCGGGCTATGTCCGCATTTCAACGTCACAGCCGATTGGCGAACTGCCATATGCTATCGTCCAAACTGGCGATGCCCAGTTGAACGATCCACGCATCGGTTGCTTGATCGTCGGGCCGGGCATGGGCGAATTGCCGCCGGTGCTGACCCTGGCACTGACCTGCCACGCGCCCAAGGTGATCGATGCCGATGCCATTCGCCATATCGGCGCCCCGGAACGGCTGCATGGGCAGGATGCTGTGCTGACTCCGCATCAGGGTGAATTCGAAGCGCTGTTCGGAACGCTTGAAGGCAGCAAGGCCGATCGTGCGTTGACAGCTGCAAGACGGTCGCAATCGGTCATCGTCTATAAGGGGGCCGATTCGCTGGTCGCATCGCCCGACGGTCGACTTGGCTTTGCCCCTTCGTCACCGGCATGGCTGGCGAGCGCGGGAACCGGCGATGTGCTTGCCGGAATGATTGCAGCTTTGCGCGCGCGGGGGATGGCCGCTTTCGAGGCAGCCTGCGCGGCGGTCTGGCTTCATGGACGGGCCGCCAGGGCCGCCGGACCCTCGATGATTGCCGACGACCTGATCGACGCCATCCCCAGCGTGCTGGCATGAACGACCCAATCGTCAGAATCGCGGCGCGAGGCGATGGTGTCAGCGCCGCCGGTAAGCACGTCGCATTCGCGGTGCCCGGCGACCAACTGGTGGAAGACGGAACCTTGATTCGAGGACCGGGGCACCAGGACGCGCCGTGCCGCCATTTCCCCGAATGTGGCGGCTGTCAGCTCCAGCATCTCACCGACGCCGCCTACGCCGATTATTGTCGAAGCCGTGTGTATGGCGCACTGTCGCAACAAGGTATCGAAACGCTCGTGCGCGATCCCTACCTCTCACCGCCGCGCAGTCGTCGACGCGGCACCCTGCGTTTCGTTCGCGCCGAGGGCCGGATCATGCTCGGCTTTAATGCGGCCGCTACGAACCGCGTCATCGATCTTGCCGACTGTCAAATCCTGCGTCCGGAATTGTTCAATCTACTCAAGCCGCTTCGCGTGATGATCGGCAAATTGGGCGGGCGTGCAGGAGAGGTCCAGCTCACCCTGACCAATCACGGCGTGGACGTCGCCTTGAAGGGCGTCAAAACTGACGGCCTCGAAGCGATCGAGGCGCTGACCGATTTTTGTGAAACCCATCGCCTCGCTCGCTTGAGCATCGACGAAGGATATGGGCCTGAACCGCGCTACGAACCGCGGCCGGTCACGATAAGCTTCGGCCAGACCGCAGTACCGTTGCCAATCGGCGCTTTTTTGCAGGCAACAGCGGATGGCGAAGCGACACTCGTCGCAGCCGTTGCCGAAGCGGTTGGTGACACCGTTAAATCGATCGATCTGTTTGCAGGACTGGGCACATTTGCGCTCTCGTTGCCGGGCAAGGTCACGGCGGCAGAGGCGTCACGGGACGCCATCCTGTCGCTCAAGGCCGCGGCGCCGCACATCGATGCCCAGCACCGCGATCTTTATCGCCGGCCATATGACGTCGCTGAACTCGCCGCCTACGATTCGGCGGTGCTCGATCCGCCCCGCTCCGGGGCCGAAGAGCAAGTGAAGCAACTCGCTTCCTCCGACATTGCACGGATTGCTTATGTCAGCTGCAATCCGGCGACGTTCGCCCGAGACGCCGCTATCCTTGTTGCCGGTGGTTACACGCTGGACTGGGTCCAGCCGGTCGGCCAGTTCCGCTGGTCGACCCATGTCGAACTAGCATCGGCCTTCTCCCGCTGATTAGCCGTGGTAAAAGCTCGTCGCCGCATGGATGGTGAGGGCAATCAGGCAAAACGTCGACAGAATGAACAGCGGGAAACGGAATTTCAGGTTATTGTTTGTGATTTGGACGAAGCTGTGAATGACGCGGATTACGACATAGGCCCAGGCAAGCCACAGGTTGAGCTCCATCCAATCGTCCAACGCGACTAGCGCCAGTGTGATCGCATAGAAGATCGTCGGCTGCTCCATCAGGTGCGCGTAATTGTGGGCAGGCCAATTAGCCGCGGGCGGTAAGACACCTTCCAAGTCCTGGCCGCGCGATCCGGGCTTGGCCTTGCCAAGGCCACGACCGACCTTCTTCAAGGCGCCGAAGCGGACATATCCAAGCCACAACAGGACGAGGATTGACCAGCCAACCAGGGCAATGACCGGCCCAATTAGTGGATTGTGATTCATGCGATCCTCCTCACGCGAGCGCCGCGCCGACGGTGACACTGACGAGATAGATCAGGCATAGGGAGGCCAGCAGGAACAGGCCGAAACGGTAGCGGATCCGGTTGCTCAGCGACTGCACCAGGCTGTGCGCGACGCGAAGGCCGACGTAGCCCCATGCCGCGTAAAGGGCGCTTCTGGACTCAATCGACATTAGGATGAGTGCAAAACAGGCGGCATAGAAGAGCGTCGGCTGTTCCATGAGATGGTTGTAGTTATGGGCCTTCCACTGGACTTCCGGAGGAAGGATCTTGTCGAGATCCTTCCCTTGCCCGCCGATACGATTCTTCAGATCGACGCCGGCTTTTTGCATTGCAGGGATGCGCGTGACGTACATCCAGACAAACATGACGACCGACCATGCCAACAATATCGCAACCGGCCCGATCAGCGGATGATGATTCATAAAAATGCCCCCTCCACGCCGCGGTGAAGGGGGCAGAATGTCAGATTGGTTCGGAAACGCAACTTTTAGTCGAAGAGCTTCGCGAACGCCCGCTTCTCGCGGGTCTTCCAAGCACCGCGATGGTAGGCATCGCTGGCGATCAGCGGCATCACCGAGGTAGCCTCGGCGAACACCATCTGCTCGAGCGCGGTCGAAACCTTGCCCCATGACGCCGCTTCCTGGAGGGTCGACGACGAGCAAGCGCCGTCGCGGACGTCCGCGACCGTGATTTGCACGGCATATTTGTGAACCTCGACGTCGTCATGACCGAGGATTTCGGCGCAAACGACCGTATCCTGTGTAAAGTTCTTGGGAACACCGCCGCCGATCATCATCAGGCCAGTGGTGCCGGCCTTGATCTTGATGTCGGTCAGTTCTCGGAAGTCGGCAATGGCGTCTAGAACCATGTAACGACCGCCGCGCTTCATCGCGTCGACTTGATGCTTGACGAGACCGAACCCAGCCGACGAGTCGACGAATGCCGGGCAGAAAATCGGAACGTCGTGCTCGTAGCAGGTCTGGACCAGGCTGTTGGTCTTCTTGGCGTTGCCATTGGCCAGCCACTTGCCCATTTCCTTGATGAATTCGCGGCTCGAATAAGCACGCGGCTCAAGACTGTCGGCGATTTCGCCGATGGTGTGGTCGCAGTCCTGCAATGCCACTTCGTCGATGTAGGTGTCATAGATGCGGTCGATGTAGAGCGAACGAAGCGTATCGTCGTCGGGGATCTCGAGCGCCTGATAATGCTTGTGTCCGAGCGCTTCGAAGAAATCCATGTCGACGATCGTGGCGCCAGTTGCGACGATGGCGTCTACCATGTTCGACTTCACGAGCTGGGTGTACAGATCCATGCAGCCACCCGCCGATGTCGAACCGGCGATTACGAGGATGACCGAGCAATCCTTGTCTTCCAGCATCTGGTTGTAGAGACCGGCAGCGCGCGCAGTGTCGCGGCTGGTGAAGCTCATCTTGCCCATCGCGTCGATGATCGGTCGTGCGTCGAAGCTGGTGATGTCGATATGCTCGACCACGGACGACAACAGTTCCGCCTTGCGGGTGTCGTTGATCTTGGTCTCGTCTTGGACCTTGTTGAGCGTGTCGGTGGTCATTTAAGGCAAACTCCAATGCGTCGCTCGGCGCGCGATGCGCGCCGAATGGATGTGGGGGTGCACTGCCTAGACAGCGCACCGAACTCAATACTGAACTGGTTTACAGCGTGACGACGTTTGAACCGCGTGCGCGTTCCAAATCGAGATAAAGGGAAGCCATCGGTTCGTCTTCGACGATCACCCTGTCCTCGACCCCGAAGCCGTTGAACCCGGTCCGCATGGCACAGCCGTACGCACCCAGCATCCCGACTTCGATATAGTCGCCGGCGGCAACATCGCCGGGAAGGTCGAACGGTCCGGCCATCCGGTCCAGATCGTCGCAGGTCGGGCCATAGAAGCTGAACCCCATGTCCCGCACGTCGCTGGGCGTTTCGCGGATCAGCCGAACCGGATAACGCCAGCCGATATGCGCCGCATCGAACAAAGCGCCATAGGCACCGTCGTTGATGTAAAGCTCATCGCCGCGACGCTTTTCGACGCGCACCAGCACGCTCGCATATTCGGCGCACAAAGCTCGGCCAGGTTCGCACCACAATTCAGCCGAATAGCTGATCGGAAGCTCTTCGAAGGCGCGGTGGATAACGTCGAAATATGATTCCAGCGCAGGCGGTTCCATGCCCGGATAGGACGACGGGAAACCACCACCGACATCGACGATGTCGACCGTGACGGCGGCTTCGACGATCGCATCGCGAACGCGGCCCATTGCTTCGGAATAAGCAGCTGGGCTCATCGCTTGACTGCCGACATGGAAACAGATGCCAAGCGCGTCGGACGCCTGACGTGCAGCCATCAAGAGTGCTTTGACCTCATGTGGCTCGGCACCGAACTTGGCGGCAAGGCTGAGCTTGGAATGATCCGAGCTGACGCGCAGGCGAACCAGCAGGTTAAGGTCACTTGCGCCACGGGTCGCGCGGACGATCTTTTCCAGCTCCTCGATCGTGTCGAGGCTGAAGGTCTTCACGCCATGCTTGAAATAAGCCTCGCCGATCGCTTCCTCGGCCTTGACCGGGTGCATGAAGCACAAGGTCGCCTCGGGCAGGGTCGCCGCGACTAGGCGCACTTCACCAAGCGAAGCGACATCATAATGCGTGATTCCGGCATCCCACAGAACCTCGAGGAGGTCAGGCGAAGGGTTCGCCTTTACCGCATAGAGAGACTTGCCCGGAAACTTCTCGTGAAAGAAGCGGGCAGCACGCTTGGCGGCATGCGGACGGAGAAGCGTGACCGGCTGGACCGGTCGGTGGGCAATTGCTAGCCCCAGCGCGCTATCGTGCTTGTGCAATTCAAGGGACCTCCAACGGGTAGTTCGAGAAAGCTGCCTTGCGGTTGGAAGTCCCATGGGGCAGCGGAGGCGCGATATATGGTTCGCTTGTCGCCAAGTAAAGGTTTTTTGGAAAGATCGGTGACTGCGGGCGACGACTTGGCCCGGCGAATGCTCGATCTGCCGAATATATCGTAATTTCAGGGAGTTGGAATTGGCATCTAAGGTGGAGCGGGATCATGTTGTCGCGGCAGCGGCTCGGATCGAAGGGAGCGTAGTTCGCACGCCCTTGATCGAAACGACGATTTTTTCGCGGAAACTCTGGCTGAAATGCGAGAACCTGCAGACCGGCGGAGCATTCAAGTTGCGCGGAGCGACCAATCGCCTGCTGCAACTCGATGACGCCGAACGCGCGCGGGGCGTTGTTGCTTTCTCGTCAGGCAATCATGCGCAGGGCGTGGCGATCGCGGCGCGCCGTCTTGGCATCCCTGCAGTGATCGTCATGCCCGCAGATGCCCCGGCGCTGAAGATCGAAGGAACACGCGCCCAAGGCGCCGAGATCATTTTCTATGACCGAATGACCGAAAGTCGGGAGGAGATTTCCGCAAAGATTTCGTCGGAAACCGGCGCGGTCGTGGTGCCAAGCTTCGACGACCCCGCGATCGTCGCAGGGCAAGGCACGGTCGGCCTGGAAATTCTCGCGCAGCTGCAGGAGGCTGGAGCCAACCCACCAGCCGCCATCGTAGTCCCGGTTGGCGGCGGGGGGCTGGCTGCCGGCATCGCAATCGCCTGCCCGAAAGCGATGATTTTTGGCGTCGAACCGGAAGGTTGGGACGATATGGCAAACTCGCTCGAATGCGGTTCCATTGTCCCAGTCGGCCCCAACCCGCCCGCCACACTCTGCGACGCTTTGCAGACGCCGCGAGTTTCGCCGATCACATTCGACATTTTGCGCCATCGATCGGCGCGGATGACCTCGGTCGACGATTCGCAGGTGGCCGCGGCGATCCGATGGGCGTACGATTCTCATGAACTGGTTGTCGAGCCGGGTGGAGCGGTCGCGCTTGCTGCTGTTCTGGCTGGCAAGGTCGAAGCGCCCGAAGGTAGCGTGATCATATTGTCAGGTGGGAATATCGAGCCGGCGCTTCACGATCGGCTCGTCAGGCAAAATTAGGCGACAGCAGTCCGATATTCGCCCGGATCGACATGCGCGGGGCTGGAACGTTCAACCGCGCGGGTCAGCTCTTCCAATTCGGCCGCGAGCGTCTGCAATTCGGCGGCCAGCGCCTTGGGATCGGTTTCAGCCATGTTCGTTGACGCGTCGAGCAAGCTATCCAGCATCATTGCAATGCATGGCAGGATCGTCTCTTCGATCCGTTCGAATGCCTCATCCAGGCGCTGTTCTCGCTCGTCGCGGGTCATGCACGGCGTTATGAACGGAAAGGGGTTAAGTCTTCGTGAAAGGGCAACATCGTGCAGACCATCGCCAACACCGCGCTAGCGCTGGCCATGCTGGCCGCATTCCTGCTGATACTGGGGGGTTATTTCGCCTGGAAGCGCAAGGGTGACCGCAAGCGCAGCATCCTGATGATGGTCGCCGCGATCGTTCTTATCGCAAATGTCGCGATCTGGACGGTTTAGCGGCCCGAGAAATCTTGGCCGAGGCGCATGTCGAGATAGTCGTCGACCGACTTCATCAACTGCGGGATCTCTTCGGCGAAGAAATGGTTCGCGCCTGGGATGGTGTCGTGATGGATGGTGATGTGCTTTTGGGTGCGGAGCTTGTCGACCAGCTTCTGCACCGCACTCGGTGTCACGACCTCATCGGCTTCGCCCTGAATGATGATGCCCGAAGACGGGCACGGAGCGAGGAAGCTGAAATCATACATGTTGGCGGGCGGCGCGATCGAGATGAAGCCCTTGATCTCTGGACGCCGCATCAGGAGCTGCATGCCAATCCAGGCGCCGAAGCTGACACCGGCAATCCAGGTCTGCTCGGCTTCCGGGTGAATCTGCTGCACCCAGTCGAGCGCGCTTGCTGCGTCGGACAATTCGCCGATGCCGTTGTCGAATGTGCCCTGACTGCGCCCGACACCGCGAAAATTAAAACGCAACGTCGCGAATCCACGGCGCACGAAGTCCTTGTGCAGCATCTGAACGATCTTGTTGTTCATCGTTCCACCCGCCTGCGGATGGCTGTGGAGAACCATCGCAACCGGCGCACGCGGACGTGGGCCAGGAGTGAAACGGCCTTCGAGACGACCTTCGGGACCAGGGAAAATGACTTCAGGCATGAACGGCTCGCTCGATTGTTCGAAGAAAAACGGGTCGCGGGTGGGTGCACCGCGCGGGCCGAGCCTATATAGGGTGGGCGCTCCATCTGGCAATCGGCAGGAATCGCAAGCCCACTTATGCGCATCTATCTGGACCACGCCGCCACCACTCCGGTCATCGCGCCAGCACGCGCCGCACTCATCCGCGGACTCGATACGCCGGGCAATCCGAACAGTCCGCACGGCGAAGGACGCGCGGCGCGCGCCTTGCTGGAAGAGGCGCGCGATACGCTGAAAGCAGTTCTCGGCTGGCGTCATGACGTCATCTTCACCAGCGGTGCCAGCGAAGCCGTCGAAATGGTAGGCAAGCGCGCCTGCATCGAAGGGAGGGCTTATGGCGCGACCGAGCATGCCATCGTGCCCCATGCAATGGGATCGGATGCGGGCGTGCTTCCGGTGCTTGCCAATGGATTGATCGATGAAGATGCCCTTGCCGGGACGCTGGCCAAGGGGCCGGCGCTGATTGCGATCCAACAGGTGAACAACGAAACAGGTATCATCCAGCCGCTAGATCGACTTTACCCGATGATCCGCGCGGCCGGCTCGTTGCTCCTTGCTGATTGCGCGCAAGGCGCGTCCAAGATGCCGTTGCCCGACGCGGATTTCATTGCGATCTGCGGCCATAAGCTTGGTGGGCCACTGGGCGTCGGCGCCTTGCTGGTCAAAGATCCGGCCACGCTGGAGCCATGCGGCGGCGGTCAGGAAAAGGGATATCGCCGCGGTACGCAGGACGTTCCCGGTGCGCTGGCGTTTGCCGCAGCCGTTGGAGCAAAACCCTACGACATGTCACGGCTGCAGGCATTGCGAGACAGCATCGAACACGGCGTGGTTGCTCTGGGCGGTGAAGTCATCGGCGGCCATTCCCCGCGCATCCCGACCATTGGCGCAATCGGACTTCGCGGAGGAACCAGCGCTGCGATGCTGGCGAGCCTCGACCTCGCGGGTATTGCGGTTTCGGCCGGCAGTGCATGTTCTTCCGGCAAGGCGAAGGCCAGCTTTGTGCTTGCCGCGATGGACGTAGATCCGGCGTTGTCTGCGTCCTATCTCAGGATCAGTTTCGGTCCCGATACCAGCCAGAGCGAAATCGACGCATTCCTTGCCGAATTCGCGCGCATCGCCGAGCGGGTCGGGGCGGCACGCGCGGCATGATCTATCTCGACTATCAGGCGACAACCCCGGTTGCGCCCGAGGTCGCCGCGGCAATGCGTCCGTGGAACGAGGAGAAATTCGCCAATCCGCATAGCCCGTCGATGTGGGGGCGCGAGGCCGCCGCCGCGATCGAGATAGCGCGCGACCGTCTGCTCACGGCAATCGGTCTCGACGAAGGGCGTTTCGCCTTTACGTCGGGCGCGACCGAGGCGCTCAACTGGGCGATCCGGGGGACGATGGAGCGCTCCGAACGACGCAAGATCGTGACGATCGCTACCGAACATGCCGCGGTTCTCGACACCTGCGAATGGCTGGAAGCGCAGGGCGTCCAAATTGTTCGTCTGCCCGTGTTGAGCGATGGCCTGATCGACCTTGAAGTCGCCCGCGACGCCATCGACGGACGCACTGCGTTGGTCGCGGCGATGCTCGTCAACAACGAGATTGGCGTCATCCAGCCGGTCGCCGCTCTTGCGGAAATGGCGCATGACGTCGGCGCGGTCATGCTGTGTGACGCGGTACAGGGGTTTGGCCGTGTCGCTATTCCGGTCGGTCCGGACATGATCGCGTTGTCGGCGCACAAGGTGCACGGGCCGAAAGGCGTTGGCGGCCTCTGGATGCGCAAGGGCTGCGAGCCGCGCCCGTTACTGCATGGCGGCGGACAGGAAGAGGGACTTCGCTCGGGCACATTGTCGCCGGCATTGTGCTCCGGCTTCGGCGAAGCGGCGCGGCTCGCGACCGACTGCGCGTCTCGGGACGCCGAACATGTCGAACGACTATGGAACGTCGCGCTGTCGACCTTGTCGGACGACTGGCAGATCAATGGAAGCGTGTCTCGGCGTTATCGCGGCAATCTCAACCTGCGGCTTGACGGGCTCGATGCGGCGCGATTGATGGCCGACCTTCGCAATATCGCTTTTTCCCTTGGCAGCGCCTGTGCTTCCGGATCGGGCCGACCGAGCCACGTCCTGCGCGCGTTGAGCCTCACAGACCGTGAGGCGCGGTCGTCGATCCGGCTCGGTTTCGGCCGCTACACCGGGGAGGCGGAATTGCTTTCCGCCTGCCGCCATATCGACCGCGTTGCACGTGAGCAGCGAGAATGGGCTGCATGACGATTGTGCGTTTCCTCAAAGCCGATGGAGCACTCGATCGCGAGGTCACCGCCGAGATTGGCGCGAACCTGCTCGATCTTGCCCAGGCCAACGGCCAGCCGCTCGAAGGGTCATGTGAGGGCTCGATGGCATGCTCGACCTGTCACGTCATCATTGCCGCTGACGATTTTGCGCGCCTGCCACCTGCGAGCGTGGAGGAGGACGATCTGCTTGACCTTGCAGCACATGTCACCCGCCACTCACGGCTTGCTTGCCAGATCGCTATACCCGATGGCGAGACCCTCACGGTCAGCATCCCGCCTTCGGCCTATAATCTGGATCGCTAAACTCTTGCATCGTTCCGCGCGCACCGCCATATGGCCCGCGGAAGTCGGTGGGCGGGGTTATCGCCAACCTGGTCAGATCCGGAAGGAAGCAGCCACAACGATTTCGCCCCGGGTCGCCGGCTTCCACCTCCCACAAATTGACGAAGACAAAACTGGAACAGGCGGAGTTGAGCGCCTAGTTTCGGGCGATGAGTGACGAATCGCCTACACCCGACGACCACGTCGACCTCGGCCCCGGTCTTGGCCTCGATGAGCCGCCGCAGCCCGTAAAGCCAACCTCGGCGGCTCCGGGTACGCCGTATCGCGTGCTGGCCCGCAAATACCGACCGCGCGACTTCGACGAGTTGATCGGGCAGGACGCAATGGTCCAGACTCTCGCAAACGCAATCGCGCGCGGCCGGATCGCGCATGCTTTCCTGCTTACTGGTGTTCGCGGCGTCGGAAAGACGTCGACGGCACGCCTGATCGCAAAAGCGCTCAATTGCATCGGACCTGACGGCGATGGCGGACCAACCATCCATCCCTGCGGGATTTGCGAGCCGTGCAAGGCGATTGCCGATGGTCGCCATATCGATGTGGTCGAAATGGATGCTGCCAGTCATACCGGCGTCGATGACGTTCGAGAGATTATCGATGCGGTTCGGTATTCGGCCGTCTCGGCGCGATACAAGATTTATATCATCGACGAAGTCCACATGCTTTCTAAGAATGCTTTCAATGCTTTGTTGAAGACTCTTGAGGAGCCGCCAGAGCATGTGAAGTTCCTGTTCGCGACCACGGAAGTGGAAAAAGTGCCTGTAACGGTGCTGTCGCGCTGCCAGCGCTTCGACCTCAAGCGCATCCCTGCTGAGAAGCTTGCCGCGCATTTTTCTTATGTCGCCGGGGCAGAGGGTGTCGAAATCGAGGTTGAAGCAGTCGCGGTTATCGCTCGGGCAGCGGAGGGGTCGGTGCGCGATGGGCTCTCCATCCTCGACCAGGCAATCGCGCACGGCGAAGGCGCGGTTCAGGCTGCGGACGTTCGGACCATGCTCGGCCTCGCCGATCGCGGACGTGTCCGGCGATTGCTCGCCGCTCTTCTGGACGCCGATGCGGCGGCAACATTATCGCAGCTCGATGAAGCGCATGCCCTTGGCATCGACCCGAAAGCGCTTCTGCGCGGGTTGATGGAAACGCTGCACAGCGTCACTCGGGCGAAAGCGGGTGCGAGCGGCGACGTCCTTCAATCGGTCGAGGAGCGCGAAGCGGCGTCGCAATGGGCGGGCAAGCTGGGCTGGCCGATCATTCATCGCCTGTGGCAAATGCTTTTAAAGGGGCTGCAGGACGTCGCACAGGCGCCCGATCCTCACGAGGCATCGGCGATGGCGCTGCTCCGCCTCGTGCATGCAGCAGACCTGCCCGATCCCGGCGCCTTGGTCCGACAAATCACGCAGGAGGCACCGGCCCAACAAGCGACTGGGGCGGTGGCCTCAACGGCGGTTCCGTCCGCGTCCGCTCCTACCGCGTCCGCAGCGCCGCCGACGCAGGCGCAGCCCACCGATTACGCATCCTTTATCGATGCACTGGAGAAGGGTGGCAAACATCTGCTTGCGATCCAGCTGCGCGATCAGGTTGGCCTCGTCGATTTCGCGCCTGGCGTTTTGGCGCTCAGACCGCTGCGCCCCCTCGGGCCCGATTTCCCTCGCGAGCTTGCGATTGCGGCAAAAGACGTGACCGGCCAGACGTGGCAAATTGCATTCAGCGACCAGGGCGGCCAGCCGTCGCTCCACGAACAGGAAAAAATGGCAGAAGAGTCCATGCGGGCCGCAGTTCTGGCGGAAGACGGCGTCAAGGCCTTGTTGAACGCCTTCCCCGACGCCACCTTGGAATCGTTCGAACGGAAAGAAGCCTAATTATGCCCAGCCTCGAAGAAATCATGCAAATGGCTCAGAATGCGCAGGCGGAGCTCGCCAAGGCGCAGGACAATCTCGACAAGGTTGAAGTCGAGGGGTCTTCTGGTGGCGGTCTCGTCAAAATCCGAACCACCGCGAAGGGCCGCATACTCGGGCTAGAGATCGATGACAGCCTGATAGTGACTTCGGAAAAGACCATGCTCGAGGATTTGGTCGTTGCCGCGATCAACGATGCGCGTGGCAAAGCCGATCGCGCAGCCTCTGCAGAAATGGAAAAGATGACGTCCGGGCTGCCGATGCCACCGGGCTTCAAGATGCCGTTTTAAGCCGAATTTCGCGATTTTCCTTGAGTCTTTGCCAATTCGCGGCATGATGACTCTCGCTCGGAAATCCCGGAACGACGAGGATCGCCCATGACCGCTTTGGGGGCAATGCAGGACTGGCCGTTACGCGTCATGCGCTTGGTCGACCATGCCGAACGCGAACATGGCGACGGTGAGGTGGTCAGCGCTTGGGGCGACGGAAGCGTCACGCGCACGACTTGGCGTCAGATCGCTGCCAACGCTCGGCGCATGGCGAAAGCGTTGGAGGCTTGGGGGATCGGTAAGGGAGACCGTGTCGCTACCTTGGCCATGAACCATGTCGGACACCTGACGTCCTGGTATGGCGTGTGCGGGATGGGCGGCGTTCTTCACACCATCAATCCGCGCCTGTTCGAGGACCAACTCGACTATATCGCCAACCACGCCGAAGACCGGGTCATGCTCTACGATGCCGCGTTCGCGCCGCTCGTCGAGAAGATGAAGTCGAAGTGGCGAACGATCGAACATTATGTCTGTTTCGATCCGCCCGTCGGTTGGGCAGGAGACATCGGCTTCGATAGATGGCTCGCTCGTTTTGACGACGATTATCGCTGGGTAGAAGGCGACGAACGCGATCCATGCGGTCTTTGCTATACCAGCGGCACGACCGGGAACCCCAAGGGTGTCCTCTACGAGCATCGGTCGACGATGTTGCATGCGCTGGCCGAAATCCAGCCCGACTGCTTCGATCTTTCGACAAGCTCGGTCGCCTGCCCTATCGTCCCGATGTTTCATGCCAATGCATGGGGGCTGCCGTGGGCCGCGCCGCTTACCGGCTGCAAGATGGTGCTGTCCGCCGACTATCGCCCGGACCGAATGGTTGACTTATTCCGCGAGGAGAAAGTGACTCACAGCGCGGGTGTCCCGACGATCTGGATGACGATGATCCAGCATATCGAGGAGACCGGGGACGATCTTGGACCGCTCAAGAATGTCACTATCGGTGGATCGGCAGCGCCGCGCGCGATGATCAACTGGTTCCGCAAGCGCAATATCCATGTCGGGCATGCCTGGGGAATGACGGAAACCTCGCCGATCGGGACGCTGTCAGGCGTGCCGCGCGGTTGGGCCGACATGAGCGACGAGGATCAGCTGGGCTGGACGGTACGGCAGGGCAGGGTTCCCTTCGGTGTCGAACTGCGCATCGTCGACGACGAGGGCCATGAATTGCCTCGCGACGGCGTCGCCTCCGGCAATCTGCAGATCCGGGGCGCGTGGGTGCTCAAGCGATATTTCAAGGCCGAGGAAGATGCCCTGACTAACGATGGCTGGTTCGACACTGGCGATGTCGCCGCCCTCCATCCAGACGGCGCGATGCAGATCACCGACCGATCGAAGGACGTGATCAAGTCTGGCGGCGAATGGATTAGTTCGATCGAACTGGAAAATGCCGCGGTCGGATTTACGGGAGTTGCCGAAGCGGCGGCGATCGGCATGCCACATCCCAAGTGGGACGAGCGCCCACTCCTAGTCGTTGTGAAGCAGGCCGATTGTGACGTCTGCCCGATCGCGCTTCGCGAGCATTTGTCGACACAGGTTGCGAAATGGTGGCTTCCCGACGACATCGCATTTGTCGACGAACTGCCCCACACCGCGACCGGAAAGCTCAGCAAGAAAATCTTGCGCGAGCAGTTTCGCGATTATCGCTTCCCCGACGTTGACGCACGCATGGAAGAGCTTCGGCACTAATCGTCTGGATTTAAGCCGCGCCAGACACTAAATGGCGCCTCAAATCCCAATCTTTCCAAAGGATCTGCGACCCCATGGCCGCCCAATATGCATATGTCATGAAAGGCATGACCAAGAGCTTTCCCGGCGCTGCGAAGCCGGTGCTCAGCAACATCAACCTGCAATTTTACCAGGGTGCCAAGATCGGCATCGTTGGCCCGAACGGTGCGGGTAAGTCGACCCTGATCAAGATCATGGCCGGCCTCGACACCGAATTCACCGGCGAGGCATGGCCGGGTGAGAACATCACCGTCGGCTATCTGGCGCAGGAGCCGGAGCTCGACCCGACGAAGACCGTCCTGGAAAACGTCAAGGATGGGGCGCGCGAGATCGCTGACATGGTCGAACGTTTCAACCAGATCGGCATAGAAATGGGCGAGGACGGCGCAGATTTCGACGCGCTCGGCGCCGAGATGGGTACGCTGCAGGAAAAGATCGACGCGGTTGACGGCTGGACGCTCGACAACCAGCTCGAGATCGCGATGGAAGCGCTGCGCTGCCCGCCGGGCGATTGGCCAGTGGCCGATCTGTCGGGCGGTGAGAAGCGCCGCGTTGCGCTGACTCGCCTGCTCATCCAGAAGCCGTCGATCCTGCTGCTTGACGAACCTACCAACCATCTCGACGCCGAAAGCGTTCAGTGGCTCGAAAACCACCTGAAGGAATATGCCGGCGCGGTGCTGATGATTACCCACGATCGCTACTTCCTCGACAATGTGGTCGAATGGATCCTCGAGCTCGATCGCGGTTCTTATTACCCGTATGAAGGTAACTACTCTACCTATCTGGAAAAGAAGGCGAAACGCCTCGAACAGGAATCTCGTGAGGAGAGCGGCAAGCAAAAGGCCCTGACCCGCGAACTCGAATGGATCCGACAAACCCCGGCCGCTCGCCAGTCCAAGTCGAAGGCTCGTATCCGCAAGTTCGAGCAACTGCAGGACGCACAGGACGATCGTCGCATCGGCAAGGCCCAGATCGTGATCCAGGTGCCCGAACGCCTTGGCGGCAAGGTGATTGAGGTCGAAGGTATCTCGAAAGCTTACGGCGACAAGCTGTTGTTCGAAGATTTGAGCTTCACGCTTCCACCGGGCGGTATCGTCGGCGTGATCGGCCCGAACGGCGCCGGCAAATCAACTTTGTTCAAGATCCTGACTGGCAAGGAAGAGCCTGACGAGGGCAAGGTCGACATCGGTGAGACCGTTCGACTCGGGTTCGTCGATCAGAGCCGCGATCATCTCGACCCGAAGAAGAACGTCTGGGAAGAGATTTCGGATGGGCTCGATTACATGAAGGTCAACGGCCAAGAAGCATCAACCCGTGCCTATGTCGGCGCGTTCAACTTCAAGGGCCCCGATCAGCAGAAGAATGTCGGCAAGCTTTCGGGTGGTGAGCGCAATCGCGTTCACATGGCAAAGATGCTCAAGGAGGGTGGCAACGTCCTACTCCTCGACGAACCGACCAACGATCTCGATGTCGAAACCCTCGGTGCCCTTGAAGAGGCAATCGAGAATTTCGCAGGTTGCGCCGTCGTCATCAGCCATGATCGCTTTTTCCTAGATCGACTGGCCACGCATATCCTTGCGTTCGAGGGCGACAGCCACGTGGAATGGTTCGAAGGCAATTTCGAAGCCTATGAAGAGGACAAGCGTCGCCGCCTCGGCCCGGAAGCGGATCGTCCGCACCGGATGAGTTACAAGAAGCTCACGCGTTAGGTTCGATATGGCGGCTCCGAGAAATCGGGGCCGTTCTTCGTTGGACGATCAGCCTTTACTTTGAAGTCCGAGATAGCCGTCTGGGCCATCGCCGTGGCGCCGTTGATGCCACCATCGGTCGATACTGAGCGGGCCGGGGCCTTCGAAGGCGATATAGAGGAAGATGAAGCAAAACAGGATCGCCGCTTCCCCTCCATTCAACATCGGATAAATGTCCTTTGGGGCATGGACCATGAAATAGCCGATCGCCATTTCACCACACAGGAGTAATGCGACTGGCCGTGAAAAGATCCCGAGCAAGAGCGCAAGGCCGCCGACAAGTTCGATCATTCCTGCGACCCATAGCAGCGTCCAGACCGCAGGTCCGCTGGCCGAGGACATCGGAAACATCAAAATCTTGCTGGTGCCATGCAATAGAAAGAGGAGCGCCGTGATGATCCGCAACAAGCTGAGAGCATGCGGCGCATAGCGATCGCTTAGGCCTCCATCATCGACAATCGGGTTTTCCAACTCTGCCTCCTTTTCGGATTGGCTTCGGGAACGCCTCACTCATACGCTTTTTGTCACCTTCTGGCGACCCGGGGGACCGATAGGCTTACACGCCGGATCGGACCGCACGACGAACTTCGTCGCGCACTTGCTCGCGAATACGGTTCTTCTGATCGTCGCGCTGCACTTGCGACTGTTTTTTCGCGGCTTCAAGTTGATCGGTCAATGCATCGACCCGTGCCTGCGCGTCGTCGATACGCTGCTGGGCTTCGTCGATTTGTGCCTTCGGCGGGTCCTTGCCGATCGTCATCAATGCAAGCGCGCCATTGGCCTTGACCAATTCGGTCACTGCGGAGGCCAATTCCTTCATGACGGCGCTGTCGACGTCCACCGGATCGCCATTGTCGTCGACCACCTGGGATTCGGCGATCTTCTCCTGGATGATCCGATCAACGAGACCGTCGACCTTTTCGTCGCTCAAGGCCTTCCCGCGGTCGGAACGGATTTCGACCGTCGGCCGACGATCACTACCGTCGCTGAACATGTCGCCCTGAAAGGCCATGCCAGCCACAATTGCTGCACCGCCAGCAAGGATCCACGCGAGTCTTCCGGCCATCTTTCACTCCTGAACAGGCGGATTCTCTAGCAGCCAGCACCGTCTGTGAACAAGACGATCGTTTCGAGGAATTGATAGCAAGAAAGAGAAAGCGCCGCCCACTCGGAGGAAGGGACGGCGCTTCGAGATCGTAAACTGATCCGCAGGCTAGATCTTCACGGTCGCCTGATGATCTTTTTGATGCTCTTTGCCCGGGTCGATGTCGAAAAGGGCCTTGAGCGCCGCCGCCTTCAGCGTCGATCCCGTGTCGGCTTCCCAAATGTCGGCTTTCTCAGTGTCGAAACGAAGGAGTTGAAGGTCAGGATCCTCCTTGCCGTCCTTGTACCAGCTTGCGATGAACGGGTTCCATAGACGTTCGATCACGGCACGATCGTCACAAGGCACGAGATTGCCGTGAACATGCGCAAATACTTTGTGGCCCTTGCCGGCATAGGTCGCCACCGCGCGGCTGCCCTGGCCAATGTCCTGTCCGACGCCATCACTTTTCGACGCGAAGAAATAGATCGGTCCACCTTCGTCCTTGTCGCGATCTTGGCGATCGATCTGCGCGGTCATCGGACGGGTGCGGCTGTCTTCGACGCCCTTGAGGCCGAGCATCATGAAGGGGCTATCGTGGAGCGCCTCCCAGAATTTTTTCTTGAGCTGAACTTCGGGGCTGTCGTCATCGCCGAACATGGGGATCTCCGTTGATTAAAGTCGGTGCTCCAACGGCTGGACCTGCGTCCGCGTTCCCCCTTAACGCATCCTCTTGACCATCATCCGGCCGTCTTCGCCCTGCTTGGTGTCGAAATTCGGAACGGCGCGGATCAGATCGCTGAGACGGTTGAAGCCGTAATTGCGCACGGCAAAACTGGACACTGCCTTGGCCCGCTGGCCAAGTTCGCTAAGCGATGCGAACCCTTCTTCGTCGCGCTTCGAAGCCTTGTAGGCGGATCCCAGAACATGGAGCAGCTCGGCATCTACGGTCCGCTGACCCGCAGTTGTTGGCGGCGCCTCCAGCGCATCGTCGCCATTCATGTCGAGCGCCGCGACATCGAAGAAACGCGTGCAGGCTTGCTGGAAGCTCATCGGGGTCTTCGCGCCACCGAAACCATAAACAGGAAGTCCATCTTCGCGAATGCGCTGGGCGAGGGGAAGGAAGTCGCTGTCGCTCGACATAATCCCAAAGCCATCGACGTGACCCCGATAAAGCAAGTCCATCGCATCGATGGTCATGCGCATGTCTGTCGCGCTTTTCCCCTTCACGACGTCAAATTGCTGCATCGGGACGATCGAATGGAGGCCGGTAAGTCCACCCCAACCTTTCAGCGACGGTTTCGACCAATTTCCATAGGCCCGCCGGATATTGATGGTGCCCAGTTCGCCAAGCACCAGCAAAACCTCATCGAGATGTTCGGGACTGGCGTTATCGGCATCGATCAACAACGCGATATTGAGCTCATGATCGCTCATCTGACGATTGGGGTTCATGGAGTCGTGTGTCCTTTTCCCATGTAATAACGCATCGGCGGCGGAACGAAATGCCACTTCGTGCGTCGGACGCCCAAGGGGTGGGAGACGAGTGAAAGGTATTGCCATGAAGAAGATTATTCTGACGACTGTCGCCTGCAGCATGCTGCCGCTTTCGGCCTGCGCGACCTATAACGATCCTTATCGCAACAACAATGACCAGACTCGTCGCGCAGCGACCGGCGCCGCCATCGGCGCGGCCGGCGGTGCGATTGCCGGTGCGATTATCCCCGGCGTCAGCACAGTCGAAGGCGCGATCGCTGGGGGTATCGCCGGCGCCGTTCTTGGTGCCGTCATCAAGGGCAAGCAATATTACCGTGATACCAACAACTACTGCTATTACGTCGATCAGTATGGCCGTCCCGTTTACGACTACAACGTTCGCTGCTAGTCTTGGACTAAGCCAGCCTGCTCAGGCGGGACGAAACTCACCGTTTGTCTCGTCGAGCAGAAAAAGTTCTCCATGTTTAATGGAAAAGTGGCAGCCGAGAATCGCCAAGGTTCCGGCTGCCTCTCTTTGCGCGACGAACGGAAAAGACCGCAAATTGGCTACGCTCTGCCGGATGCCCGCTTCCTCGAGGAGCTGCGCAGCTTGTCCTGATGTTCCGTGATCCGCCGCAATCGTTTCGGCAATTTCGTCAATCTGCTCCATCCAGCGGTGGACGAAGCCGCCCTCTCCGGGTGGGGCTTCGTGGAAAATGCCAGTCAGCGCTGCGGAGATACCGCCGCAGCGTTCATGACCCATCACGACGATTTCCGGTACTCCAAGCTGTGTCACTGCAAATTCGAGCGCAGCAGAAACGCCGTGGCGCCCGCCATTCGCTTCGTACGGCGGAACGAGGTTTGCAACATTCCTGACCACGAAGATTTCTCCGGGATCGGCGTCGAATATCAGCGCCGGGTCGGCGCGACTATCGCAACAGGCAATTACGATTGCCCGCGGGCTCTGGCCTTCCGCAAGTTCAGCCCAACGATCGCGCGCGCTCTCAACCTTGTCGGACCGGAAACGCTGGTAGCCCTCAAGCAAATTACCGAAACCCTTCATGGCGCTCCCCATTATTTTGCAGCGCGGTAGACCGGGTACACGGGGGTGGCAAGATCGCACCGCAGTCGCTATCTGGCCGGCACGATGAATGCACCGCTCGACATTCCCCGCCAGCGCAAGCCCGACTGGATCCGCGTCAAGGCGCCAACCAGCGAAGGTTATGCGGAAACGCGCCGCCTGATGCGCTCCAAGAAGCTGACGACGGTCTGCGAAGAAGCCGCATGTCCGAATATCGGGGAGTGCTGGACGAAGAAGCACGCCACCGTGATGATCCTGGGCGATACCTGCACGCGGGCTTGCGCCTTCTGCAACGTGAAGACCGGGATGCCGCGCGCGGTCGATCCCATGGAACCGCAGAACACCGCCGATGCGGTTGCGGCGATGGGTCTTGAACATATCGTTATCACATCGGTCGATCGTGACGATCTGCCTGACGGCGGCGCGAATCAGTTCGTCAAGGTGATCGAGGCAATCCGCAATACGACGCCGACGACCACGATCGAAATTCTGACCCCTGATTTCCGCAACAAGCACGAAGCAGCCGTCGAGGCGATCGTCGCTGCTCGACCCGATGTCTATAATCACAATCTGGAAACCGTTCCGCGGCTCTATCCGACGATCCGGCCAGGTGCGCGTTACTATTCGTCCCTACGTTTGCTCGAACAGGTCAAGAAGCTGGATCCCTCCATTTTCACCAAGTCTGGCGTCATGGTCGGGCTGGGCGAACAGCGCCTCGAAGTGCATCAAGTGATGGATGACATGCGCTCGGCTGGGATCGATTTCCTGACGATGGGCCAGTATCTCCAGCCGACGCCCCGGCACGCGACAGTCGAGGAATATGTCCATCCCGACGCATTCAAGGCCTATGCCTCGATCGCTCGTGCGAAAGGCTTTTTGCTAGTTGCAGCAACGCCGCTTACGCGATCGAGCTATCATGCCGGCGACGATTTCAAGAAGATGCAGGACGCGCGCAACAAGCAGTTGGCGCGGGCAGGGGGCCTCTAAGCCGAATGCCGCGCCATACCGAGAAGCGCTATTTGCCGTACACGCCAGCGCAATTGTTCGACATGGTCGCCGACATCGAACGATATGACGAATTCCTGCCATGGGTCGTCGCGGTCCGCGTGCGATCCAGCAGTGACGTCGAAACGGTGGCCGACCTAGTTGTCGGCTTCAACGCCTTCAAGGAACGCTTCACTAGCAAGGTTGCCAAGCAGCGCCCGCAAAGGATCGTTGTCGACTATGTCGAGGGTCCACTGAAATATCTGCACAACGAATGGCATTTCGAGCCTGCCAAGGACGGCGGCACTGACTTGTGCTTTTCGGTCGACTTTGCCTTCAAGAGCAAGATTTTCGAGACGCTTGCGGGTCAGATGTTCGACCGCGCTCTGCGGCGGATGACGTCAGCATTCGAACAGCGTGCAGCGACGCTTTACGGCATCAGCAATTCGAGCGCGCAGAGCGTCGCCTGACGCCTGATCCCGGCGCGGCCTTCGCCTGCATCGAACAACTTGCTGTCGGCGACGACCGCATCGACGTCATCTTCGCGGCGCGCACGCGCGAATACGACTGTCCCGACCGGCTTGGAGGGTGTGCCGCCGTCTGGACCGGCAATTCCAGTAATCGCGACGGCGGTATCGGCGTCTGATGCTTCCAGTGCACCTTGCGCCATCGCCCAAGCGGTCGCGACGCTGACCGCACCGAATGTGTCCAGGACGTCTTGACTTACCTTCAGTCGCCGCGTCTTCATGTCGTTGGAATAGGTCACGAATCCTGCCTGAAAGACTTCGGACGATCCGGCAATTTCAGTCAGTGCCGCACTGACCAATCCGCCAGTGCAGCTTTCCGCAACCACGATTGTGCGCCCCGCTCTTCGGTTCGCCTCGATCACTTCTCGTGCCTTGTCGACCAGGTCCTGTGGCAGGAGGTTCATGATGACGCCATCCTTATGGTTGCGCTCGCCTGGGCAGCGATCCCCTCGTTGCGGCCGGTGAAGCCCATGCGCTCCGTAGTCGTCGCCTTGATACTGACGGATCCAAGAGGGATAGCAAGGATGCGGGCGACATTGGTGCGCATCGCCTCGCGGTGCGGGCCGATCTTCGGCGCCTCACAGATCACTGTACAGTCGATGAAGTCGATGACGCCGCCGGCCTCGCGAACCAGGGAGGCCGCGTGAGCAAGAAAGATGCCGCTGTCCGCACCCTTCCACCGTGCATCCGTGGGCGGGAAATGCTGGCCAATGTCGCCTAGCGCGGCAGCGCCAAGCAACGCGTCAGTAATCGAATGGAGAACGACGTCGGCATCGCTATGCCCCTCGAGACCCTTGGGATGCGGGATCGAGAGGCCACCCATGATGACCGGACCTTCTCCGGCAAAGGCATGCACGTCGAATCCGGTGCCGGTTCGGCTGACAAGATTGGCGGCAATCATTGCCTCAGCTCTCGACCAGTCGGCCGGCGAGGTCAATTTTTCGAGGCTGCTTGAACCTTCGATCGCTGCGACGTGCCCGCCTGCTGCGCGAACGACTGACGCCTCGTCGGTTGGCGGGACACCCGCCGTCCACGATGCATAAGCGTTCAATAATATCTGTCGGGAAAAAGCCTGTGGGGTCTGAACGCGAACCACGCCAGCGCGGTCGACTGCGCATTCAATCGTGTTGTTTGCCTTTGCCAGCGTGTCGGCGACCGCAAGAACCGGAACCGCACCGTCATGATCGACCATTGCATCAAGCAGGCGATCGATGACGTCAGGCGGACAAAATGGTCGTGCCGCGTCATGGACGAGCACGATGCCCTCGTCGATGGCTGCCAACCCAGCACGCACGCTGTCTGCCCGTGTCGCGCCGCCGATGACGAGCCTGCCCACATCGCGCCCGTCGATGGCGTGGGCCGCCTGATCTTCGTGATCGAGACTAATCACAATCCGCACCTCGTGAATGCGCGGGTGCGACGCCATCGCGTCGACGGCATGCGCAAGGACCGATTTGCCGCCGATTCGGCGAAATTGCTTGGGCAGATCGCCGCCCATTCGGCTTCCCGATCCGGCGGCGACGATAAGGGCGGTGACGCGCATGGCGGTGCCTTGCCCGCTACTATGCCTTCATGTAAAGGCGCGCGCTCTCATGCAGAAGCTGAAGCCTATCTCGGTCGGTCCGCTGACCATCGATGCGCCCGTTATCCTGGCGCCGATGACTGGCGTCACGGATCTGCCCTTCCGCAAGATCGTCAAGAAGTATGGTGCCGGACTAACGGTCAGCGAGATGATCGCTAGTCAGGCCATGATCCGGGAGACTCGGCAATCATTGCAGAAAGCAGCGTGGGACCCCAGCGAAGACCCCGTTTCACTGCAGCTGGCAGGTTGCGGTCCGGTCGAAATGGCCGAAGCCGCCAAGCTGAACGAGCAGCGCGGGGCCGCGATCATCGACATCAACATGGGCTGCCCGGTCAAAAAAGTCGTCAATGGCGACGCCGGATCTGCATTAATGCGCGATCTGAAGCTCGCTGGACAAATCATTGATGCAACGGTCAAAGCCGTGGATATTCCGGTGACGCTTAAAATGCGCATGGGCTGGTGTCATGATAGCCTTAACGCACCCGAGCTGGCGCGGATCGCGGAGGACTTGGGGGTCAAGATGATCACCGTCCACGGACGTACCCGCAACCAGATGTACAAGGGTTCGGCCGATTGGCGCTTCGTTCGGCAGGTCAAGGAAGCAACCAGCCTGCCGGTAATCGTCAACGGCGACATTTGCAGTCGCGAAGATGCGCGCGATGCTCTTGATCAATCGGGCGCCGATGGCGTCATGATCGGGCGCGGCGCCTACGGTCGGCCATGGCTGCTCGGGCAGGTCATGGCAGACCTCGGCGGGGAAGGGGATCGCAGCGAACCGACCCTGGATGATCAACTGGACCTCATCCTTGAGCAATATGACGCGATGCAGTCGCTTTACGGGACGGTGACAGGCGTTAACCTGGCCCGAAAGCACATTGGTTGGTATACCAAGGGTCTCACTGGCTCTGCTGAATTCCGCAATAGAGTCAATCAGATGGACGATCCGTCTGCGGTTGTCTCGGCACTTCGTGAATTCTATTCGCCATGGTTGTCACGCGCTGCCGCCTGAGCAGTGCAATAGTGTGTTCTTTATGCAACGCGACCGTGCTAGAGCGCTTCCATGAATGCGCCGGCGGCTGACTCTTCGCTGATTTCGAACAAGTGGAATTGGCTCGCCCGTGAGCGGCAAAGCGGCCGCCTCTATCAATGGGCAACCGCGCTTTCCGGAATAACCCTCGCGGTAGTCGTCATCGTCAGTTTCCTGGCATTCTCGAACGTCGAGCGGCCTGCTTCCTTCCTTTCTCCACCGTTCGTTGCGCTTTTGCTCGTTGCAGTCCTGATCCCGTCGATCGCGCTGATGGTATTGGCATCGCGGCGTCTCGTGATGAATCGTGCGGCAAAGCAGGGGCTCGCCGGAGGGCGGCTGCATACCCGGTTGGTCGCCTTGTTCTCGGTCATTGCCGCCGTCCCGACCGTGCTGGTTGCGATTTTCGCGTCATTGATGTTTCAGTCAGGTCTGGAATTCTGGTTCTCGGAACGCCCGAGAAACATGATTGCCAATGCGGTCGAATTGGCGCGTTCGACCTACGAAAACGAAGAATTCCGAGTTGGTAGCAATACCGCGACGATGGGAGCGGATCTGTCTGGCAAGCTCCAGGTTCTCGACATCGACAGCAAGGAATTCGCCAACGAATTTTTCGGGCAATTATTTGCGCGCGAATTGTCGGAAGGAGTCATTTTCCGTCTTGGCAAGGATGGCGTCATTCGCACCTTCGTGCTGATCAATCCCTATGACCGCCCGCTCGACCAGGTCGTTCCCAAGGCGCGTATCGCCGAACTGCGCGGCAAGGAATATATCCAGGTCAACAGCAGCGACCGCATCGGCGCGCTGAGCAAGCTGAAATATGGCGATGATTTCTACCTTTATGCGTCGCGCGTGTTCGATCCCGAATTCCGCAAACAGATCGAACGTGCCCGTGATGTCCAAACGACCTACCGCGACCTGCAGGATCGCTCCCGCCTATACCAGATGCGGTTCAACGGGGCATTGCTCCTGGGGGCGTTGATCATCGTCGGTCTGGCAATCTTCTTCGCATTGAAGATTGCCGATCGACTGGTGCGCCCCGTCGGTGAACTGGTCGCCGCCGCGGGTAAGGTCGAAGAGGGCGATTTTTCGACCCGCGTGTCGGTGCATCAGCCGCATGATGAGGTCGCGATGCTGGCAACAGCCTTCAACAGGATGACCGGTCGACTGCAGGAACAGACCGGCGCTCTGATGTCCGCTAACCAGCAACTGGACACCCGCCGCGCCTTCATCGAGGCGGTATTGTCCAGTGTGACGGCGGGCGTCATAGCGCTCGATCAGGGGGGCAGCATTCTGCTGGTCAATCGTTCCGCCGAGAATTTGCTCGAGCCTGAGGGCGAGGAAATTGAGGGTAGGGCGCTTAGCGACGTTTCCGCCGAGCTTGCCGAATTCATGACCGGCGATGCCCGCGATTCAGCGGTTACCCTCAACGCCGATTCCGGTCCGCGCACCCTTGCGGTCAAGCGCGTCCGTTATGCCGACGGCGCGGTTCTGACCTTCGATGATATCACCGACCAGTTGAGCGATCAGCGTCGTGCGGCCTGGTCCGACATTGCGCGCCGTATTGCGCACGAGATCAAGAATCCGCTGACCCCCATCCAACTCGCAGCGGAGCGCCTCCAGCGTCGGTATGGCGAAGAAGTGACTTCAGATCCGGAAACATTCGAACGCTTGACCGGCACTATCGTCCGGCAGGTCGGCGATCTCAGGCGCATGGTCGACGAATTCAGCAATTTCGCGCGGATGCCCAAGCCCGTTTTCCGCCCGGAGAATATTCACGAAATCGCGCGGGCAGCTTTGTTCCTTCACGAAGTCGCGCATCCCGGGATCAGCTTCTCGATCGATCCGGCGCACGATCGTATCCCGCTGGTCTGCGACCGTCGTCAGTTGAGCCAGGCGCTGACCAATGTCGTCAAGAACGCGGTCGAGGCAATCGAAGCGCGTCGCAAACGCGGTGTGACCAGCTTCGAAGGAGACAAGGTCGATGTCAGGGTCCGCTCGGTCGACGGACAGTGCATCATTGACGTCATCGATACCGGCATTGGCCTTCCCGAAGACCGCGAACGATTGACCGAGCCATATATGACGACGCGTGTCAGGGGCACCGGACTGGGGCTCGCGATCGTCAAGAAGATTGTCGAGGAGCATATGGGGGAAATCGCGTTCCTTGATCGCCCGGGGGGAGGGACGCATGTCCGCATTGCTTTTGATGTCGAGCGGCTCGAGCCAATGGCGAACGAAACCAACGCTGACGGCGATCCGCGCCCGAGGACGGCCGAGGACGGTGAATATGATGAGGAAGGTAACGACTGATGGCGCTTGATGTGCTCGTCGTCGATGACGAGGCCGATATTCGCGATCTGGTGGCCGGTGTGCTGGAAGATGAAGGCTATGCGGTCCGGACCGCCGCCGACAGCGACAGCGCGCTCGAAGCGATCGAGGAACGCCGACCCAGCCTCGTCCTTCTCGACGTATGGTTGCAGGGGTCGCGCCTCGACGGCCTGCAACTACTTGAACAGGTCAAACACCGCGATCCGACACTCCCGATCATCATGATCTCCGGTCATGGCAACCTCGACACGGCCGTCGCCGCGATCCGCGAAGGGGCGATCGACTTCATCGAGAAGCCGTTCGAAGCCAGCCGCCTGCTCCATCTCGTTGGGCGGGCAACCGAAACCGACCGCCTTCGCCGCGAGAATGCAGCGTTCCGGGAAAAGATCGGTCCTGACGATCATCTCGACGGGTCGTCAGTTTCGATCAACACTGTCCGTGCCACGCTCAAGCGGGTCGCACCAACTGGAAGTCGCGTCCTGATTACCGGTCCCGCTGGCGTGGGTAAGGAAATTGCGGCGCGGATGATCCATCAATGGAGCCCGCGCGCCAGCGCCCCGTTCATCACCGTGTCGGCGGCGATGATGAGCCCCGACCGCATGGAAGAGGAGTTATTTGGAGCTGAAGACGGTGGCGTCGCTCGACCTGGTCTTCTTGAGCAAGCCCATGGCGGAACCTTGTTTCTGGATGAGATCGCCGACATGCCGGCCAACACCCAGGCCAAGATGCTTCGCGTCCTGACCGATCAGAGCTACACCCGCGTTGGCGGGCAACGACCGGTCAAGGTCGATGTTCGGGTCCTGAGTGCGACGTCGCGCGAACTTGCTGACGAAATCAGTGCGGGCCGGTTCCGCGAGGATCTCTATTACCGCCTCAATGTCGTGCCGGTCAGGCTTCCGTCGCTTCGGGAACGTCGCGAAGACATTCCCGACCTCGTCGCGCATTTCCTCGCGCGATTTGCCGCCGAACGGCGCATCCCCTCGCCAAAAGTGACCGAAGAGGCGATTGCCGCGCTGCAAGCCCACGACTGGCCAGGAAATGTCCGTCAGTTGCGTAATATCATCGAACGAACCTTGATCATGGCGCCGGGCGACCGCGTGGAGCGGATCGATATTGACCTGCTTCCGCCGGAAATCGTTGAGGGTCAGAGCAGCGGAAACTCCTCCGTCGCGACAATGGCAATCATGGGGTCGCCGTTGCGCGAAGCACGCGAAAGCTTCGAACGCGAATATCTTCGTATTCAGATCCGGCGCTTTTCGGGAAACATCTCGCGCACGGCATCGTTCATCGGAATGGAACGCTCCGCATTGCATCGCAAACTAAAGGCGCTGGGGCTCGCCGATCGCCGCGATTTCGAGGAATAGATGTCAGAACGCTTGCCCAGCCTGCAGGACCAGTTCCTGAATGCCGTCCGCCGCGCCAAGATTCCGGTGACCGTCTTCCTTGTCAAAGGGGTCAAGCTTCAAGGAACGATCACCTGGTTCGACAATTTCTCGATGTTGCTTCGCCGCGAAGGCAGCGTGCAGTTGCTCTACAAACATGCGGTCTCGACGATCATGCCGATGGATCGAGTTCCAGCGTTTGAGGCCGGCAAGCCTGCGCTTTCGCCGCGTCCGCAATTGCAGGATGTATTCCTGTCAGCCGCATTCGAACAGTGCGAGCCGATGACCGTATTCCTCGTCAATGGCGTCATGCTTCAAGGTGTGGTGGTCGGGTTCGACCAGTTCGCGTTGTTGCTCGAGCGCGGATCACAGCGACAGCTTGTTTACAAGCATGCGATGTCGACCCTTCAGCCTGACCACCCGCTAGACCTTCAGGGTGAAAATGACGACGGAGATGACGGCTGAGCGTTTTCAATCGCGACGAAGAAGACGGGATCAGCCGCGGCGCGCGCGCTGTGCTTGCGCTTCCGGATGTCGCCGGCAACGGCAAGATGCGATCGGTGGATGCGCGTCTCGAAGAGGCTGAAGGGCTGGCCGCTGCGATCGGAATCGCTGTCGTCGCCCGCAAGGCGTGGCGGGTGCGCAGCGCGCGTCCCGCAAGCCTGTTCGGAAAAGGGCAGGCGGAGGAGATGGCTGCGCTCGTCGAAAGCAACGACGCGGATCTCCTAGTCGTCGATGCTGCACTCACGCCTGTTCAGCAGAAAACGCTGGAGGAAATGACGAAGGCCAAGGTCATCGATCGAACCGGCCTCATCCTCGAAATTTTCGGCGAGCGTGCCGCAACTGCCGAAGGCCGCTTGCAGGTCGAATTGGCGCACCTGGATTACCAGGCCGGACGGCTCGTTCGAAGCTGGACCCACCTCGAACGGCAGCGCGGCGGCTTCGGCTTCCTTGGTGGACCCGGCGAAACCCAGATCGAGGCCGACCGCCGGATGATCCGCAACAGGATGGCGCGTATTCGGCGTGAGTTGAAAGATGTCAGTCGTACCCGCGGCTTGCACCGCGATCGCCGCCAGCGCGCGCCTTGGCCTGTAGTTGCGCTAGTGGGTTATACGAACGCTGGAAAATCGACACTTTTCAATCGCTTGACGAACGCTTCTGTGATGGCCGAAGACCTACTGTTTGCAACCCTCGATCCGACGATGCGGGAGGTTCGTCTCCCCGGTCATGCGAAAGCGATCCTCAGCGATACGGTCGGCTTCGTTTCCGATTTGCCCACCGAATTGATCGCTGCCTTTCGCGCGACGCTTGAGGAAGTGACTGCTGCCGATCTCATTCTCCACGTTCGAGATATCGCTCATCCGGACAGCGAGGCGCAGGCCGCAGATGTGAAGGACGTACTCGCGTCACTCGGGCTGGAAGAGGGGAGTGGGCCACCGCTGCTGGAGATTTGGAACAAGATCGACACACTTGAAGAGGCAGATCGTATCGCTGTGCAAGGTGAAGCCGACCGACGCGAGGACGTCATAACCATTTCTGCTCTGACCGGCGAAGGCGTCGATCGTTTGCGAGAACTGATCGCAACGACCCTTCGCGGACCCGGTGAAGTCCGTCGGATAAAGCTTGCGACGGGAGAGGGAAGCCGCATCGCGTGGCTCCATGCCCATGGCGATGTCCTCGATCAGAAAGTCGAGGGCGATGAGATCGAAATGGAGGTTCGCTTGGGCGGAAGCGATTGGGACCGCTTTCAGTCGCTTTGAGCCAGCTTGGCCGCGACCCAAAGCGCCTCCTTTTCGTCGAGCGACAGGTCTTCGAAGCCTTCTTCTGTCTCGATCGCGCGGAACCGACGTTCGAACTTGGCATTGGCTGCCCGCAGGGCTTGCTCGGGCGGGATCCCCATCTTTCGGGCTAGGTTGACGACCGCGAATAACAGATCGCCCATTTCTTCGGTTCGACGCTCCATATCTTCTTCTGCGTCGAGTTCTGCCAGTTCCTCGTCAACCTTGGCGCGAGCACCGCCGGCATCCGGCCAGTCGAACCCGGTAAGAGCAGCGCGTTTCTGCAACTTTGCGGCGCGCTCAAGCGCCGGAAGACCCAATGCGACACCGGCCAGTGCGCTCTTGTCACTATGCTCGGCACGTTCTTGAGCCTTCAACGCTTCCCATCCTGGACTGACATCCGCGTCGCCGAAGATATGTGGGTGACGACGTTCCAGCTTGTCAGAAATCCCGGTCAACACATCGGTCAGGTCGAAGTGGCCAGCTTCGGCCGCCATCTGAGAATGAAAGACTACCTGAAGCTGGAGATCGCCGAGCTCGTCCGCAAGCGAACCCATGTCGTCGCGTTCGATCGCGTCGGCTACCTCATAGGCTTCCTCAATCGTGTAGGGCGCTATCGTCGCGAAGTTCTGGACGCGATCCCATTCGCATCCGTCTTGCGGGTCACGTAACCGGCGCATGATTGAAACGAGTTGATCAAGAGGTTCGAGGGGCCCTTTGGTCATGCTCATCCTTAAGTATGATAATATGCATTATGTAAAATGATGGTGACATCGATTGAGGAAAGGCCCCCCGAGGAATTCAGCCTTCCAGAACCAGCCACCGGCCTTCCACACCCCAGCGCTTCAGTGACGACAGATAGTTCATACCGAGCACATTGATCTCCTCGGTTTGCGAAACGTGCAGCCCAACGCCGATACGCTCGATCGTTGCAATATCGAGATGATCGGCCACCGCTGTTCCGACACGGATCGTACCATTTCCCGTACGAACGAACTGTTCGCGCGCCTGCGACAGATTTATCCCGGCACGCCGCGCCGTTTCTTGACCGATTGTCGTCATCGTCGCGCCGCTATCCACGAGGAAGCGCACCGGCTCGCCGTTGATGTTGGCTTCGACCCAGAAATGCCCGTCAAGCGCCATAGGAACGCGCAAGACTTCGCCGGTTTGCACCGGGACTCCCGTCGCTTCCGCTCTTAGCCGTTGCCCGAGGTAGCCAAGGTCGTCGCGAAACGTGAACACCACGAAACCCGACGCGAAAATACCGATCCAACCGAGCAGTAGCACGATCGACCGCGCGAAACGTTCGCGGCGGCTCAGCAGTGCGCCGACGACGATCATGCACGCCATCAGGATGTATACGGTCCCGAGCATCGTGCTGTTGCTCATGGCTGAAGCACCAGATCGTGTCCTTCGACCCGCCAGTTCGAAATCGACGATAGGAAATTCATCCCGATTATATTAGTTTCGTCGGCACCGCTGATATGGATCTTCATGTCGTTACGGACTATTCCCCCCAAGTCGAACAGCTCGGCGCGACCGCGGTCCATCACGACGGTTCCGTTCGCAGTTTCGACGATTGCGCCTCCTGCCTCCGTGCGAACGCCAGCTTTTTCGGCGAGATCCTTGCTGAGAGTCGTGATCGTCGCACCGCTATCGATAAGAAATCGCGCTTCGACGCCATTGACGGTTGCCGTCGCCCAGAAATGACCGTCCTGAGCAATCGGGATCCGGATGGCTGCACCGTCGACCATCGGTGAGCCGGTCAATTCCGACTTCATTCGGCTCCCGATGGCGGAAAACTCGCCGCGGAACACGAACAAGGTGAAACCAAGGGTGAATATGCCGACCCAGGCCAGTGCCATTTTCATGCCCTGCTTCAATGGGATGCGTCGCGCCACGAGTGCCGAAGCGACGAGCACGATCCAGCCCAAGGTGACGATCCCGAACATTGCGTCATTGCCGTTCACTTCAGTTCGACCTCCTGCCCATCATGCGCCGGCGCCGCCCAATCGGGCAGCGTTGCGACAAGGTCTGCAAAGTCCATGCTGTTGTCCAGATGGGTTAGCAGAATTTGGCCGACATTAAGGTCTCGCGCCCAGCCCAGGACAGCGTCAAGATGCGCGTGAGTAGGATGTGGCTTTCTTCGCAAGCAATCGACGATCCACAGGTCCAAGCCTCTGTAAAGGCTTTCCATTTCTTGCGTCATGTCGTGAAAGTCTATGGAGTATGCGGCACTTTGGCCGCGGTCTTCGAAACGCATACCAAGCGACGTGATGCCGCCGTGCGGCTGATCGACAAAGCGAACCGATGCCGTTCCGAGGCTCCAATCACGATTGATCGGAATTGGCGCAAGGATGGGACGGTAGAGCGCTAGCCCTTCGAACGCATATCCGAACCGTCGGTGCAGCCGGTCGAGCGTATTCTGACGCGCATGCACGGACACCGGCTCTCCGCGGTCGTGCATCAATTGGCGAAGGTCGTCGATCCCATGACAATGATCCGCGTGATCGTGGGTCACGATGACACGGTCGAGGTGACCAATGTCGGCGGTAAGCAACTGTTCGCGCATGTCCGGTCCGCAGTCGACCAGCATCCTCTCTCCTCCAACCTCGGCAAGGATGGACGAGCGGAGGCGACGATTGCGCGGTTCACCCGGATCGCAGGCACCCCAATCATTCCCGATCCGCGGCACGCCGGACGATGTCCCGCAGCCGAGAATTCGAAATTTCATGCGGCCGCTTTGTCGAACAAGGTGAAGAAGTTACGGGTCGTGTTCGAAGCGAGTTCTTCGATACTTTCGCCGCGCAATTGGGCGACGAATGCGGCCGTGTCGCTCACGAAGGCTGGCTCACACGTTTTGCCCCGGTTGGGCACAGGGGCAAGGAAAGGACTGTCTGTTTCGACGAGCATCATGTCCGAAGGCAGGAATTTTGCCGTTTCCTGCAAATCCTGGGCATTCTTGAACGTCACGATCCCGGACAGAGAGACATAGAAGCCAAGGTCGAGCCCGATTTCGGCCAGTTGCCGGCTTCCGGTGAAGCAATGCAGCACGCCCTTCACGCCGCCCTTGCCGACGGCATCGCGCAACATGGTCGCGGTATCGTCCTCGGCATCGCGGGTATGGATCACGAGCGGAAGGCCGGTCTGACGCGCCGCATCGATGTGCGCCTCGAACCGTTCGCGTTGCGCGCCGCGGTCGGATTTGTCGTAATAATAATCGAGCCCGCACTCGCCGATGGCAATCACGCGCGGGTGCGCGCTGGCTTCCACCAATGCGGCAGCGCCGAGATCAGGATGCTGGTCAGCTTCGTGGGGATGGACGCCAACCGTGGCCCAGACGTCCGGCTCGGCCTCGGCCACGCCAATGACGTCATTCCATTCGGACTGACGCGTGGAAATGTTGAGAAAACCACTGATCCCGCGCGCCCGCGCCGTTGCCAGCACCTCTGCCCGACGTTCGCGAAGACCTTCGTAGCAGAGATGACAATGGCTATCGATCAGCGTCATTCGACGACCTCTTCAAGCTCCAGGCGCGGAAAGATCGGGATTGGCTGACCGATCGGATCGCCACTTGCTCCCGCATCGATCGCGGCCAGCAGTTTTTCGGCCGACGTCGGGACGACTGGCAAGACTGCGACCGTCAGTCGCCGGATGGCAGCCACCAGCGTACCCAACACCTCGGCCATTCTCGCAGGATCATTCTTGCGCAGTGCCCAGGGCGCCATTTCGTCGACGTAGGCATTGCAGGCGAATACCGCCCCCATCCAGGCGTCAAGACCGACCGAGAAAGCGTAGCGATCGAATTCTGACGTTAGCGTTGCACAGGAGTCGTCTACGGTTTTCAGCAAGGAAAGGTCGGCTTCAGCCGCTCCGACCGCCGGGATGACCCCGTCGAGGTTCTTGAACACCATCGACAGGCTGCGCTGCGCCAGATTGCCGAAGCTGTTGGCGAGTTCGGCGTTGCAGCGAGTGACGATTGCCTCCTCGCTATAGCTGCCATCCTGCCCGAAACTGATTTCGCGAAGCAGGAAGTAGCGTAGCTGGTCGACGCCAAACCGCTCGGCCAGAGCCATCGGATCAACGACATTGCCGGCGCTTTTCGACATTTTCTCGCCGCCGCGCGCGAGCAGGAAACCGTGACCGAACACCTGCTTGGGCAGCGGCAGATCCGCCGACATCAGGAAGGCGGGCCAATAGACCGTATGGAAACGGACGATGTCCTTGCCGATCAGATGAAGATCTGCAGGCCAAAAACGCGCCCACTCCCCTTCCCGGTCGGGAAAGCCGACGCCGGTCATGTACGTCGTCAGCGCATCGACCCATACGTACATGACATGGTCGGGCGACCCGGGCACCGGCACGCCCCAGTCGAAGCTGGTTCGCGACACGCTGAGATCGCGCAGACCTCCTTCGACGAAACGGATTACCTCGTTGCGGCGGCTCTCGGGACGAATGAACTCGGGATGCTCGTTATACAGAGTGAGCAATCTGTCCTGGTATTTCGACAATTTGAAGAACCAAGTCTCTTCCTTTGTCCACTCGACGGGCGTGCCCTGCGGCGACAGCTTCTCGCCCCCTTCCCCGTCGACCAATTCGCTCTTGTCGTAAAATGCCTCGTCGCGTACCGAATACCAGCCTTCGTAGCGGTCGAGGTAAAGGTCGCCCTTCGCGGCCATTGCCTCCCAGAGAGCCACACTGGCGGCCTTGTGACGTTCGCTCGTGGTCCGTTCGAATACATCATAGGAAATATTCAATATGTCGCACATCGAACGGAAATAGCTCGACATTTCGTCAGCGAACTCACCTGTTTCGCGATCTTCGTTGCGGGCGGTCTGGACCATTTTCAGGCCATGCTCGTCGGTTCCCGTCACAAGGCGAACATCGTAGCCTTGCGCGCGCTTGAAACGCGCGATCGCGTCGGCCGCGATGGCTTCATAAGCATGGCCGATGTGTGGTCGCCCATTAGGATAGGAAATTGCGGTGGTAATGTAGAAGGGGTCGCGCATGGCGCCGCCCCTAGCCTCGCTCGCCCTGCGGGGCAATGGAGGCAAGGATTCCGCCCAGCCGAAATGCCGTGACCGCAGGGTCGAGCGTCAACCGAGGGGCAAGTCGGCTAGTTTCCCGCGCGAGGGCGTACGCATCGAGTGCCGCCAATCGCCGATATCCATCCAGCAACCGTGCTTCCTGCGCAATCCAAGTCGGCAGAAGTTCTAGGAAGACGGCATATCGTTCGGCGTTCGCCTTGGTTGAAAGCGACTTGGCGAGTTTCGATCTCTTGGCGTTGATCGGATCTCCCTCACGCATGATCGATAACGCCTCGGCCCGAAGCGGCGCGAGATCGAGCGACGCAAAACCAAGCGCTTGGCCAACCGACCCTTGCGCGGCATCGATCAGAGTATCGCGCTTGCCAGGTGCAAGTTCGGGTGCCAGTTCGCCGAGAACTGACGCCATGACGTCATCAGCAAGTGGCTGAAATTCCAGCAATCTGCAGCGTGACCTGATCGTTGACAGCAGTCGCCCCGGAACATGGCTGACCAGCAGGAACAGGCAATTTGCTGGAGGCTCCTCCAATATCTTCAAGAGCGCATTGGCTGCAGAGGCTTCCAGTTCGTCGGCGCTGTCGATCACGACAACTCGCCAATCGCTGAGAGCCGGCGTCACCGAAAATATCTCGCCGAGCGAGCGGATCTGGTCGACGCTGATGTTGCGGGCCAGTGCCGTGCCCGTCTTGTTCATGCCGCGCTCGAGCCATTTGAAGTCGGGGTGGCTTTCGGCCTTCAGCAGGTGTGCGATGCGATGATCGGAGGAGACCTGGATCCCGCTACCTTCGGGGGGTGGACCGGCCGCCTCGGCGAGAATTCGCCGCGACGCTTCGCGCGCGAAAGTCGCCTTGCCGACGCCCTTCGGACCCGTCAGCAGCCAGGCATGGTGCATCTTCTTGCTCTGCCACGCCGACACGAATTCTGCGATCGCTGTGTCATGGCCGTAAATCATGGCAGCAAGTCGCCCAGGGCATAGAGCAAGCGTGCCGTCACCGTCGCTTCCGGTCCGCTCGCGTCGATCAGGCGAACGCGATCTGGCTCGCGCTGGGCCATGGTGCGAAACCCGGCGTCGACCGCAGCATGGTAACTTGGCGGCCTGGACCCGATGCGGTCGCCGGCATGACCGTCCCGAACACGAGCCCGCGCGTTCGCTTCTCCATCGGCTAGTTGGAGAACGAGAGTGCGGTCGGGTAAAAAGTCGAGACTGCCGAACCGGTGCAGATCGCGGACTGACTCGATGCCAAGTCCGCCCGCCTCGCCCTGATAGGCGAGGCTGCTGTCGAGAAAGCGATCACTCAACACCCACTCGCCGCTTTCCAGCGCGGGCAGGATAGTTTTGTCGACATGGTCCGATCGCGCCGCCGCGAACAAGAGGGCTTCCGCCCTGGCGTTCCAGCGCCCATCTTCGCCCTCCAGCAGCAATCGCCGGATCGCTTCGGCACCAGGACTGCCACCGGGTTCGCGGGTCACCACGACGGTCAGTCCCCTGCCCTGCAAGGCCGTAGCCAATGCGGCGAGTTGCGTCGATTTCCCGACCCCTTCGCCGCCTTCAAGACTAATGAAACGCCCGCGTGCCATTGGCTCAGGCCATGCCCAGCAATTGCTTCAGGCCAATCCACGCCCGACCGAAGAAACCGGCTTCGCCGACATCTTCGGCGGCAAGCAGCGGCATGATCTGTTCGCCAGAGTCGGCGGTGGAGACGACGAGATCGGCAACATGATCGCCCTTCTTGATCGGCGCGACCAGGGGGCCGGTGTAGCGGATCTTGGTGCCTGTGACCTTCGAAAGAACGCCTGCCGGGATGGTGACGGCGATATCGGTCGGCGCGACCAGTTTGACGCTGCTGCTCGACCCCATCTGCACTTTCGCTTCGCCAAGAGTTGCGCCAGCCTTGAACAACGGCTTGCTCTGCCACGCGTTGAAGCCCCACTCCATCAGCCTGACCAATTCCTCGATCCTGCTATTGAAGCTGCCAAGGCCCGCAACGACCATGATCAGTCGGCGACCATTTTGTGCTGCCGAACCGGTGAAACCATAGCCGGCCTCGTCGGTATGTCCCGTCTTGAGGCCGTCCGCGCCCGACACACGGCCAAGCAAAGGATTGCGGTTTGACTGAGTGATGGCTTGTCCGGAGCCCATCGTCTTGCCCCAAGTGAAGCTCGTCTGTCCGTAGAACTTCTTGTAGAGCTGAGGATAGCGTTCGATCTCCGCCCTCGCCAGCGTCGCAAGATCACGCGCGGTGACATAGGTCCGCCCTTCGTCCGGCCAGCCGTTGGAATTGCCGAAGTGACTGTTGGCCATGCCAAGGCGCTTGGCATTATCGTTCATCACATTGGCGAAGGCGTCTTCGGTACCAGCGATGCATTCCGCTAACACGACCGATGCATCGTTGCCCGACAAGGTGACGATGCCGTGAAGCAGGTTTTCGACGCTGACCTGTTCGTTCGGCGAGAGAAACATCGTCGATCCGGCGGCCGGGCCATGCCATTTCGCCCAGGTTTCGGGACGCACCGTGCACATCTTGGCGAGGGACAGGTCGCCCTTCTTGATGAGTTCGAATGCGACATTCGTCGTCATCATCTTCGCCATCGATGCCGGCGGCATGCGTGTATCGGCGTTCTTTTGATAAAGCACCGCCCCCGACGACAGGTCGACGAGGAACGCGACATTGGCCGGCGTTTCATAGGGCGGCGCGGCGGCGGGGGCAGCGCTCGCAAGCATGGCAAAGGACGCGGTGGCGAGAAGGGTTGCGCGAAACACTGGTGGGGCGACTCCTGTTTTGAATGGTCGCCCGACCCTAGTGCCGCGGTTCGCCGATGTCAGCGACTCAATGCGTCACCGACCAATGATTCCGTCCGCAAGCAAGGTCACCGACAGACCATAGAAATTCGAGCAATTGTAATCGAGCACCGCGCGATAATTGTCGGTGACGAGATAGGCCGTGGCATTCGGTCCGTCCGGCTCGATCAAAGTCGCCAGGTCATTGTCCCGAAGCGAGCGATCCAGCGGGAAGATCCCTCGGCTGCGCCACTCGCTAAAGGGTAACGGGCGACTATGCCTGGCGTGTACGCGGTCGCATTTTGCCGAGGTGGTCAGCCGGCGAACCGAATTGCGGTCGAAGGTTGCGGGTACACGAACGGGTACGCCCCACAACATTCCGCCCTTCCAGCCGGCGCTGCGCAGGTAATTTCCGATCGATGCCAGCCCATCGATCTCACTGCCCCAAAGATCCGCGTTGCCGTCGCCGTCGCCGTCCACGCGAAGCTTCAGGATATTGCTCGGCATGAATTGCGGATGGCCCATCGCCCCCGCCCAGCTGCCACGCAGCCGGGACCGGGGAACGCCCTGGTCGATCAACTTCATCGCGGCGATGAATTCGCCTTCGAATAGTTCACGACGTCGGCCCTCGTAAGCCAAGGTCGCAAGCGACTGTAGCACGTCGAAATTGCCCTTGATGCGACCGTAACTGGTTTCCTTACCCCAGATCGCGAGCATGATCGATGCGGGAACACCGGTCCGCTGTTCGATCTGCGACAGGCGCGGCCACAACTCGCGATAGTGCGATTGACCACGGCGGATCAGGTCGGTGGTGACATGGGCCCGGCGATACGGTGCGAATGGCGGTGTGGCGTTCGGATTGCCAATCTGGCCGGGTTGTCCGCGATCAAGCCGGACGACACGTTCGTCAAGGGTCAGGTACGGCACCACGTTGGCAATGGTCGCATCACGAACGCCTGCGGCGCGGGAACGTGCGGCAAGAATCTGCTTATAGGAATCGAAGCTGGAGGAAAGCGGCAAAGATTTACGATGAACCTGGACCAGCGCCGGGATCGGACGCTCGGCAGCGGGAAGAGGCGCGAGCGGATCGCCGACCTGCGCCGGCCCCGCTGTCGCAATCGAGGCCAAACCTGCAAGTAACGCTATCCTCGACATCGACACTCTTCTATCTCCTTCATCTTCTTACGCTAGCAAGGCGTACGCCGCGCGCCCACCCGTTTCGTCGCTTGAAAGGCACGCTGCGCCCTACTGGCCGGAGCAAGATGAACCTGTGCTTGGTATTGCCTCTTTTCGACGGAAAATTTGATGCTAGAGGAGCCGCAACGGAGAGGTGGCCGAGTGGTTTAAGGCAGCGGTCTTGAAAACCGCCGTGGGTGAAAGCTCACCGTGGGTTCGAATCCCACCCTCTCCGCCACTTTTACAAGTTTAATGGGCCGATGGTGTTCCAAACCATGCGCTTTCTGTCGGTTCGTCGATCATTCAGACGAGACAGACGTATCCTTTCGTCGGTTTGTCGATGGAATGTGGATCAACGCAACGTCACCACCTAGCCGTCTTACATCACCAATACAGGGGCCGATCATGTCGTTGTACCGCATTCTTCGCTCAGTCAGTTTCATTGCGCTCGCGAGTGCCGGTGGATCGACTGCATATGCCGCGAGCATGGCAACCAGCGTGACCGCCGGTGCAACGAATTACGATGCCGGTTTTTTCGCCACATTCTCACCGACTAGCGCGCTCGACATCGCTGCCCGTGTTCCGGGTTTCTCGCTTGAGGAGAGCAATAACGATCTTCGCGGGTTCGGCGGCTCGGCGGGGAATGTCGTCTTCAATGGCGCCCGCCCCTCCTCCAAGTCCGAATCGCTCAGCACCATCCTCGCGCGCATTCCTGCTAAGCGCGTGGTGCGCGTCGAAGTGGCCCCCGGTTCGCTCTATGGCTCGGATTATGCATCGCGGAGCCAAGTGCTCAACATCGTCATGTCGGAGGATGGCGGCATCGACGGCAATGTGACAGCCACCTTGTCGCGGCAATGGACGGGGCCGATCGTTCCCAACTTCTCGGCGTCGGCCATTATCAAGCGCGGCGACAGCAGCTTCAATCTTTCCGCCGGAACGGGCATCGACGACCGCATCGACGAGGGTACCGACAAGCTAACTGACCTCGACAGCGGTTTGCTTTTCGAGAAACGCCGCAAGGAAAATCACTATCGTCCGCGCGGACCTTATGTGTCGGCGGGCTGGTCACTGGAACAAGCCTCCGACCGTGCGATCCACCTTAATGGCCGATTCCAGCGGTTCTCGGAGGATTTCGAGCAATTCAACCAGGTCTACCCAGTCGGCGGCGATCCGCGTCGTGACAGTTTATTCATGGTCGCAAAATCGCCTGGCTACGAGATTGGCGGTGATATCAGCCGTCCCTTTGCCGGCGGAACCGCCAAACTCGTCGCGTTGACCAACCGACGGCATCGCAATAACCTCGACACTGTTCTCGTCCGCAATGGTGATGAGACCGTTGGCGGGTACGAGCAGGGGTCCGAATCGCAGCGCAACGAAACGGTTGGGAAAGTCAGCTGGTCGAAAGCGAACCTAGCGGGCTTTTCATTCGAAATGGGCGGGGAAGCTGCACTCAATACGCTCGATTACAATCTCGACCTCTACGTCCTTGGCGCTGGCGGTGCGCGTGACCGGATCGATCTGCCGCTCGACAATGCGACTGTCAGCGAACGGCGCGCCGAATTCTATGTGAAAGCCGGCAAACAACTCTCGAAAGCCGTGCGTCTGGATGCCGGGTTGAACTACGAACTGTCGCAACTGAAGGTACGTGGCGACACGACCGCCGATCGCTCGTTGAAATTTCTAAAGCCCAGCCTGACCCTCGACATCAAGCCGGGCGACGACTGGCACGCGCAGCTGATTGCGCGCCGAACTGTCGCCCAACTAGACTTTTTCGATTTCATCAGCGCCGCTGAACTGAGCAATGATCGGGTCAATGGCGGCAATGCCAACCTCCAGCCGCAACGTGCCTGGGAATTTCGCGTAAGCCTCGATCACCCGCTGTTCAAGACGGGCCTAATCAAGCTCGATGTCGGCTATGATCGGATCAGCCTTTTGCAGGATCGCATCCTGACCGAAGACGGTTTCGACGCGCCCGGTAATATCGGCACCGGCACACGCGCCTTCGCAAGCCTCAATGTCGATGCGCCACTCGACAGTTTCGGTGTGAAAGGAACACGGTTGCGCCTATTCGGGCAGGTCCAGCACACCAAGGTCTCCGATCCGATTTCAAACGACACGCGCGGGTTCAGCGGTTTCTATCCCGACTGGCAATGGAGTGCGGAGCTTCGTCGAGATGCCGGCAAGCTGGCTTACGGATTGTCGCTCAACGATCGCGACGGCTTCTCTTACTTCCGCTCGAACGAAATCGACACCAACTACAATGACGGTATCTACGGAAGCGCATTCGTCGAATATCGGCCCAGCAATCGTTCGACGGTGACGCTGAGAGCCGACAACATGTTCAACACGCGCGGTCTTCGCGACAGGCTGTTTACCTTTCCCAACCGTTCGTTCGCCGACCCGTCGGCAAACGAGTTCCGGGAACGCAATTCGCATACGACGCTGTCGCTACAGCTCAAGCGCAGCTTTGGAAGCTCGGCTGACAAGCAAGCTCCAGCCTAGCCCGACGGCGCTTTCGTCGCTAAAGGCCGCGCATCCAGTCACATTCGGGAGCGAGGCCACGTGGGCGAGCCGGTCATCAAGTCGTTCAATTGGGAAGATCCGTTCGGGCTGGACGACCAGCTGACCGACGAAGAGCGTATGGTCCGCGATACCGCGGAGAACTACGCCCAGGACCAGCTTCAGCCGCGCGTCACCGAAGCCTATCTAAACGAGAATTTTGATCGCGAGATCATGCGCGAGATGGGCCAGCTCGGTCTGCTCGGTGCGACGGTGTCGCCGAAATATGGCGGCGCCGGTCTTGGCTATGTCAGCTACGGTTTGATCGCGCGCGCGGTCGAGCGCGTCGACAGCGGCTACCGTTCGGCCTGCTCGGTCCAGAGCTCCCTCGTGATGCACCCTATTAACGCTTACGGCTCCGAAGAGCAGAAGCAGAAATACCTTCCCGGTCTCGCCAGCGGCGAACTGGTCGGCTGCTTCGGCCTGACCGAGCCCGATGCCGGATCGGACCCCGGCGGAATGCGCACCCGCGCGGATAAGATTGCCGGCGGCTATCGCCTCAAGGGCGCGAAAATGTGGATCACGAATTCGCCAATCGCTGACGTCTTTGTCGTGTGGGCGAAGTCGGAAGAGCATGGTGGCGCGATCCGCGGCTTCGTACTGGAAAAGGGCATGAAGGGTCTGACTGCCCCCAAGATCAAGGAAAAGCTCAGCCTTCGTGCTTCGATCACCGGCGAGATCGTGATGGATGGCGTTGAAGTCGGCGAAGATTCGCTCCTGCCCCACGTATCCGGTCTCAAAGGCCCGTTCGGTTGCCTCAATCGCGCGCGCTACGGTATAGGCTGGGGATCGATGGGCGCCGCCGAGGCCTGTTTCGCTGCTGCTCGCCAATATACGCTCGACCGCCACCAATTCGGTCGCCCCCTCGCCGCCAATCAGCTCGTCCAACTCAAGCTTGCCAACATGGCGACCGAGATCACGCTTGGCCTGCAGGCCGCATTGCGCGTCGGACGGCGCCTGGAAGCCGGTGAGCTCATCCCCGAGACCATCAGCCTCATCAAACGCAACAATTGCGGCAAGGCGCTCGATATCGCGCGTATCGCTCGCGACATGCATGGCGGCAACGGCATTTCCGCCGAATATCATGTCATGCGCCACGCCGCGAACCTCGAGACGGTCAATACCTACGAGGGTACCCATGATGTGCACGCACTGATCATGGGCCGGGCGATCACGGGCATTTCTGCTTTCTAGTCCAGGGCTCCACCGCTATGCTTCCCCGGTCGAACAAATGGGGGAAGCATCGATGGCCATCTGGATCATTCTCGGGATTATTGTCCTGGCGGCGCTCTATGCGGTTGCGGTCTATAACCGCCTGGTGCGCCTTCGCGCACTTGTAAAAGAGGGCTTCAGCGGCATCACGGTGCAACTGCGTCGCCGCGCCGACCTCATCCCCAATCTGGTCGAAACCGTCAAAGGATATGCGACCCACGAACGGGAAACGTTCGACGCAATCACCAAGGCGCGCGGCGCGATGACAGGCGCCAGCGGCGTTGCCGCGACCGCCGCAGCCGACGCGCAGATGACCGGATTGATCGGCCGCTTGTTTGCGGTCGCGGAAGCCTATCCTGAGCTTCGGGCAAGCGAGAATTTCCAGCAATTGCAGGGCGAAATCAGCAGCATCGAAAGCGAGTTGCAGTCGGCGCGGCGCTATTACAACGCGACCGCCCGCGACCTGAACACGCGCGTTCAAAGCTTCCCGGACACATTGTTCGCCCGCCCGCTCGGGTTCACCGAAGAAGAATATTACAAGGACGAGGACCCAGCGATCCAGGCTGCGCCGAAGATCGAATTCAAGGCGTGATATCGATGCGCTGGCTCTTTGCCGCGCTGATCCTTGCCTTTGCAGTGCCGGGCGCTGCAGTCGCCGAGGAGCGCATCCTCGACTTCGATAGCCGGATCGCGATCCAGCGCGATGGATCAATGCAGGTTGTCGAAACGATCCGCGTAAGCGCCGAGAATGTCGCGATAAATCGGGGGATATTCCGCGACTTTCCAACGCAATACGACGGGAAGAACGGAAAGCGTATAAAGGTCGATTTCAATCTTGTTTCGACCGAGCGCGATGGTCAAATCGAACCCTCGAAAGTCGAACGATTGTCAAACGGCGTGCGGGTTCGCATAGGAAACCCCGACATTATCGTCCCCGTCGGAGAGCACGTCTATCGGATCACCTATCGGACGACCCGACAGCTTGGCTATTTTAACGACTATGACGAACTTTACTGGAACGTAACTGGAAACGGCTGGCGGTTTCCAATCGATCATGCCGGGGCCACGATCAACCTCCCGGGCGACGCTCGCTTCGGAGAGCGGGCGTTTTACACAGGCGTCCAAGGGTCAATCGGCAAGGCGGCCCGAGTGGTCGAAGAGGAACCGGGAACGATCCGGTTTGAGACCACCGCCGCTCTTGCCCCGAAAGAGGGCCTGACGGTTGCCGTCGCCTTTCCAAAGGGGATTGTCGACGGTCCATCGTCGTCGACCAAGCTGAAATGGTTTTTTGCCGACTGGTTGCCGCCACTCGTGGCGGGCGGCGGGCTGCTTGCACTGTTTACTTTCCTGCTCAACGCATGGCGCCGCGTGGGACGCGATCCTCCCGAAGGCACGGCCGTTCCGATCTTCAATCCACCCGACGCGCTGACGCCGGCAGCGATGCGATATCTGACACGGAAAAGCTTCGACAATCGCGCATTCGCGGCTGCGCTGGTAGATGCTGCCGTCAAGGGTCACGTCAAACTCGTCGAGGAGAAAGGCGGAATCTTTTCTTCGACCAGACGGTTCATCGATCGCCAATCGACACCGGGCGTCAAGCCACTCGACGCCGCAGAGCAAGCCTCGCTCGACGTCCTTGTCGGTCCAGGCGAACGCATTGAAATGGACAATGACAATCACTCGGAATTCTCCGCTGCGATGAAACTGCTTGGCGACCGCTTCGACAAGAGGTTCTCCGGCATCGCGTTCCATCGCAATCTTGGCTGGGCCTTCGCTGCGGTCGGTGTCTGGCTTGCCGTCTTGTGGGCGACCGCGGCAGTTATTCTCGTTTCCGAAGGTGCCCCAGAAGCCAAAATTGCGCTGGCTTCTGCTTTCCTGTTCGGTGTCGCCGCGGTGATCTGGGGAATGGTGCCAAAATCGCAAGGCACCAAGGGGTGCATGATCCAGGCCATCCCGTTTGTCATTGCCGGTCTCGGCGCATTGCTGGCGCTCCCGACCATTCCGGCCGCTCTGGCCGCTGGACGTTGGATCCCGCTTGGCATCGCAGCGCTCGGCCTGCCCTTTGCACTCAGCGCGTTTGCCTGGATCGACGCGCCGACCAAGGAGGGCCGCGCGATGCTCGACCGGATTGCTGGTTTTAAACAATATCTATCGATCACTGAGCGCGACCGGCTCGACCGGATGCACGCTCCTGCGGACAATATCGAAATTTTCGAGCGCTTCCTGCCCTTCGCGATCGCACTCGACGTCGAAAATCGCTGGGCAGATCGTTTTGAAGGTGTGCTCAAGGCGGCGATGGCCGCTCAGGTCACCGGAGGCGCATTCGCCTGGTACAGCGGGTCGTCGAACCCATGGAGCGACACAGGCGGCTTCGTCGAATTCGATCGGAGGCGCATTGTCGAGCGCGGTTTCGTCGTCGTCGACCGCTCCGGGCTCGTCGAGCGGATCGGGCGGCGGGGGCTCTTCTGGTGGCGGCGGCGGCGGCGGCGGCGGCGGCGGCTGGTAGTCAGTCGCGCTGTGCGCGCTTGAGAACCAGCGTCGGCTCTTCGTGATATTCGGTTTCGCCTTGTAGCGAGAACCCCAGCTTCCCCGCCAATCGGATCGAAGGATCGTTGGCGGGCGATATGATCGCCCAGATCGTCTTGTTGGGCAGATTTCGGTCAGCCCAGTCGAGAGCCGTGCGGCAAGCTTCGCCGGCCAGGCCTTGTCCGTGAACCTCGGTTGCGAAAATCCATCCCATTTCAGGGTCGTCGCCGAATTCCGGCTCGAATTCGCGCCATGCATTGAATAAGGCGACCGTGCCAATCAGCCGATTGTCGCTCTTGCGAACGACTGCCCAACCGCCAAAACCGACCAGCTGCCACATGCCGAGCGAGGCGGCGATGCGTCGCCAGCATTCCTCCTGCCCCATCGGATCGGGTCCGAAATGCTCATGGACCGCAGGCTCGGCCAGGATCGCGTGGTACGGCCGGAAATCCTCTTTGCGGAACGCGCGCAATAGCAAACGCTCGGTCTCCAGTGTCGGAGCCGAGCGTTGCGTCTTTACCATTTAAGTCGGTTCGACTTACTTTTTCGCGAGCGAAAGACCGCCGAAGCGCTTGTTGAAGCGCGCGACGCGGCCGCCTTCCTGAAGCTGGCGGGTACCGCCGGTCCAGGCCGGGTGGCTCGAAGGATCGATATCGAGGTGCATCGTTTCGCCTTCCTTGCCCCACGTCGAGCGGGTCTGGAAAGTCGTGCCGTCGGTCATCTCGACGTTGATCATGTGATAATCGGGATGGGTATCGGATTTCATGGTCTTGTTCCTAGAATAAAGGCTGGTTTCCGACCAGCCAGAGCAAGTCGCGCGCCCCTACCCCACCGTGTCGCGCTTGACAAGGCCGCCACCCCGCTCCACCCCGCCCGTCGAGCATGGGGGGCAAGGAAGTCGGTGAAATTCCGGCGCTGTGCCCGCAACTGTAAATTTTCGCTTAGGCGAGAATGAGTCAGATACTTCCCTCCGCGCTGTCGTCCGTTCTCGTTGCCGGGTCCAGCGGCGGGGCGTGGGATTGGCCATGGTGGCGCATCCCCTCTGTGACGACTGTCATGAAGGGGAAATGTCCATGGATTTCGTTCCGGCCGATTACGGCCAACCTGATTCCGCAATTGTTATTACCGCCTCACGCTTGCCCGGCGGTGATCCCGCGGCCGCGTCGACATTGTTCGATGTGGTCAGGCTCGATCGTCTCGGCGCGTCCAGCGTCGTGGATTATCTTCGCCTCGCGCCATCCGTTTCGGTCTCGACCAGCGGACCGGCGGGTTCTCTTACGGAAGTTCGCATTCGGGGTGCGGAGGCGAACCACACTTTGCTATTCATCGACGGCATCCGCGCCAACGATCCCGCTGCCGGCAACACGCCGCGCTTCGAATTGCTCAACGCGGATATGGCCGACCGCATCACGGTGCTCCGCGGTCCGCAATCGGCGCTGTGGGGTTCCGAGGCGATTGGGGGCATTGTCGCGGTCGATGGTCGGCCTGCGAAGGACGAATTGCTATCGGTTGTGGCGGAGGCGGGCTCGATTGGTTTCCGTCGCCTCGCAGGCACCGCGTCGCACTCCGTCGGCAATCTCGGGTTCTCCGTCTCGATCGCACACCAAGGCGCGCACGGAATTGACAGCTTCGACGGCGACGGCGACCGCGACGGATTTCGTAACTTGTCGATGCGTGGATCTATGGACTGGCAGCCGTCGGAATCGGTCAAGATCACGCTCAATGGCTTCCACCTGACGGGCCGTAGCCAGTTCGATGGCTTCGACCCCTTCACCTATCTTCGGGCCGACACTAGCGACGAAAGCCTCAATCGCCTGAGCGCCGGTCGCGTCGCTGTCGATCTGGGCACGGCAGAAAGCGATTGGTCCGGCACTCTTTCTGCAAGCGCGCTTCGATCCCGCAACCGAAACCTTCTCGCGGATGCGGAGCAGAATGTTGCGGAAGGGTCGCGGTTCAACGTCGACGGCCAGCTCAACCGACGTTTTACCACAGGTGCCGTCGAGCACCGGCTTGCGATAGCGGGAGGCTACGAGCGTGAGACGTTCAAGGCTGACGACTCTGCCTTTGGCGGCTTCACACGGCAGGACCGCAGCCGGGAGCATCGATCGCTGATCGGCGAATGGCGCGCCCAATATTCCCAGCTAGTCACCGCGGACGTCGCGGTACGGCGAGACGGGTTCAATCGCTTCCGCGACGCAATCAGCCTCCGCGCGTCCCTTGACGTAAAGCCGTTCGAACCGTTGACGGTGGGCATTGCCTTCGCCGAAGGGATCGCGCAGCCCACCTTCTTCGACCTTTACGGATTCTTCCCCGGCAGCTTCGTCGGAAATCCGGAACTAAGGCCGGAGCAGTCGCGCGGTTGGGAAGCGAGTGCACGACTTGCGACGGATGATTGGTCCGTGACACTGATCGGATACCGCCAACGCCTGCGGGACGAGATCGTTGATGCATTCGACGCCGACACGTTCCTTAGCTCGACAATCAATGCGCCTGGAAAAAGCCATCGGAAGGGCGTCGAGGTCGAAGCATCGTGGAATCCTTTGTCCTGGCTCAATCTTTCGGCGGCTTACGCTTTCCTCGATGCTGACCAGCCCGCACCCAACAGTCCAATTCGCGAAGCTCGTCGTCCCAGGCATAGCGGTTCGGTGGCCGCCGACGGAAAGGCCGGAAACCTCACCTTCGGTGCCTCCATCGCTTACGTCGGAAATCGCCGCGACACGGACTTCGACCAATATCCAGCCGCAGACGTCACCCTTGCCGACTATTGGCTGGCCGGCGCACGCATCGCTTTTCGCATCGAACGTCGTGTCGAGCTTCATGCCCGCGTCGCAAACGCATTCGATGCACGATATCAGGACGTCGTCGGCTATCGTACCGAAGGAAGGAGTATCCTTGCCGGATTTCGCGTCAATTTCGATCGCTAGCGCGCTCAAGATCGCTTCGGTCAACCTGTGCGCAGACGAGTATCTTCTGCTGCTTGCCCGCCCGGAGGAAATCGCAAGCGTCACCCGTCTCGCGCAGGATCCGCTCGAATCTCCGTTGTGGCGCAAAGCTCGGCATTATGAAGCAAATCGGGGATCGCTGGAGTCAGTCATTGGAACCCGGCCCTCGTTATTGCTGACGATGGGGGGAAGCGGAAAGTCGACTGCGCTTATTGCTCGACGCCTCGACATTCGAACGCTCGACCTTCCGGCGCCGACTGACATTGCGGGGGTGGAGGCCAATCTCAAAGCGGTGGCCACTGCGCTTGGCGACCCGTCGCGCGCGGAGCCTCTGCTACGGCAAATCGCTCGCCTTCGTGCATCGTCTCCAACGTATTCGATTGATACGATTCTGCTTTCTGGCGGCGGCAACAGCGTTGGTGAATGGAGTGCCGCCAAAGAATGGATGCGGCTCGCCGGCCTGTCACAACGCCAACTCGCCGGAGGGAAAGTTACGCTTGAAACGTTGCTAATTGCTCCACCGTCGATCCTGTTGCGATCAAATTATCGCTCGGAACAAATGTCAGTCGGTCAGGCCTGGTTCGACCACCCGCTAGTTCGACGATTGGCCAAGCGTACCAAGCTCACCGACGGCCGCGCATGGACCTGCGCCGGCCCGCTGATGATCGGAGAAATCGAGCGATTGAAACGAACGATGCAGTGAGCCGTATCCTCATCTTTCTCGGATTGCTTGTCCTGGTGGCGGCGCATCTTCTGCTGCCGTGGTCGGCTATCCGAGATATTTCGCACATCGATCCGGCGCTTGGGCAGAGCTTGCTCATCGAGTTGAGACTGCCTCGAACTTTGCTTGCGCTCGGCTATGGCGCGGCGCTCGGGATCAGTGGTGCCGCGCTGCAAGCCTTGTTCGCAAATCCGCTCGCGTCACCGGACATTACTGGTTCCAGCAGCGGCGCAGCATTGGGCGCTGTTTTTGCCGCTTACTGGCTCGGCCTGTCGCAGCCACTGGCGATGGCCGCATCGGGCGCCGTCGGTGCAGGCGCCGCTTTGGCATTGCTATTCATCCTTGCCGGTCGACGAGCCGAGCCGGCGTCGCTCCTGCTCGCGGGATTGGCCGTTTCGCTTGCGGCTGGCGCGGCAACCAGTCTGCTCCTCGCCCTCGCCCCCTCGCCCTTCGCATTCTACGACAGTTTCGACTGGCTAATGGGTAATCTTACCGACCGCAGCCTGAGCCAAGCCGCAGCCGCCCTCATTCCAGCAAGCATCGCAAGCGCACTCCTGCTGCGTCGACGCGCGCCGCTCGACATGCTGGTTCTTGGTGAAGATGTTGTCGCCTCGCTCGGATTGCGCCCGCGCAAACTGGCACTCGAAGTCGTCGCTCTTTCCGCGATTTCGGTCGGAGCCTGCGTTTCGGTGTGCGGTGCAATCGGGTTTGTGGGGTTGATCGCGCCTGTCCTTGCGCGGCGCGTGACACGGGGTCACCCCGGCAAAGCGATGATCCCGGCTGGTCTGATCGGGGGCGCCCTCGTGCTTCTGGCCGACCTTGTCACCCGCAACATTCCGTTGGACCGCGCGATCCCAGTCGGCGTGATCACTACATTGGCCGGGACGCCTTTGTTTATCGCGCTTGTTCTTTCGATGCGACGGAGATTGACGGCGTGACCGTGGTTCTTACCGCATCCGATGTGGCGATTTCAGGTCGACTGATGCCGACCAGTCTTTCGATCCACGCCGGGGAGATCGTGGCGCTCGTCGGGCCCAATGGTGGTGGCAAAACCAGCTTGCTTCGCTCGCTGGCTCAGGTTCACGATTGCGAAGGCTCGGTCACCGTTCACGGCGACGACCTTCGATCAGCCCCGCCAGGCCGACGCGCACGATTGACGGGCTTCCTTCCCGCTTCGCGCGACCTTGTCTGGCCACTTTCGGTGCGAGATCTCTTGCGATTGGGCAATTCGGCGGATGACGGCCGGATTTCTTATATTCTCGACCAACTCGAATTGCAGCGCCACGCCGAGCGTCGGGTCGATCAATTGTCGACCGGAGAGCGCACAAAGGTGCTTATCGGTCGCATTTTCGCCGCTTCCCCAAAAGCGATGCTTCTGGATGAACCGTTTTCGAATCTCGACCCTTATTGGGTCTTGCGCCTGTGGGAAATTATCCGTGAGGAAACTGACAAGGCAGATCGATGCGCGATTGTGTCAGTACACGACGTGGCACTGGCGAAACGCTTCGATCGACTGATCGCGCTTAAGGCTGGCTCGATCGTTTTCGATGGAACGGCCGACAAGTTCTTGGAATCAACAGAATTCTTGAACGTGTTCCGAGTGGAGGCGAAGGACGTCGTGACGTTGCGTTAGGCGGTCGGCGGATCCGCGATCATCGCCGTAAAGTTCGCTTCCGCCGCAAGCTTTCCGTTGACCAGTGCCTTGCCGGCAAACTTGCAAACGCTGCTCCGTTTTTGGACGAATTCGACTTCGAGATTCAGCAGGCAGCCCGGTTCGACTGGCGTGCGGAACTTCGCTCCTTCGATCGCCATGAAATAAACCAGCTTGCCAGACCCCGCGAGATCGAGGCTTTCAACCGCAAGGACGCCCGCAGCTTGCGCCAAGGCCTCGACAATCAGGACGCCCGGCATGATCGGTCTTCCCGGGAAATGTCCCTGAAAGAAGCCCTCGTTCATCGAGACGGCCTTGATTGCGCTTATAGACACGTCTTTTTCGAGGCGCTCGACACGATCGACGAGCAGCATCGGGTAGCGATGCGGCAACGCCGCCATGACCCGCTTGATATCGAGCGGGCCAATGACGGCGTTGGCGTTATTCGTTTGCTCGCTCACCGGCCCTGCGGCTGGCTCTGTTGCGCTTGCTGCGGCAGCGGGGTGACGCTGACCGAGGGGAGCTGCGAATTGAGGGAGGCCAGGATTTCCGTTGTGATGTCGGCAGTGGGATCCGACGCCATGAGCGAGTTCTTTGCGAGGACTGCAGCAGCCTGACGGCGCGCACGCGATTGTTCGGCAATCTGAGCGACGCGGGCACCGATCTGCTGCTGCACATGAGCCTGCGTCGACTGCAGCGATGCTTCGCGATTCTGCAATTCGGTCTGAGCCTGCTGCTGCTTCGTGCGGAATGCCTGCGCACGCGTCTGAAGCGCGGCGTCCGGCTGCTTTCCGTTCAAGGCCGCAACGGCCTTCTGCAACGCATCCGCTTCCGGCTTGAGCTGCGTTTCGAGCTGCTGCTGACGCTGACGGAGCTGGTTGACCTGGGTCTGCAGCTGGGTCGAAGCCGCTTTGCAGGCGGTGCAATCGTTCAGGATCCTTTCGACATCGACGACAAGAACGCCGCCCTTTTGCGCTAGAGCGGGGGTTGAAATGAGGGCGAGTGTGCCAGCGGTCGCCAGCGAGATGAGAATCTTACGCATTAGAATTGGGTTCCTACGTTGAAGGAGAACAATTTGGTCTGGTCGCCTTCCTGCTTGAGCAGGGCTTTGGCTATATCGATCCGCAATGGTCCGAAGGGAGACTGCCAATTGACGCCAACGCCGATCGCGAGGCGCGGCTTAGGCGAATTGCCGGAGAAGTTTTCCTTGAAACCGGGCGTCAGAATGTAGCCTGTAGCCGGGCAGGTCTCGCCCGGATCGAGGTAGATAACCTGATCCGTCGGCGCGAGGGGGTTACACACCCCAAGCAGGTTCGTGAGGTTGGGTTTCTTTACACCCCAGACCGAGCCGATGTCGAGGAAGACCGAAGGGCGAAGACCGAGGCTGCGGATATTGGCACTGACCGGAATTTCGACTTCGGCGCGGGCAAGGTAATAGGCTCGTCCACCAAGAGCATCCGTGACCTGGCGATCCTTGTCGATCGGCAGGAGATTGCCGTCGGTATCATAGGATTGGCGCGTAATCCGCGGACCGATGCCGCGAATGTCGAAGCCGCGCATCTGCCCGCCGAAGAAACGATCGGTCAGGCGAATGGCATCGCGACCGTCGCCGGGAGACGACTGCAGCGGATGGATATATCCGCCTTCGCCGTGGACAGAGAGGAGGAAGCCCTTGGGCAGGCGCATGTACTTGGTAGCATCTATGCGCGAACGAACGTACTTCACGTCGCCGCCAAGGCCCGCAAAATCCTGACTGAATACGACGCGTTGTCCGCGTGTTGCGCGAAGTCCGTTACGGTTGTCATAGATTAGCGAATAGCCAACGAGTGACGTCCAGCGCTTACCGATTTCATCGCAGAGATAACGACCCGCCTTCAGCGGATCGCAAACCGGTCCGATCGAATCCGTGCTGTCGATGTCCGTGTAGAAGGTACCCTTATCGAGCGTGAGGTTGTCATTCACGATCGAGTAACGGCCAGCCGCACTGAAGAATTCGGTGACCGGGAAGCCCAGGCGAAGACCGGCCCCCGTGCTGACCTGCGAATAAGTGTTGCGACGCGAGCCGTCTCCGGTGCTGCTGAAGCTGTTGAAATCCCGGCGATAGATTTCGCCCCCCAGCAGGACGTTCTTGTCAAACAGGTAGGGCTCGGTGAAGCCGACCGATACTGATCGCGAGTAACGCGACCAGTTGACGCCGGCATTCACTTCCTGGCCTTTGCCCATGAAGTTACGTTGCGCGATGTTCGCTGAAACGATGAACTTCTCGATGCTCGAATAGCCCGCCGAAAGCTGGAGCTCACCGGTCGATTTCTCCTGCAGATCGGCCGTCAGGACGACCCGATCCGGGCTCGAACCCTGGCTCTGCTTGATCTCCAAATCTTCCTGGAAATAGCCAAGCGACGCGATGCGATCCTGCGAGCGCTTAATCTTGACGGCGTTGAAGGCGTCACCCTCGTTGATCCGGAATTCACGGCGAACGACTTTGTCGCGCGTCACGGTGTTGCCATTGATGTCGATCCGCTCGACGTAGACGCGGTCACTCTGCTTGACGCGAAACAGCAGGTTCATTTCCAGCTTCTCGACATCACGATCATAAGCAGGTGCGATGTCAGCAAAAGCGTAACCCTCCGCGCCGGCAACTTCATTAAGTGCCGTAACCACGTCTTCAACCGCTTTCGCGTTGAAGTTTTGACCCGGTTTGATGAAAATGAACGGCTCGAGCTTTTCCTTCGAAAGGTCCCGAACTTCACTTTCGATCCCGACCGTCCCGAATTTATAGCGCGGCCCTTCCTCGACCACATAAGTGATCACGAAATCGCGGCGATCCGGCGTCAATTCGGCGAGCGCTGATACGACCCGGAAATCGGCGTACCCTTCAGTGAGGTAGAAAGCGCGCAGCTTTTGCTGGTCGGCAGCAAGACGATCCGGATCGTAATTGTCGTTCGAGCGGAAGAAGCCGAGCAGTCCGCCGGCTTCGCGCGTGAACATCTCCTTGCGCAATCGCCCGTCGTCATATTGCTCGTTGCCGACGATATTGATCGCCCGGACCTTGGATTCCGGACCTTCGTTGATTTCAAACACGAGGTCGACGCGATTCTGGTCGAGTTGAACGACCTTGGGTTCGACGGTTGCTGCGAAACGGCCCTGCCGCTTGTACAATTCGATGATCCGGTCGACGTCCGAACGGACCTTGGAGCGCGTGAAGATCTGACGCGGCGCAAGGCGAATCTCGGGGCTGATCTTATCATCCTTCAGCCGCTTGTTGCCTTCCAGCACGATGCGGTTGATGACCGGGTTTTCCTTGACAGTGATCGTCAAGGCGCCGGTTTCAGCGCCGCTGATCACGACGTCCGCGAACAGTTCCGTCGCGTAGAGATCCTTTAGCGCCGTATCGAGCGATTCCGCCGAATAGGTCTGGCCGGGCTGAAGATTGGAATAAGCGATGACCGTGGCTGGCTCGAGGCGTTCGGCCCCTCGTACCGAGATCGATCGGATCGTCCCGGTGGTTGCCTGCGCCGCCATCATCGTCGGTTCGGCGGTCGGAGCGATCTGAACGTCCTGCGCCTGAGCCACTACCGACGAGCCGCCCAGAATGGTGCCGACCATGAGCCATGCGCCAGCGCGCCTGCGAACTGCTTTACTTCCTGAAGTCACGCGTTCCCGCCCTCTGCTTGTGTCCGACGACGATCAAAGCCGTGTCGCCAAGAATAAATTCCAAGAAGCCCTGCCCCAACGGCCTCATCCAATCAAGCGTCCTACGCGATCCCACAGCCCAAAAGCGCCGAGATCATTGAACGTTGCGACCAACATCAGCGCCAGCAAGAAAGCCAGGCCGCCGCGAAATGCCCATTCCATCGCCCGTTCGCTAACCGGTTTGCGCCGGATCGCTTCGATCGAAGTGAGCACCAAGTGTCCGCCATCGAGTACCGGAATTGGCAAGAGGTTGATGAACCCGAGATTTATGGAGAAGAAAGCAAGCATCGAAACGAAGTCGATGAGACCAAGCGAGGCGTGCTGTCCGGCCATTTGCGCCATTCGCAACGGTCCGCCCAATTCCTTCAGCTCGCGCCTGCCTGACACAAGCTGCACAATGCCATCATATGTTGCGACGATCAGGCGAAGCGTCGAGTCCGCCCCTGCACCGATTGCCGCAATCGGAGAAACGTCGACGAATTCCCGGTTCGACCCGTAAATGCCCAGTCGGCCGATCTTGAACTCTTGGCCGAAGCGATCCTTTTCGACGACGGAGACAAGCGGCACTTCGACCGTTTGCTCGCTTCCATCGCGCATGAAGCTGATTTCCACCGCCGTGCCCGGACGCATCGCGACGACCTGCGTGACACTTTCGAAGGTCGAGGTATCCCGGTTGTCGATCGAGGTAATTCGGTCGCCGATCTGGATCCCGGCCATTTCCGCCGGCCCGCCCGGCATGATTGCCGTCACTTCGCTCGATGTGCGCGGCACGCCAAGGATAGCAAAGAAGGAAGCGAAAATTGCGATTGCGAGCAGGAAGTTCGCAACAGGGCCAGCTAGGATGATGAGAAAACGCTGCCACGGTGGTCGCGACTGGAAGCTTTCGCCCGTAGCGGTGCTTGGCTGGGCAGTTCCATGTTCGAGTGAGGTAGGATCCGTATCACCGACAAATTTTACATATCCGCCCAACGGCAGCCAGCCGATCCGCCAGCGCGTACCCCTTTTGTCGGTCCATCCCGCCACTTCCCGGCCAAAACCCATCGAAAATTGATCGGCGCCGACCTTGAACCAGCGGGCAACCCAGTAATGGCCAAGCTCGTGGATGATCACCAGCGGACCGATCGCCGCGATGAAGGCCAGTAAGATGAACCATGCTGGCGGCTGGGCGAGCATCAGGCGGCTAGGCCCTGAAGCGATTCGGTCGTTTCGCGGCGCACTTGGGCGTCGATCCCCACCACGTCGTCAATCGACTGGGGTGAGCCTGCCGTCCGGCGATTGAGGGCGTCTTCTACGAGGCGCGCAATATCGCCGAACGAAATCCGGCGGTCGAGGAAAGCGGCGACCGCGATTTCGTTTGCCGCATTGAGGACGACAGAAGCGCTACCACCCTCTTCCAGCGCCGTTCTCGCCAACCGAAGGGCAGGAAAACGTTCGGGATTAGGCGCTTCGAAAGTCAATTGACCGATCTTGACCAGATCCAGCGTCTCGGCACCGGTGGCGATCCGGTCCGGAAACGCCAGGGTGTGGGCGATCGGGATGCGCATGTCTGGCGAGCCCATCTGAGCCAAGGTCGACCCGTCGATATATTCAACCATCGAATGAATGACCGATTGCGGATGGACCATGATGTCGATCCGCTCACTTGGGAGGCCGAACAGATGGTGTGCCTCGATCAATTCCAGGCCCTTGTTCATCATCGATGCGCTGTCCACGCTGATCTTCGCGCCCATCGACCAATTGGGGTGCGCAACCGCTTCTTCTGGCGTCGCAGCGTCCATTCGCGATTTCTCCCAAGTGCGGAAAGGTCCACCGCTGGCGGTCAGGATCAATCTTGCGACATGGCCGCAGTCTTCGCTATCAAGGCACTGGAAAATCGCATTATGTTCGCTGTCTACGGGCAGAATCCGCGCGCCGTGCGAGCGCGCCGCTTTCGTCATCAACTCACCCGCTGTGACCAATGCTTCCTTGTTCGCCAGCGCAACGGTCTTGCCCGCTTCGACCGCGGCCATGACCGGGCCAAGTCCGGCACAGCCGACGATTGCCGCCATGACCCAGTCCGCGTCACCCGAGGCTGCTTCGCGAAGCGCGGCCTCACCCGCTGCCGCGCGACAGTCGCTTCCTGACAGCGCATCTTCAAGATCCGCTAGCTTGTCTTCGTCGGCAATGACGGCGAGCGCTGCCTTGGTTCTTCGGGCGGCAGCGGCCAGCGCGTCGACATTCGTTGCGGCGGTAAGCGCTGTAACCTCGTAGCGGTGCGGTTCGCGTACGATCAGGTCGAGCGTCGATGTGCCCACCGATCCCGTCGCCCCGAGGATTGCGACCTTCTTCATGCCAGCAATCCCGCCAATTGAACTGCAGCGGTAAGTACGGCGACGACGACCAGGCCGTCGAGGCGATCCATTGCGCCACCATGTCCGGGGAGCCAGTTTGCGCTGTCCTTGACCCCTGCCCGTCGTTTCATCCAGCTTTCGAAAAGGTCCCCACCTTGCGCCGCAACGGCGAAAATCGGCGCCATGAATGCGAGAGCCAGTGGCAAAGCGGTGAATTCGATCCACGCCCAACCGGCGAGCGCAGCGCTCAAGGCGCCGCCGACAAGACCAGCGATTGTCTTGTTCGGACTGATCGATGGCGCCAGCTTGGGTCCTCCGATCGATCGGCCCGCGAAATAGGCCCCGATGTCGGTCGCCCATGTCACGACGAATATCCAGATTAGGAGCTCGATCCCTTGCGGCGCGCGGTCGCGAATCCAGAGCAAGGCGAGCGCTGGCAACAGTGCATAGATGAACCCGCCGACTTGCCAGCTAAGGCCCCAGCCCTTCGCTATCCGCCGCCATTCGTAGTAAATCGCGACCGCGATGCTGGCGCAGAGAATCGCGAAATAATAACCGCCCAGGTAGGCTGCACCAAGTGCGACGGCGATCATGACGAGGCCCGTCACCGTCCGACTGGCAAGATCGCTCATCGCCCGCCGAACCTACGCTGACGTCCGGCGAACTCGTCGAGGGCGCGCCGAAAATGGCTGCTGTCGAAATCGGGCCACAGAACGTCGAGAAACATCAACTCCGAATACGCCGCCTGCCAAAGCAGAAAATTGCTCAGGCGAACCTCGCCGGAGGTGCGGATCAAAAGGTCGAGAGGCGGCAGGTCGGCGGTCTGCATCTCACCGTCCATTGCCGCTTCGTCGATCTCCGCCGGGGAAATCTCGCCGCTCGACACTCGGGCAGCCAGATTCCGCGAGGCTGCGATTATCTCGGCCCGCGAGCCGTAATTGAGGGCGACCACGAGGGTCAGCTTCTCGTTCTTGCGGGTTTTCTCGACCGCTGCATCAAGGCGGGCAGCCAAAGTCGGGCCAAAAGCACCAGGCTCGCCGATCAGTTTGAGGCGAACGCCCTCCTGATGGATCGTGTCGAGTTCCTTCTCGACATAATAGAGTAGCAGCCCCTTGAGATCGGTAACCTCTTCTTCCGACCGCCGCCAATTCTCAGATGAGAAAGCATAGAGCGTGAGGACTTCGACACCCTCGTCAACGGCCGCCTGCAGCGTCTTGCGCACTGCTTCGGCACCGGCGCGGTGGCCCGCCGCTCGTGGCAAGCCGCGACTAGCCGCCCAGCGGCCGTTACCGTCCATGATGATGGCAATATGGCGCGGGACGGATCCCGGCGTACCGCTTGCGGACACCGGCACCTCCCCCTCCAACGCGGCGGGGCGAACGCTCACTTGTTTAGGATTTCCTGTTCTTTCGCATTGGCTGCGGAATCGATGTCTTTGATCGTGTCATCGGTCAGTTTCTGGACTTCGGCATCGAGCCGCTTGCGGTCGTCTTCGCTGATTTCCTTCTTCTTCTCGTCGGTCTTCAGCATGTCCATGCCGTCGCGACGCACGTTGCGAACCGCGATCCGGGCCTTCTCCGCATATTGACCGACCAGCTTTGCAAGTTCCTTGCGACGTTCCTCGGTCAGATCGGGGATCGGCAGCCGGATAAGCTGACCGTCGGTAACCGGATTGAGGCCCAGCCCGGCCGAACGAATCGCTTTTTCGGTCGGGCCGATGTTCGACTTGTCCCACACCTGCACCGTGATGAGCCGGGGTTCGGGCACGGAAACCGTTGCGACCTGGGTCAGCGGCATATGCGATCCGTACACCTCGACGTTGACCGGATCGAGGAGTGCCGTCGATGCGCGCCCGGTGCGAAGACCGACCAAATCGTGTTTCAGGGCTTCGACCGCGCCGTGCATGCGGCGTTGGATATCGGCCTTGTCATAAGTCGGCATCGTCTCTCACTCCTTGTTTTTGACGATCGTCGCAACGCCTTCACCCGCAAGAACCTTGGCCAGATTGCCAGGTTCGCGAATGTTGAAGACGACGATCGGAATATCATTATCGCGACAAAGCGCCACGGCCGCCGCGTCCATCACCTTGAGGTCGTCGGCAAGCACCCGGTCGAAGCCAATCGTATCGTACCGCTTGGCGGCCTTATTCTTTTTCGGGTCGCTATCGTAGACGCCGTCGACGCTGGTGCCCTTCATCAGAGCATCGCACTTCATTTCCGCGGCGCGAAGCGCGGCACCGGTATCGGTCGTGAAATACGGGCTTCCCACTCCGGCGGCGAAGATTACGACACGGCCCTTGGCGAGGTGGCGCTCGGCGCGGCGGCGAATGACCGGCTCGCAGACCTGGTCCATCTTGATCGCCGACTGGACGCGAGTTTCGACCCCCATCTGCTCAAGCGCGTTCTGGACCGCGAGCGCATTCATGACGGTTGCAAGCATGCCCATATAATCGGCCTGAGCCCGATCCATGCCTTTGGCCGCACCGGCCATTCCGCGGAAGATGTTGCCGCCGCCGATGACGAGGCAGATTTCCAGCCCCTGTTCCTTGGCAGCTTTCACTTCGGACGCCATGTTGGCGACGGTGTCGGGATCAATCCCGAACTGACCGGGCCCCATCAGCGCCTCACCCGAAAGCTTCAGCAGGATGCGTTGGAAGCTCTGGCGGCTCATGGGCGGGTCGATCCTCTCTCGTTTCGCGTTCGCCGGACAAGCGAAGGGGCGGATGCGCTCTTACGGCGCACCCGCCCCTCTGCCAACAGCCTTTACAGGCAGCAAGGGTGTTTAGGCGACTGGTTCGTCCTTCTTGACGCCTGCAGCAGCAGCGACTTCGGCCGCGAAATCGCTTTCCGCTTTCTCAATGCCTTCGCCAAGCTGGAAGCGGACGAAGCCCTTGAGGGCGATCGTTCCACCGGCATCCTTGGCGGCCTGAGCGACGACTTCTGCAACCGGGGTCTTGTTGTCCATGACGAACAACTGGCTGACCAGTGCATTTTCTTTGGCGAACTTGGCCATCGTGCCATCGACCATCTTTTCGACGATGTTGGCGGGCTTTCCGCTTTCATTCGCCTTTTCGACGGCAATCGCGCGCTCACGCTCCAGCAATGCCGGGTCGAGGTCGGCGGCTTCGAGCGCCAGCGGGTTGGCAGCCGCAATGTGCATCGCCAGCTGTTTGCCGAGGCCCTGGATGACATCGGTCGGAGCTGAGCCTTCAAGCGCGACGAGAACGCCGATCTTTCCCATGTTCGCAGCAGCGGCATTGTGGACGTAACTGACCACTGCGCCTTCGCTGACTTCGAGAACGGTGGTTCGGCGAAGCGACTGGTTTTCGCCGATCGTGGCGATATTTTCCGTCAGCTTTTCCTCAACCGTACCGGCGCCTGGGAACGTCGCGCTCTTGAGAGCCTCGACATCGCCATCGACCGTCAGCGCGAGCTTCGACACTTCGCGGACGAACTCCTGGAATTGCTCATTCTTCGCGACGAAATCGGTTTCGGAGTTCACTTCGACGGCAGCGCCCTTGGTGCCTTCGACGGCAACGCCGACCAGGCCTTCAGCGGCGGTGCGGCCGGCTTTCTTGGCGGCGGCCGATAGTCCCTTGGCACGAAGCCAATCGACGGCGGCTTCCATGTCGCCATCGGTCTCGGACAGCGCCTTCTTGCAATCCATCATGCCGGCACTTGTGCGCTCGCGCAGTTCCTTGACCGCAGCTGCAGTGATCTCAGCCATAGTACATCCTTCCGATTATCAAAAAATATGGGACGCATCGCGGATTTTGACCCCGCGACGCGTCCCCCAAAAACGTTCGCAGGTGGTTAGGCTTCGAGCGCGGCTTCCACCGGCGGCTCGGCCATTGCGCCGATGTCTTCGCCGCGCGACGCGGCGTTGCCCGACTTGCCGGCCATCGCTGCATTGGCGATTGCATCGCAATACAGGCGGATCGCACGGCTGGCGTCGTCGTTGCCCGGAACCGGGAACGAAATGCCATTCGGGTTCGAATTCGAATCGAGGATCGCAACGACCGGGATGCCGAGCACGTTGGCTTCCTTGATGGCGAGCTCTTCCTTGTTCGAATCGATCACGAACATGACGTCCGGAAGGCCGCCCATGTCGCGGATACCGCCCAAGCTCTGTTCCAGCTTGTCGCGTTCACGGGTCAGCTGAAGAACTTCCTTCTTGGTCAGGCCATGGGTCTCACCCGTCAGCTGCTCTTCGAGTGTCTTGAAACGCTTGATCGAGTTCGAGATCGTCTTCCAGTTGGTGAGCATGCCGCCCAGCCAGCGGTGATTGACGAAATGCTGTCCCGAAGCGCGGGCCGATTCGGCAATCGCATCCTGCGCCTGACGCTTGGTGCCGACGAACAGGACCTTGCCGCCACGGGCTACGGTCTGCTGAACGAAATCGAGCGCACGGGCAAAGAGCGGAACGCTCTGCGACAGATCGATGATGTGAACGCCGTTTCGGTCGCCGAACAAATACGGCTTCATCCGCGGGTTCCAACGGTGGGTTTGGTGGCCGAAGTGAGCTCCGGCTTCGAGCAATTGCTGCATGGTGACGACATTGGTCGCCATAATCATTCTCCTACGCGGTTATGCCTCGGAAGACCCAAGTCACCGCTCCGAAGAACGGCACCGCTATGGTGGGCCTACCTGTGGAATGCCGCGCCCCTACCCAACAAGTCTAAGGATTGCAAGCCCGTGGTAGGGGGTTGACAAGCGGCGAACAAAACAAGAACATCGTTGCATTACATAGGTAAGCACGACCGAAATGGAACGAAATCGCTCCTCCGCGGTTCTGCGATGAAACAGGGAACGAACAATGACCTTTGCTCTTGCGACCCTAATTTTCCTTTCGGCGGCATGGTTCGCTATTCAAGCAATTGCTGCGACCCTTGACGGGAAGACTTTGCGCATACGCGCAGCGCTCCGCGGTGAAGTGCCGGCCCAAGCAATTCCGGTGAGCGTGAGGGTCAGCCCGCGTTATCCGTCGCGGTCTGTCCGCCAGGCGCTGCCGACGCCGCGGCTGCGCGCCGCCGCTTGAGCTTCGTATAGCTCGCGATGCTGAAGGGCAGCGCGAGCAGGTAAGCCAAGCAGACAACAAGCAGGGTAATCCATGGTTCGTTGACCAGCGCCGCGCCGAGCAACGCGACCCCGGCAAGAGCGAACATCCGCCAGCTCCTGCGAATTCGGATCGATGTCCAGCTGTAGGTCGGAAGACTCGAAATCATCAAAGCGGCAACGAATAGCGTCCACGGCATGACCAGCTGCCACGCCCTGAACATTTCGTTATCGGTAACAAGCCAGAAGAAAATCGGGAGGAAGGCTAGGCCTGCCCCCGCTGGCGCGGGCACGCCGGTGTTGAAACCGGCAACCTTAAGTGGCTGTTCGGATTCGTCGATCCGGGCATTGTATCGCGCGAGCCGGAGCGCACAGCAGACGGCGAGCGCAAGCGATACCGTCCACCCGAATTTCGGCGCATATTGCAGCGACCACATGAAGATGATCAGCGCAGGCGCCGTGCCGAAAGCAATATTGTCGCTGAGCGAATCGAGCTCGGCACCGAACCGGCTTTGTGCACGCAGAGCGCGCGCGATCCGACCGTCCATTCCGTCGAGGACGCCGGCGAGCACGATTGCGCCCATCGCCATCTGCCACGCACCAGCGAAGCCGAACCGGATTCCGGTCAGGCCGAAGCATAGCGCCAGCGCGGTGACCGCGTTTGGCAAGAAAGCACGAAATGACAGACCGCGATCGCGGCGCTCGTCGATCACTGGCTGGTTCCGGCACGCTGCGGATCGACGCCCAGTTCGGCAATGATCGTCTCACCGGCAATGGTGCGCTGACCAAGAAGAATCTGGCTGCCAGTGCCGGCGGGCAGGAACACGTCGACCCGACTGCCGAAGCGGATGAGTCCGATTCTTTCACCGGCTGCGACGCGGTCGCCTTCCTTGACGTAGGCGAGGATCCGGCGGGCGACGAGGCCTGCGATCTGCGTGAACGCGATCGACACGCCATCTTCGCGCTCGACCAGGAAATGCTGGCGCTCATTGTCCTCGCTCGCCTTGTCGAGATCGGCATTCAGAAACTTGCCGGGAATATAGACGACCTTGCGGATCGTTCCGGCGATCGGCGAACGATTGATGTGAACGTCGAAGACACTCATGAAGATCGACACGCGCGTAAACTCGCCGCTGAGGCCAGACGCCAACTCGGGCGGCGCGGGAACGCGAGAGATCATGGTGACGAGACCGTCAGCCGGCGCGATGATCAGTTTAGGATCGACCGGGGTCGTTCGCACGGGATCGCGGAAAAAAGCGGCGACCCAGATAGACACGCCGACCATCAGCCAGCCGAAAATATCTGGCAGCGCCCAAAAGGCGACCAACGTGAAGAAGGCGCTGATGAGCGCGAATTTGCGCCCTTCCGGGTGGACGGAGGGAAAACGCCATTTGACGGCGGTCAGGTGGCTATCGGGTTTGTCTAATGCAGGCATGCGGCTTCCTTAGAGGCCGAGGACGCCCCCGGCAATCCGCCCGGTTGCCTTGATCGGGCCGCGCGCTTAAGGCCCGCGGCAATCCTTTCATCGATACGGAAATGAGGCATATGGCCAAGATCAAGGTGACAAACCCGGTCGTCGAACTCGACGGCGACGAAATGACCCGCATCATCTGGCAGTGGATCCGCGAAAAGCTGATCCTGCCCTATCTTGATGTCGACCTGAGATATTACGATCTGTCGATCGAAAACCGCGATGCGACCGACGACCAGGTAACCGTCGACAGCGCAAATGCGATCAAGCAATATGGCGTCGGCGTGAAATGCGCGACGATCACGCCCGACGAAGCGAGGGTCGAGGAGTTCGGCCTAAAGAAGATGTGGCGGTCGCCGAATGGCACGATCCGTAACATTCTTGGGGGCGTCGTCTTCCGCGAACCAATCGTTATCGACAACGTCCCGCGCCTGATCCCGGGCTGGACTGACCCTATCGTTGTCGGCCGTCACGCCTTCGGTGACCAGTATAAAGCGACCGATTTCAAGGTGCCGGGTCCGGGTAAGCTGACGATGAAGTTCGTCGGCGAAGACGGCAAGGAACTGGAATATGACGTGTTCGACTTCCCGTCGGCGGGCGTCGCGATGGGCATGTACAATCTCGACGAGTTGATCCGTGATTTTGCCCGGGCCAGCCTTAATTATGGCCTCGAGCGCGGCTGGCCGGTCTACCTGTCGACCAAGAACACCATCCTCAAGGCCTACGACGGACGCTTCAAGGACATCTTCCAGGAAATCTACGAAGCTGAATTCAAGGACAAGTTCGAGAAGGCTGGCATCGAATATCAGCATCGCCTTATCGACGACATGGTCGCTTCGGCACTGAAGTGGAGCGGCAAGTTCGTCTGGGCCTGCAAGAACTACGACGGCGACGTCCAGTCGGATCAGGTCGCGCAGGGCTTCGGCTCGCTCGGCCTCATGACTAGCGTGCTGACCACGCCGGACGGCAAGACGGTCGAGGCGGAAGCCGCGCATGGCACTGTCACGCGTCATTACCGCATGCACCAGCAGGGCAAGGCAACATCGACCAACCCGATCGCCTCAATCTTCGCGTGGACGCGCGGCCTGATCTATCGCGGCAAGTTCGACAACACGCCCGACGTCGTGAAGTTTGCAGAGACGTTGGAGCGCGTCTGCATCGAAACGGTCGAAAGCGGCAAGATGACGAAGGATCTGGCGATCCTCGTCGGTCCGGACCAGGCGTGGATGACGACCGAGCAATTCTTCGAGGCGATCCGCGAAAACCTCGAGACGGAAATGACAAGCTGGGCCTGAGCCCGGTCGTCAATCGAAAATCCAAAGGGCGGCCCCGGCGGGTCGCCCTTTTTTTGACCATTCGGACTCGGAACGGGTAACGCCCTGAGCGGTTCGTGAAAGAAGATGCGGCGCGTCCCTGTCGCGTGTTTCAAAGAGACATTCAGGAGAATTGACTTGGTCAGCCAGAAGGAAAAAGCACGTCTCGATATCCGGCAAGCGACGCCGGAAGACGTTCCTGGCATCGTCGATCTCGTCAATCGCGCCTATGATGACATGCCAACCTACAGCCCGGGCGAAGTGCGCGGGCAGATCAACAATTTCGCAGATGGGTGCTTCGTCGCCGTCCTGGACGACCGGATTGTCGGCTATTGCGCGACGATCCGGGTCAAGGAAGCGCGGGCTCTGGCAGAACATAGCTGGCGCGAAATGACCGGCTCCGGCTACGGATCGCGCCACGACCCCAAAGGGGACTGGCTCTACGGCTACGAAATGTGCGTCGACCCCAAGGTGCGTGGGAATCGATTAGGCCGCCGTCTCTACGAAGAGCGCCGCCACCTCGCCGAACAACTCGAACTGAAAGGGATCGTCTTCGGCGGTCGGATGCCTAACTATGCAAAAGCCAGGCGTAAGATCGGCAGCCCGAAGGATTACATCGACGCGGTCGTTTCCGGGAAAATCCACGATCCCGTCATTCGATTCCAGCTTGCCAATGGCTTCGAACCGATTGGCATTCTCGACGATTATCTGCCGTCCGACAAAAAGTCTGGAGGATTCGCGGTCCATATGGTCTGGCGCAATCCTTATGTCGAAGCCGACCAGACCAAGGAAAACCGAATTCCGCGCGGGGTCGAGGCGGTTCGCATAGCGACCTGTCAATTGCAGGCCCGCGCCGTCAAGAACTTCGACGAGTTTGTCGATAACATCCGTTACTTCGTCGACGTCGCCGCTGACTACGGCGCGGATTTTATCGTTTTTCCAGAGCTTTTCACGCTTTCCTTGTTGTCATATGAGAAAGAAGAACTATCCCCCCTCGAAGCCATCGAGAAGCTGAGCAGCTACACACCCAAGCTGCGTGACGTGCTCCGGGACATGGCCATGCGCTTCAACATCAACATCATCGGCGGATCGCACCCCACGCGCACCGCCGACAACGATATTCAGAACGTCGCCTTCGTCTGCCTTCGCGACGGCGCGGTGCATGAGCAGGAGAAAATCCACCCAACGCCCAACGAAGCCTATTGGTGGAACATCAAGGGTGGCGACACGATTGACGCGATCCAGACCGATTGCGGTCCGATCGGCGTACTAATCTGCTACGATAGCGAATTCCCCGAGCTTGCCCGCCGGCTTGCCGACGAGGGTGCACGGATCATCTTCACGCCATTCTGTACCGACAGCCGCCAGGGTTATCTGCGTGTACGATATTGCTGTCAGGCGCGCGCGATCGAAAACCAGTGCTTCGTCGTTATGTCGGGCAACGTCGGCAATCTGCCCAACGTGCACAACATGGACATCCAGTATGCGCAGAGCTGCATCCTGACACCGTGCGATTTTCCGTTCGCGCGCGATGGCATTGCGGCGGAAGCGACCGAGAATGTCGAAACGCTGACCATCAGTGACGTCAATCTCGCAGATCTCAGTTGGGCACGCGCCGAAGGGACCGTGCGCAATCTGGGCGATCGCCGCTTCGACCTTTATCGCATCGACTGGAGCCGTCGTGCGGGCTTGCAAGACCATCCGACCACGGCGCCCCTTGGGCCTCACACGGCCGGTGGCGGCTGAGACGGACTCCTCACTCGCTCACGACGGACACCTAGGCCGATGATCCTTCCCGGGATCCGTCGGAGCAGTGGAAATCGGTTGAGCATCCGGACGATCAGTGGAACCTCGATCGGGCCACCCGCCAGAACGGCGGAGATGATATTGTTCTGTGCGGCTTTCTGCCCCGCTTGAATGGCTCGGGTAGGGAAAAGCCTTCGTCGTTTGACCCTTGCCAGCAGCGGGTCAGCGTCCGCGCCCTGGGCAATCGGTCCGGCCAGCGCATTGGCAGCGGCTACCGCATCCTGGATGGCCAAGTTGATGCCGATGCCCCCGATCGGGCTCATTGCATGGGCGGCGTCGCCAATCGCAAGCAGGCCGGGGCGCGACCAGCAGCTCAATCGATCGAGCGTAACGCTGAGCAGCTTCACATCCTCGTCCGCCGTAAGGAAAACCCCGGATACGTCGACATCGGGAAAAGCCTGGCCGACCTGCATCCGAAGCCAATCGAGGCCTTTTGAGCGGACGTCAGCCTCGCTTCCTTTCGGGATCAGGAAAGCTGCCTGCCAATAATCGTCGCGATCGATCAACACGACCATTCGGCCGGGCTCGATGGATCCGCGCAAGGCGTCTCCACCATCGTCATGCTTGGGCAATTTGAACCACAGCACGTCCATCGGCGCGCCGAGCTGCTCGACTGGGAGCATATCCTGCGATCGGACCAGCGACCCGCGGCCGTCGGCGGCGATGACAAGGCGCCCTGCCCGCTCCTTCCGACCTGAGGCGTATCGAACGCCTGTCACGCGGTCTGCTTCGTGCGTGAAGTCGGCAATCGGGTCGTCCATGGCCAAATCAAAGGCGGTCAATTTCGTTGCCTCGCCGCGCAGGAAGTCGAGAAACTCCCATTGCGGCATCATCGCAATGAAAGGCGCCGGCGTGTCGAGATGCGACAGGTCTCCGATCGTCCAGTCCTTGCCACCCATCCGGATCCGCGCCTTGTCGATCCGATTGTGTGGGCGCTGCAAAAAACGATCGAGCAAACCCAGTTGCGCAAGAATTTCCATCGTCGAAGGGTGAACAGTGTCACCACGGAAGTCGCGAAAGAAGTCGGCATGTTTCTCGATGACCTTGGTCGCGACGCCGGCGCGCGCGAACAGATAACCTGCCATCATCCCAGCAGGGCCGCCGCCGACGATGAGAACATCCGCCATTGTCGCTTTCTACGCTGACGTCATGACGTCGCGTCAAGCTAGCCGCGTTTGCGGCGGTGACATTGCGACGCGGTCATGCTTGAAGGACGGGCAATGGCCGGACCAATCACCACCCCCCACGGAATGCACGACGCGCTCGTGATCCTCGGCGCAACAGGGATCGTGATCCCCGCTTTTGCGCGCCTTAAGATCAACCCGGTCATCGGCTTCTTGCTTGTCGGACTAATTGCCGGTCCGTCGGGTCTTGGCGCGTTCGCCAATGATTATACGTGGCTGAAGCCGCTGACGATCAGCGATCGCGAAGCGATTGAGCCTTTCGCCGAGCTCGGTATCATCATGTTGCTGTTCGGGATCGGACTGGAACTCAGCTTCAAGCGCTTGTTCGCGATGCGCAAGATGGTCTTCGGTATCGGCGCGGCCGAATTGGTCGGCGCCGCAAGCATCATCTTCGTTTTCCTGACATTGATCGATTGGCCAACCAAGAGTGCGCTTGCGCTCAGCCTTGCGTTGGCCATGAGTTCGACCGCGCTGTGTCTCAAAATCGTCGGCACGAAGACGCCGGTCGGGCGCGCCGCTTTGTCGATGCTGCTCTTCGAAGATCTTGCGCTGGTCCCGATGCTGTTTTTCTTCGGCACCGTCGGTGCACAAACGGCAAGCTCATTGGTACAGATCGCGGTCATCGGAAGCCTGGTGATTGCGGCGATCTACCTTGGCGGGCGAATCCTGTTGCCGCCTTTGTTCGCGCAGGCCGCACGGGCGAAAAACCCGGAGCTGTTCCTCGCTGTCAGCCTGCTCGTCGTCATCCTGGCATCGGGGGCAACTACCGGGGTCGGCCTGGGACCAATCATGGGCGCACTCGTCGCTGGTCTGCTAATTGCGGAAACCGAATATCGCAACGAAGTTGAAGTCGTGACCGCCCCTTTCCGGGGACTTGCGCTGGGCGTATTTCTCATCACCATCGGTATGCGCATCGATCTTGCCGCCATCCTGGCCGACTGGACCAGCCTGTTCGCGGCATTGTCGGGCGTCATCATCGTCAAGGTGATGGTGACGGCATTGCTTCTTCGGTTGGCCGGGGGGGAACGCCGCGGCGTTGCCGCTGAAACCAGCGTATTGATGGCAAGCCCGTCGGAAACCAGTCTGATCGTGCTTGGCGCGGCTGGGGCGGCAGGCGTGCTGCAACAGGATACGGTGGCATTCTGGTCGGCAGCGACCGCGATTGGTCTCATGTTGACCCCCCTTCTTGCCTCTCTTGGTAAGCGCTTGGGACGCCGCGTCGATCGCCAGCACCTCGCCAATTCAAAGGATGAAGACGTCGCTGGACGAACGGTCATTTTCGGTTTCGGTCGCGTCGGTCAGATGGTCGCGGACATGCTGTCCGAACATGGAAAACCGTTCATTGCGGTCGATCATGACATTGATGGCGTGTCGGAAGCGCGGCGCGCGGGCTATCCGGTCATGTTCGGGGATGTCAGCCGGCGTGAACTGGTCGACAAGATGGCGATGGAGAACGCATCGGCGGCCGTCCTGACGATGGACGACCCGGTTCTGACGGCACGTCTGGCCCGCCGATTACGCGCTCTTTTTCCAGATCTCCCGATCATTGCACGTGCCCGCGACACCGAGCATGCCGCGCGCCTGTACAAGGCAGGCGTCACCGATGCCGTCCCCGAAGCGATGGAAGCAGCGCTTCAGCTTTCGGAGGCGGTTCTGGTCGATATCGGCGTCGCCATGGGCCCGGTCATCGCAAGCATCCACGAAAAACGCAGCGAATTGCGCGGCTTGATCATGCAGGCCGGTGATCTGGAGAGCGAACCGAGCCTTGGCCGTCGACGTCTCAGCGAAACGAAAGCCTAAGCGGTCACCCTCGCCAAGGTTTCCTTGACGGCAGCCATGGCGTCCGAGGCCTTGCCGCCGTCCGGACCACCGCCTTGCGCCATGTCTGGACGACCGCCGCCGCCTTGCCCGCCAAGTGCCGCAACCGCCGCCTTGACGAGGTCCACCGCGCTGACCGTGCCCGTTAGGTCGTCTGTGACGCCCACGGCAACGCTGGCACGCCCTTCGTTGACCGCAATCAGGGTAGCAACGCCGCTTCCGACGCGACCCTTCATGCCGTCAATTTCGCCGCGCAGTCCCTTGGGATCGAGCCCTTCGACAATCTGGCCAAGGAACGCGATGCCGCTGACATCTTCCGGTCCCGCCGCGTCCGCCGAACTGCCGCCGCCCATGGCAAGCGCCTTCTTTGCGTCAGCCAGTTCGCGTTCCAACTTGCGAGAATTCTCGACCAACGCCGCGATTCTCGCAGGGACTTCGTCGGGGGATGCCTTAAGGCTTGCCGCAGCCTCCCGAAGTTTCTGGTCGCGGGCATTCAGCCATGCCAACGCGCCCTTGCCGGTCAGCGCTTCGATCCGCCGAATCCCCGACGACACGGCGCTTTCCGAAATGATCTTGAACAACGCGATGTCGCCGGTGGCATGGACATGGGTTCCGCCGCACAATTCTACCGAATAATGCTTGTCCGATTGCCGCCCCATGCTGAGCACGCGGACTTCATCGCCATATTTCTCACCAAATAGCGCCAGCGCGCCCGCGGAAACCGCATCGTCCGGCGTCATAAGACGGGTGGTCACCGTCTCGTTGGCTCGGATTTCAGCGTTCACATCTGCTTCAATGCGGGCAATTTCGTCGGGACTCAGCGCATTGGGATGGGAAAAGTCGAAACGCAGGCGATCCGGCGCGACGAGGCTGCCCTTCTGAGAGACATGACCGCCCAATGCATTGCGAAGCGCCGCATGCAGCAAATGGGTCGCGCTGTGGTTGGCGCGTGTCGCATCGCGTCGGTCCACATTGACCAATTGTGCCAGGGTTTCGCCAACGCTGACCGAACCCTTTTGTACGGTCGCACTAAGCGCATGAAGCTTGCCGAGCGGTTTCGACGTGTCCTTAACTTCGGCTTCAAAGCCCTTGATTGACATCAGTCTTCCGGCATCTCCAACCTGGCCGCCGCTTTCGCCATAAAACGGAGTTCTGGTTGAGGACAACGAGGACTTCTTCGCCCTCGTTAGCGCGTTCGACCCGAGCGCCATCCTTGATTAGCGCCTGAACAACGCCTTCACCCTCGTGTCCATTGTATCCGGTAAATTCGGTCGAGCCGATTTCCTCGGCGAGATCGAACCAGAGGTCATCGCTTGCGCGCTCGCCCGAACCCTTCCACGCAGCGCGCGCCTTGGCTTTCTGCTCTGCCATCGAAGAATCGAAACCAGCCCGGTCGACGGCAATGTTGCGTGACCGGAGCGCGTCCTCCGTCAAATCATACGGAAAACCGAACGTATCATAGAGTTTGAAGGCAGTTTCGCCGGATAGAGTGCCACCTTCGCCAATCGTCGCGGTCGCTTCGTCGAGAAGCTTGAGACCGTTTGCAAGGGTTTGGCGGAAACGGGTCTCCTCCTGCAGCAATGTCGCCTCGATAAGCGGCTGGGCCCGAATTAGCTCGGGATAGGCAGCGCCCATCTCCGCGATCAGTCCGGGAACCAGACGGTGCATCAGCGGGTCTTTCGCACCCAGGATATGGGCGTGGCGCATGGCGCGGCGCATGATCCGACGAAGCACATATCCTCGCCCTTCGTTTGCAGGCAGGACGTTGTCCGCCACAAGGAAACCGGACGCGCGGAGATGGTCCGCGATCACCCGGTGCGATGCCTGCGCGTTTCCTTCGGCCTTAGTGTGAGTCAGTTCTTCCGACGCATGGATCAACGCCTTGAACGTGTCCGTGTCGTAATTGTCGTGAACGCCCTGCAGGACCGCTGCGACACGCTCCAGTCCCATGCCGGTATCGATCGATGGCCTGGGAAGGTCGCCAACGATCTCGTCGGCTTCCTGCAGAAATTGCATGAAGACCAAATTCCAGATCTCGACGAAACGGTCGCCGTCTTCGTCCGGGCTACCGGGCGGTCCACCGGAGATATGGTCGCCGTGATCGAAGAAAATTTCCGAACAGGGTCCACACGGTCCGTCGGCACCCATCGCCCAGAAATTGTCCTTGGTGGGGATACGGATTATCCGGCTTTCTGGCAAACCGGCGATCTTCTTCCACAGGTCAAACGCCTGATCGTCGGTGTGATAGACCGTGATCATCAGCCTGTCGGGCGAAATGCCCCATTCCTTTGTCAGCAGCGTCCAGGCGTGGGTGATCGCCTGTTCCTTGAAATAATCGCCGAAGCTGAAATTCCCCAGCATTTCAAAGAATGTATGATGACGCGCGGTATAGCCGACATTGTCCAGATCATTATGCTTGCCGCCGGCGCGGACGCATTTCTGACTGCTGGTGGCGGCCGAATATGGCCGGCTCTCCAGCCCGGTGAAGACGTTCTTGAACGGCACCATGCCCGCGTTGACGAACATCAACGTAGGGTCGTTGTGCGGAACCAGCGGAGCCGATGGCACACGCGCATGGCCATTCTTTTCGAAATAATCGAGGAAACTGCGGCGAATGTCGTTGGTCGATGTCATAATGTGCAGATATGCGTCTTGCTGCGGCGCGGCAAGCGGGGCTAGCAATGACCATGGCCAAGAAGAGTTCGACCCGCATTCCGACCTACAAACGCAAGTCTCCGCGCAAGGGCGGATTCATCCGTTTCGTCATCCGCCTGATCGTCTGGCTCTTTGCGCTGTCGATCCTGTGGGTCGTTATCCTTCGATTCGTCCCGCCACCGATCACCGCGACGATGATCGGCGATCTCGTTGGCGGCCGCGGTGTCGACAAGGACTGGATGAGCCTCGACGAGATGGACCGCGACATGGTTCGCGCCGCCATTGGCGCCGAGGATAGCAAATTCTGCCAACACGCCGGTTTTGACTGGGATGCCATTCAGGACGCGGCCAAGCGCAACGCGTCGGGCGGCCGGATTCGCGGTGGGTCGACGATCAGCCAGCAGACCGCAAAGAATGTCTTCCTGTGGCAGGGCGGCGGATATGTGCGCAAAGGCATGGAGGCCTACTTCACCTTCCTGATCGAAAAGATCTGGGGGAAGAGGCGGATCATGGAAGTCTACCTCAACGTCTCCGAGACGGGGATCGGGACTTACGGCGCCAATGCCGCATCCATGCGCTATTTCGGACATGACGCAAGCGCAATGAGCGCAACCGAAGCGGCACGGATCGCAGCGGTACTCCCACTGCCCAAGAAGCGCGGTGCCATTGCGCCAAAAGGCTTCACACGTCGTTATGGCAACAGCATTGCCGCCCGCGTCGGAGTGGTCGGACGCGATGGCCTCGACGTCTGCGTTTACCGGGGAGCCAAGGCACCGGCACCCAAAGCGCCGCCCAAGGTCAGGAAACCGGCTGTCGTTCCGGGCGACGAATATGAAACCGCGTCCCCGCCGCCACCGGAATCTTCTGTCGACGAGACCCCTATCGTCTTGCCCGAAACCGACCCGCTGGCGTTGCCGGAGGCGTCATCGCCGACCCCCGATTCACCGGCTCCGGATAGCAACCCGCCGTCTGCTGCGCCGCCAAGCGAAACCGGGCCCGCACAGCCGCAGGAATGATTAGCCGACCAGCGCCATTTTCGGCGGCGCGCTGAGATCGACGCAGCCTTCGCCGAGCAAATGCTCGAGGCGCATGGCAAGATCGGCGTCGAGCGAAAAGTCCTTGCCCAACAGGATCGTAGCAACGCGGTCATCGCTGATTGGCACCGTCGCGCGCACAATCCCGTTGCCTCCACGGGCGCCCTGAAGCTCGGTCGTCAGGTGCGGAAGGATGGCGACTTCGGTCACCTTCAGGTGCAACTGCAGCCGCGTCCGCCGCGCCAATCCATCGAGCGACTGGAATCTTTTTACGGTGACGCGCGGCATTTCTTCACCGGGACGGCGGTCTAGTTCGACCGTCATCAAACCGCAGGTTCCGGACTTCGCAGCCTGTTCCAGTTCTGCCGACGGTTCGTCGTCGAAGACGGTGGCGACATATTGGCCCGACGCGTCGGAAATGGTCGCCATCATGTAGCGGCGTCCCTTGGCCGAAGTCCGCCACCGGACGTCCTCGACGAGTCCGGCCATCGTTGCGCTGGACCGGCCCTCACTCGCCATTTCGACATGCGCCAGGTCGGCAAAGCTCTTGACCTTGTGCGCGGCCAGAAGATGGCGCTGCGTGTCCACCGGATGCGCCGAGAAATAGAAACCGAAGGCGTCGCGTTCGGCGGCCATTCGCTCGGCAATTGTCCAACTCACATTGGTCGGAAGCCGGATCGGCGCAACATTGGACTCGCCGCCGCCGCCAAACAGACCATGCTGCCCGCTGGTGCGCTGTTCGTGCGCTGAGGATGCGTGGGCAAGGATCGTCTCGGTCGCGGCGTGAACAGTCGCACGGTCGGGATTGATCGTATCGAACCCGCCCGCTGCGGCAAGGCTTTCCACCTGACGCCGGTTCAGCAATTTCGGATCGATGCGGTTTGCGAAGTTTTCCAGGCTTGCGAACGGTCCAGCCGACTTTCGCTCTTCGACGAGGAATTCCATCGCTTTTTCACCAACGCCTTTAAGCGCGCCGAGCGCATAGCGCACGGCCAGCGCACCGTCGTGCTCCTCGACGCTGAACGCAGCTTCGGAGGCGTTGACGTCGGGCTGCAGGCACGCAAGGCCGCTTCGGCGGATATCCTCTACGAACAAGGCCAGCTTGTCGGTCTGGTGCATGTCGAAGCTCATTGATGCCGCGAAGAATTCGGCAGGGTAATGCGCCTTGAGCCAGGCGGTGTGATAGGCGACGAGCGCATAAGCCGCAGCGTGGCTCTTGTTGAAACCGTAACCGGCGAACTTGTCGATCAAGTCGAACAATTCGTTCGCCTTGCGCTCCGTGATGCCCCGTTCCCCCGCACCCGACACAAAGCGAGAGCGCTGCGCGTCCATTTCTGCCTGGATTTTCTTGCCCATGGCCCGGCGCAGAAGATCGGCGTCGCCCAAGCTGTAGCCCGCAAGTACCTGCGCAGCCTGCATGACCTGTTCCTGATAGACGAAAATGCCGTAGGTTTCGCCGAGCACGTCTTCGAGGAGCGGGTGCGGATAAGCGAGGTCTGCACGGCCATTCTTGCGGTCGCCGAACAACGGGATGTTGTCCATCGGGCCGGGGCGATAGAGCGACACGAGCGCAATGATGTCACCGAAGCTGGTCGGGCGAACTTGCGCGAGCGTGCGCCGCATCCCTTCCGATTCCAGCTGAAACACGCCAACGGTGTCGCCGCGCTGGAGGAGCGCGAACACGTCGGGGTCATCCCATTCAAGGGTCGTATAATCGACCTCGATCCCGCGCATACGAAGCAGGCGCTGCCCTTCCTTCAGGACGGATAGGGTCTTGAGGCCAAGAAAGTCGAATTTCACCAGTCCGGCGGCTTCGACATATTTCATGTCGAACTGCGTCACTGGCATGTCCGAACGTGGGTCGCGGTAAAGCGGAACGAGCTGGTCGAGCGGGCGATCGCCGATGACCACGCCCGCCGCATGGGTCGAGCTATGCCGCGGCAGGCCCTCCAGTTTCATCGCGAGGTCAAACAGGCGTTTGACGTCTTTGTCGCCCTTCACCTCGGCTGCTAGCTCGCTGACGCCGTTTAGCGCGCGTTCCAGCGTCCAGGGGTCCGTCGGGTGATTGGGCACCAACTTGGCAAGGCGATCGACCTGGCCGTAGCTCATTTGCAGGACTCGCCCGGTATCCTTGAGGACGGCACGGGCCTTCAGACGTCCAAAGGTGATGATCTGCGCAACCTTGTCGCGGCCATATTTGGCCTGCACGTAGCTGATCACCTTGTCGCGATGGGTTTCGCAGAAATCGATGTCGAAGTCGGGCATCGACACTCGTTCCGGGTTCAGGAATCGTTCGAACAGAAGCTTGAGTTCGATTGGGTCGAGATCGGTGATGGTGAGCGCCCAGGCAACCGCGCTGCCAGCGCCCGAACCGCGGCCCGGACCGACCGGGATATCGTTCGATTTCGCCCATTGGATGAAGTCGGCAACGATCAGGAAGTAGCCGGCAAAGCCCATCCGCGTGATAACGTCGATCTCGAAATCCAAACGCTCGCGGTATCGGGTCTTGTCGTCCTCGCTCCGACCGTCAAGGCGGCGTTCGAGGCCGGCATGCGCTTCGCGGCGCAACGTCTCGTCCTCGTCATCGCTAAGGCGCGGCAGGATCGGACGGCGGTTGGGTGCCGCAACAGCGCAGCGCTGCGCAACGACCGACGTATTGGCGATCGCTTCCGGAAGGTCGGCGAACAGGCTCTCGATTTCGGCGGCAGGCTTCAACCACGCATGAGGCGAGCTGACTGCCCGTTCCGCCGTATCGACATAGGCAGACTGCGCGATGCAAAGCATGGCGTCGTGCGCGGCGTGAAACGACGGTTCCGAATATTGCGCGGGGTTGGTCGCGACGATCGGCAGGTTGTGGGCGTAGGCAAGGTCGATCAGGCCGTGTTCGGCTGCTTCCTCGACCGGATCGCCGCGGCGGATCAACTCGACATACAGCCGGTTCGTGAACATCGCTTCGAGCCGACCTGCGTAAAGCGCAGCTTTCTCCCGCCTCCCCTCGGCAATCAGCTTGGCAAGCGCGCCCTCACTGCCCGCGGTCAGGCAGATCAGGCCCTTGCTGTCATTGAGTGCGTCGAACGGGACATGCGGAACTTCCGCCAACGGACGATCAAGATGCGCCGCGCTGACCAGTCGGCACAATGCTGCATACCCATTTTCGTCCTGCGCCAGCAGCACGACCCAGTCGATTGCACCGGCGGGGCCGATGTCGTCGGGCCGCGCCACGGCTAGCGTCGTGCCGATGACCGGCTGGACGCCTTGCGCCTTGCAAGCCTCGCCGAAGGCCATCGCCGCGTACAGCCCGTTGCGATCGGTCAGTGCAACGGCAGGGAAACCCAGCTTTGCCGCTAGCTTGGCAATCGATTTCGGCTCCATCGCTCCTTCGAGCATGGTGAAGGACGAAAAGACTCGAAGCGGGACATAAGGTTGCGCGGACATTGCCCGCGACTATGCGCAAGCCAGAACGAGGTGGCCACCCCACTCGCCCAACTTATCCCCAATTATTGAGTTGATTTTGGCCGGTAGATAAAATCGAAACTGGTCGACCAACTGAGACCATGGTCGAGCGATTGTTCGCCATGCTGGCGGACCGAGCCATCGTCTTGGCGCGTATATCGCATCCGGATCAACGCGTGTTTGCCCGGGCCAGCGAGATGCTTCCACCAGCCCGTCAGTACCATTTCCTTGCCAGCCATGCCGCCTGCAAAATCGACGGTGCCGCCACTGCTGTCGAGCCAACGCTGGTGCCAGCGGTCATCTGCAGGATCGTAATTGTTCAGCGAACCACCACCGGTTCCCTTGAGCGGCATCCAGTTTTCGCGAATGCCGCACCCGCCATACAACTTTTCGATCCGGCTATTCGCGACCGGCGTCGCGCCCTTAATGTTTGGCGTGACTTCCCACGACCCGACCCAGAAATCGAACTGTCCATATTCCGCTACTGCGCAGGGCGTGAGCGATGGCGGCGGAGCGGCCGGAATTGCGGCTTGGAGGGCAACTGAAAGCAAGAGTGCGATCATTCATCATCTCCTTGCCGTCATCATGATGCGCCTTCAGCGGTAAGGCAAATCGCTTACTCGAGGACACCCTCATGCAGTCGCACGACGCGGTCCATCCGCAATGCAAGGCGTTCGTTATGAGTCGCGACTAGGGCAGCGCTTCCCTCGACCCTGACTAGATCGAGAAATTCGGCGAACACGCGATCTGCGGTCGCTTCGTCGAGATTGCCGGTAGGTTCGTCGGCAAGGATCAGCGGCGGCCGGTTTGCGAGCGCGCGCGCGACTGCCACGCGCTGTTGTTCGCCACCCGAAAGTTGCGCAGGCCTATGTTCGAGCCTTGCGCCCAAGCCGAGTTTCGAGAGCAGGTCTTCAGCCCGCTGCTGCGCGTCGTCGTTGCTCGCGCCGTGAATGATCTGGGGGAGTAGTACATTTTCGACTGCGTTGAAGTCGGGCAGCAGATGATGAAACTGGTAGACGAAGCCCAGCATGTCGCGGCGAACCCTTGTGCGGCCCTCGTCATCCAGTTTTGACGCTTCTTCTCCGCCAATCCTTATCGAGCCTTCGAAGCCGCCTTCGAGCAGGCCGACAGCTTGAAGCAATGTCGATTTGCCGGAGCCCGACGGCCCAAGCAGCGCAACTATCTCGCCGGGCTGAATGGCAAGGTCGATACCGCGCAACACATGGATGGTGACGTCACCCTGCGTAAAGCTGCGTCGCAGATCCGTGGTCTGGAGAACAGGCTCACTCATAACGGAGCACCTGCACCGGATCGGTGGAAGCGGCCTTCCATGCCGGGTAGATTGTCGCCAGAAATGACAGGACCAACGCGATGATGACGATCGTCGCCACTTCAACTGGGTCAGTCTTGGCCGGCATTTCAGTGAGGAACCTTACCGAAGGATCCCATAAATTCTGACCCGTCATGAACTGGAACGCTCCGGTGATCTGCTGGCGGAAAATAAGGATCAACGCGCCGAGAACGAGGCCGAGCAGGATCCCGAGACTGCCGATGATCGTGCCCACCGTCATATAGACCTTCATCAGGCCGCTTCGGCTTGCCCCCATGGTGCGCAGGATCGCGATATCGCGAGTCTTGGCACGGACCAGCATAATCAGCGAGGAAAGGATGTTGAATACGGCCACCAGGATGATCAGCGAGAGGACGAAGAACATCGCGACTCGCTCGATCTCCAGCGCCTCGAACAGTGCGGAATTCATCTGCCGCCAATCGATGATCACGCCCTTCTGGGCAACCACGGGCTGCAGCGGCGCCATGATATTCGCGACATTATCAGGATCGGTCGTCTTGACCTCGATCATCGCGACATCGTCGCCAAGCATCAGAAGTGTCTGCGCATCGGAGAGCGGCATTACCACGAATGCGCTGTCGAAATCGTAGATCCCGACCTCGAACACCGCGCCGACAGTATAGCTTACGATACGCGGGACTGTGCCGATCGGGGTTGAGCGTCCTTCGGGGCTGATCAGCGAGATTTGTGATCCAGGATAAGCACCCAGTCGCTCCGCCAACCGGATACCGATCGCAACGCGACCACTTCCCGGCGTGATCGAATTCATGTCACCGGAACGCACGTTTTTCGAGAGGATCGGATTATTTCGGATATCCTCGAGCCGCTGCCCGCGCACCAGCACGCCTTCGACCCGCCCATTCGAGCTTGCCATCAATGGTTGTTCGATCAGCGGTTCAGCTTCGACGATTCCCGGGGTCTTACGCGCGACCTCGGCAATCCGCTCCCAGTCGCCGAGCCGTCCGTCGTAGCCTTGGATGATCGCATGACCGTTCAGCCCGACGCTCTTGTCGAACAATTCCGCGCGGAAGCCATTCATTACGCTCATCACGACGATCAGCGCCGCAACGCCGAGTGCGACGGCGAACAGGCTGATCGTGGCGACCATGAAAATGAATCCTTCGCCCTTGCCCGGAAGCAAGTAGCGTTTGGCGATCATTCGTTCGTAGCGGTTGAGGATCATGAGAGGCGCTGAATGGCCGCGTCGATGGAAAGTTCCTCTTTCTCACCAGTGCGACGATTTTTGAGCTCGACGACTCCATTGGCAAGACCGCGCGGTCCGATGATCAACTGCCATGGCAGGCCCATCAAATCCATCCCGCCCAATTTCACCCCGCCGCGCTCGTCGCGGTCGTCGTAGAGGACATCGACGCCAGCATTTGTCAGTCGCTGGTAAATGTCTTCGGCAGCGGCGACCGAAGCGGGATCATCGCCGCGCATGGTTACGATTCCCACCTTCCACGGAGCTACAGCTTCCGGCCAGACGATTCCATTGTCATCGTGGCTCGCTTCGATGATTGCACCGACCAGGCGCGAGACACCGATGCCGTAGCTCCCCATTTCCGGCACCACCATCGACCCATCCTGGCCCGACACTTTCAGACCCATTGCGGCGCTATACTTAGTCCCGAAATTGAAGATGTGACCAACTTCGATCCCGCGCCCTGTGCGCTGGCGATCGGCCGGAACCTTCGACCAGCGCTCTTCATCGTGAGTTTCATCAGTCGCAGAGTAAGTTGCGCTTACTTGTTCAAACAATTTCTGAAGTCCGGCTGGATCATCGTAAGCAAGATCCGCCTGCGCCCAGTCGAATTCCTCGAACGCGGCGTCGTAAAATACCTCGCTCTCGCCGGTCGGGGCAAGGACGATGAATTCGTGGCTGAGATCGCCGCCGATGGGACCCGATGCCGCCTTCATCGGCACGGCCTGGATACCGAGGCGCTGGAACGTCCGAAGATAGGCCAGCATCTGCGTGTAATAGCTTTGCCGCGCCCCTGCCTCGTCGAGGTCGAACGAATAAGCGTCCTTCATCAGGAATTCGCGACCGCGCATGACGCCGAAGCGCGGGCGGACCTCGTCACGAAATTTCCACTGGATGTGATAAAGCGTGCGGGGAAGTTCGCGATAGCTCTTCACGTCGTCGCGGAAGATGGCGGTGATCATCTCCTCGTTCGTCGGACCATAGAGCATGTCGCGGTCGTGACGATCCTTGATGCGAAGCATCTCGGGACCATAAGCGTCGAAGCGTCCTGATTGGCGCCAGAGATCGGCGGACTGCAGTGTCGGCATCAAAACTTCGACGGCGCCAGCCTTATCCTGCTCCTCACGGACGATCTGCTCGATCTTCTTGAGTACGCGCAAACCGACCGGCAACCAGGCGTAGATGCCCGCGGCGGTCTGGCGCACTAGTCCCGCCTGCAACATCAGCTTGTGGCTGACGATCTGGGCGTCGGAAGGGCTTTCCTTTAGTACGGGAAGAAACGATCGGGACAGGCGCAATGACTAAGCTTTCAGAGAATGCGGTCGGGTGGCGCCTCTCCTAGTGAGCGCGCTGCCGATAGGCAATCACTGCGCGGGAGTTCGCCGATCGGGCGGCATAGCGCTGGAGGAGCACGCCAAACGCATTGGCTGCTCACGTCGCGCGCCGTGTTGCAACATCGACACAGGGGCGATCAAACTGTTGTCGATACGCACTTTTGCGGGTGACATCATGGGCAGAGCAGCGCTAGCCAACGCACATCGGACCAGCCTGCAGGGGACTGAGTTCGGGGAGGATGCCGACGCGAGAGCGGCGCTCCAGACTCCAAAGGGGGCTGACGAGCGATCGTCACGCAAGGACGCCCGGGCTTCACGGCCCGGGCGTTTTTGCTTTTTCGAAGCTTTCGCTTCCAGATCTGTTCGTAAGCGAAACGGACCGAGAGAGTTGATGAACCAGGAAACGATTTTCGGAGTTGGGGGCGAACGACGAGACGCAGATGGCGACTTCTCGACCGACAGCGCCGACGCTTTGCGCTGAGCAGGCTGGACATCCACGAAGCCTTGCATCAGGCGGGATTTAACCAAATGGGAAAGGCGGGTCGACTGGTGCTCAAGCCTTCGGGCAAGATATCCGTCGTAGAGGACGCGATTCCACCCGAACAATTTCAGGCTAGGGAGCCCCCGCATGTATAAGGAAATCATGGAGCCGATTGCGCGGCTGCTCGAGTTGGTTGGCGTGATGGCGATCGTCGGGTCGGTGATCTTGGCGACGATCAAAGTTGCGTTGGACCTTCGTGGCGGCGATCCGAAATCAGCTTACGACCGCTATCGTGCAAATCTTGGTCGTGGGATCCTTCTCGGCCTCGAACTTTTGGTCGGGGCCGACATTATTGCGACGGTAACGGCGCCGCTGACTTGGCAAAGCGTTGGATTGCTCGGTGTCATCGTGCTTATCCGGACGTTTTTGAGCTTCTCGCTCGAAACGGAAATCGAAGGCACGTGGCCGTGGCGTCGGCGCGAGATCGGTCGCTCCACCACCAAAAGGTAGCTCCTAGTCGGCGCGCTTCGCTTCAAACTGCTGACCGCCCTGCAACAGCGTCAATACTGACGCCTTCCCATCGGCGATCATGCCGAAACGGATTATCGCGCCGACGCGCTCGACTTCGAACTCGTCTAACGTGATGGGCTTCAGCTTCAGCGGATTTTGTTGCTCCAACTTCGCCGTCAGGAAATCGCCTTGGCGGGCGATAACCAGGGTTCCAACTTGCGATTTGTACGTGCCCAGGTAGCCGGAAAGCACCGCTTCCGGAACGACGAAAGCAGGCTTTTCGGCCGGTATCGGACCGCTCCACTTCGCCGGCTCCCCGTTGGTTGCGCCTTCTGGGTGCATCAGCATGGTCTTCGCGCCATCGGCAGCGGTGACTATCTCGAACCATGTAAGACTGTCCGGGCCGTAGAAGAAGCGGTTTCCGCCCGCAGGGAAAACCTCGAGCTCGCCGCCGCCGGAGCGTCGCGTGTAAAGCTTGCCTTCCCGCTCGAAAAAGCGCCGATCACCGACTTGGAGATCATATATTCCAAGCAATGGGACGACACTCGCTTTGTTGACTGGCTGCGCAGTGAATTCCGCATAGGGATCGCCGAGCGCAGCCGCTGCGACGCGGCGCATGATCATGCCTGGCGACGGCCCGTCATCGGTGTTCGCAAACACCGCGACGAAAATGTCTTCATCCGGCAAGTAGGCGCTGTCGGTCGCGAAGCCGAAAATCCCCCCGCTGTGACCGATCGTCCTTTGTCCGCGAATATCGGACGTTCCCATACCAAAGCCATATGGGCTGGTCTGACCATCGGCAGTCGTGGTCAATCCCGTCATTGCGGCATAGCTCGCCGCGCTGAGCACTCTGCCGTGGTGCAGCGCGTCGGCCCAGCGGGCAAGGTCGCCGACCGTCCCGATCAATGCTCCGGCAGCTTGCGGGACGCTCATGTGGATTTTCATCGATGGAGCGATCTTGTCGCCGCGCCGCGTATAGCCCTTGGCCATGCGAGACGTGTCATCCTCGGCGATACCGCCCCGGATCGTCTTGAGCTTCAACGGTCCGACGATGAGATCCTGGACTGCCGAATCCCAGCTCTTGCCGGTGACTTTCTCCAAAATGGCGCCGAGCAGGACGTACCCACTATTGTTATATTCCCACTTCTCACCGGGCTTGAACTGAACCGGATGGTCCTTGAAGGTCGCGATCAATTCGGTGGTGGTATAGGGCCGACCGGTCTTGCCCTCGCTCATGAAGCCCGGAATGGCGGTGTAGGGCATGATTCCTGACGTGTGATTAAGCAGCTGTCGCACAGTCGCCGTTCCGCCGGGCTCAGGGTAACCGGGAAGATACTTCGACAGCGGGTCGTCGAGCGAAATTTTGCCCTGCTCGACCAGCTTGAGGATCGCCGACGACGTAAATTGCTTCGTGATCGACCCGAGACGGAAAACCGTGTCTGGCGTGATTGCGATTTTTTTGTCGAGATCGGCCAGACCCCTGCCTGCCTGATAGACGGTCTTGCCGTGCTGGGTAACGATGATCGCCACGCCCGGCTCGTCCGCTTGGATCGCTTTGGCTACGATCGAATCCGCCTGCGCCTTGAAATTCGTCGGCAACGCGGCCGCCGGTGTGGCGACGAGGACCGTAACCACCATCATTAGTGAACGCATGCCATTACTCCTGTATTGCTCAGTTAATACAGTAGGGCCCCATCTGGGCGAATGCAAGCGCGGGAAATGATGGTAGCGGAGGAGGGACTTGAACCCCCGACACGCGGATTATGATTCCGCTGCTCTAACCAGCTGAGCTACTCCGCCCCGATCAGGGCAACGGGCGGCAAAGCACCGTCCGGCGGGCGGGCATATAGGCAGCCAATTCCCACCGGTCAACGCGACTTCGCAATGTGCGGAACCGCGGCCCCTACCCCTCGTTGTGCGAAGTGACTTCAGTGAGGATATTATGGAAACCGCAACGCCCCTCGACACCCTTTGCCGTATCATCATCCGCGCACGCGAATATGAGGCCCAGGTTCCAACCGAATATGACGAGGGCGAGGATCCCTCTAACGTCAATGACGAAGGCGGCGAAACGCTTTCGGTGTTGGACGATGACATCAACACGAGCGTCGAGGAAGAGCTCAAGGGTATCCTTGATGACTTGGCCGAAGACCAGATCGCCGAAATCTTCGCCTTATGCCTCGTAGGTCAGGGTACCTACGAAGCGAGCGAATGGGATGAGGCCATCGAGGCGGCAGGCGAGGAAAGGAACATTGTCGACGAAATGATGGAAATGCCGATGATGGCGTCAGTCCTCGAAGCCGGCCTCGCCGCATTCGACATTAGTTGCGACGGCATTGGCGAAATGACCTAGAAACGAAACGGCCAATTACCAAGTGTGATCCATGGCCCGCCGTCATATGAGTGGAGCGCTAGTCCGTGGATGATCACTTGACGCGGCTCAAAGGGCGCGCTCAGTGCATCGAGCGTTCGCCGCGCTTCGTCGGAACTTACCTTGTTCTGAACCGTGATGTGCGGTCGCCAGCCGGACTGATCCTGCGCGCTTAGCATGCCTGCGAAATGCTCGGCGATTTCCGAGCGAATTTCTTCCAGTCCGGGAGAATGAACGCGGTAGGCTACGCCCCTCCCGAGGTTTATTAGGCCGTTGCAGGTTGCGCTCGGACGTGGACGAGCAACCAATCTTTTTAGAAAGTCGCTCAATTCCCTCTCTACCGAGGGTGGCAGTGCATGAAACATCGTCAGATGCGCCTCGAGCAGGTTTCGCTCTGGCGGGAAGTGCGTCTTGCGCTGGCGATCAAACCAGCCTTGATCGGCCGACCCGAGTGCGGCGGTAACAATCAGCGGGCGGGCCAAGAATCGCGCTCCACCTCATCGAACTGCGGTAAGTCACGCCGATCAGTGTCGACCCTAAAGCCATTCTCGACAACTATCACGCGATCCCAAGGGACACGTCGCAGTGTTTCGCCGGCACCTGCCACCCCGCCGATCGAAATGACGAGATAATGGGGTTCTCCGGTGCGGCAGTCGATCATTGCTTCGACCGATTTGGCGACGGCTTCACCACCCCTTGCACTAACGGTGCCGCCGGAAAAAGATGACGCCGGAAACAATGTATCGGCCCTTTTCGTCTCACGACTGATCTCTGCTGCGTACTCGGCTCCTTTTTCGATCTGCCGCTCGCGTCCGAGCCATCGCCACACGCCAAAGCCGTTGAGCACGGTCAGTACAATATTCTGCCATATGAGGCTCGATGGGCCGACCAGCAATCCCACGCCCAGCCATCCGATCGAGCCTGCCGTGAAGGCAATGAAGCCAAACCCAGTGATTCGGTTGCCGAGATTGGATGCGGTGAGCAGTGCGCCGATGATGATCAGTGCCGGCGCGACAATATTCAGTATGTCCATGGCGCCATTAACGACGTCGCGGCGCTCAGGTTCAGATTTCGACCTGGCTACCCAGCTCGACAACCCGATTTGTCGGAAGCTTGAAGAATTCCATGGCGCTTTCCGCATTGCGGAGCATCCACGCGAAAAGCTTCTCACGCCAGATTGCCATCCCTGGCTTGGACGAGGCGAGCAACGTCTGCCGGGACAAGAAGAAGCTGGTGTCCATCATCTTGCAGAGCCCGCCGCAGTTCTTGATTGCCGCGAGTTCGCCGGGGACGTCGACCTCTTCCATGAAGCCGTAGCGGATGATGATCCGGAAGAAGCCATTTCCATAGTCGCTGGTCTCCAGCCGGCTCTCCTTCGCGACGTAGGGCACGTCCTCGATCTTCACCGTAAGCAGGAAAATCCGCTCGTGGAGCACCTTGTTGTGCTTGAGATTGTGAAGCAGCGCGTGCGGTACACCCTTGGCCGAGCTGGTCATGAAGACCGCGGTACCGGGAACGCGGGTTGCGCTGCTTGCTGCCGACTTGATGAACACCTCAATCGGAAGCGAGGCTTCCTTCATTCGATCGAGCATCAATTTTCGCCCGCGCGCCCAGGTTGTCAACAACGTGAAGGCGATCGCGCCGATCAGCAGCGGGAACCAGCCGCCATCGGGCACCTTGAGCAGGTTCGCGCCAAAGTAGGCCATGTCGATCATCATGAAAATGGCGAGCAGCGGAATGGCCTTCCACGCCGGCCACTTCCAAAGGCTGAAGAATACCGCACCGATCAACACCGTATCGATGGCCATCGCGCCGGTGACGGCGATACCGTAGGCGGCTGCCAAGTTTGACGAGGAGCGGAAGATGAGCACCAACAGGATGACCATGAACAGGAGCGCCCAATTGATCAGCGGGATATAGATCTGGCCTGCTGCGGTCTCGCTGGTGTGAAGGATTCGAAGACGCGGGATGAAGCCGAGCTGGATAGCCTGCTGAGTCACCGAGAACGCGCCTGAAATGACTGCCTGGCTTGCGATGATCGTGGCTAGAGTTGCCAAAATGACGAGCGGCAAGCGAAGGAATTCAGGCGCAAGGAAGAAGAACGGGTTCTTGACCGTTTCGATCGCCTCGGCCGGGCTCAGCGACATCAACATGGCGCCCTGCCCCATGTAGTTCACCAGCAGCGCGGGCAACACGAAGACCAACCAGCTATATTTGATCGGACGGCGGCCGAAGTGTCCCATGTCGGCATAGAGCGCTTCGGCACCCGTGACTGCGAGCACGACAGAACCCATCGCAACGAAGGCGCTAACCTTTTCTTCGGTGAAGAAGCGCACCGCGTTCAGCGGGTTGAGCATCGCGGTAATGACTTGGGGATGATCGACGATATGAATGATGCCAAGCACCGCAAGCACGAGAAAATACACGATCATGATCGGGCCGAACATCAGCCCCACGCGCGCCGTACCGCGCTTCTGAATGGCGAACAGGCCGATCAGGATCCCGATCGCCAAGGGAATGACCCATCGCTCGAACCCAGCATTGACAGTCGTGAGGCCCTCGACCGCCGACAACACCGAAATCGCAGGCGTAATCATCGAGTCGCCGTAAAATAAGGCGGTCGCGAACACGCCGAGCAAGATGACCCCGCCAGTCCAGCGCTTGCGATCCTTCGCCGACCGGTTGATCAGCGCGAGCAACGCGAGACTTCCGCCCTCGCCCTTGTTGTCGGCACGCATGATGATCGACACGTATTTCACGGTCACGATGATCATCATCGACCAGAAGATCAAGCTGAGGATGCCGTAGATGTGAAGCGCGTCTGGTGCGAGCAGGTGATGCCCGGAAAAGGTCTCGCGAAAAGCGTAGATCGGCGACGTGCCGATATCGCCGTAGACGATCCCGATCGCGCCAACCATCAACTTTGCCAATGGACCTTGGCTGTGGCCCGAATGTCCGACAGAAGGATCTTCAACAGCGGTGGCGGTCATCTTGGTTCCAATCCCGCCTGTACGCAGCGGCGGGCCGCCCTAGCACCGGCAAAAAGGCGCTGCAATCGGCGTCGCATGCGTCTATAGGCCCGCCACGTTTCCATCATCGGAGCTAGATTACGATGCGCGTCGGCGTTCCCAAAGAAATCAAGAATCACGAATATCGCGTTGGCATGACCCCGGCGAGTGTCGCCGAACTGGTTGCTTGCGGTCATGAGGTGTTTGTCGAGACGAAGGCCGGAACCGGCATCGACTTTTCCGACAAGGCTTATGAGAAGGTCGGAGCGACGATCCTGCCGACAGCAGCCGACGTATTCGCTAGCAGCGACATGATCGTAAAGGTCAAGGAACCGCAGGCGAGCGAGATCGCGATGCTGGAAAAGCGTCACATCCTTTTCACCTATCTCCACCTCGCTGCCGACAAGCCGCAGGCGGAAGGGCTGATGAAGTCCGGCGCAACCTGCATTGCGTATGAAACCGTTACCAGCCGTTCGGGCGCACTTCCGCTTCTCAAACCGATGAGCGAAGTGGCTGGCCGGATGTCGGTACAGTGCGGCGCGCATTATCTGGAGAAGGAACAAGGCGGACGGGGCGTCCTTCTTGGAGGAGTCCCTGGAGTTGCACCAGCGAAGGTCGCCATTCTCGGGGGCGGCGTCGCCGGGATCAATGCCGCGCAGATTGCTACCGGGCAACGAGCCGACGTCACGATCTACGACATCAACAACGATCGCCTCGCCGAACTGGATCTCCACTTCGGTAGCCAGATCAAGACCGCATTTGCGTCGAAGTCGGCAATTGCCGATGCCATTCGGGAAGCGGAACTGGTCATCGGTGCCGTTTTAGTGCCGGGCGCGGCTGCTCCTAAGCTCGTCTCGCGCGATCAGCTCAAGACGATGAAGCGCGGCAGCGTCCTCGTCGATATCGCAATCGACCAGGGTGGCTGTTTTGAAACGTCTCGCCCGACGACGCATGACGACCCCGTCTACGAAATTGACGGTGTGATCCATTATTGCGTCGCGAACATGCCGGGCGCGGTTGCCCGCACGTCGACCTTCGCGCTGAACAACGCGACATTGCCCTTCATCCTCAAGCTAGCGAATCTGGGTGCCGACAAGGCAATGGCCGCCGATCCGCATCTTGCAGCAGGGCTCAATGTCTCTGACGGAAAGATCCGTAATCAGCCGGTCGCCGAAGCGCTCGACCTGGAATATGTGGAGGCCTGATCAGTTGACGGTGGGCGGCGCCGGAACCGGTGCCGCCTGCATCCCCTCGATCAACGTCACCCCGTCGACGAGATAGGATCGCCACTGCGCCCGCGGATCGCTTTCGGCGAGAAGCTTTTTCCAGATAGTGAGCGCTTCGTCCGGCTGGCCTGAGCGAAGCAGGGCGAGGCCCAGGAAATAATCGGGCGCAGGTGCGGAAGGCGCGATTTCCTTCGCGCGTTGGAATGCTAATCGCGATGCGGGGGTTACACTTTGTGCGTGGTCGGCCAACGCATTGCCCAGACCTACCCAGAGCCCGTAGTCGCGCGGATGTTCTTTCACCGCTGACTTCAGCAGGCCTACGGCTCCTTGTGTGTCGCCGCGCGCGGCAAAGCTGTCGGCCATGATCAGCCAATGTTCTGAGGCACTGAAATTGCCCATGAAAGCACGGCGCACCTTGTCGAGGGGGATCGGCGCCGATGTTTCCCCCTTCGAGCGCGGCGCACCGGGCAGGTCGGGATGGCCCTGAAAAGCGTAGCCGGCGGCACCGAACATGAGAATTGCGCCAGCCATCGACAAAGCACCGCCGCGCATCCCCATGAGCCAGAGCAGCCCCAGGGCCAGCGCAACGATCAGCAGCACGATGAACAGCCCTGTCATCGACGCGTCCTTAATCGCCGCGCAGCGAGTGCACCGCCAACCGCAAGCAAGAACAATGGTGCCGCCCATAGAGGCCAGGTCAACGGTTTGACGGGGGGCGAGAAGGTCACCCAGTCACCGTATCGTTCGACCAGCCAGCTTCGGATCTGGCCCGGCGTTTCACCGGCGGCGATACGTTCGCGAACCATCGCCCGCATGTCGCCCGCCAGTTCGGCATCGCTATCGGCGATCGACTGCCCTTGGCAGACCAGGCATCGCAGTTCCGCCATCAGCGCCTTGGCTTGCGCTTCCTGCTTCGCGTCCGGCAGTTGGCGGTCCGACCATTCCGAAGGCGGTAAGTTGCTATCGGCCAGAAGCGGCGACGAAACGGCAAGCAGGATTGCAGTAGCGATGACCTTCACCGTGCTTGCTCCAGTTCGGCAAGAATCGTCGCGACATCTGACGGGTTGATTGCGCCGACATGTTGGTAGCGGATGATTCCGCGGCCATCGATAACGAATGATTCGGGGACGCCGGATGATCCGAGCGCCATTTGCACACGACTGTCGCGATCGCTCCCGATGCGGTCGTACGGATCGCCGTTGCGCGCAAGGAAATCCACAACGTCGGCTTCACGATCACGCACAGCGATTGCCTCGATCGTGACGCCGCGGCGTTTCAGGTCGATCAGCACCGGCGCTTCGGCGATGCAGGGTACGCACCAGCTTGCGAAGATGTTGAGCAGTTTCGGCTTTCCGTCGGCTAGATTCACTGACGAAAGGGTGCCGCGTCCAGCAATTGCCGGCGGAAGCAAGAATTCCGCTATGGCTTTGCCTTCGAGTTTCGAGCGGATCGCCGTTTCTGGCGGATTGGCAAGCCGCCATACCGCGACCAACGCAAAGGCGATCAGGAGGGCAAGCGGCGTGAACAGGATTATCTTCCGGTTCATTCACTGACCCTCGGGCGACGCCAGCCAGTCCACGCTCGGCTAAGCAAGGCGACGATCCCGCCGAGAGCGATCATCAGGCCGCCGAACCATATCAGCGTCACGAATGGCTTCCACCACAGCCGCAATTGCCAGGCGCCATCGCGTTGCTGGCCAATCACCGCATAAAGCTGACCGTTCCACGCCGTCGACAGTGCGACCTCGCTGGTCTCGGTTGGCGGCGAAGTGAAGACGCGCGCCTGCGGACGCAATTCGACGGCCCCGTTACCGCGCGATGCACGAAGCAAGGCCTCTACCGCCGTCCAGTTCGGCCCAGCTGCAGGCGCCACCCCTACGAATGCGACCGTATAGGGTCCCACCACCAGGCGGTCGCCCGGTCGAGCCGAAGCGAGACGTTCTTCGGTGAATGCGCTGTCGCTAGCCATCCCGATCATAGCAACGCCGACACCGAGATGGGCGATCACCATGCCCCAGGTCGCAAGCGGCGTGCGGCGCAACGAGCGGCCGAACAGCGGGAGCAGGCTTGCGGGGATCAGCGCGACGCCGATGGCAAGACCGAGGCGGCTGAGCAAGCTCATGTCCGGCGCAAGGATGATTGATCCGACAAGGGCGACGATACCGGCGAGCAACGGGACGACCAGCTTCCCGGTAATTCTGACGTCATGCCGTCGCCAGCGGAGCAATGGCCCGACCATCAACAGGATCACGAGGAGCAACGCCAGTGGTCCGGCGACCGCGTTGAAATACGGCGGGCCGACCGACATCTTTTCGCCGGTCAATGCCTCGATGAAGAGAGGATAGAGAGTCCCGACGAAGACGATCCCAAGGATGACGCTGAGCAATAGATTGTTAAGCACCAAGGCGCCTTCCCGGCTGACTAGGGCGAAGCGCGTGCCTTCCGAAACGGTCTGGGCGCGCCAAGCGAACAGTGCGAGTGCGGCGCCGACATAAAGGACTAACAGCCCCAGGATGAAGGTGCCGCGTGCGGGGTCGACCGCGAAGGCATGGACGGAGGTTAGAATCCCCGAACGGACCAGGAATGTCCCGGCCATCGACATCGAAAATGCCACGACGGCGAGCATCATGGTCCAGGTCTTCAGTCCGCCGCGCGCCGCAAGCACGCTGACCGAATGCAACAATGCGGTTGCGGCGAGCCAAGGCATCAGCGACGCATTTTCGACCGGGTCCCAGAACCACCAGCCGCCCCATCCAAGCTCATAATAAGCCCAATAGCTTCCGGCAGTGATTCCGATGGTGAGAAAGATCCAGGAGCCAAGGACCCATGGGCGCATTGCGCGTGCGAGCGCCGGGCCGACATCGCGGGTCAGCATCGCCCCGACGGCCAGACTGAAGGCAACCGACAGGCCAACGTAGCCGATGTAAAGCGTCGGTGGATGGAAGGCGAGACCAGGATCTTGGAGGAGTGGATTGAGCCCCTGCCCTTCCGCCGGCGCCGGATTGAGCCGGTCGAAGGGATTGGAGGACAGCAAAAGGAATGCGTAGAAGCCAAGCGCGAGCGCAGCCTGCGCGCCTAGCGATGCGGCAAGTGTGCGCGGCAACAAGGCCCGCGAGAACAAGGCAAGCGCCGCACCTGACAAGGTCAGGATCAACACCCACAGCAGCATCGAGCCCTCGTGATTTCCCCACGCTCCGGCGACCTTGTAGAGCAGCGGCTTTGCACTGTGGCTGTTCGCCGCAACCAGGGCGACGCTGAGGTCGGTACGGACAAAGACCACGATCAGGCATGCAAAGGCCAGCATGACCGGAAGCGCCTGAATAACCGCTACATTGCGGATATTCCGCGCACCAACGCTTTCTAGATGGGGGAGAAATGCCAGGAGCAGCTGGAGCAAGGCCAGCGCCGCGGCGATCCAAAGTGCAGCAAGGCCAGCTTCGGCAATCACTTCGCGACCGTTTCCGCTGCGGCATGTTTGGCCGCATCATTGCCGAGTTGCGGCGGCATGTAACGCTCGTCGTGCTTGGCCAGGATGTTGTCCGCGACGAAGGTGCCGCCAGCAGTCAACTTGCCTTCGGCAACGACACCGCCGCCCTCCTTGAACAGCGACGGCGGGATTCCACGGTAAGTTGCGACAACTTCGTTCGGGCCGTCGGCCACCGTAAACTGATGGGTGACACCATCCGCATTGACGGTCAGCGAGTTCTTGCTGAACCATTCCACCGAGCCGAACAAACCGCCCGGGCGTGACCTTGCCGCTGGCGATATCGGTCGGGGTGACAAAGTAAGCCGCGCGATCTTTTAGCCCCCACATGGCCAGCATGACGGCGGCCAGCAGCGCGACGATCGCCGCCCCGACGAGAACTAGCCTTTGTTGCTTCGGTTTCAACTTCACGTGCCGAGAATTTCTTCAGCGCGACGCTCAGCAAGACGCATCGCGCGCATGCTCGAGAACAGCAGGGTGGCTGTGCCGACTAGAGTGATTACGTAAGCGGCGATGACGAAATGCCACTGGTTCATGCCGCCATCCGTCGCAATCTGGCTTCGACCCGCGTCGTTGCAAGCTCGGATCGCATCCGCATCAGGACGATCGCAATGAACAACATAGTGAAACCAAGCGTCGTCAGCGGCAACGGCCAAAGCAATTCCCTTGAGATTGAAGATCCACCGGCCACGCTGATCGACTGCCCCTGATGAAGGGTTCGCCACCAGATTACCGAATAATGGATGACCGGCAGGTTAGCGGCCCCGACCAAAGCGAAGATCGCTGCCATTCGGCCCTGGGTGCCACGCTCGCGTTCCGAAGCCGACAGACCGATGTAGCCGAGGTACAGGAAAAACAGGATCAGCATGGATGTCAGTCGGCCGTCCCATTCCCACCACGTGCCCCATGTCGGTCGGCCCCAGATGGAACCCGTCGCAAGGCAGATGAAGGCGAAGGCCGCACCCACCGGCGCCACGGCGCGTCCTGCGATTGTCGCCAACGGATGGCGCCAGACAAGTTGGCTCAAGGCGGCAACCGCAAGACCGCTCCACCCCGCCATCCCAAGCCAGGCCGCTGGAACATGGACATAGAGAATGCGGGCGGTTTCGCCCTGCAGATAATCTGGCGGGGTAACGAACAGGCCGCCCGAAACACCGACCGCGACGAGCGCCAATCCGAGCCACAAGCACCAGGCGGTCGCCGGTCGGGCGATCCTCAGGAATCGGGCGGGGTTGGCGAGCGCATGCATGACCGTGTCCGTTCCCTAGAGAAGCCCCGCCATTCCTTCAATTGAAGTTCGACGAATCAGGCGCGACCAATAAGCTTTTGCGCCATTGCGTCGGCAACGGCGGCCGGGTTTGTGCCGGTTTCGGCACTTTCTGCCCAGATCGCCTCTAGTCGGTCAGGGATCGCCTCGACGCGCTGGCGAACGAGGTCAGGACCGCCGTCCTTCAGATATTCAGTCGAGACATTGATAATTCCGCCCGCATTGATGACATAATCCGGGGCGTAAAGAATGCCGCGCGTCGTCAGTCGTTCGCCGTCCTGCGGGCTCGAAAGCTGGTTGTTCGCCCCTCCGGCGACGATCGGTGCTTTGAGCGCCGCAATCGATTCGGCGGTCAGGATCGCGCCCAAGGCATTCGGGCTGAACACGTCCGCCTCGATCGTCATGATCTGAGCGGGATCGATAACGGTCCCGCCGGTCTCCGCCGCCAATGCTTCGGCGCGTTCGCCGGCGACGTCGGCGATGCTGAGGCGGGCACCTTCTTTCGCCGCAAGACGCGCAACACCGCCCGCAACGCTGCCTGCTCCCTGCATTGCAATATGCAGACCCGCCAGCTTCTCCTTGCCAAGTGCGCGGCGGACCGCGGCCTTGATGCCCAGGAACACACCCAGCGATGTATGTGGCCCAGGATCACCACCGACCTCACCGCCAGCGACGGGCAGTCCCGCAACGTAGCGCGTTTCGGCAGCAATCGCGGTCATGTCGGCAACCGACATTCCGACATCTTCGGCGGTCACGTAATTGCCCCCAAGCTTCTCTACCGCTTTGCCGAAAGCGGCAATCTGTTCGGGCGTCTTGGTGCGTTGCGAATCGGCAAGAATGACGGCCTTGCCGCCGCCGAGCGGAAGTCCCGCCATGGCGTTTTTGAAGCTCATCCCGCGTGAAAGACGAAGCGCATCGGTCAGTGCTTCCGCGTCGTCCGCATAATGCCAGAAGCGCGTTCCACCTGCCGCTGGGCCAAGGTGAGTCGAATGCATCGCGATGATCGCGCGCAAGCCCGATGCCCGGTCGGTGATGAAGTGCAGCGCTTCATGCGCATCGAAATCGGGGAAGCCCCAAGGGGTGTTCATGGATCGCCTAACTTCTTGTAGTGTCAGGAATAATGGGGCGACCGACGGGACTTGAACCCGCGACCCTCGGTACCACAAACCGATGCTCTAACCAACTGAGCTACGATCGCCGCTAAGCGCCCTTGGATGAGGCGCGCCGTGCCCTTAAGGGTCGCAGCCTTCGATGGCAAGTGAGATAGCCGATGAATGCGACGATCGAGAAGTTCGGATACCCCGCGACCCTGATCCGGGAATACGATCATTGGGTGGTGTTGCTGAGACCGGCGCAGGTGACCGCTGGATCCCTGATCCTCGCGGCGAAGGGTGAAGCGACAGCGTACGCGGATCTTCCCTGTGAGGCGTTCACCGAGCAGCATATTATCGTGCGCGAACTCGAAGCAATGCTCCGAAACGCCATCGACTATGAAAAAATCAACTATCTCATGTTGATGATGGCTGATCGGCATGTTCACTTTCATGTTTTTCCACGCTATGGCGCCGACCGTTCCCTAGCCGGGATGACTATCGAAGATTATGGTTGGCCGGGGCCGCCCGACCTGAAATCGGCGGTGGAATGTGATGGCGAGTGGATTGAACGCGCCGTCAAAGTGTTGCGTATGGGGCGTTGAAGATCAGTCGTTGATCGAAGACAAAGCAGTAAACAGGGTTAATGACTTGCGCAAACCTTTTGGTGAGCGCACTCTAGTTATTGGGAGTCGGACTTGAATTCGAGTCGTCAAAAAAGCGGAAAGCTCACAGACGGGATCGCGTTGCGCGACCGTTTGGTTGAGGCTGGACTCGATGCGTCGATTGCCGACGTGATTGCCGAAATGCCGCAACGTCGGGTTTCCCTCGACCCGCGTCGGCCTTTTAGGGAGCCTGGCGCAGCTCGCGACGAAGTCATGTTCGTCGCGACTGGTTTGGTTTCGAAATACAAATCCGATTCGAGCGGCCGTCGACAAATTGTCGCGTTGCGCTTTCCTGGCGAGGGGATACTCCCCCGCGAAGGCTCGGCCGCTTATGGAATTCAGGCCATCGTCAAAAGCGAGGTACTAGTCGGCAAGGCGGAGGATTTCGATCCGATTATCGACGAGCATCCGGCGCTCGCCCGCTTTTTCTGGCGGCTGATCCAGCGAAACGAATCAATAGGTTACGAATGGCTGGTCAATTGCGGCCGCCGGGACTCTACCGCACGCGTCGCCCACCTTCTTGCGGAAACGGCGACCCGTTACGGCATAGACCCCAGGTCGGAGCCGCTACCCAATCCGTTCACCCAGCAACAGATTGCCGACATCACGGGTCAGACGTCGGTCAACGTCAATCGCGTGTTTGCGGATCTGGAACGCCAGGGACTGATTTCCCGCCAGGGTCGCAACATCCATTTCCGTGACTGGAACGAAATGCTTCGTGTCGCGAGCTTCCAGCCCGGCTATCTCGACTAGATCCAACTACCACATATCGTAACGAACGGGCGGTGCCAGAAGAAAGCCGGGCACCGCCTGTCCCTTCTCATTTCTCGCCGGCGTGAAGCGCCCGCGTTGCGCAAGCACTTGGCAGGTTCGGACACCGAACTGCATATCGCCCTCGACCTCTATCGGTTTGCAACCGTTCACTTTGCCTTCGGCATCAATGCGCAACAAAACGCGCGCCATCCCCTTCTTGTATGCATCACGGAGCTCGGGCGGATAATCGTCCGCTCGAAATACGCTTCGGGGATCACGTTCGGAGACTGGGTCAACCACCCATGTCCGCGTCGCTCCCCACCTTCGCGCAAGATCGTCGACGCAGGTACTCGCTGCCTCGACTGCCTTACCAAGTCCCGTCGTCACCACTGCCACGCGACCGGTCTTTCTGCCCTCAATGACGAGTTCGCCGGTGGACGCTGCAGCGACCAGCTGCTCCACCGCCAATGATGTTGCGATCAGCCCATCAATATCGTCGGGTGAATTACCAACAAGTGCAGTCGTCGGAAATTCGAGATTTGGCGATGTTGGCGATAGCTTGACCCGCTCCTCGTTCCTGACGATTATTGCGATTGGGCATGGTGGGCGCGGCAGGGATTGAACCTGCGACCCCACCCGTGTGAAGGGTGTGCTCTACCACTGAGCTACGCGCCCCCGGCGTGCGGGAAATGGGCCGATAATCCTGCTTGTCCGCGCTGTCCAGCCTGCGATTGGACCAAGCGCGCTTACTTGGCCTGAACGGCTTCTTTTAAAATTCGGCCAGGACGAAATTTCGGCTGGTGACTCGCCTTGATCTGCATCGGCGCACCAGTGCGCGGGTTGCGTCCGACCGACGCCTTTCGGCGGGTCACGGAAAAATTGCCGAAGCCGACAAGGCGCACTTCGTCACCGCGCTTCAGTGCCGACGTTATGACCTCAAGCATCGTCTCCACCGCTTTGGAAGAGTCAGAGCGGCTGAGGCCTGCGCGATCCGCGATCTGGCCGATGAGATCCTGCTTGTTCATTCCGCACTCCCGAGCTTGTTTGCACGAAGACTCGCTTCCTTGACGATGCCGTCCTTAAGACAAGGATCGGCGGCGAAGTCAAAATCCTAGTGTCGCACAGCGGGACTCTCGGCCCCTCCCGTCGCCGATGCAAGCGGCTCGACCGCAAGCTCGTCGGCCTCGGTCCATTCGATCGGCGTGACCGGCTTGGCGAGCGCCAATGCGAGCACTTCGTCGACATGTGCAACCGGGACGATTTCCAGCGCGTCCTTCACGCTGGCCGGAATTTCGACCAGATCCTTTTCATTGTCGGCGGGGATCAGCACCTTGGTGATCCCGCCGCGAAGTGCAGCGAGCAGCTTTTCCTTCAGTCCACCGATCGGGAGCACCCGTCCGCGGAGCGTGACTTCGCCGGTCATCGCGACATTCCGGCGCACCGGAATTCCGGTCAGCGTCGAAACCATGGCGGTAACCATGCCGACGCCCGCCGACGGCCCGTCCTTCGGTACGGCACCCTCGGGAAGATGGACATGGATTTCCTTGCGCGCAAAGATAGACGGCTTGATTCCATACGCCGGCGCGCGCGCCTTTACGAAGCTCATCGCCGCTTGGATCGATTCCTGCATGACGTCGCCAAGCTTGCCGGTCGTCTTGATCTGTCCCTTGCCGGGTACCGTGACCGCCTCGATCGTCAACAACTCGCCGCCGACTTCCGTCCAGGCCAGACCCGTCACTGCGCCGACCTGGTCCTCATCTTCGCTAACTCCGTACCGATAGCGGCGCACGCCGAGGAAATCCGCGATATTCGCGTCGGTGAGCGATACCGACTCGACCTTGCCTTCAAGGATCAGGCGAAGCGACTTACGGGCGACTTTGGCCAGTTCGCGTTCTAGCGTGCGGACACCCGCTTCCCGCGTGTAGTGGCGCAGGATCGAACGCAGGCCATCGTCAGTGAACTCGAGCTCACCATCCTTCACGCCATGCGCTTCAAGCTGCTTCGGAATGAGATGGCGCTTTGCGATCTCGACCTTTTCATCCTCGGTGTAGCCTTCGAGCCGGATGATCTCCATGCGATCGAGCAGAGGCTGGGGCATGTCGAGGCTGTTCGCCGTGGTGACGAACATGACATCGCTGAGATCGTAATCGAGCTCGAGATAATGATCCTGGAACTTGGAATTCTGCTCGGGGTCGAGCACCTCGAGCAGCGCCGATGCCGGATCGCCGCGGAAATCCTGACCGAGCTTGTCGATTTCGTCGAGCAGGAATAGTGGGTTCGAGGTTCCGGCCTTCTTCATGTTTGTCATGATCTTGCCAGGCAACGAGCCGATGTACGTCCGACGGTGACCGCGAATCTCGGCCTCATCGCGAACGCCGCCGAGCGACTGGCGAACGAATTCGCGGCCGGTAGCCTTGGCGATCGAACGACCGAGCGAGGTCTTGCCGACGCCCGGCGGTCCGACGAGACACAGGATCGGCCCCTTCAGGCGGTTCGTTCGCGCCTGGACCGCAAGATATTCGACGATCCGGTCCTTGACCTTCTCGAGCCCGTAATGATCCTCGTCGAGCACCTTTTCGGCCTCGGCAATATCGCGCTTCAGGCGGCTTTTCTTTCCCCACGGAAGACCGAGCAGCACGTCGAGATAGTTGCGTGCAACCGTCGCTTCCGCGGACATCGGCGCCATGCCCTTGAGCTTCTTCAGCTCGGCCGTCGCCTTCGTGCGCGCTTCCTTGCTGAGGCGGGTCTTGCGGATCTTGGCTGCCAGTTCCTGAAGCTCGTCGCCCCCATCCCCGTCATCATTGCCGAGTTCGCGCTGGATCGCCTTCAACTGTTCGTTGAGATAATATTCGCGCTGGGTCTTCTCCATCTGCCGCTTCACGCGACTGCGGATCTTCTTTTCGACCTGCAGGACGCCAAGCTCGCCTTCCATGAAGGCGAACACCATTTCCAGGCGGCGCGCGGGATTGAGTTCGCTGAGCATCGCCTGCTTGTCGGAAACCTTAACCGACAAAGACGACGCGACCGCGTCAGCCAGGATCGATGGATCTTCGATCTCGGCAAGCTGCACGCCCGTCTCCGCTGGGAGGCGCTTGTTGAGCTTGGCGTAATTTTCGAACTGGTCGATTACCGAACGCATCAACGCAAGCGCCTCGGGGCCTTCGCTTTCTTCTTCGTCGATTTCGACCACTTCGGCGGCCTGATACCCATCCGCCTGCACCAGCTTGGTGAGGCGTGCACGCTTGGCGCCCTCGACGAGGACGCGCACGGTGCCATCCGGAAGCTTGAGCAGTTGCATCGCCGTCGCGATCACGCCGAGGTCGTAGATCGCGTCGCGGTCGGGATCGTCTTCGTTCGGATCGAGTTGCGCGACGAGAAACAGGCGCTTGTCATCCGCCATTGCTGCCTCGAGCGCGGCAACAGACTTGTCGCGGCCGACAAACAACGGGACGATGCGATGCGGGAAAACGACGATGTCGCGAAGCGGAAGTATAGGTAGGGTCACACTCATATCCTCCATATGGGCGGCGCCTAAGCGTTGCGCAACAGGAGGAGTGCGGGGAGCAGGTTGTTCAATGCATGGACAGCCATCGGAATGGCAAGCGCCCAAGCGATACTCCGCCTCCGCCAAGTCACGTAGAGCGTCGAGAAGACCGCAAATGGCCACCAGATCACCAACCCCCAGGCTGGCGCCTGCAGGCTATGGGCAATGCCCCACCCGATCGCGCTGATCGCGACGGCCTGCCACGGTCGGACGATACGAACGAGGAGTTCGAGAACCGCGGCCATGATGAGCGTCTCGAGGACCGGAGAAATCACGACGAGCGCGACGAACATCAACCCCGCGACCTTGCCGAATTCGGGATGGCTGTCGCCGGGAAACAGAAGCGAAGCCACTGCCGCCAGTGCAAGCGCCGGAATCGACGCCGTCGGCCAACCGACTAGGATCGACCGAAGCGGCGAACGCGGCTCGGTTACGGAGTCCGGAAGTCGAATCACCGCTTAGGCAGCGTCGCCACCGGCCTGTTGTGCCGTCTTTTCTTTCTTGTTGTAGACTCGCACCGGCTCCTTGGTCCCGCCGACGACATCCTTGTCGACATGAACCTCATCGACGCCTTCCATCGAAGGCAGGTCGAACATGGTGTCGAGCAGGATGCCTTCGAGGATTGAACGGAGGCCGCGCGCGCCCGTCTTTCGTTCGATCGCCCGCTTGGCAATGGCGCTGAGCGCGTCATCGGTGAATTCGAGGGCGACGTCCTCCATCTCGAACAGCTTCTGATATTGTTTGACCAGCGCGTTCTTCGGTTCGACGAGGATTTCGACCAGCGCCTTTTCATCGAGATCTTCGAGTGTGGCGATAACCGGCATACGGCCGATGAATTCCGGGATTAGGCCGAACTTCATCAGATCTTCCGGCTCGGTGTGCTTGAGCACCTGGCCGGTCCGGCGTTCTTCCGGCGCCTCGACATGCGCGCCGAAACCGATCGACTTACCCTGCATACGATCCGAGATGATCCGTTCCAGCCCCGCGAACGCGCCGCCACAGATGAACAGGATATTCGTCGTGTCGACCTGCAGGAATTCCTGTTGGGGATGCTTGCGACCGCCCTGCGGCGGAACCGAAGCCGTGGTGCCTTCCATCAGCTTGAGCAGCGCCTGCTGAACGCCCTCGCCTGACACGTCGCGCGTGATCGAGGGATTATCCGACTTCCGGCTGATCTTGTCGATTTCGTCGATGTAGACGATCCCGCGCTGGGCTCGCTCGACATTGTAATCAGAAGCCTGGAGCAGCTTGAGAATGATATTTTCGACGTCTTCGCCGACATAGCCCGCTTCGGTAAGCGTAGTCGCATCGGCCATCGTGAACGGCACATCGAGGATCCGCGCCATCGTCTGGGCAAGCAATGTCTTGCCACAACCGGTCGGGCCGATGAGCAGGATGTTCGACTTGGAAAGTTCGACCTCGCCCGCGTTTTTCGAACCGTGGGCAAGCCGCTTATAATGGTTATGGACGGCCACCGACAGCACGCGCTTGGCACGCGACTGGCCGATGACATAATCGTCGAGCACTTTGTTGATTTCGCCAGGCGTAGGGACACCGTCGCGGGTCTTGACCAACGCCGACTTTGTCTCCTCGCGGATGATGTCGTTGCAAAGTTCGACGCATTCATCGCAGATGAATACGGTCGGACCGGCGATGAGCTTGCGTACCTCGTGCTGCGATTTGCCGCAGAAACTGCAGTACAGCGTGCTCTTGCCGTCGCCACCGCCTTGAAGCTTCGTCATAAATTCCCTTGTCGTAGTCGGCCGCATGAGGACCGATGGCCCCATGCTTAGCCACTCTTATCGCACAATCAACATGGTGGAAGGGTTAACACCCTTCGCTCCCCCGGATCGCTTCCGTCAGGATGGAATATGGAGCCCCGCGTGCCGGACGGCAAGGCTGGCGATCAGACAAATAGTCTGGTGACCGCATAACACCCAGCCGCAACGGCCGCAGAGCAGGGGATCGTGATGACCCACGCCATCACGACGCTCTTGGCTACTCCCCAGCGGACTGCGGATTCGCGGCGCGCAACCCCTGCACCGATGACGGCGCCAGTGATCGTATGGGTAGTCGACACTGGAATACCGGCCCAGCTTGCCCCGAACAGCATGATCGAACCGCCCGTCGACGCCGCGAAACCCTGATGCTGACTAAGCTTGGTGATACGGCTGCCCATCGTTTCAATGATCCGCCATCCCCCGGTCAACGTCCCGAGCCCGATCGCGATGTAACAGGAGATCGCTACCCAGTGAGGAACATGGAATTCGCCGGTGAGATATCCTGTCGAATAGAGCAAGACGGTGATGATCCCCATCGTCTTCTGCGCATCATTAAGGCCGTGGCCGACCGAATAGCCGGCAGCCGAGACCAGATGGAGCGACTTGAATACCCGCTCCGCGCCGCGCGCGCTGGCCCAGACGGCTAGCCAGCTGGACAGGAGCATGACCATCATTGCGACCAGCATACCGATCAGCGGAGCCAGCGGGATGAAGATCAGGGTCTTCGTGACGCCATTCCACTGGATCGTGCCGAAACCGACCGCAGCGACGCCCGCCCCGACAATTCCGCCGACCAGTGCATGGCTGGACGAAGACGGAATGCCCTTGAGCCACGTGACGACGTTCCAAAACATCGCGCCGACCAAGGCCGCGAACACGACAGCTGGCGAAACCATGTCCTTGTCGATCAGGCCCTTGCCGATCGTGTCGGCGACTTTGTGCAGGCCGGGGAACCACAGGATCAGGAAATAGGCGGCGAAGTTAAAAAATGCCGCGAACAGCACGGCGTGCACTGGCCCGAGCAACTTGGTCGCCACCACCGTCGCAATCGAATTCGCGGCGTCATGTAGGCCGTTCAAAAAGTCGAAAGCCAACGCCAGAATGACGAGCGCGACAAGCAGCGGAAAAGCCAGCTCATGCATGGTGCGTTTCCTTGCCGAACTCAGCTATGGTCGATGACGATAGCGTCGATCTGGTTTGCAACATCCTCGAAAGCATCAATGATTCGTTCCAGATGCTTGAAGATCTCCCGACGGACGGCAAAGTCGATCGAACTCTTGACGCGATATTCGTTGAAGCAGCGCTTCAGGCCGGCCGAATGGATCTCGTCGCCCCGCCCTTCCATCCTGACCAACCGCTCGGTCAGCTCATGGAGGCGCCCCCCGTTGCGAGCGACGTCGCGCAACAGCGGCATCGCCTCGGCGACCAGTCGGGCCGAATTGACCACGATCGCCGCCATGTCCTTCATTTCCGGCTCGAATTTGTCGAAGCTGTAGATGTCGATGGCCGACGCCGCGGACTGCATTTCGTCTATCGCATCGTCCATCGCGCCAATCAGGCCGGTGATCGCCCCGCGATCGAACGGCGTAAGAAAGGTCTGGCGCACAGTCTTTAGCGTCTCGCTCGTAATTTCGTCGGCATCATGTTCGCGCTCGCGAATTTCGCGAATATGTTCGGCCGATTTCGATCCACCATCGAACAAGCGCCCGGTGGCACTGGCGGCCGCAACGATCGCGGTTGCATGGGCTTCGAACAATTCGAAAAAGCCGCCCGTCTTGGGCAGCAGGCGTTGGAACCAGGCAAACATCGGACCCACCTTTGATTTTTGGGCGACCAGCCGGAACACGTCGGTCCGGCGCGCGGCTGTGTTAAATTCACTGGCCCCGAAGGACCTGATCAGATCGGCAAGATCGGCCTCATCTACTGCCGTTGCCGCTTCGCCGAGCGAGAACCATCGGCGCTCTCGCTCGCTCTTCTCGGGCCATTCGTCGAGCTCGCTGGTTACCGCCAAGGGGAAAACGTCGACGTCGGCCATCAACGAGGCGCCGCTGCCACGTTTCTTTCGATAGCGGAAGCTGCCTAGTTTTACTGGGCAGACTGCGCCGGTTACGCCAGCTTCTTCATAAGCTTCTTCTGCGGCACCAACGTGCGGATCGACACCGTTGCTGAGGTTACCCTTGGGGATCACCCAGCGTTTGGTTTCACGACTCGTGACGAGAAGAATCGAGACCGACGCGTCGAGCGACGGACCTGACGAGCGATATGGCAGGGCTGCAATTTGTCTGATTTCTGACCCCCGTCGTCGGCAAGCAAGAGTCCCGCCGCAGAACCTGCGACGGGACTAAAGTGGGCTTGCGCCCCTATCAAGAAAAATGACCGTTTCGTTACAAGGCCGATCAGACCGGCGTGACGTCACCCGCACCGGTGCCATCGTCGTCGCCAGCGGCGGGACGCTTGTCGAAAACCTCGTCAATGAGTCCGAACGTCTTTGCTTCATCGGCCTCGAGGAACTTGTCGCGGTCCATCGCCTTTTCGATCTCCTCGATCGCTTGGCCAGTATATTTTGCATAAAGCGAATTGAGGCGCGAACGCATCCGCAGGATTTCGCGGGCTTGGATTTCGATATCCGCAGCCATGCCCTGGGCCCCGCCCGAAGGCTGGTGCACCATGATCCGGCTGTTGGTCAGAGCGACGCGCATGCCCGGCTCACCCGCGGCGAGCAGGAAACTGCCCATCGATGCGGCTTGACCGATGCAGACGGTGCCGACGCGGGGCCGGATGTACTGCATGGTGTCATGGATCGCCAGGCCGCTGGTCACCACGCCGCCTGGCGAGTTGATGTACATGAAGATGTCCTTTTTCGGATTTTCCGATTCAAGGAACAGCAGCTGGGCGGTGATCAGCGAGGCCATGTGGTCCTCGACAGCGCCGGTCACGAAAATGATGCGGTCACGCAGCAAGCGCGAATAAATGTCGAAGCTGCGTTCGCCCCGGTTGGACTGCTCGATAACGATCGGAACGAGCTGTGAGGCGATATCTGCATGATCCATGGGATTAAGTGGTCCTTGGCTTGTGTGGTCGGTCCCTACATCGGACCGATTGTCAGCAGGTTCAAGTTGCGTGCGTCGGTGGCTGCGAAAGATAGGCAAGTCTGCGCACCTCGCGGCGACCGCGCGTGACGGTGTCGAGGATCAATCCGGCGAAAAAGCAAAGCACGGCGACGATGACCATCCCGGTGACGAGAATGGCAGTCGGGAAACGCGGCACCAGTCCGGTATCGAGATAGGTCAGGATCAACGGCACCGACAGAAATAGCGCCACCGCGAGCAGAAGGGCGCCGATGCCTCCATAGAACAGCACCGGACGTTCGACGCGATAGAGCGTGCCGATCGTCTTGAGGATGCGCCAGCCATCACGGTACGTGCTCAGCTTCGATGCCGAGCCTTCCGGGCGCGCTCCATACGCCGTGGTGACCTCGCCCACCGGCATCTTGAGCTCGAGCGCATGGACGCTCATCTCGGTCTCGATCTCGAAACCTTCGGAAAGGACTGGAAAGCTTTTTACGAAGCGACGTGAAAACACGCGGTAACCTGAAAAAATATCGGTGAAACTTCGCCCGAATAGCCCGGACAGGAGGCCGGTGAACAACCTGTTCCCGAGCACATGGCCGCCGCGGTAGGCATCCTTGACGTCGTGCTGGCGCGTGCCGACCACCATGTCGAGCTGGTCTTCGATCAATTGGCGGACCATTTCCGGGGCTGCGGACGGGTCATACGTAAGGTCGCCGTCCGCCATCAGGTATACGTCGGCATCCACGTCGGCGAACATTCGGCGCACGACGTTGCCCTTGCCCTGCATTCGCTCGGTCCGAACGATTGCCCCAGCCTTGCGCGCTTCCTCGACCGTCCGATCGGCGCTGTTGTTATCGTAAACGTAAATTGTCGCGTCCGGCAGCGCGGCGCGGAAGCCGGCAACCGTCCGTGCGATCGCTGCCTCTTCGTTGTAACAAGGCAGCAAGACGGCGATTGAAGGGGTACGAGACATGGTCATGTCATCCCTTTAACCGCCGCCCCTTATTTTGCCGTTACTTTTTCTTCGCTGGCGGCTTTTTGCCTGCCGGCTTCTTCGCGGCAGGCTTCGCGTCGACCTTCTCGGCCGGAGCCGACTTGGCCACAGCCTTCTTGGCCGGAGCTGTCTTGGCTTCCGCCTTCGCCGGCTTTGCGTCGGCCTTCGCCTTGGCCGGAGCTGTCTTGGCTTCCGCCTTCGCCGGCTTTGCGTCGGCCTTCGCCTTGGCCGGAGCTGCCTTGGCTTCCGCCTTCGCCGGCTTAGCGTCGGCCTTCGCCTTGGCAGGCGCTGCCTTCTTCTTGGCGGCCGGCTTCTTGGCTTCGCCGTGGTCGTGGCCACAGCCGGGACCGTGCACGTGACCTTCTTCGCTTTCGAGATCGGCTTCGAGCTCTTCGCGGGTCGAGGAACGTTCGGTCACGTCGGCCTTCGAGAACAGGAAGTCGACGACCTTGTCCTCGTAAAGCGGCGCGCGCAGCTGAGCTGCGGCCATCGGCTCGTTCTGGACATACTGGATGAACCGGTCACGATCCTTGGGCTGGTATTGCGACGCAGCCTGCCCGATCAGGCGGTTCATTTCCTGCTGGCTGACTTCGACGCCATTGGCGGCGCCAATTTCGCTGAGCAGCAAGCCGAGGCGAACGCGGCGTTCGGCGATCGTGCGATAATCGTCGGCTTCGCTCTCGATTTCCTTGAGCGCTGCTTCGCTGTCTTCCTCATGGCTGGCTTCGTGACGGAGCTGGGCCATGATGTTTTCGAATTCGGCATCGACCATCGACGGCGGAACTTCGAAATCGTGGTCAGCGGCAAGCTGGTCGAGCAGGCGGCGCTTCATGTGGGTGCGGGTCAAGCCGTTGAGCTCGTCCTGCGCCTGGCTGCGGATGAGGCCCTTGAGCTGCTCGAGATCGTTGAGGCCAAGCGACTTGGCGAAATCGTCATCGATCGCGGTCTTGCCGGCGACTTTGACTTCCTTGACGACGATGTCGAAGGTTGCCGGCTTGGACTTGAGGTTTTCGGCCGGATAATCGTCAGGGAAAGTCACGTTGAGGACCTTCTCGTCACCGACCTTCACGCCGACCATCTGGTCTTCGAAGCCGGGGATGAGCTGACCCGAACCGATAACGACCGGCATGTCGGTGCCGGTGCCGCCTTCGAAGGCGATTCCGTCGGCCTTGCCAACAAAGTCGATCACGACTTGATCGCCACTGGACGCCTTGTGGCCCTTCTTTGCGTCTTCGTAGCGTGTCTGCGAGGCGGCCAGCTGGTTGAGCTGCTCCGCGACAATCTTTTCATCAGGCTCGACGGTAAGGCGCTCGAGCTTGATTTTGTCGATCTTCGGCGAGGGAACGTCAGGCAGCGCTTCGAAGCTGACGCTGACTTCGGCATCCTTGCCCTGTTCATAGCCGTCAGCCAGTTCGACCTGCGGCTGCATAGCAGGACGCAGCTTGTTGTCGTTCAGAAGCTTCTGGACGCCGAGCTGAACCGCGCTCTGCAATGCTTCGCCGTGAAGCTGCTCGCCGTGCATCTTGCGGATCAGATTGGCCGGCACCTTCCCGGGGCGGAAGCCGGGCATGCGCACCTGCGGCGCCATGCGCTTCACTTCGGCGTCCATGCGGGCATCGATGTCCTTGGCCGGAATGGTCAGCGTGTATCCGCGCTTCAGGCCCTTATTTTCCGTCTCGACGGTCTTCATAACGATCTAATATCCTGTCCAACAATCTGGTTTCTGCGCACAATCCGGTCCTTGGTCCACCATCGCCGCAGTTGCGGCGATGGTGCGCGCGGAGGGACTCGAACCCCCACATCTTTCGACAACAGGACCTAAACCTGCCGCGTCTACCAATTCCGCCACGCGCGCGCGGTCGCCATTTAAGGTGCGCGGCCTATAGCAAGGATCGGCGTGGGGGCAAGCGCCACGAAACTTGTTGGCACGGCGAACCGTTGGGCAGGCAAGGAGAAACGATCATGCCCGACGATACACCCACGCCCGATACGCCCCAGCCGACGCAGCCCGGACAGCCGAGCGAGGCTCCGCCGGAGTCTCCGCCCGCCGGCCCCGACATCGACGTCCCCGCCCCGCCAGTTCCGGGAACGGAACCGCCCGCGACGCCCATCTCCCCTATCGCCTAGGGTTTGAAACTCGCCGAATCCGCAATCACCTCGAAATCGGGGAGCGCCGCCGCAAAATAATGTGCGCGCGCTCCATCGAGGAGGACAAGGTAAAGGCGTGTATCGATAACCGCTCCGACCGCCCGACCGCGGCGCCACACCTCGTCGGTATCGAGATGGTCGAAGTCGAATTGAAATCCAGAATAGCCCATGAACTGGCGCGGGCTCAGGCCTGTCGTCTTGAAGTCAATCGCGCCCGCTTTGACGCGATAGAAACTCTCCAGCATCGCCGCGATTTCCGGCGCAGTCATGTCAGATCGAAACTTGGGGACTTGCTGCGCAGTCCGCTTGCTCTGGCGAATGAGGTAACGCCCACCCTTCAGCCCTGTGACGAAACTCATCGAATTGAGATAGGGACCGTTGAGCGTCCAATCTTCGACTTGGCGAATGTCATCGATTGCCCAGACACTCGATTGCTTGTTCCATTCGCGCGGCGGACTGACGATCATCGAGCCGTCGCCGACGCTGCGCGGCTGCGCCCGTACCAAGGCATAACCGCCATAGCCAAACCCTTCGCCGCCAACCGACGAGCAGGAAGCGAGGACGAGCGAGGTAAGCGTGAGATGGATGAACCTGGACATGACGAACCTCACAAGAGCAGGAACTGTTGGCGGATGAACGGTGCATCGGGCGCATTGGGAGCGATGCTGAGGTACCGAGCATAAGCGCTCTTTGCTTCCGCCCGTCGTCCCGCTTTCTGGAGCATGACGCCATGCCAGCGCCAAGCATCGGCAGGAGCGTCGACATATTGCACCGCGACGGCATAGCCTTGTGCTGCGCGCGCATCGTCGCCGGCGCGATTGCGCAAGCGCCAGGTCTCCGCCTCGTTAAATCTGAGCAGCCCATTCCATCCATCTCTGGCGAGCGTTTCGACGATGAACTGGCTTGCCCCCGGGTCGTTCAACTTGACCTGGTCGTCGAGGAGCATGGGGCGGATGTCGCTGATCGCACGCAGGTACCGGGCACGATGATCTTGATAATTCCGACCGACGACGGTGACCTCGGCCGCGGAATATTTGAGGTCGGCCATGCGCGCTTCTGGCGCCGGATGGGTCGAGAATAACGAATAGCCGCGATCGCGTTTCTTGCGACGATATTTCGCCGACGCATCAAGCTCGCCGATCAGCTGCTCCCAGGTGCGCGACATTTCCATCGGCGCATAGCCCGCGTCGGCGAGTAGTCGGACGCCCATTGCGTCGGCCTCGGCTTCAAGCACGCGATTGTAGCGCAGCATGGTGAGGATGGTGCCAAGCTGCGCAAGCCGCGCCAGATCGCCAGTGTAGATGCCTGTCGCCCCGCCCGCGACGCCTGCGCCCATTGCAGCGATCGCGAACAGATCCGTCTTTCGACGCACATCGCGCCACTGGCGGATCTGATGTTTCCGCAGGAAATGGGCGCTTTCGTGCGCGATGACGCCCGCAAGCTGGGCCTCGTTGCGCATTCGCAGGAGCAAGCCGGAAAAGACCACTGCGAAGCCGGTCGGGAACATCACCGCATTGAATTCGGGTATTCGCGCAAGGTAGATGCGCATGTCCTTTGCGGCTGGACCGCCGACCTTTCCGATCAGCGCGCGCAGATAGTCATTCAGGCCGGGATCCTTGATCAGCAGGTTGGATCCGGCAATTTCCTCCTCAACCCGCGCCATCTGCTGCCAAAGTCCGATTTCGTCACGGTCGGTCGGCTTGTAACCCGGACCAATCAGCGGCTGCATCTGGCCAGGAAGGATACGGGCCTCGGCTATTCCTCCACCAAGCGCGGCCGCCGTCAGCGCCCCGCCACCAGCCAACAACCCGCGCCGCGTGATGGAAACCGTCACTGGCCGTTAGCCTTCATCGCGCGAACGACCTCCCTGCCCGGCTTCATTCGGCCTAGGAGACGGTCGACCAATTGGGCTGCCCCCTCAGGCTTGCGGATATCGCCCATGTTGATCCCGGCAATCTGCGTTCCGGCTTGCAGAATATTGAACCAGACCACCGCGCCCGTCCGCAGGTCGACCAGGCTGGCGTAAGCGAATTGTCCCCCGCCCCCGATGTTCGGCGCGCAGAAACCGACTACACACCCGGCGGCGCCAAGCACCTGCAATGCAATGCGCCCCGTCGAAGCGAAACTGTCCTCCGCGTGCAGGAATAAGGCGTAATCATAACCCGTCCGTGCGCCGAGATCGACAGCTTGCTGGCCGAGTGTCCAGTCGAGCCCCTTGCGACGCTTTGTCGGAAGATAAGCTCCCGAATAACGGTGCAGCGCAATCGATGCGCCGACCGCATAATGGAGCCGCTCAAGCTCTGCTACAGTCTCGGCATCGACCCCCATGGCCGCAAGTCCGTCCCGCTTTTCCAGGATCAGGACATTGCCGCCGCGGGTCGCCTGTTGCGCCTTCAAGGCAGCAAGGAGATTGGCGCGGGATTGCTCGGTCCAGTCGGCGCGCGGCTCGACCAGTCCGCCCGTCGTTACCGACCCGACGGTGACATCGGGGCGCATAACGAGCAATTTATAATCACCTTTCGGCGGCGCGAACTGGACGTCGGCATATTGCTTGGTCTGGACGCAGGCGCTCAGCGCTGCGGCACATGTGGCTGCGAATATCAAGCGACGCATACTGGCCTCTCCCTTTTGCCTGCCTCCCGACGCATCGTCGGGCGAAGGAAAACTGGCATGTCTCGACAGATCAATACGCGACTAGCCGGACGCGCATGATTTATGCCGTGTTTTTAGAGACTTGCAAGCGCTGGTTTAACGCGGACAGACAATGCCTGGAATATTGGCGAGGCAACGTCCATCGGTCGTGCCCGCCGCCAAAGGCAAGCCGATCATCGCCGCGACCGTCGGCATCAGATCGACCGTGTCGGCCCAGTCATCGCGGACGCTACCCGCCATCCCCTTGCGCCAGAAAACGATCGGCACGCGGCGATCGTAATCCCACGGGCTGCCGTGCGTCGAAACGTAGCCGGTCGACGGTGCAGGGATTGGCGTAATGTTGGGCTTCAACACCACCATGAAGTCGCCGGACCGCTTCGGATCAAAGGATGCGCGCAGCCGCTCAAGCACGGTCCAGCCTCGCGGATCGCCGCTAGGCATCGCGGTGGCCGCGACCTGCGACTTGGGAATGGCTGCATAGACTTGCGGATGCGCGCGGTAGGTCTTGAGCGCGAGGTCGAGCACACGCTTACGGTCGGCGGGTGCAAGTTTGGTGCTGATCCAGAATTCACCCGACGCACCAGGCCCGAGGATGACGGGGCCGCCGAGCCCGAGCATGCCGCCGACCCTTTTTGCGACTTCGCTTGCGACCAATGCCGGATCGACCCGTGCCGCACTTGCGATACCGCGATCGCGAAGTCGCTCGGGTATGTCGAGTCCGCCATGGTCTGCTGTCAGGACCACAGCATAATCCAGCCCATTGCGGTCGAGAGTTGCAAGGAAGGAGCCAAGCTGGAGGTCGAGCGCCGCCATCTGCAGGCACATTTCCATACCGCCGCTGCCATATGCGTGGCCGACATAATCGGTAGCGCTAAGGCCGACCGAGAGCAGGTCGGTCGCCACTCCCTTGCCCAGGCCAAGCTCGTTGATCAATGCAGCCGACAGCGCAAGCGTTGCGCCGTCGAAGTCGGGCGAGCGGCGAAATGCGCCTGCGTCACCGGCCTTGCGGCCAAACCGCCCGCCGCCGACGCTGAGCGTCGGGTTGACCGCATAGACTTTGTCCTTGCCCGCGCAGAATGCTGGCGGAGTCATTGCCTCGCGAGGCTGCGACAGTGCCGTCGCCAGCGCAGAATTGAAGGCCGTGACGCTTGCCGGAACCTTGGCGGCCTTGTTGTCTGTGGCGAAAGTCTTGCCATCCCAATACCAGCGCTGGTCGACCGCACGGCCGCCCATCATCACCGCCGCACGATCCTTGCCGGCAACGGCAACGTTGCGGCTGGCGGCCGACGAATTCTTGATCAGATCGCCAAGTGTCTGCGCGTGCAGATGTTTTGGCGAGACGGTGTAAGTGGTAGAAGTCGATCCCGGGACCGTTTCGTCCTCGGCGCAATAGACCGTCTTGTCCTCGCGTCCGATAGACTGATCGACCCAGCTATTGGCGACGATTCCGTTTTTCGACGGGTGCCAAGCGGTCAGCAGGGTTGAATGACCGGGACAGGTCTCGGTCGCGGCATGGCTTTGGTAGCTGTTGCGAAACACCGTGCCAGAACCGATCCGAGCCAGTCCACCGGTGAAGAATGGGCGGTAGGCGTCGAACAAATCTGCAGAAAATTGGTCGACCGAAATCGCGATGACCAGCTTTGGCGGCGCCTGTGGCGCCTGAGCGGCAGCGACGGGCATGGCGACAAGTGCGGTCACCGCAGCGAAGGATTTCAACAGCTTCATTCTATTTCTCCTCCGCCCCCGCATGGTCGCGGTCAGCTATTCAGCTTGGCCCGCAGCCGTTCATTGACGACACCGGGATTGGCCTTGCCCGCCATCGCTTTCATCGTCTGTCCGACGAAGAATCCGAACAAGGCTTCCTTGCCAGCCTTGTACTGTTCGACCTTGTCGGCATTGGCCGCGAGAATCTTGTCGATCTCCGCGTCGATCGCGCCGGTGTCGCTGGTCTGCTTCAGGCCTTCGCGCTCGACGATCGTACCGGCACCGTCGCCGGTCTCCAGCATCAGTTCGAAAACTTTCTTCGCGATGGTGCCGCTGATCGTCCCATCGGCGACCAGCGAAAGGAGTTCGGCGGCAGCGGTCGGCGTAACCGGGCTGTCGTCGATGGTGCGACCAAGGCGGTTGAGCGCGCCGAACAATTCGCCGGTGACCCAATTGGCGGCCTGCGCCGGCGGAACTCCGGCATCGAGCAATTGGTCGAACCAGTGCGCAGTCTCGACCTCGGCAGTCAATACCGCAGCATTGTAGGCCGTGATCCCAAGGCCTTCGAACCTTTTGCGTTTGGCGTCGGGCAGTTCGGGAAGCGATTCGCGGCACTCGTCCAGAAACGCGTCGTCCAGCTCCAGCGGCAGCAAATCAGGGTCGGGGAAGTAGCGATAATCGTGCGCATCTTCCTTTGACCGCAGCGTCCGAGTGACATTCTTGTCGGGATCGTAAAGGCGGGTTTCCTGGATCACAGTGCCGCCGTCCTCGATCAAATCGACTTGGCGGCGCGCTTCATGTTCGATCACCGCCATCACGAAGCGAACCGAATTGACGTTCTTGGTTTCGGTGCGCGTGCCGAATTCTTCGCCCGGTTTGCGCACACTGACGTTGACGTCGGCGCGCATCGAGCCTTCTTCCATGTTTCCGTCGCAACTTCCGACATAGCGCAGGATCGATCGCAGCTTGCGGACGTAGGCGCCGGCTTCGGCAGGTGAACGCATGTCGGGCTTCGACACGATTTCCATCAGCGCGACGCCCGACCGGTTCAGATCGACGTAGCTCATCGTCGGATGCTGATCGTGCATGAGTTTGCCAGCGTCCTGCTCGACATGAATCCGCTCGACGCCGATGGTAACGGCGCTCTTCTCGTCCTTCTCATCGGTCAGGACGGTCAGCGATCCCTCTCCCACCAGCGGGTGGTAGAGCTGTGAAATCTGATAACCCTGCGGAAGGTCGGCGTAGAAATAATTCTTGCGGTCGAAGCGCGAATATTTGTTGATCTGCGCGCCTATCGCCATGCCGGTGCGAACCGCCTGACGTATACACTCGGCGTTGGGCACCGGAAGCATGCCGGGCATTGCCGCATCTACCAGACTGACCTGCGTGTTCGGCTCGGCGCCGAACGCGGTGGCGGCCCCGCTGAACAATTTTGAGTTCGACACGACCTGCGCATGGACCTCAAGGCCGACCACGACCTCCCAATCGCCGGTGGCGCCTTTGATCCGATAGTCGCTCACCACCACTTCTCCGCACGATGCGTGAATCCGGCGCGTTCCTCGATGGCGAGGCCCGCGTTAAGAACAGTCTGCTCGTCCAGTTCCTTGCCAATCAAGTGCAGCCCGAGGGGAAGCCCCTGCCCGTCACGCCCTCCGGGAACGCTCATCGCCGGTAGGCCGGCGAGACTGGCGGGAACCGCGAAGACGTCGTTCAAATACATCGCAAGCGGGTCGCTCATCTTCTCGCCAAGCCCGAAGGCTGCCGATGGGGCGGTTGGGGTCAGGATGAGGTCGCACTTCTGGAATGCCTCGATGAAGTCGCGCTTGATCAGGGTCCGGACCTTCTGTGCCTTGGTGAAATAGGCGTCGTAGTACCCAGCCGACAGGACATAGGTGCCGATCATGATCCGGCGCTTGACCTCTTTCCCAAAGCCTTCGGCGCGGGTTGATGCATACATTGCGTCGAGGTTGCCGCCCTCCGGCGTTTCGCGAAGACCGTAACGCACGCCGTCGTAGCGGGCGAGGTTCGACGACGCTTCGGCCGGTGCGATGATGTAGTATGTCGGTAGCGCGTACTTAGTATGCGGAAGCGAGATCTCGACGATTTCCGCACCAGCGTCACGCAGCCAATCGATGCCCTGATCCCAGATCGCGTTAATCTCATCCGGCACGCCGTCGATTCGATATTCCTTGGGAATACCGACGCGCTTACCCCTGAGATTACTCGATAGTCCGGCTTCCCACTGCGGCACCCGCACGTCCAGGCTGGTCGCGTCCTTAGGATCGTAGCCGCACATATTCTCAAGCATGATCGCACAGTCGCGAACGTCGCGCGCCATCGGTCCGGCCTGGTCGAGCGAGCTTGCGAAGGCGACGACGCCCCAACGGCTGCACCGGCCATAAGTCGGTTTGATCCCGCTGATTCCCACGAACGCTGCAGGCTGGCGGATCGAACCGCCGGTGTCGGTACCGGTCACGCCCGGCGCCATACCCGCCGCGACCGCCGCCGCCGATCCACCCGAGCTTCCGCCCGGCGTCAGCGCGGCGTTGCCACCATCGTTGCGGCGCCAAGGCGAGATCACCGGGCCGTAGGCGCTGGTTTCGTTCGACGAGCCCATCGCGAATTCGTCCATGTTGAGCTTGCCGAGCATGCCTGCGCCGGCGCGTTTCAGATTCCCGCTAACCGTGCTTTCGTACGTCGGCTTGAAACCCTTGAGAATTTTGCTCGCTGTCGTGCTCGCGACGCCTTCTGTGCAGAACAGGTCCTTGATGCCGAGCGGAATCCCGCTGAGCGGCAGCAAATCCGCACTCTGCCGCGCCTTGTCAGCAACATCCGCCGCCTCCAGCGCCAGTTCGGGTGTTTCGACCGTCCAGGCGTTAAGAGCCCTGCCCTCGACAACGCTCTGGTTGAAAGAGTTGGCAATTTCGCGCGCGCTATAGTCGCCGTCGCGGAATCCATCACGCAACTGGGCGATGGTCTTGCTGGTGAGTTCAGACATCTATTCGATCACCTTCGGCACGGCGAAAAACCCGTGCTGCGCATCGGGCGCATTTTTGAGCACGTCTTCGCGGATGTTGCCGCCGGTGAGCGGATCGGCATTCACTTCGTCGTCGCGAAGGACGAGTTTCTTGTCAATCACGGCGGTCAGCGGCTCGACACCGTCGGTATTGACCTCGCCAAGCTGTTCGACCCAGCCGAGGATGTTGTTCAGTTCGGGCACCATCGTCGCGATTTCTTCCTCGCCTAATGCAAGGCGCGCGAGTTTCGCGACGTGGCGGACTTCTTTTTCGGTTACGGACATGGCAAGGGCCGATAGCGAGGCGTCGGAGAGCCTTCAAGCCGCTTGCGCATCATTGTTGCCGCCGGGTGGTCGCCCCGCTAAGCCGCCGCGATCATGCTAGCCCGCCGTTTCCTTGGATGCATTGCCATCCTCGTCATCATCGCCGTCGCCGTAGCCTTTCTATTTTATCAGTTCGGACAGCGGATCCTGATCAGCCAGGCGACCCCGGCAGGACATTTCGAAGCACCCGCACCAAGCAGCGGGCCGGACTATGCGAAAGCGGACGCTTGGATCGCAAAGCCGGGCTTGGCCGACGATCCAACATCGTGGCTCCCCGAAGGAGTGGACGATGTCACCGGCCCGGCCCGTGCTTCCTTATTTTATGTCCATCCGACGACTTATCTGAAATCGGATCGCTGGAACGCACCGCTGCTAGCTGGCGACGACATTGACGGTAGGACCAAACTCTTCGTTCGCAGCCAAGCCTCCGCCTTCAACCAGGTCGCGGCGATCTGGGCACCGCGATACCGGCAGGCTGCCTTTGGCGCCTTCCTTCTCAAGAGTGCGGATGCGACGAAGGCGCTCGACTTCGCTTATTCCGACGTTCTCAAGGCCTTCGATACATTCATCGCGGAAGCACCCAAGGACCTTCCCATCATTCTTGCAGGGCATAGTCAGGGTTCATTGCATTTGCTTCGGCTTCTCGCTGATCGGAAGCAGGTTCTGAACGGTCGTCTGTTGACCGCCTACCTTGGCGGCTGGCCGGTTGATCGCGTTACCGACCTTCCAGCCACGGGACTGAGCGCCTGCTCCGCGCCAGAACAGATCGGATGCGTTTTCAGCTGGCAGAGTTTCAAGGACCCGGCCAACACCGATCTAGTTACCGACGCCTGGGTCGGCACCAAGGGACTGACCGGGGCAACGCGACAGAGCGGCGACATGATCTGCACCAATCCGGTTAGCGGAAGGGCCGACGACGAAGCGGCGCCGAACGAGAATTCCGGCACCCTGGTCCCGACGGTCGATCTGACCAACGCATCGCTGCAAAAAGGACTGGTTGGTGCACGGTGCGAGCAAGGGTTCCTGCTCATCGACGGGGCCATTCCGATCCTGGGCCCGTTTGTGCTGCCAGGTAATAATTATCACGTGTACGATTACGCCCTCTTCTGGGGTGCGCTGCGCGCCGACGTTGCCCGCCGCCTGGACCATTGGGTAGGGAAATGATCTCTGCCGACGCTGCGGAATTCCTGGCGCTGCTACCTGACACGGCCGGGCGCCTGCTTGGCCTCGACGTCGGCACCAAGACCATCGGGATCGCCACATGTGACAACAGCTGGAGCTACGCGACTCCGCTTGAAACGCTGCGCCGGGGCAAGTTTACTGCCGATCTCGAGCGGATCCGCGCGCTTGCCGCCACGCACAAGATAATCGGCCTCGCCGTCGGCTTGCCCCTCAACATGGACGGCAGCGACAGTCCGCGGACCCAGTCCATTCGGGCCTTTGCCCGCAACCTCGCCCCCCTCGCCCTTCCCATCCTGCTATGGGATGAGCGCTGGTCGACGATCGCGGTGGAACGCGCGATGCTCGATCAGGACATGAGCCGCGCCAAGCGTGCCGAAAAAGTCGATGCCCATGCCGCCGCGCACATCCTGCAAGGTGCGATCGATGCGCTGGTCAATCTGCCGGCGCATGATTAAGGGGTTGACTTCGATGCACCTGCTATCGATCGACTGCTTGTCTGACGACGACATTTCGGCCCTTCTTGCGGAGGGCGCGCGCTGGTTCGACTACAACCGGACACCGCGGCGCAATGAACGCCGCCTCGATGGCATGACGATCCTCAATGCCTTTTTCGAAAATTCGACGCGCACCCTGCTCAGTTTCGAGATTGCGGCCAACCGCCTCGGTGGGCAGGTCGTAACGATGCAGGTCGAGATGAGCTCGATCAAGAAAGGCGAGACGCTGGAGGATACGGCGCGAACGTTAAACGCCATGCGCCCTGACGCCCTCGTCATTCGTCACGGCAAGAGCGGCGCGCCCGCCAACGTCGCCGAAATCATGGACTGTCCGGTGATAAATGCGGGCGACGGTATCGGCGAACATCCGACCCAGGCCCTGCTCGATGCGGCGACCCTCAAGCGCCACTTCGGACATATCGATGGCCTGAAAATCGCGATCTGCGGCGATATTCGCCACAGTCGGGTCGCGCGATCCAACGCCAAATTGCTTGCAAGGCTGGGCGCTGAAGTTCGGCTCGCTGGTCCACCTAACCTGATGCCCGATGGCGTCGATTCGCCTGGCATCGATGATGCAGTGGCCGGCGCGGATGCCGTGATGATGCTGCGCATCCAGCGCGAGCGAATGGATGACGAGCTTGGCGATGCACCGGGCGAATTCCTGACCCGTTACGGACTTACGCCAGCTCGTTTAGCGACCGCTGCACCGGGTGCGGTCGTCATGCATCCCGGTCCGATCAACCGCGGCGTGGAGATTGATGGTGCACTTGCCGACGATCCCGAACGATCACTTGTTCTGACTCAGGTCGAGATGGGCGTCGCAATCAGAATGGCTTGCCTGGACCGCCTCACGGCTTCCCGGCGCGGCGACTGACTTCTAGCGCGAGGCGAGTTGGACGCGGCGATCGCCCGCCGAGGTGCGCACGAAGCAATTCGCGCCGGTGCGCTTGAGCGAAGAACAGAAGCCCTGCGCTTCGCGGCTCGAATCGAACCCGGACACCGACAGTCGGTAGATCATGGCACCATTAATCGAGAGCCGTGCCGTGGCAGGTGTCCGGTCACGCAGCGAAGGATATTTCGCGGTGAAGCGATCCCACGCAGAAGCGACGTTCGAACGGCTGGAGAATGCACCCAGCTGAACAACCGCGCGGCCGCTTGCGACCGGACCAAGCGGCAATGCGGCATGGCGGAAGGTCGGCTTGGCCGAAGAAGCGCGGACGACCTTCGCCGGAGCAGCTTCACTGACCGCCGGTTCGATGGCGGGAACGTAGTTCGGCATCGCAGCCGCGACGACAACCGGAACCGGCGCGGGCATGATGGCCGTTACAGGCGCCTCTTTCGCTGGCGCTTGCGCAGCAGAGAAAACAACGGGTGCCGGCGTATCGACGACTGCTGGTTCTGCCTGCCTATCGGCGACGGCGACTGGCGTCGCCGCCTGATAGTCTACTGCGGCCGCCGGTGCCTTGTTAGAAAGATTGTCGGCAACCGGTACGGCACCGACGTCGGCATAACGCGGTCCGTCCTTCTGCGCATTCAATGCGAGGCGTACCGGTTGGCCCGGATCGATCGCCGCCGGGGTTACGCCGACCATCGATGCGACCTGATCCGACGCGCGGGTCGGCTTGGCGAACGTCATCCACTGCTGGATACGTGCGTCGAGCTGATCTGCCGCGATATCCTGCGACGCAACTTCGCGGGCCATCGTCCAGTCTCCGGCAAGCGCATGGGCAAGAGCGAGGTTCTGCCGGACGCGCGCATCGGCACCGGTCTGGCGAGCACTAGCGTCAAGCACTGCTACCGCGCCGCTGGCATCGCCGGCGAGCGCCATTGCAAGTCCGAAATCAGCGGGATCGAGCATCGGACGCAATTGGCCGAGCAGATCGAGCGCTTCGCCATTCTTGCCCTGGGCGATAGTGACCAACACCAGCTTGAGCGCGACCTGCGACTGGGTCGGAAGCAATGTTAGTGAATCGTGATAAGCGGCCTGTGCCGAGGCGAACCGTCCAGCAGCGAAATAGGCGTTGCCGAGCAGCGCGCGGAAACCGGCGTCGTTACTGGTGTTCCCCACCGCACGTTCGGCAAGCTGCACCGCCACCGTCGTATCGCCCTTTTCGAGCGCGGCAGCGGCACGCGTCGCCAGACCGATATTCGACGAGTCGACTTTGTCGCCGAAGATCGAAGCGCGGCTTGCGACGCTTGATCCTAAAGTGCTGCAGCCGGCGAGCATGCCAACCAGACCCACTGCGGTGAGTGCTGTTCCAAAGCGCATCGGATTGGCCATGTTTATTCCCCCGTAAATTCGTTCTTAGTTGCGCGCCTTTTTTCCGGACGGAGCCTGGTCGGCCATGTCGTCCAATCCAGGCACATCGGCGAGCAGCGCATCGAGCGCGGCTGTTACCAATTGCTGGGCCGACCGCCCCTGAACCGCGCAAGCGAGGCGCAGTTTGAGATGACGGTCGCGGTCGAGGCGGAGCGTGAAGGCAGCTTTGCTTTTGCTTCCTGCCGCGACCCGCGGTGTCGGCACACGGCGCGGCGTTGAAACAACCGGCTTCGGCGCAGCGGCGACGGGCATCGGCACGACTTCGGCGACCGGTGAAGCGGGCGTGACCTCTTCGACCACGACAGTAGGTCGGAAGTCGTCGACAGTCCGCATCATCACCGGTTCTGCTTCGTATTCGACATCGTGTACAGCAGCGAACGGATTGTCGTCGCCGTCCTGCGGTTCATAGATCTCAGCAGTCTCGTCGATTTCCTCGCCCTCGTCGCTGCAATCGGCAAGACGGCCTTGAAGCTCAGCCTGCTGATCGTGGACGGGCGATCCGACCGGCGTCAGGCCGGCGAGTGGATTACGAATCGGATGCGGTGTGATTTCGGCGCCGAAGGCATCATGCTCCTGGTCGACAGAGCCATCGGCTGCCGGTTTCGGCGGCTCGAATCCCATGTCGTTCCAACCGAGGTCTTCAAGTCCCGCCGCACCTTGGCCGAAGCCTTGGGGGCGCATGGCCGGACGCGCCGCTCCCTTGCGGGCCAAGAGTCCCGAGGAAAGCGATGCAAAAGCTTTGGGCTCGCCCATCGTCGTTACTCCTTACTGGCCCATCACGCGGCGGCCGAAGCCACCGACGGGACGCGGACTGGCGGCACTGGCGCTGGACGCCTGGTTGGGTGCCGAGAAGACGGTACGACGAAAATTCTTTTCGAGACGATCCGAAATATACTCCCACAGTTCGACGACTTCCTTCGCGGAGCGTCCCTTTGGATCCACTTCCATGACAGTGCGGCCATCGATCATCGAGGCTGCAAAGTCGGTGCGATGGTGGACAGTGACCGGAGCAACCGTGCCGTGCTGCGACAGTGCGACGGCGGCTTCGTAAGTGATCTTTGCCTTGGGGGTCGCCGCGTTGACGACGAAAATCAGCGGCTTGCCCGCGCGGTCGCACAGATCGACGGTGGCGCCGACGGCGCGCAGATCGTGCGGACTTGGACGGGTCGGGATGACGATCAGCTCGGCCACCGCGATCACGCTCTGGATCGCCATAGTTATGGCCGGCGGTGTATCAATGACGGCAAGGCGGAAGCCTTGCTGACGAAGCACCTCGAGATCGCTCGCCAGACGCGCCACGGTGGTTTGCGCAAAGGCCGGCATATCGGCCTCACGCTCATTCCACCAGTCGGCAAGCGATCCCTGCGGATCGATATCGATAAGGCAGACCGGGCCTGCACCCGCCAATTGCGCTTGCACCGCAATATGTCCGGACAGAGTCGTCTTGCCAGACCCCCCCTTTTGCGATGCCATTGCCAATACGCGCATGCTATTCCCCTCGCCCAAAATGACGCTGATCAGGGAGCCTGACTGCGCCACAAGCCCCTAAATATTGGTTAACACCATCCCGACCTTGTTGGCGGGCGCGTCGATAGGTTAGCCTTGCGAGAATAGTTGCGTCGCTGGAGGACGAATGTTGAGATTAACCATTGCGCTTGCCGCTGGCCTGGCCTTTGCAGTGCCGTCGCTGGCGCAGGCGCCCAGCGTCAAGACGGGCGTCGAGGCATGGCAAAGCGGCGATTTCACCCGCGCCACCGGCATCTGGCGCACGCTTGCGGAAAAAGGCGACGCGGATGCCGCTTTCAATCTCGGACAAGCCTATCGCCTTGGTCGCGGCGTAGCGGCGAGCAGCAGTGATGCCGCCAATTGGTTCGAGCGTGCGGCGAAGAAAGGACATCTCGACGCGCAGGTCAGCCTTGGCCTTTTGCTGTTCGACAGCGGCGATCGTGCCCGCGCGCTTCAATGGCTGTTGAAAGCCGCGAGCCGCAATGAACCGCGAGCATTGCTTGTGACCGGAACGGCTTTGTTCAATGGCGACGGACTGCCGCGCGATGCTGTTCGCGGGTATTCCTACGTCAGCCTTGCGGCCGCACAGGGCTTGCAACCGGCAAAGACGACCCTCGCCGAAATGGACAAGGTGATGTCCCGTGCAGATCGCCAGAAGGGCGTCGCTATGGCGCTGGAGGCAGCGCGCGGAAAACCGGATGTTCTGCCCGTAACTTCGGATCAGCCGTCAAAGTCGAAGAGCGCGCCTGCAATCGCAACCAAGGCCGCACCTGCTACTCCAGCGGTAGCGCAGAAGGTGGTTGTGTCGAAAAATGGGGCGTGGCGCGCCCAGCTCGGTGCCTTTTCGACGAAGACCGCAGCGCAAGGCCTATATGCAAAACTGGGTGGGAAACTTGGCGGTGCGCAGGCCTATTACGTCGCCGCCGGAGCAGTCACCCGCCTGCAGGTGGGACCGTTCGCAAGCAAGGCCGATGCCGCTGCAACTTGTGTGCGCCTGAAGCCGCAACCCTGCTTCCCGGTCGCTGCTAATTGACCCAATCGGCGCGTGGGATGCCTTGCGCCCAAAGTAATGCATCGAGGCCGTGATGGTCGAGGCGCGCATCCGCGGCATCGGCGAGAATTGGCTTGGCGCGATAGGCGACACCAAGCCCCGCTTCCTCGATCATCGGCAGATCGTTGGCCCCGTCCCCGATTGCGAGGACCGCTGCCGGATCGAGCGCCAATTGCGCGCGTTCTTCCTGCAGAAACCGCTTCTTGACCGCTGCGTCGACGATTTCACCTTCAACGCTTCCCGTCAGGACGGCACCCTCGCGAGACAAAAAATTGGCACGGTGATCATCGAATCCGACCAGCGCTGCGACCGGAGTGACGAAATCGGTAAAACCACCCGATACGAGAATAGTGTGAGCGCCGTGAGCGGACATGGTTCGAACGAGGGTCGAAGCGCCGGGATTAGGGCGGATCCGCTCGGCAAGGCATTGCGTGATTGTCGCGACCGGAAGACCTTTCAGCAATGCGACGCGCTCCCGCAGTGCCGCCTCGAAATCCAGTTCGCCACGCATCGCGCGCTCTGTAATGGCCGCCACCTCGGGCTTGAACCCGGCATAATCTGCAAGTTCATCAATACATTCCTGACCGATGATGGTGGAATCCATGTCCGCGACCAGCAGTTTCTTGCGACGATCGTTTGCCGGCTGGACTACGATGTCGAGGTCTTCCCAGCCCTCCCAGACCGCAAATGCCTCGGCGCTGTCCGAAACAGTGACGTCGACTGCGTCGCCGTGATCCACCCAGCCGTAGAGTGTCGCGCCCGGCAAGCGCGCAAGCGCGGCCTGAACTAGCCTGTCATCCAGCCGTCCGGCTGCTATCAGCGTCGCAATGAGCAATTCGCGCCCTCCTCTCTTCCTCATTGCCGGTCCAACCGCGAGCGGCAAGAGCGCTCTTGCGCTGGAATTGGCAATGCGAACTGGCGGCGTCATCATTAATGCCGACGCGAGCCAAATTTACCGTGATCTCCCGATCCTGTCGGCAGCTCCGAGCGAGGAGGAGAAGTCTTCTGTCGATCATCGGTTGTTCCAGGTACTCGATGGTTCGCAGGCATGCTCGGCGGCACGCTGGGCAATGCTCGCAAAGGCAGAGATCGCCGCCGTCCACGGCCAAGGACGACCAGCAATTCTCGTCGGCGGGACTGGCCTCTACCTCCGCACGTTGCTCGACGGGATTGCGCCTGTTCCAGAAATCGACGCGGCCATCCGTGCTGAAGTCAGAGACGCCCCGCTCGAAACCAATCGCGAGGCTTTGACCGAGCTCGACCCGCAAGCGGCGGCAAAGCTCAAGCCCGCAGACCGCCAGCGAATTGCGCGCGCACTGGAGGTCGTGCGTTCGACCGGACGAACACTGATACAATGGCAGCAGGAGAAGGTCGGCGGGATCGGCGGCAACGTCGACCTCAACCCCCTGATCCTCCTGCCGCCGCGCGAGTGGCTGTACCAGCGCTGCGACGAACGGTTTGCGGCAATGATAGACCAAGGGGCGCCAAGCGAGGTCGAGGCATTGCTCGCCCGCGATCTCGATCCCGAATTGCCGGTCATGCGCGCGATCGGAGTCGCCGAAATCGGCGCGTGGCTCGAAGGAGCGACCGACCGCAAGGCGATGTTCGCCGCCGGGACCCTTGCGACGCGGCAATATGCCAAGCGCCAATATACGTGGTTCGCCAATCAGCCGCCCGCAGACTGGCCGCGCTTCACCGAAACGCTCGACGGCGATGACGCCCTGCGTCGCGCGCTGGCGCTGCTCGGCATCGAGGACTAGGGACGAACGATGATCCGCCTGACCGACCCCGACATCGATCCCTCACCACTTACCGGGAAGCGGATCGCCGTTATCGGTTATGGCAACCAGGGCCGCCCACAATCGCTGAACCTGCGCGACAGTGGGGCCGATGTCGTGGTCGGGCTACGCGATCTTTCGGAGACCGCTGGCCGCGTTGCCGATGACGACTTGCAATCTGCACCACTCGGCGATGCCGTGTCCGGCGCCGATCTTGTCATGCTCCTCGTCCCGGACGAAGCGATGGCGGGCGTTTATGGAATGATCGAACCGCATCTTCGCAAAGGCGCCGCGCTCGCGTTCAGTCATGGTCTCGCGGTGCATTTCGGATTCATCCGCCCGCGCCCCGATCTCGACGTCATTCTGATTGCGCCAAAGGGACCCGGCACGGCACTTCGCAGCCTTTATCTAGCGGGAGAAGGCATGTTCGGCCTGTTCGCGGTGGCACAGGACGCGAGTGGTCGCGCCCGTGACATCGCCCTCGCCTACGGTAAAGCTATCGGATGCGGGCGCGCAGGGTTGATGGAATCCTCGTTCGCTGAGGAATGCGAAGCCGACCTTTTTAACGAGGGTGCCGTAGTCTGGGGTGCGGTTCCCGATGTGCTGGTGGCGGGATTCGATACGTTGATCGAAGCCGGCGTCAGTCCGGAAGTCGCCTATATGGAGTGTGTCGGCGAGCTAAAGCTGCTTGCCGAGCTGATCGAAGCCCGCGGGATCGCCGGAATGCGCGAGGCGATCAGCAATACCGCCGAACTCGGCGCGGTGCTCGGCGGCGCGAAGATCATCGACCAGTCGGTACGCGACCGGATGCGCGATTTGCTAGGCGAAGTTCGCAACGGCGCGTTTGCGCGCGCTCTCGCGGACGAAGAGGCCAGCGGATATCCGATCTTGAAAAAGGCACGCTCAGCATCCCGCTCACTCCCGGTGGAGCAGGCGCGCGATGCGCTTAGCAAGAGCTAGCCGACAATTTCGCTTTCAATGTGCGGTCGGTCACCGACGCTGGCGCGCTCGAGATAGGCGCGCTGCAACTTGCGATGGGCTTCCACGGCAGAAGGATCGGTCGCCTCGCTGGCCAACTTCTCCTCCTCCGCCGCACGCTGCGCGAAATAAATTCGGTCTTGTTCGCTCATCGCGCCCTCCCGTCCATGCGGTCGATGAGGACGAAGTATCACAGCTCGCGGCCTGTGGAAAACTCTATCGACCAAACAGCTTTTCGAGGTCGCCCGTGGCCAGTTTCACCCAGGTCGGACGTCCATGATTACATTGTCCGCTGTGCGGCGTGACCTCCATTTCGCGGAGCAACGCATTCATCTCGGCGACCGAGAGGATTCGTCCGGCCCGGACCGAGCCATGGCAAGCCATCGTCGCCGCGACCAAGTCGAGCTTGTCGCGAAGGGCAAGCGCGGTACCGAGTTCGGCCAGCTCCCCCGCCAGATCGGAAAGCAATCCGCCAACATCGGTTTTGCCGAGCGGCGCTGGCGTTGCCCGAACCAGCATCGCGGTCGGCCCGAAGCGCTCGATCTCCAGCCCGAGTTGTTCGAGCTCGGCTGCCGCCTCTTCGAGGCGATCGCACTCGGGCTCCTCCAGCTCCACGACATCGGGTATGAGCAGCGGCTGCCGGGCAACGGCCCCTTCCCCATTGGCCCGGCGCATCCGTTCGAGGACCAGGCGCTCATGCGCGGCGTGCTGGTCGACAATGACAAGTCCGTCCTCGGCCTCGGCGACGATATAGGTCGCCGCCACCTGTCCGCGCGCGACCCCTAGGGGATAGCGTGTATCGGCGGGCGCGATCGGCGATGCCATTTCCGCGCGGGCCTGCGGCAACGGTGCGTACGAGAGTGCGGTTCGGTGATCCCAGACCGTGCCTTGCGCCGGCGGCGGAACAATCATCTCCTGCGCCGCTGCGCCAGTCGGTTCGACCTGCCAATTGGCCTGACCGGCATATTGTTCGCGCGCCGCGCTACGGTGTCCCGCTTCGTCAAGTGCAGCGCGAAGTCCGCCGACGATAAGGCCGCGAACGGCTGCAGGATCGCGAAACCGGACTTCGGTCTTCGCGGGATGAACGTTGATGTCGACCTCCTCGTGCGGAACCTCGACGAACAAAGCGGCAACGGGGTGACGATCGCGCGCCAGCAGATCGCGGTAGGCGGCACGCAAGGCGCCGACCAGAAGACGATCCTTCACCGGGCGCGAATTGACGAACAGGAACTGCTGGTCCGCCATGCCGCGATTGAAGGTCGGCAGGCTGACGACGCCGGTCAGGCGCAAACCGTCGCGGACGCAGTCGATCCCGAGCCCGTGCCGGTCGAGTTCGTGGCTGAGCAATGCCGCCACCCGGCCCGGACCGTCCGACGGCTGAAGGGAGAGTATTCGGCGACCGTCATGCTCAAGACTGATCGCCACATCGGGCCTGGCCATCGCGAGGCGTCGCACGACGTCGAGGCTGGCGGCATATTCGGCGCGCGGACTGCGGAGGAACTTGCGGCGGGCGGGCACCTTGTCGAACAGTCCCTCGACCCGGACACGCGTCCCCTGGGGGAGAGATGCCGGCCCTTGCTCCCCGAGCATTCCGTGATCGATGGCCAGCCGCCATCCCTCAGCGTCGCGCTTCCTGCTCTCGAGCGTAAAGCGCGAAACGCTTGCGATCGAGGGTAGTGCCTCGCCGCGGAAGCCGAAGCTGGACACTGCCTCGATCCGATCGTCGGGGAGCTTCGAGGTTGCATGTCGCTCGATCGCCAGTCGCATATCGGCGGGGCTCATTCCTGAACCATCGTCGGCAACTTCGACCAGATCGAGCCCGCCGGCGCTGAGCCGGATCGCCACGGACGCCGCCCCCGCGTCCAATGCATTCTCAACCAGTTCTTTCAACGCGCTGGCCGGTCTTTCCACCACTTCGCCTGCAGCGATGCGATCGACCAGTTCGGATGGCAGCCTTCTTATTGACATGGGTCCCTTCCTAGCCCAGTTGGATGCCACCCGCGAAGCGCTGATTTTCCCTGAAAATTCATGAAGCTTTCACCGGGTACGGATTAACGGCGGTAAACCAGCAGGCAGGGTTCGGCCCTGCGCTTTTTTATCGCAAACTGAGGGCTGTGATCGAATGTTCTGGACGCGCTGGTTCAAATGGATGGCCAATGACATGGCAATCGACCTCGGAACGGCCAACACGCTGGTTTACGTGCGTGGTCGCGGGATCGTCCTCAACGAGCCGTCGGTCGTCGCGATCGAAACAATTAATGGCGTCAAGCGCGTCAAGGCGGTCGGTAACGACGCCAAGCTCATGATGGGCAAGACGCCCGACCAGATCGAGGCGATCCGTCCGCTTCGAGACGGTGTGATTGCCGACATCGATGTCGCCGAACAGATGATCAAATACTTTATCCACAAGGTCCACGGCGGGAAGATGCGCAGTCTGCGTTTCCCGGAAATCGTGATCTGCGTTCCGTCGGGATCGACCAGCGTCGAACGCCGCGCGATCCGCGATGCGGCGTCGAATGCGGGCGCAAGCGCGGTCTACCTGATCGAAGAGCCGATGGCTGCTGCCATTGGCGCTGGCATGCCGGTTACAGAACCGGTCGGGTCGATGGTCGTCGATATCGGCGGCGGAACGACCGAAGTTGCCGTGCTCTCGCTTCGCGGTCTCGCCTACACCACGTCGGTTCGCGTTGGCGGCGACAAAATGGACGAAGCGATTTCGTCCTATGTCCGCCGCAACCACAACCTCTTGATCGGCGAAGCCACGGCGGAACGGATCAAGAAGGAAGTCGGCATCGCAAAGCCGCCGGTCGACGGCATTGGCCAAACGGTCCACATCAAGGGCCGCGATCTCGTCAATGGCGTTCCCAAGGAAATCACGATCAACCAGGGCCAGATCGCCGAAGCGCTTTCGGAGCCGGTCGGGACGATCGTCGAGGGCGTCCGGATCGCGCTGGAAAACACCGCGCCGGAACTGGCCGCCGACATTTGCGACCAGGGCATCGTCCTTACTGGCGGTGGCGCGCTCTTGCAGGGTCTCGATGAGGTTCTGCGCGATGAGACCGGCCTTCCTGTCACCGTTGCAGAGGATCCGTTGACCTGCGTTGCGCTCGGCACTGGCCGCGCGCTTGAGGAAGAGCAGTTCCGCGGCGTCCTCCAGACCGCGTAGGGTTGAGGGAGCGTGGCGGCACCGGCTGGACCGCGTCCGGGCTGGTCACGGCGCGCGCAATATAGTCTATTTTTCGGGTTCCTCGCTGCGATCATCGGGATGATCGTCGGCCTTGTCATGCTCGCCTTGTCGCTGGTCGCGCCGACGGTATATGCCGGTATCCGCGGGGCGGCGCTCGACGCGACCTCACCGATTACTGAGGGTCTTTCCGACATTTCCACTACGGCTAAGGGAATTGTTAGCGGCGCCGGCGATTATTGGGATGCGGCCGACCAGAATGGCGCACTGAAGCGTCAAAATTCGGCAATGCGGCGCGAAATAATGAAGGCCAACGCCGTCGTACAGGAAAACAGGCAGCTGAAAGCCTCGCTGGCGCTTCGCGAGAAATCGCCGGAGACGGTTGCTACTGGGCGCATCGTTGGTTCCAGCTTCCAAAGCCCCCGCCGCTTCGCTATCTTGTCGGTGGGCAGCAACAGCGGTGTCGTCAATGGAATGCCCGTCCGGGCCGCAAGCGGTCTTGTCGGGCGGATTGTCGATGTCGGCTTCACGGCGAGCCGGGTTCTCCTGGTCAGTGACCGAGCCAACGTTGTCCCGGCACGGATCATGCGCGATGGAACGCCCGTTCTTGCAACCGGGCGAGGCGACGGGACGGTTGATATCCGACCGCTCGAAGTCGGGCGCAATCCGTTCAAGCGCGGCGATGTCATCATCACGTCAGGAACCGGCGGGCTATATCCACCCTTGATACCGGTGGCGCGGGTCATCAGGCTCGACGACGATGGCGCGATCGCCGTCCCGCTGGCCGATCCCAGCGAGGCGAGCTTTGCAATCGTTGAACGACCCTACGAGCCGGCGGCCATGAAAAAGCTGACCGTCGACGAAGGGCAATAGGGTGGTTCGCTCTGCCCTCGCCAGCAAGCCGATGGGGCGCCAGCCGGTGCGCTTTGCCGATACCATCCCGGCCGCCAGTGTCATCGCCGCCAGCGCCCTCGCCATGTTGCCGATCGTCTCGTCGAGCGGATGGTGGCCCAACACCGGCCTGCTGGTCCTGATCGCTTGGCGAATGCTCCGTGCCGACGCCTGGCCAAGTTGGTGGGCGGCTCCATTGGGTTTTGTCAACGACCTGCTAACCGGGACCCCGCTCGGGTTGTCGGTGACCTTATGGACCGCGATCATGCTGATCATGGAGTTGGTCGATCGGCGAACGCAGTGGCGCGGATATGTGATCGAATGGGGCGTCGCCTGCCTCCTGATCTTCCTTGCCAATTGGGTGGAATGGCAGGTCGCCGCATTGAACGGGGCGCGTGTCCCCTTTGCTCAGGTTGCACCGGCGTCCATCCTGGAAATGCTGGCATTCCCGCTCGCCGCTTGGGTCGTCGCCCGGATCGACCGGCGGAGGCTTGGTCGATGAGGGTCACGGCCGCCCATCAGAGCCTCCGATTCTCCCGGCGAATGCTGTTTGTCGGTGGCGCGCAGGCGGCTTTTGGCGGCATCCTCCTGGCCCGCCTCGGCTATTTGTCGGTAACGCAGCATAAGCTTTATGAAACAAAAGCCGAAGACAACCGCGTACAGATGATCGTCGTACCGCCGCGCCGCGGCTGGATCGTCGACCGCAACAACAAGCCGATTGCGATCAATCGCTCAGACTTTCGGATCGATATCATTCCGGACCACTTGGAACGGCCGACCGAGACGCTCCGCCTCCTTGCCCAGTTGCTTGAACTAGGCCCTGACGAGGTCGAACGCATCATTAAGGAGCTCAGGACAGCGCGTGGCTATCAACCGGTTCAGGTCGCCGAGAACGTGCCTTACGAGAAGTATGCAGCGGTTACCGTGCGCCTTCCTGAATTGCCGGGAGTGCAACCCCAACGGGGCTTTTCGCGCTTTTATCCAACCGGCCCTGCCGTCGGCCATCTTGTCGGATACGTCGGGGCCGCATCCGCCAAGGAGTATGAGGCCGAAGACAAAAACCCCCTCCTCGTCACCCCTGGTTTCAAGGTAGGCAAGGAGGGGCTCGAGAAAACGCTCGAGCAGAAATTGCGCGGCATTCCAGGCGGACAGCGTGTCGAGTTGACGGCGCGTGGCAAGCTTGTTCGTGAATTGGAACCCAAGCCTGATCGGAGCGGACAATCGGTCCGTTTGGCGATTGACGGGGATTTGCAGGAATTCGTTGCGCGTAGATTAGGCGAAGAATCTGGGTCCTGCGTAATTCTTGATTGCCTGACCGGCGACATTCTTTCGATGGTATCAATGCCGGCTTATGATCCCAACAGTTTTTCAGATGGAATCGGCCAGATCGAATGGCGCTCCCTATCCGACGATCCGCGCAAGCCATTGGTCAACAAGACGCTTAACGCCCTTTATCCGCCAGGGTCGACCATTAAGCCGATGGCCGCGCTTGCGATCTTGCAGCATGATATCGATCCCGACGCGACCGTTTTTTGTCCTGGGGGATATCGTCTTGGCAACCGATTTTTTCGCTGTCTAGGGCGCCACGGGACAGTCAACATGCGCCGTGCCATCGCCAAGAGCTGCAATACGTATTTTTATTCGATGGGACACCGCCTCGGCTACGACAAGATCGCGCCGATGGCGCACATGCTCGGATTAGGCGAAAAGTTTGACCTGCCTGTCGTCAGCCAGAGTTTCGGGACTGTTCCCGACAGCCAATGGAAGGCGCGAAAGTTCGAAACCAGCCCTAATATGGTGATGCGCCCCGACTGGACGGCATCAGATACGCTCAACGCGTCGATCGGTCAGGGTTATCTGATCGTCAATCCGCTGCAACTGGCCGTCATGGCCGGGCGTATCGCCTCGGGGCGGGCGATCCAGCCACGCCTGTTGGGGGTTCACGATAAGCCCGCTCCACTGCTCGACATTCCGACCGAGCATCTCGAGACCGTTCGCGGCGGCATGTGGGAAGTCGTCAACGGCGACGGCACTGCGGGTGCAAGTCGCTTGCCGTTCCCCGATATCGCGATGTGCGGCAAAACCGGCACCGCCCAGGTTCGCCGGATCACCGGAGGGCAACGTGGCCAAGGCGGAGAATGGAAATATCGAGACCATGGCCTGTTCGTGTTCTTTGCCCCTTTCGACAAACCAAGATACGCGGGCGCCGTGGTCATTGAACACGGAATGGGCGGCTCGCGCGCGGCGGCGCCGGTGGCCAAAGACGCGCTGACTTTCCTGTTCGATCGAACCAAGGGTCTTGCGGGTCTTGCAATCTACGAACAGGCGCTCGGCGGATCCCTCTCGGAACGCAACGCACGCCGCACCGCCGCGGTCGATGCCGCTGCTCGCGCTGCGCTTGCCGCCAAGTCAGCGGCCGCTAGATGATTATCTCAGACATGATCCCTCAGCCGCTCGCACGCTTGCCGTGGCGATTGATCTGGCTGGTGGCCCTCATCTGCCTAATCGGAATTGTCACTCTCTATTCGGCTGCTGGCGGCTCCATGAGTCCCTGGGCGCTCAAACAGGCCATGATAATAGCTGCGTTCGCAATGATCGCGGTTGGCATCAGTTATATTCCGGAAAGTTTCATTAAGCGGGTCACCTTCCCGACCTATCTTGCAATTCTGGTCCTCTTAATTTTGGTGGAGGCCATCGGGTTTGTCGGGAAGGGAGCGCAGCGTTGGGTCGACCTTGGCTTTATCCGGCTTCAACCATCGGAATTCATGAAGCCTGCGGTAGTCCTAATCGTGGCCCGCTTTTATGACGTCCTGCCTGCCGGGGATCTCAGAAAATTCCGCGGCCTGTGGCCCGCCGCTTTACTTGTACTCGTGCCATGGTCGCTCGTCCTCATACAACCTGACCTTGGCACCGCGACGATGGTCCTGCTCAGTGGCGTGACGGTGATGTTTCTTGCTGGTTTACCCCTATGGTATTTCCTTTCCGCGGCCGGCGCGCTGGCTGCCGCACTTCCGATCGTGCTAAGCACGATGCACGAATACCAGCGAAAGCGCGTTCTCATTTTCCTCGATCCGGAAGCTGATCCACTAGGCTCTGGATACCATATCAGCCAATCGAAGATCGCGATCGGATCTGGCGGAATCTGGGGCAAAGGTTTTCTCAATGGCAGCCAGAGCCACCTGGACTACCTTCCAGAAGGCCATACCGACTTTGTCTTCGCGACCTTCGTCGAGGAATGGGGATTAGTCGGAGGGGCATTGCTGATCATCGCCTTTGGGATGATGCTGATCTGGGGACTTCGCGTTGGGATTCGCGCGAAAACTCGATTTGGACAACTCACAGCTGCCGGGCTTACCACCACCATTTTTTTCCATGTCGCGGTCAATTTGTTGATGGTGATGGGTTTTGCGCCGGTTGTCGGGATCCCATTGCCGTTGGTCAGTTCGGGCGGGTCGTCCGTGATGACGGTGATGATCTGCCTCGGCATCCTGATGGGGATCGAGCGTCAGTCGCGCACCCAATCCTCCTTCAGCTAGAAAATTGTGCAAGAGTTAGTTGCGGAGGATGGGGAAGGCTGTTAGAGGCGCCCCGCTCCCGACAGATCATCGTCGGACGAAGCAACGCCTTTCGAGGCATCCAAGGTCTCTTGGGGACGTATAGCTCAGTTGGTAGAGCAGCTGACTCTTAATCAGCGGGTCCTAGGTTCGAGCCCTAGTGCGTCCACCACCTTTTCAATGACTTAGCCCCCCTCAATGGGACTTCATTCCGACAAATCGGCCTCGGAAGCGGTATCCATACCGAAAGGGTTAAACGGCTTTCTCGCGGCATTCCGCCCCGCCGGAGCCCGAAATTCCCGGTGACAGCAATCGACCCAGAGCAGACATCAGGTTTGGAGTCCTAACCGCCGCCGGCGATCGCTTCTGGTCCTTGCGAGACGGGCTCCGTTGCACCGTTGAACGACTCACCTACCAGTTTGAGATGAGGTGACGCAGGCACTTTCTCAGCAAGGTTGTCATATCTGTCGGCAAGTTCAGAGCGAATATCGGCAATCTTGCTTCACCATTAAATGTCCGTTTGGCGCTCGTGATTGCGGTTCCCTGCCAATCGGGTCCCGATCCTTTCCAGACGATTAGGCTTCAGGCTGTCCTCGCTTCCACCAGTCTGCATAAGGCGAGTTCCGCACCAGTACGCGATTGTAGTCCGGCGTGCCGTCGTCCCACCAAACGGCACCGCGTTCTCCTAGAGCGTGTTTGACCGCGTCGACTTGGATGCGAGCAGCAGCCACTTCCGCGTTGTTTCCTAGTGCTGCTTTGACCGCGCGGCGAGCGTGCATCAGTTGCTTAGTCAGATTCTGAAGCTGTTCACTCGACAAATCTGGATTGGCGGCGCGCCATAGCCTCGGACCCCGCCGACCTATGTGTATGATGTAACGGCCATCCGGTGTGAACAGAGGGGACATGCAACTTAAACGTAGTTCGCCTGCTTTCGACCCAAAGGTGCCATCGAATCCATTGCAGAGCTGGGATTGATCGTCAGCGTTTCGAGGCTGCGATTGTGGCTGACCGGGCTTCTTGTATTTCGGGTCGGATCCCATCTGAGTTCTTCGTGAGCTCGACGATCTGCAAATAGTAGTAGCGAGACTTAGCTGCATCGGCCGCGAGCTTGGCGGCCTGGGCGGCGCCGGACAAGCTTACTAGGCGTCGCGGCGATCGGTTCAACGATGTCTCATATTCTTTTAGCGCTTCGGCTGGCTTGCCAAGTTCCAATAATAGCTCGCCCAATTGCTCCCGCGCCGGGAGGATCGAACCGGGTGTCACCGGATGCTTTTCCAAGGCGTCGTCGCGGTCTGCGGCTGCACGCATCAGCCGAACTGCGTCGTCATCCCTGTGCTCGGCATGAGCAAGCCATGCGTCCGCGACCTGCTTCTCGATCCCGACCTGTGCCTTCCAGTCGTAGCCTCCGGGTGGAACGATGAGGGACTTTTCAATCTTGCCGAGCTGCGCGACTTCGCGGGCCGCAGCAGCCGCATTGCCGCTGCGCGCCGCGCCTACTGCCCGGGCAAAATAAACATGTGCTGTTGCCCATTGAAAATCCTCGAACGGTACGAGCGTGCGAACATTGTCCGATAGTTTTAGGCTCGCCGCTTCACGCCATTGACGACGCTCGAGCACTAGGCGCGCCGGTATGGCGGTTGCCGCATAGGCCACGGAAAAGATCGGTTCGTCGACCCGATGCATCGCATCGAGCTGGGCCAAAACCTCCTGAGCCTTCTGGTCCTGCCCTGTCTGCAGATAGGCGTAGGCGAGATAGTCCATCGCATGTAGCTCTTCTCGGGAGGCCCCCGAAAAGTCCTTTTGCTTAAGCATGGCGCGGGCAGCCGCCTGGGACCGGATGTTGGATGCAATGGAATCGTCCCACATGCCCAGCCGGGTAAAGATATGCGACGGCATATGCTGAGCGTGCGGGGAGTCGGGCGCGATGGTCGCATATTGCCTGGCCGCTGCCACCGCCAATTCCGCGAGCGGCGGATAGTCGAAGCTGTGGATGAGATAATGAGCGACGCCGGGATGGTTCGGCTCGGTCTTAAGCACCTGGTTGAGGATCGCCGCGGCGTCTTTCTCCCGAGTAAAATTGGGATCCTTGTCGAGCGTGCCCGCGGCAGTTTGCGACAAAGCGAAGAAGACGGCGGCTTCATGGTCTTCAGGGTAGCGGCGGCGCAGCTCATTCATTGCCGTATTGTAGGAGAGCGCCCGGGTCTTGTGGTCGAGCTTGTCGGAGTCGTGGTAGAAGGTAGCTATCGCCCCAACGTAGTCGCGTTCGCGCTGGCTTTTGGCGGGAATAGCCCTTGCCTTCGCAACCGCGACCCGGCCTCTCTCGAGCTCGGCGGCAGTCGGGGGCGCCCAAAGCGGATGGTAATTACTCATCGCCGCACCCCAATGCGCAATTGCGCATGACGGATCGGCGGCGGCCGCTCGGTTGAAGGTGCTCTCTGCCTGCTCATATTCGAACGAATGCAACCAGGCGACGCCGCGCAGGAAGATGGCGTGGGCGTTAGGCGTGCAGCTAGTCGAAAAGGCCACGTTGCCGAGTTTCGCGGCATGGTCGTGTTTGTCATGCTGCGGGACCTGAGCAAGCGCGAACGCGGAAATCCAAAAAAGCGGGTTCATCAAAAGATCCTCCCGCGCCTTTCATAGCATAGCGGAGTAGGCCTGTCGTCGTACTCCGAAGGCACAAGCAGTTCTCTACTCGCGCCTCCTTTGAGTCCGCTTCCGACCCGTTGCTGACGTTGCTTGCCTTCAGCCCAAGTCGCTAAGCTGCTGGGTCTGAAAAGGAGTCGAGTAATGACTGACGAGTCTGAAAAGCGGTTTGGCCAGTGCCATTGCAGGACCGTTCGCTTCGAGGTCGAACTGAGCGACGGCCTGAATAGCATTCGGAGGTGTACCTGTTCCTACTGCCGCATGCGGGGAGCGGTGGCGGTATCTGCCGCAATGGGCGGCATTCGGTTCATACAAGGCGAGGATGCGCTCACAAGTTATCGATTCAATACAGGGGCGGCACAGCATTTCTTCTGCGCGCAATGTGGCATTTATACGCACCATCAACGACGTTCAAATCAGGCTGAGTATGGCGTAAATGTCGCTTGCCTCGACGGGGTTAGTCCGTTCGACTTTTCGGAGGTGCCCGTGCTCGATGGGGAGCAGCATCCGAACGATACTGGCCAATCTGCAAGACAAATAGGCACGCTTAGGTTCGAACGGGTCGATTAGGCTCACTATCGCCGCTCCCATTTTCCGCTTTCCACCCTTCCGGCCGGTGGCAGCAATCGACCCATTGCTGACATTCCGAAAGTCGACCGCGGACCCGTGACCTCACCTTCCAAGTGCGAGCCACGCACAGATCATTGCGCTCATGATCAGCGACGAGGCCAGCGCCATTGCGCCGACAAGTAGGTATGGAAAATCGATTTCGCCAATACCAAACCCGACGACCGCTAATGCGGCGAATATGAGCCAGATTAGCGTGACAGAAGGAAAGGATGCTGCTGCGCCGAATTGGTTCTGGCGGAAAAGGAATATCATTAAAGCGAGCAAAACGATCATGACCGGGAGCGTTATGATCGCGTGAACGGAGCGTTGGAGCCGAACTGTCGACACCGAGCCGCCCGATGTGTCGAAGTAGCTCCAGGCTGCGAAAGCAATCGCAAGTCCCGTCACGAGGAAAACGTGCCACGCTCTGATGGTACTCGTGAAGGCCACTAACGGGTCGAACATATGACCAGCTTGTCGCGAGGTGCGAACGGTGTCGAGGACTATCGGGAGGTCGGTAGAAAACGACCCGAAACTGCCGCTAAATCGCTAGAGTCAGCAACCGACCCATTGCTGGCAACCGGGTAGGGGCTGGTTCGGAGCGGCGGCTAATTAGCTGATGTCGGGAATAATCCGTCGAGCCCGTCCATCGCGAATGCGACCGGCGTCCGCTCTTTGAGGCAATCCAGATTTGGCGGGACATCCGGGGCCCTGAGGAAAGCCAGACCGATGCCAAGCATCAAATCGTCACTTGCAATGCGGGAGCCATCCACACAGGACAATGGACACCGAGCATCGAAACACGATCAGTGGGCGCAGCTACCGCGCTCTTAGCTTGTCAGAGTGCACAGGCTCGGCGGGCACTTCCTGGGCATCGAGTTTCACCGCATCCTCATGGCTAAGTCCCGCTTTTTCTAACGCAACAACTAGCGCCTGCGCGGGTTCGATAGCGATGTCAGGTATGATGCCCTCTCCCTCCCAGTCCTTGCCGGTCTTGATGTCATACGTACGACCGATAGGCAGCCACACATCGAAATGATCATTGATCGGAGCTGGCCCGCCAAAGTGGTTAGCGCCAGCCGTGGCTTCGCCGACTAGTATTGCGCGGCTGGTCGTCTTCAATGCCTGGGCGAAATGTTCCGCAGCCGACGCGGTCCGGTTGGAGGTGAGCACATACACCTTGGCTCGACGCAGCGGCGTCTCCGGTCCCGGGATGGCGCTGTGAGTTGCGACCATCTTGTCACCTTCCAGAGCGAAGACCAGCGTGGCCGAGCCCTCGAGCGGCGAGCCCCTGCGCTCGTAAACGTCCTTGGTTATAGCCATCTTCACGAGGGGTGTTTTGCGACCGTAAAGGTAGGAGAAGATGGCGTCCTGCTCTTCAAGGCCGCCGCCATGGTGGTTGCGAAGATCAAAGATCAGAGTTTTGGCTTCGACATTGTCGGACAGCCACTTTTTCAGCGTGGCGAGCTCCTCCGGCTGTCCCATGAAAGCCGTGAATCTAATGTAGCCAATGCCCGGAGCAAGCGTCTTAGCCGATTGGATGAGCGCCGGCCAATTGCGAGGAGGCCCGCCACCCGGTCCGCCCGGGCCCCCACGACGGTCCGCTGCGAGCATTACCCGCAGGTGCCCGTCCTTGTGCACAGCCAACAGATCGTCGGTCATCAACGTAGCAAGGTCTTCCCGCGTGCCCCGGTCATAACGCCCGGTAGCTGCATTTCTGCGGAGCATGGCGGCATAATCTTCCGCCTTGTCACGAAACACGAAGGACCGAACGAGCTCGTCGCCCAGTTTGGCCGCAACAGCGCGCCCTTCTCCTTCCTCTATAGGAAGACTTCCTGAACTCGTAGCGGCGACGGGGGGCGCGACTGTTTGCGCCTGAATGGCTGCTCCACCAGTCGTGGCGGCCAACCCTATCACTATCCAGTTATACTTGAGCACGGTTCTTCCTTAGCAGCGCGGATGTGATCCAAAACTGGCGGGGTTTTCCTTTCGGCTAGATGAACGGAAGGGCGAGCGTGGGCAACTTGCCATTGGCGCGCAAAGCAGGTGCATCGGTTGCCAAAATTTGGCACAGTCGACTTCATGTTGGACGACTTCGACATCAGTTTGCTGAACCTTTCGCAGGAAGATGACTCCCTCACTGCGGAAGAGCTTGCGAAGCGCGTCGCGCTTTCGCCATCGGCTATCGCCAGACGTTTGCGGCGGCTGCGAGCGGAGGGTTGGATCGCGAGAACAATCGCGCTCCTGTCAAAGCAACTGACCGAAGACCGCCTTCGCGCCCTGGTGTTCATTGACCTTGCCGACCACGCAAATCTCAAGGGCAAGGCTGCATTAGAGGCGCGCCTTTCTGCGGCGGACGAAGTGCAATTTTGCTACGAAACGGCCGGCGATTGCGACCTACTCGCGATGATCGATTGCGCAAGCATGGCAAGCTTCAACGCCTTCTGCGAACTCGGTGCTGGTCGCAGAACCCACAGTTCGCCGGTACGAATCTCGCTTTATCAAGCGCGAGGTAAAGTTCTCACCGTTCGTACGCCTTGGGTGAAGAGCGGAATTGGACGCCATGCGTCCGCTCAGCCAGTCGCTAATGGCTGCTATTCGTCAGCCTTACGACCTTGAGTTGACCTACACGTCGAATGCGATCGAGGGGAACACCCTGACGCTTCGGGAAACGAAAGAGGTCATCGAGCACGGTATCACGGTACGGGGCAAACCTCTCAAAGATCATCTGGAAGCCCAGGATCACCACCATGCTCTTGAGTACATGTACGAGCTTGCTGGAGGCAACGAGGCGATCACGGAACGAACGATCAAGGAATTGCACTCGCTCGTAGTCAAGCGCAGTCAGGCCGATATCGCAGGTCACTATAGTCCCGCTCCAAGGCTCATTAGCGGATCTACCACGCGCTTTCATTCTCCGCTGAAGGTGCCAGAGCTTATGCAAGAATTCGGCCGTGAACTCTCCAAGTGGCCAGCAATACCGCACGCAAGCTTCGACGCGCACTTTCGGCTTGTCAGGATCCATCCGTTTGCTGACGGCAACGGGAGGACAGCGCGCCTGTTGATGAATCTTTTGCTGGTTCGTGGAGGCTATCGACCGATTGCAGTGCGGCCGGAAGATCGATCCGAATATCTTGATGCCTCAGAGATCGCCTCAAACCAGGAGGATGTCGGCCCTTTCCAAGCGCTCATGCACCGCCAACTGGCCGATACAATGACGCAATATCTTCAAGTTCTTCGTGAAACTCACGAGAACGAACTGATCCTCGACAGAGATCAAGGCAAGGGTGATCCAAACCCAAGCGACGAAGGACACACGCCTGCGCAGATGGCGGCCTTTCAGGGAAGGAAGGATCGCGCACGTTGATGGTGTTTCATCGACACCAGCCGCAGTCTTTAGAGTCCGTTTCCGACCCATTGCTGCTTCTACACGCTGACACCCATTTCTGTCCGATTTAGGCTCGCGGTTAGCCAAGATAGCCGCAACGCTAATTCTATACTTCATCGGACGAGGGCATTAGGAATGTATTGACATTGTCATTACATAGTTGCAAATAACGGTGCATAAAGGAGAGTGAAATGGCTGCCCTTGCTGAGCGCCCAAAGGCCGACGCTACCATCACGATGCGCATTCCCGTGCGCACGCGTGACCTCATCGATAGCGCTGCCGCTGTCGAGGGTAAGACGCGCACGGAATTTGTGCTCGAGAGCGCTCGCCTCCACGCCATTGACGTTCTCCTGGACCAGCGTGTCTTCGCGCTTGATCCGGAGCAGAGCGCCGCCTTCGCCGGCGTGCTCGACAATCCGCCTAAGCCTAACGAAGCACTTAGGACTCTGATGAAGCGCCCGGCGCCGTGGGAGTAGACGGTTCCGAGGCCGCGCGACCCTATTCAGTTCCAGTTCCACTTACAGCTGATCATCGGATTGACGGATTCGATTGCGGCAATACCAAACTGAACGACTGGCTAAAGGCGCATGCGCTCAACAATGAGGGGCGGTCGTCTCGGACCTATGTCTTGGTCGCTAATACCGGGCCGCAGAAAGGTGACGTTATTGGCTATTACACCCTGGCCACCGGTGGCGTGACCCGTTCAGAGATGCCTCGAAAGATCCGCCAAGACCTGCCAAATCCTGCGCCGGTGATGATGCTTGGCCGCCTTGCGGTCGACGAGCGCCATCAGAGGAAAGGTATTGGCCCGGCGTTACTCTGCGAGGCCATGCAGCGCACTCTCGAGATATCTCAATCAGCCGGCGTACGCGCGCTAATGGTCCATGCGATCGACGACGAAGCGGTCACGTTCTACCTAAAGTACGGCTTCATTGCATTCCCGGCCGACAGCCGAACGATGTTCCTGCCGATCGAGACTCTCGCCGCCTCGCTGTAGCGCTCGGTTCGCGCGAAATGTCTGCCTCCGACCCATTGCTGACATTAGCTCCTTCGACGGAGCATCCACCAGCACAGCGCGCATACGCAGCCGTACGACGCCGACATGGCATAGCCGGAGGTCGTGTTCGAACCCAAGATCATCCCTGCGAGAATGCCGGTTGCGGCCCCGGCGATGGCGTAAGAAGGTGCGCTTTCGAAGCTCACTCGGCGTAGCAAGTAAGCTACTGGCATCCCAAGGACGAGCAGACCCGCGAGAATGAAGGGGAAACTCCAAGCGAAAAGCCAAATGGCACGCGCCAGCGGGGGGCCAGCGGAATATAGGTCAGGAGCGAAGAACAGTTCGTAAAACCAGTTCCCGACGACACCGATAAACGCAGTGAGCAAGGCGGCAGTGAGGATCCTGCTTACAAGAAGGATCGCGCGTTCCCCGCCGCTAAAAGGGCGCTGATAGTAGGTGGACTTCACTTGAGCCGTTTCGCACGGTCAATCCCCGTTTTCCACCCGTTTCATACTTGGCAGCAATCGATCCATTGCTGACGCTAACCGTCCGCGCTTTGCGGGCTGCAAGTCAGTCTAACTTCACGGGCGTAGATCGACCCGGCTCCCCCACAGACATCGTCGAAGGCAATTTCAAAATCTCCGACGGATGCAGCGGTATTGCTTATCGGCAGGTGTTCAGGTGCCAACTTGCGAATGCCGACTTCAAGAACGGTTGGGTTTGGATGACTGTCTAACAGAATGCCACTCACACCGGTCAGGTAGAGTGTCACAATGGCGTGGCGATCTAAGACATAGAAGCCCTTGTCATTGACTTTGTCGGTCATACGAAAAGCCGCAATTTGAATGATTCCTTCGCCCTTGGCGAACTCCATCCTTTCTATTGAGGCGTCGTGAAAAGATGGGACGTGTCCGAACCAAGCAATCACTTCGTCCGCGCCTTGAAGACTCTCAAGTACTGACGGGTCAACATCCCAGGTTGCCGAGTGCGCGATCGAAAAAGGCATAGACATGTGGTGGCTTCTTTCAGAGTTGGAGGCAAGCCACTCCTAATGTCCGGTTTCCACCCGAAAGTGCCGGAGTCTCAGCAAACGACCCATTGCGGACACCCCAAGAATGATTAGTCACCGGCACATGAAAACCTATCTAGCGGCCACTCTCGCCATGCTCGGGTCGTGCGCCAGTCCCGCATTTATTGAAAACAAGCCAACTAAGCCGCCCACCTCGAAGGTTTGTGCGGCGAAAGGCGAGCATCTCGGTCACTACGGCATGTTTGCGGTCGCAACATGCGTTAAGAGGTTTGCCGATGGAGGCAAAGTTTGCCGTAACACCTCAGACTGCGCTGGTGGTTGCGTTGTCGAGCTTGGAACAGCTGAAAACCGCGACAAAGAGTTTGTGGTGGGTCAAGCTGCGGAGGGTCAGTGCGCTCGCGAAAGCGTGCTGGGAAGCTGCGTTGCGACAATAGACGGAGGCAAAGTGACGAAGGCAGAATGCGTGGACTAATGTCCGCTTTCAACCCCTTCCGGCTGTGGTCTGCAATCGACCCATTGCGGACATTGCCTTCAGCCGACAGCGTCGGCGTTGAACACGAACGCCTTGCCCCGGGATTGAGGGTCCCAGCCCGAGTTGATTGCTGCGATGATGGCTTCCTCTACCTTTTTAGGGGACACCGGAGGACGCTGCGGAACGGGCAAGGGCAAGCCCTGCTTGTTCATCGGATATGGACACTCGATGAGGAGTTCCCGGCGCGCTTTATCGCGAACCCGCACTGAGATGCACAAACCCATGTAGCCGTCGCCGCTGTTGCTCCATTGCGGCTCGCTTACCAGTTCCCAAACGAGTGCCACCCCCTCGATTGTGGCTTCGCCCTCGATTGTGCGCTTTCGCCTCTTCTTTTGCCCGTGCATTACTTCTCTCCGGCGGCGTAAGGTCGTGCTTGGTCCTTAACGACGTAACGTCCG
>CAWARI010000001.1:0-118338 GCA_963784395.1 uncultured Alphaproteobacteria bacterium | reverse complement strand
CTAGCGCCGCGTTAAAGTTGGCGTCGAAAATCGCTTGAGACCTGACTCGGCGGCTGGAGAGTTGAACCCTGCATTCAGCCAGGGAGCCAACGATGAGCCAGTCAATCTCGCCTCACAGAATCGTCGGAGCAAAGCTTCCTCTTCGACCTATGCACGTCTGGTCGATCCGTGTGCGATTGCAACTCGAGCGACGAGTGCGTGACCTGGCGATGTTCGACATTGCGATCGACAGCAAGTTGCGCGGTTGTGATGTCGTCTCACTGAGGGTGGCAGACGTGCTGACGGCCGGAGCGCTTCGCAGTCGCGGGACCATCATCCAACAAAAGACGGGGCGCCCAGTCCAGTTCGAGATCACCGAGCAAACACGGCGGTCGCTGCAAGCATGGCTGGGGCGGAAGCCGACGTATGCGAATGATTGGCTCTTCCCCAGTCGGATGCATCCCGAGAAGCATTTGGGCACGCGGCAGTACATTCGACTGGTCAAGCGCTGGGTCACTCTGGCGGGCCTGGAGCCGGCAGCATATGGAACGCACAGCCTGAGGCGAACAAAGGTCTCGATGCTGTATCGTAAGACGGGCAACCTTCGAGCCTGTCAGCTGCTGCTTGGTCACACCAAGCTTGAGAGCACGGTTCGATACCTTGGGGTGGAGCTCGATGACGCGCTCGAGCTTTCCGAAGCACTGGAAATCTAAGCGCACCGGTTGAAAGCGCCTAGCCTTCTGTTCCCTTTTTGTTTCATTTGACCGCCATGCGAATCGATGACCCTTTCGACAATGGTGGACGAGGATGGCGACGACTCGCTCAAGACGAGGTCGCTGACCTGGCCTACATTGCGATCAAGCTGGCAAGCAGGGGGACCCGGGCAGACTTGGCGGGGAAGACCGCCTCAAAGGCCGACGAAGCGGCGATGAAACTCGCAAAGGCGATTTCCGCTCGGTTGGCGGCGTATCCGACGTTTGGCCCGGAGCGGACCGCTGTCGCCCATTCTACGGTCGGTGAAATGAAGCGCTAGAGTCAGCTTTGGGTGGCAAACGGACACTCGGGTTCGACGCTAACGCCGATGATGGCGGTCAATTTGTTCTTTGGTCAAACGGAGGAACCGCGCGGCATTGTTGTAGAGGATGTCGCGCTTCTGTTCCTCAGTGAGGAAGTCGGCGCTTGTAATCGCGTCGATCGCGACTTCGATGGTTTGCGGCCACACCATCTGATCGCTGCCGAACATTATTCGCTTGCCGTAACCGGCATCGGTAAGGCGCTTGAGGATAAAATGAAATTCCTTCCGGGGAACACCCCAATTGTCCGCTGAAATGTCGACGAAGACCTGGGGATGGGCGTTCATCAACGTGATCATCTCGTCGACCATCGGCATGCCGGCATGCATGACATAAACGCGCATTTTCGGGTGCCGGACGAGCAGGTCCTCGAGCAGCAGCGGATTGCCTAGGGCAGCGCGATATTTTGGATATACCCAATAAGGGCCGCCAGGCGCTCCGTATCCCATGTGAATGCCCACCGGCACGTCGAGGCGCTCTGCCATGGCGTAGAAGGGCTCAAGCGCCGGATGATCCGGACGAAGCCCTCGATATTGCGCCGTTATCTCAGCAAAGACCTTCGTTTCCCCGCTCCGAGCCTGCGTTGCAAGAGCCGCCACGCGCGCGACGGGCGGCAACCCCTCATCAGTGAAGAAGTTGGCCGCAGGAATGAAACGGTCAGGGTGTTGCTTGCGCCACGATGCGACGATCGATCGGTCTCCGGCAATTACCCCGGCGACGATATTGAATCGCTCCATCTTAGCGATGGTCTCTGCCAACACCGCCGCATCTGTTGCTGGCGACTGAATCATGACTTTGCACTTTACCTGGGCGGCAAAGTCAAATGGCTTGGCCGGGTCGATCCCGTGCATTTCGACGCCTTCGGCGCCGACGCAGGCGGGCACGCTTTGGCCGCCGAACTCGCTTAGCGACCAGGCATGCATGTGCATGTCGATAATGGGTGGCGAAACGGCCTGCGCACTTGCCTGGGCGGCAAGTAAAGCAAGAATTGGCAGGAACGACACGAGTATCCCCTTTTCGTCTAGTTTACCCGGATGACTAACGTTCGCAATGGGTCGAAAGCAGACACTACACCTGGCCGCTTCGAACGTCTGGAGGTGGCCGCATTCAGACCGTCCGCATTTGGTTACCGGAGCGAGGTTAACTGCTATTCCACTGGCGATCTAAGATTCTCCAAGGTGAGTTACGCTTCTGCTTTCCTAACGTGTCGTCAATCAAGCGGTTCGCCAGCATATGATCCGACGCTTCAGACGTGGCCCGCAAAGTCGCGGCAGTGAATTCGCCGTCCTTTCGACCTCAAAGATCCCTGCCCCCTTGAACGAAGCGGGAAGCGTCGCTAGTTGAGCGTTCCATTGTTTTAACACGCTGTAACAACATGACCTTTGAAACACCTTTGTCAGACGCTCGGGCCACGCTTGTAAACAATCTGGCGGCTGGCCTGGTCGTTCTGAAAAATCAAGAAGAGGCGAAAGCCTTTCTGGTTGACCTTTGCACGCCCGCCGAACTGCATGCCCTGAGCGAGCGGTGGCATGTCGCTCAGATGCTCGACGAAGGTCTACTGACGTACCGCGACATCCACGACCAAACCGGCGTGAGCACGACCACCATCGTGCGCGTCGCCCGCTTCCTGAAACAGGAAGTGAATGGCGGATATCGCCTCGTTCTAGACCGTCTAAAGGGTGGTAAAAAATGAGTCCCGATCGTAATCGCCTGCATATCGCCATCCAGAAGTCAGGACGCCTGAGCGATCAATCCCGGCAATTGCTCAAGGATGCCGGTTTGCGGATCAGCCAAGGTGGAAAGAATCACCTGACTGCGCGGGCCGAAAATTTTCCGCTCGACCTGATGTTTGTGCGCGATGACGATATTCCGACGTTCGTCGCCGATGGAGTTTGCGAGCTTGGCATCGTAGGACAGAATGTCCTCGAGGAGTATACGCTCGGCCTTCCAGAGCGGCGGATCGAGGAAGTCGCACGGCTGGGCTTCGGAAAATGCAGCCTGAAGATTGCAGCGCCCGACAGCCTCAATTTCTTCCAGCTCAAGATGCTGGATGGCCAACGAGTCGCGACCAGCTATCCGCGCCTGCTCGAGCGGTTTCTAGCCGAGCAGGGAATATCCGCCGACATCGTGACGATGCGCGGAGCGGTCGAGCTTGCACCGCGTCTTGGCATCGCCCGTTTCGTCTGCGACCTCGTCTCAACCGGCGCGACGCTCGAAGCCAATGGTCTCGCACCGGTTGCCGACGTTTTCGAGAGCGAGGCAGTACTGGTTCGCTCGCTAAAGCCGATCGACGCCGCGCATGAAGAAAAGGTGCAAGCATTGCGGACCCGGATCGACGGGGTCATCGCGACAGCTGAAAGCAAATATATCGTGCTCAATGCGCCGGAGGAGTCCCTCGACGCGATTAGCCGGATCCTCCCCGGCGCCGAAGCACCAACGGTCATCCCGCTGGTCGGACGTCCGGGTCACTTTGCCGTTCAGGCTGTGTGCCAGGAATCGGTATTCTGGGAGACCTTGGAAAAGCTGAAGGGCGCGGGAGCGTCGGCGATCCTGGTCATGCCGATCGAAAAGATGATGCTGTGAAGTATTACAATTGGTCCGATGTCGCCACGCGCAGCGAGGCGCTCGCCCGGCCGCGCGGCCGCGATGACGAGGCCCTGCTGACCTCGGTTCGCAAAATCGTGGAAGATGTCCGTGAAAATGGCTGGCCGGCCCTCGTTGCGCACGCGCAGCGGATCGACGGCGCACCGCCCCAACGCGTTGCGGTTGGACCGTTCGCCGCACTTGCTTGTGAGACGCTGGCGCCCGAGGCTCTCGACGCGATCCGCTTGGCGGCACGCAATATCGAAACCTTCCATCGCCAGACCTTGCCGCGGGATACCGAGGTGATCCCCTACCCCGGCCTGAGTGTCGCCAAGCAATGGCGCGCGATCGAGAAAGCCGGGCTTTATGTACCGGGCGGCAAGGCACCCTTGTTTTCCACGTTGCTGATGCTCGCCATTCCGGCGCGTGTTGCCGGCGTGCAGGCAATCACCGTCGCCACGCCGCCCCGCACCGATGGCGGGCTTGATCTTGCCATCGCGTTCGCCGCCGAATGCTGCGGTATCGACGCGATCTGGACGGTGGGTGGCGCGCAGGCGATCGCGGCGCTCGCCTTTGGCGCCGGCGATATTCCTGCCGTCGACCGGATTTGTGGGCCAGGCAACGCGTGGGTCGCGGCGGCGAAGTCGCTCGTCTCGTCTATTTCCGGAGGTCCCGGTATCGACCTTCCCGCGGGCCCTAGCGAATTAATGATAATCGCCGACGACAGTGCTGATCCCGCAACGGTGGCTGCCGACCTGCTCAGCCAAGCCGAGCATGACCTTCAGGCACAAGTCTTGCTCGTCGCCCCGCTGCGTGAGACCCTCGACGCGGTGGCGCAGGAAGTGGCGCGCCAATCGGTCGACATGGGCGGCGCTTTTGCCCCGGAGCGTTACATCCTTTGCTCCGACCTGATGGAAGCAGTCTCGATTGCCAATCTCTATGGTCCGGAGCATTTGTCGCTCGCCTGCTTGGACGCTGCTTCGCTGGTTCCATCGGTGGTTAATGCGGGCGCGATTTTCGTCGGCCATCAGGCGGCGGAGAGCTTCGGAGATTATCTTGCCGGTTCCAGCCACGTCCTGCCGACCGATGGTGCCGCGCGTTTTACCGGCGGTGTGTCGACGATGACCTTCATGAAGGCCGTGACGGTACAACGGATCAGTCCGCGTGCCGCCTCTCAGCTCGCTGCACCGGCCGCCATCCTTGCGCGCCTAGAAGGGCTTGAGGCTCATGCCCGCGCTGCCGAGGCGAGGAGCGAAGCATGAGCATCGCCAAACGTTTGGCGCGTCCGGAGATCCTTGTCCTGCCGTCGGTTGATATCGCAGGTGCGCCGTTGCCCGGCACGGTTCGCCTCGATGCGAACGAGAACCCGTTCATGCCGCTGGTTCAGGGCCAGTCAGGGATCAATCGATACCCCGAGCCACAACCGGCGATCCTGCGCCAACGCCTTGCCGACCTTTACGGTGTAAATTCCGAACGGCTGTGGGTGGCGCGCGGCAGTGATGACGCCATCGACCTCTTGATCCGAGCCTTTTGTCGCCCGGGACTGGACAAAGTTGCGGTGGTCGAGCCGACCTTCTCCGCCTACGCCCAATTCGCGATGATCCAAGGCGCCGCCGTGGTCCGCGCGCGCTTGGCCGACGGATTTTCTTTCAATGCGCAAGCGGTGCTCGAAGCGGTCGCGCCGACTTCGCCGAAGCTGCTTTTCCTGTGCACGCCTAATAATCCGACGGGCTCGCCGATCGACCCGGCCGACATCCGTATGATTGCCAAGGCTCTTCCTGACACGCTGGTCGTGGCCGACGAAGCTTATGGGGAGTTCAGCGACGCGCCGAGCATGGCACCGGAAACCGGCACCATCGAAAATCTGGTCGTCCTGCGCACGCTGTCGAAAGCATATGGTCTTGCCGGTGCGCGAATTGGTTGCGCGATCGCCAGTCGCGAAATCATTGACCTTCTCGCCAAGGTTTCACCTCCTTACCCTCTGCCTTCGCCATCGATCGCTGCAGCGCTTGACGCGCTAGGACCCGAACGGATGCCGGTACATGCGGAACGCGTCTCGCGGCTCCTTGGAGACCGCGCCCGTCTCGCGGCGCAGCTCAGCACCGTGCGGGAAATCGGTTCGGTTTGCGAAGGCGGCAATTTTCTGTTCCTCGAAGTCGATGACGCCGAGGCGCTCGCCCGCCGGCTCGCCGCCGCAGCGGTACGCGTTCGCTTCCGCCCCAATGCCGCGCCCGGCGGTGTCAGGATCACCGTCGGCACCGAGGAGGAAAATGCGGCGATGCTGGCAGTGTTCGGGATTTCCAGCGCACGGGCAACCCGCCGCGCCGACGTGATCCGCGACACCAGGGAAACCCGGATCGCGCTGAGCATCGACCTCGACAACGCCGAGCCGCGGCGCATTGCCAGCGGCATCCCCTTCTACGACCACATGCTCGACCAAGTTGCCGCACACGCGGGATTTAGCCTCGTCTTGGCCTGCACCGGCGATACCGACATCGACCCGCATCACAGTGTCGAAGATATCGCCATTGCGTTTGGCGAAGGCCTGAAACGCGCGCTCGGCGACAAGCGCGGAATCGGACGCTTCGGTTTTGCCTTGCCGATGGACGAGACAGAGGCGCAGGTGCTGATTGACCTGTCCGGACGCCCTTACGCGAAGTTTGACGGTGAATTCGCTACGCCGTCGGTCGGCGACCTGCCGACACAGATGGTCCCGCACATTTTCCGCAGCATCGCCGACAGTCTGGGTGCTGCAATCCATGTTCGCGTTTCCGGCGACAACGATCATCACAAGGTCGAAGCTTGCTTCAAGGCCTTTGGCCGCGCCTTGCGACAGGGACTGTCGATTGGTGGCGGCGGCGACGCGCTCCCTTCGACCAAGGGAATGTTGTGAGCGACATCAACATTCTCGACCTCGGCTACGGGAACACCCGGTCGGTCGCGCTTGCATTCGAGCGGCTGGGAGCCACCTGCGCCCTTACCGCCGAGCCTGCCGTCGCTGCCTCGGCACGGCATCTAGTCTTGCCAGGCGTCGGCGCTGCCGGGGTAGCGATGCGGCGATTGTCTGAGGCAGACCTCATACCTGTTCTTCGCGCGCGCGCCGCACCCACGCTCGGCATTTGCCTGGGCATGCAACTGCTGTTCGATCGTTCGGACGAAGATGGCGGCACCGATCTGCTCGAGCTGTTGACCGGTAATGTCCACGCTCTCGTTCCTGCGCCCGGTTTTCCCGTCCCGCACATGGGGTGGTCGAAACTGGATGGCGTTGTCGAGGGGATGGGGCTGACGGCGAGCGATTACGTCTATTTTGCCCACGGTTTTGCCTGTCCGGACACCGAGTTCACCGCAGCGCGAACGCGATACGGGAACGCTACCATTCCGGCCGCTGTTCGCAAGGACAATCTGTGGGGCGCGCAGTTCCATCCAGAGCGTTCGTCCTCAGCGGGCGCCTCCTTTCTCAGAGCGTTTCTGGAATCATGATCCTTCTTCCTGCCATCGATCTGATCGACGGACGATGCGTTCGCCTGCAGCAAGGCGATTTCGCGCGCGAAACTTCATACTCCGACGATCCAGAAGCAGCACTCGAGGATTTCGCGGCAAGCGACGCGCGCGAAGCGCACATCGTCGATCTTGACGGAGCGAAGGCAGGCGAGCCTCGACAGCATGCGTTGCTGATCCGCCTCGCCGCCCAGAAGCGCCTAGACCTGCAGGTTGCGGGAGGATTTCGGACGATAGCGCAGGTCTTGAGGATGCTCGAAGCGGGCGTTCGCCGCGTCGTGATCGGCAGTCTGGCGCTGAGCGATCCCGATGCCTTTACGGCAATCCTGCGCAACGCCGGCCCGGATCACGTGACCCTCGCGCTCGATGTTCGAATGGAAAACGGCGCGCCCCTTGTTGCGACGCACGGATGGCAGCGCGGATCGGGCGAGACCCTGGACGAAGTGTTGTCGCGATTTCCGCTCGTCCGCCACCTTCTCGTCACCGACATTGCCAAGGATGGGATGCTGGACGGTCCAAACGCCGGATTGACGACTAAAATTGCCGCGCGTTATCCGACGATCGAATTGCAGGCATCGGGCGGCGTTACCGAACTTTCCGACCTCGCGAAGCTTCGCGATTCCGGTGCGGCTCGCGCAATCGTCGGCAAAGCAATCTGGGAGCGACGATTTACAGTTGCCGAGGGAGTCGCGCATGCCCGCAGCTAGGATCATTCCCTGTCTCGACGTTGCCGAGGGCCGGGTCGTCAAAGGCGTGCAGTTTCGCGACCACCGCGATGTCGGCGACATCGTCGACCATGCTATTCGTTATCGCGACGAGGGCGCCGACGAACTCGTCTTTTACGACATCACGGCAAGCGCGGATGCACGAAGCATCGACATCGACTGGGTGGAGCGCGTTGCTGCGATCATCGATATTCCGTTCTCGGTCGCCGGCGGGATCCGCGACGTAGCGACTGCGCGTTCGGTATTAAGTGCTGGCGCGGACAAGGTCAGCGTCAATTCACCCGCTCTGGAACGTCCCGAATTACTCGCTGAGCTTGCCGCCGCCTTTGGTCGGCAGTGCGTGGTGCTGGGCATCGACAGCCTTCGCGGCGACGATGGGCAACTGAGTGTGAAGCAATATAGTGGGCGACCTGATGCAATGCAGGACAGCGGCCGCTCGACAATCGATTGGGCTGTCCGCGCGGCAGGATTGGGTGCTGGTGAGATCGTCCTGAACTGCATGAACCGCGACGGCGTCAGAAGCGGCTTTGATCTCGACCAACTCACTTCCTTGGTCGAAGCGGTCGATGTGCCGGTCATCATTTCCGGCGGTGCCGGCACAACAGCGCATTTCGCGGCTGCGTTTCGGGCAGGTGCAAGCGGTGCACTCGCCGCGTCCGTCTTCCACGATCGCCAGATCGCCATCACCGATCTCAAGGAATTCCTTGCCGAGCAACAGATTGAGGTGCGTCGATGATCGATATGGACACGCTTGCATGGGGCAAAATGGACGACTTGCTGCCGGCCATCGTGCAGCATGCAATGAGCGGAGAGGTGCGAATGCTCGGTTACATGGATCGCGATGCGCTGCGCCGAACAATCGAGAGCGGCTTCGTCACGTTTTTCAGCCGGTCACGCAAAAGCTATTGGATGAAAGGCGAGACCAGCGGTAACCGCCTCGCCGTACGTTCCGTGACTGCCGATTGCGACGGAGATGCATTGCTCGTTCTCGCGGTCCCCGAAGGCCCCACCTGTCACACCGGATCTGCCAGCTGCTTTGGCAGCAACGGTGCGCCCGGCACCGGCTTCGTCGCCGAACTGGGCGACATCGTCCGTGCGCGCTCCGCTGGCGATGCTGACGAGAGCTACTCCGCTCGCCTCGTTGCCGCGGGAATCAAGCGCATCGCGCAGAAGGTTGGCGAAGAAGGCGTCGAGACCGCGCTTGCGGCGATGGTCGGCAATTCCGATGAACTATCGAACGAGGCCGCCGATTTGGTCTATCACCTGACATTGCTGCTGCAAGTCGGCGGAAGTTCGTGGGAGGATGTGGTCACAACTCTCAAGGAACGTCACGCTGACAGGGTCGCGACCGCCTCGTCGTAGAGCGCGCGCGTCGCTGCCGCGACAATCCGGCCAGGTGCAAGGTGGTCCCCACCCTCCCAATCGCCAATGTGCCCCCCGGCACCACGAATGACCGCGACCAGCGCATCGTAATCGTGTGACTTCAGGCCGCTTTCGATGACGAGGTCGATTTCCCCTGTTGCAACCCGCGCATAGGCCATCGCGTCCAGCCCGTAACGGGCGAGGCGGACTTTTTTACGCACGCGCTCAACCTGCCCCGCCTCCGCCTCCGCGAACAGGAACGGGTCGGTCGTCGACCAGCGTGCTTCCTGAAGGCTGCTGCACCCGCTGGCACGAACGGTGACGCCATTGCGTTTCGTTTCACCGTTTATCGCAACCAACTTCTCGTCGAGCGCCGGAAGATCGATCATTCCGGCGACATGCTCGCCGCAATCGAGCAATCCGACCAGCACGGCCCAGCTTGGCAGACCGCAAATGAAGGCGCGCGTTCCGTCGATCGGATCGAGGCTCCAGTGTACCGCAGCGCCCTCCCCGCTCCAGCCAAATTCCTCGCCCCAGATCCCATGGTCGGGGTGCTGTTCACCGATTGCCGTGCGAAGCGCTTGTTCTGCCGCGCGATCGGCATCAGTCACTGGATCAAACGCGCCGCCCGCTCCCTTGTCGTGGGACCGGATACCGTCATTCACGGCAGCCGCGATAGCAGCCCTGGCAATAGTCGAAAGATGGCTGAAAAATGCGCGATCCATGGTCCCTGCCTTGGGCAATCCGCGATACCGCGTAAAGTCCGAACTTGCCTGCGTTCAGAGCACCGGGGGCACTCAGCAAAAATATTTACGGCAAATGTAACCGATTTGCGTCGTGTATCGTATCTTGAGGCGAAGGAGACTTTTGATGCGTCTGTTCATCGCCGTTGCCACATTCGCCCTGGCGTCCTGCTCATCTGCCGACGCTCGGACGGTTCCCGCCCCTGCGCGCGATGTACCGGCATCCGCTGGCGACCAGGTGGCGATCCTTGCCGGCGGTTGTTTCTGGGGCATGGAAGGCGTGTTCGAACATGTGAAAGGCGTGAAGACGGTCCAGTCGGGATATGCCGGGGGCAGCGCCCAGGACGCGACCTATGCCAAGGTCAGCACCGAACGGACCGGCCATGCCGAAGCGGTGCGGATCGTCTTTGACCCGAAACAAATCAGTTACGGCACGTTGCTTCAGGTCTATTTTTCCGTTGCACACGATCCGACCCAGCTCAATCGACAGGGTCCCGATAGCGGCCCCAGCTATCGTTCGGCGATTTTCCCGCAATCGCCGGCACAGGTATATGTCGCGCGCGATTATATCGGGCAGCTTGGCAAAGCCGGCGTGTACGGAAAGCCAATCGTCACCCGTCTGGAGAGTGGCAAATTCTATCTCGCGGAGCGCAGTCACCAGGATTTCATGCGACGCAACCCGATGCACCCGTACATTCTTGCCAATGATGTCGCGAAGGTCCGCGCGCTGAAAAAGGAGCTTCCGGCACTCTATCGTAGCTGAACGTCCCGTTCCGGTACGGATCGTAACCAATCCTGCCAGTTCCTTACCGCGCCTTAAACCGCGTCTTTACGTCCGTCCGTTACGAACCTCCCTGCAAGTTAGTGAATATAGGGAGAAGGAGGGACATGGCGACCATGCCGGCCGTATCAAATCCAAGACCAAGAATCGTCGCGGCGCAGCTAGCGCGCGTTGCTGATGAGGGGTCTGGCCGTCATGCGTTTCGCGATGCCCTTGTCAGCGCGAGTGGTCCGTCCTCGGCCCGCAATCTGGCCGACGCCGTCCACCTGATGTGCGCGATCCACGGTCGTTTGCCCGGTCTTGCCGACCTGGCGATGGCCAACGCTCCGATCGGCCCCGTACGCGACTGGCTTCGCCAAGCAGCCGACGCATTCGATCGCGAGCGACTTTACCTCGTTCGCCTGACCGCATCAGTCGGACCGCTTCCCTCGACGCCCGGAGCCGCGCAAACCGAATTGGCATTGGTCGCCCAGCGCCATGCCATCGAAACGCTCGCCAAGTCGGAACGGCGCGGCTGCGCGCTTGGTGCCGCAGCAGCGATGGTCCAGGAGTGGAAGGTCATCCGCCCGATACTCGACCATGCCGCCGCGCGAAGCGGGATGGAATCACCGGACTGCACCCTTCCCGACGATGACTCGGTCGCGTCGGTCATGGCCGACGGCACCGATGGAATGGCAAGCGAACGCGCGCTGGCGTTCGGCGCCGAGCAGCTACTGCTGCAGCATCGCGCCTTGTTTGACCTTTTGCACGCCCGCGCCGAGGCACGCGAACACTTCTAGCGCTTGCCGCACGAGCACGCCGCCGATAGGCGATGCACATGCGTTTCGAAGGCACCAAGGATTATGTCGCGACCGATGACCTCAAGGTCGCGGTCAATGCCGCCGTCAAGCTGCGGCGCCCTCTCCTCGTCAAAGGTGAGCCTGGCACCGGCAAGACCGTGCTGGCACACGAGATCGCCAGTGCGCTAGGCGCGCCGCTGATCGAGTGGCACATCAAGTCGACCACCCGCGCGGTCCAGGGTCTGTACGAATATGATGCCGTCGCCCGTCTTCGCGACGGCCAGCTCGGCGATGAGCGGGTTCACGACATCGGAAATTACATCAAGCGCGGCAAATTGTGGGAAGCGTTCACCGCTCCACAGCTTCCGGTGCTGCTGATCGACGAAATCGACAAAGCCGACATCGAATTCCCGAACGATCTCCTGCAGGAGCTCGATCGGATGGAATTCCATGTTTACGAAACCAACGAGACGGTCAGAGCGGTAGATCGTCCGGTGGTCGTCATCACTTCGAACAATGAAAAGGAATTGCCGGACGCCTTCCTTCGCCGCTGTTTCTTCCACTACATCCGCTTTCCTGACCGCGAGACGATGGAGAAAATCGTCGCGGTCCATTTCCCCGACATCCAGAAAATCCTGGTCAGCCGCGCGCTCGATATCTTTTATGAAATCCGCGAGGTTACTGGCCTGAAGAAAAAGCCATCGACCAGCGAGCTGATCGATTGGCTAAAACTGCTGCTTTACGAGGACATGCCACTCGACGTCCTTCAGAATCGCGACCCGACGAAGGCGATCCCACCGCTCCATGGCGCACTGCTCAAGAATGAAGCGGACGTGATGCTGTTCGAACGGCTGGCCTTCATGGCGCGGCGGCAGGGATAGGATGGCGACGGATCGTCCGGACAAAGGACCGGCGACCCGGCTGATCCATCCCGATGAACACGCTTCACGCGACTTCGGATCGCTGTCGATGCCAGTCTACCGCGCGTCGACCGTCCTGTTCGACACAATAGCCGACGCTCATGACAAGGCGAGCCTTGCGGGCGACTACACCTACGGTCTGCACGGCACCCCGACGACGCGTGAACTAGCGCTTCGAATAGCCGAACTGGAGGGCGCGGAAGATTGCCTCCTGCTGCCCAGCGGACTCGCCGCCATTGCCTTGGTTTATCTCGCGCTGACGAAGAATGGCGATCATGTTCTCGTTCCCCATAGCGCCTACGGACCGAACGCGCGGATCGGCCGGGACATGATGACGAAATTCGGGGTTGAAGTTGAAGCTTATGATCCGATGGCTGGCGATAGCATCGGCGACCTCATCCGCGAAAATACCCGATTGATCTGGTGCGAAAGCCCGGGTTCGGTGACGATGGAAGTGCAGGACGTGCCAGCGATTGCGCATGCAGCACACGCCCGCGGCGTTACGGTCGTGGCCGACAATACCTATGGTGCCGGCATCTTCAACAACGCCTTCGACCTTGGCGCGGATGTGTCGATCCAGGCGCTGACCAAGTATGTCGGTGGCCACAGCGACCTGCTCATGGGCTCGGTTGCAACACGGGACGCCGACTTGGCGGAGCGACTTGGCAAGGCGCACCAGATCCTTGGTCAGGGCGTGTCGCCCGACGAATGCTCGCTTGCCCTGCGCGGCCTGCCGACGATGCGATTGCGAATGGCCGCTATCGAGCGCACCACGCTGGAGATTGCGCGTTGGCTTCGGGGCCGGCCCGAGGTCGAATATGTCCTCCATCCCGCCTTTCCGGAATGCCCCGGGCACGAAGTCTGGAAGCGCGATTTCCATGGTTCGGCAGGAATTTTTTCGGTCATTTTCCGCGACTGGGAATGGGTGCAGACCGAACGCTTCGTGAATGCGCTGACCCTATTCCCCATCGGTTACAGCTGGGGCGGCGTCACCAGCCTGGTTATGGCGTATCGCGGCTTTTCGCGCCCTTCCCTCGAAGAAGGTGAACGGCTGGTGCGGTTCAATATCGGCCTGGAGGACGCGGCTGACTTGATCGCTGATCTCGAGCGCGCGTTAGGTGCCTGAATCTCAGGAGTCGTCGCGGTAGGCGAGTTCGAGATTGCCCCAGCGGCGCCCCTTGATGAACAACGGAACGTAGACGTTCTTCACAGCGATCAATTCGTCGCCGCGGGTCATCAGATAGGTCATCAGCGTCGGCTCGTTTGACTGATGGGCAAAGCGCGTCTGGTCGTCGATCAAGATGCGGCGGTTGCGACAATGGGCGTCGTTCCAGACTGGATCATCACCTTGCGGCTGCGACCGGTCGCCCATGTGGGTTGGCAAATGCCCGTTTTCGTCGCCGATCGTGGTGCCGATAATCCGATTGTCGCCATCGACGATGCGGTCGAGGATCGGTTGGACCACAGCGTCGGCCGTTGCGCAGAACGCCGTGTCATATTGCTTGGGGTTCGAGCCGGGACGTTCGCGGTAATTGCGGTCGAACACGTCGGCCAGTGCGATGTCACCGTGATCGACGGCATGCTCAATGACGGCGGCGATCTGGCGCATGTAGTCCTGAGCCTTCAGGATCATTGGCGTGTCGTCGATCTCAGCACCCGAATTGGCGAGCGTGTTGAGCATGGTGTTCGCCATCATCTCGACATCGGTCAGACGGCGTTCGACCTTCAGCAACTGACCACCATTCTCGCGGGCGTCCTGGGCGAAATCAGTCAGGCCGGCCTTCACCCGGTCGACACTGGTTTGGATCATGCTGGTCGAATGCGCGATGCCTTCGGTCTGACGATCGACCATGTCGACGATTTCGCTGACTTCGCGGACGGTCTCGCTGATCTGCGAGATGCCCGACTGGGCGGCGTGGCTGCGCTCCACACCGGTCTTGATTTCGCTCGTGACGGCGCTCGCTTCGCGGGTTAGTTCGCCAATGGTCAGGCCAATCTGGCTGGTCGCGGCGCGGGTATCATGGGCAAGTTTCTTCACTTCGGCAGCGACGACTGCGAAGCTGCGCCCCGCGTCTCCGGCGCGTGCCGCTTCAATGGTGGCGTTGAGCGCCAGCATGTTGGTCTTGCGGGCGATGGTTTCGATGGTCGAGGAAACGTTCTGGACCTGGTGCATCGCGGTTGCGAAGCCGGCCATGCGTTCGCCAAGCTGGACGACCAATTGAGTAAGATCGCGGAACCCGGCGATGGTACCCTCGATCGCAGCGCGGCCCGAATCGAGCTTGGCTTTGGCCTGTTCCGACAGGATGCGAGCTTCGTCGGTCGAATCGCTGACCCGCCCCTGGTCGGCCATCAGCTGGTTGGTGACCTCCTCAAGGACGTCGAGCGTCTTCAAGTGGGTGGAAATGCGAGTGGCGACGTCCTGGACATAACCGGCGACATCGCTGCACTCGATCGACAGGCCACCGCATTCGCGGGCAACCTTGCGGATCGCATTTTCGGTGACTTCTTCCAGACCGTGCGTCGCCATGTGAACTTCACTCACCCCACTGATGTTGGGGCCGGTGTAGCTGCCATTGGTAACCAGCCGGTTAACCACGCGACCTGCCCTCGACTTCGCTGCTTTCCATCGGCAAAGCAGGTTTCATGTTCATCTCGTTCGTCGATGCGCTGCGGCGCGGCGGAATTCCTGCCAGCTTGAAGGAGCATTTGCTGCTGCTCGAGGCACTGGATGCCGAGGTTGTCGCGCTGGAGCCCGAGCAATTCTATTATCTCGCTCGCGCAATCTTCGTTCACGACGAAAGCAAGCTGGACCGGTTCGACCGCATCTTCAGCGAGACGTTCAAAGGCATCCTTTCCGATCTGGGCGATGCGCAAGCAACGATCCCCGAGGAATGGCTGAAAGCCGTCGCCGAACTCTATCTGACGCCCGAGCAGATGGCCGAGATTCAGGCGCTGGGCTCGTGGGACGAGATCATGGAGACGCTCAAGCAGCGGCTGGCGGAGCAACAAGGAAAGCATCAGGGCGGCAACAAGTGGATCGGTACTGGCGGCACCTCCCCGTTTGGTCATTCTGGCTATAATCCCGAAGGCATAAGGATTGGCGGACCGGGACGGCATGGCCGCGCGATCAAGGTGTGGGAGAAGCGCGAATTCGCCGACCTCGACGACAGCCGCGAGATCGGGACGCGCAACATCAAGGTCGCGCTGCGCCGCCTGCGCCGCTTTGCTCGCGAGGGCGCAGCGGACGAACTCGACCTCGACGCGACCATCGACGGCACCGCGCGGCAGGGATGGCTGGATGTCCAAATGCGGCCAGAGCGGCACAATGCGGTGAAGCTATTGCTGTTCCTCGATATCGGCGGGTCGATGGACGGACATATCAAGCTGTGCGAGGAATTATTCTCGGCTTGCCGGACCGAGTTCAAGCACCTTGAGCATTTCTACTTCCACAATTGCATCTACGAAGGCTTGTGGAAGGAAAACCGCCGCCGCTTCACCGATCGGACGCCGACCTGGGACGTGCTACACAAATTCGGCCACGACCATAAATTGGTGATCGTCGGCGACGCGTCGATGAGCCCCTATGAAATCACCCATGCCCACGGGTCGATCGAACATATGAACGAGGAATCCGGTGCGGTGTGGCTCAAGCGCCTGACCGACACATATCCATCGGCGGCATGGCTCAATCCCGTGCCCGAAGCCTATTGGGGCCACAGCCATTCGACGACGATCCTGCGCACGCTGATGAACGACCGGATGTATGCGCTGACGCTCGAAGGGCTCGATGATGCGATGCGCGAGCTTAGTCGCAAGAAATAGGCACGCTTTGCGGTGTATTCATCGACTTCGCGTCATCTTGAACGGAGCGGCGCGGCCATTTCGCGATTGATCAAAATGCTACAATCATTGGTCGGAGACAGACTTCTCGGGGTCAGTAAATGAGGAGATCCGCGATCTCGTCCTGCCACCGCTCTTCATCCGGACCCGCGACCGCGTCGAGATCGCCGGGTTCGGCGCTTCGGTCGTCGACCCATTCCCTCAGCTTCGGCCCGCCGTTGATGACGTCAATGGCAAGTTTGTCGAAGACATACTCGTAAGGAAAATCGCGCCAGAGGTCGTAATCGGGGTGCAGGTTGCGGATCGCCTTAAAGGCCAGCGCCTGCCAGCGCCACGGTTTGAAGGCGTGATGATCGTAGTCGTTGCCCTCGGCATGGACCATCAGGCCGTTGCACAGTTCGCCGACGTGCTTGTGGAAGGTCGGCTCAAAATGCACTTCGCGAACGCGGCAGCCTGCCAACCATTGTGGCGCGATGCGCTGCATCTCGGTATGTAAGGCACGCGGATCGAGATCGGGCGCGCCGAACATTTCGAGCGGACGGGTGGTGCCCCTGCCCTCGCTGAGCGTCGCGCCTTCGAGCATCACCGTGCCGGCATAAGCGCGGGCCATGTTGAGGTTGGCGGCATTGGGCGACGGGTTGATCCACAAGCGGTCACTGGGCCAGCCGAAGCCGGGCGCGGCCTCGGGATCATATCCCTCCATTTCGATGACTCGATAATCGATGTCCAAGTTGAAGTGGCGGATGAACCAGTGACCCATCTCGCCCATCGTCAGGCCGTGGCGCATGACCATGGGGCCGGCGCCAACGAAGCTTTCCCAACCCGGACGAAGCAATGTGCCTTCCACGGGGCGTCCGGCGGGATTGGGACGATCGAGCACCCATACTGCTTTGCCATGCTCGGCAGCTGCTTCGAGTACGTAGAGCAAGGTCGTGACGAAGGTATAGATTCGGCAGCCCAGATCCTGAAGATCGATCAGGATGGTGTCGAAATGCCGCAACATCTCGGCCGTGGGGCGTCGAACACCCCCGTAGAGGCTGAATACCGGGATGCCGAGCCGAGGATCGACCTCGTCCGGGGTTTCCATCATGTTGTCCTGCTTGTCACCCTTCAGCCCGTGCTGCGGACCGAAGGCAGCGCTGAGCCTAATGTCGCCGCTGACCGCTAGAGCATCGAGGCTATGGGTCAGGTCGGCCGTTACCGAGGCAGGATGGGCGAGTAATGCAACGCGTTTTCCGATCAGTGGAGTGCGCAGGGAGGGATCGGCGAGCAGCCGTTCAATGCCGAGTTTCATGGCCTACGCTATGTCCGCGAGACGGACCGCGAAGCAAGCATCATCGTGGAAATCCGGATCGCCGCCCTCGACATGGTTCAGTGCCCAGTGGCTGCGCGTGCCGTCCACTTCTTCGACCACCGCAGACAGGCAAAGACGCGAGATCTTTGAAAAATCGGCGTGAAAGCGGGCTTCGACCGCAAGCAGATTGTCGAGACGGTCGGTGCGAATGTCGACCGATGTCGCCGCATTGCGCATACCCGAGCGATAATCGTCAAACTGATAGGATGCCCAGTCACCAGAAGGAGAAAAATTGAATTCGGCATAGCCGGCGCCCTCCTCGCCCTTCAGGAATGCCTCAAAACAGGTGGTTTCCCAGAGGCCGTCTCGGCGGACGCGCGACCCCGCAAAGGACGGAACGACGATCTTGGCGATATCTCCGCGAAGAAAATAATAGAAATGCAGACCGTTGCGGGAACGGCCGAGGTGAACGTCGATTCCGCGTACGGCGCGCGGCGAACTGGACGGGTGCGGAACAAGCGAAAGCATGCCGGACATCATGACGTCGCAACGCCTTCTGGCAAGGGGGCAATCGCCTTGCTATGGCCGCGCACGATGACCTATGCCAGCAGCCTGCTCCAGCTCCTCGACGAGCGTGGATACATTCACCAGATGACCGACCCCGCAGGGCTCGACGCGCTTGCCACCAAGGAACAGGTGACGGGCTATATCGGGTTCGACGCCACCGCGCCGTCCCTCCACGTCGGAAGCCTCGTGCAGATCATGATGCTGCGCCGGATGCAGCAGGCCGGGCACCGCCCAATCGCGCTGATGGGCGGCGGGACGACCAAGGTCGGCGACCCCAGCGGCAAGGACGAAAGCCGCCAACTGCTGACTCACGAACAGATCCAGCTGAACATCGCGTCGATCCGCAAGGTGTTCGAACGTTTCCTGGATTTCGACGGGCCGAACGCCGCAATCATGGTCGACAATGATAATTGGCTGGCCGACCTCAATTATATCGACATGCTGCGCGAAGTCGGAAAGCACTTCACGATCAACCGGATGCTGACCTTCGACAGCGTGAAGCTTCGGCTGGAGCGCGAGCAGCCGCTGACGTTCCTGGAATTCAACTACATGATCCTGCAAGCCTACGACTTTCGCGAACTCGCGCGGCGCGAGGGTTGCCGACTGCAGCTCGGCGGGTCCGACCAGTGGGGTAATATCGTCAACGGGATCGAACTGGCCCGGCGGATGGACGGCGGCGAGGACCTCTACGGCGTCACGACCCCGCTTATAACGACGGCCGACGGCAAGAAAATGGGTAAGACGGCGCGCGGCGCGATCTGGCTAAACGCCGACCAGTTGAGCCCGTACGATTACTGGCAATTCTGGCGCAACACCGCCGATGCGGATGTCGGTCGTTTCCTGCGATTGTTTACCGACATCGGTCTGCAAGAGATTGATCACCTAGCGAAATTGGAAGGCCAGGCGATCAACGAGGCGAAAATTGCTCTGGCCAGCGCTGCGACGGCAATGCTCCACGGCGAGGAGGCCGCGCACGCCGCAGCAGAGACCGCTCGACAGACGTTCGAGCAAGGCGTCGCCGGGGGAGACCTGCCGACTGTCCAAGTCGAGGGATCGATCGGCATCCTTGCCGCACTGACGGCGCTTGGCCTGACTGCGTCCAACGGCGAGGCAAAACGCAAGATTGCCGAAGGTGCCGTCAAGATGGACGGCGAGACGATATCCGATTCACAATTGCAGATCGCCGTCGGAGCCGAACCGGTCAAACTGAGCCTTGGCAAGAAAAAGCACGGCTTGCTGAAGGCGGCCTAGCCGCTTCGCAACAATCCGACCGCCGCATCCCGTTCGAACAGATAAAGGCATGTCCTTGCCGCCTGACCGCGCTGGCTATCGAGGCCGCCATCGCGGTCGAGGAGCAATTGCGCGTCGCTCTGCGCGAGCGGTGCAAGCACGGTTACGTCGTCGGGCGTCGCAAGCCGGAACGCTTGCTCGCCGGACTGGCGCGTACCCAAAATTTCACCGGGACCACGGAGTTTAAGATCCTCCTCGGCAATCCGAAAGCCGTCATTGGTCTCCCGCATCAGGGCCAGCCGCGCCCTGCCCGTCTCGCTGAGGTTCGACCCGCGAAGCAAGATGCAGCGGCTGAGCGTCGCGCCGCGCCCGACACGGCCGCGCAACTGGTGGAGCTGAGCAAGACCGAAGCGCTCGGCGCCCTCGATGACGATGAGTGAGGCGTTGGGAACGTCGACACCGACTTCGATCACCGTGGTGGCGACAAGAACGGAGATTTCGCCACTTGCGAATGACGCCATGACGTCATCCTTTTGCGGGCCTTTCATCCGGCCATGAACCAGCCCGACCTTGTCCGAGCCGAACCGGGTACGAAGCGTCGCAGCACGGTCTTCGGCCGCCGCCGCATCGATCGCCTCGCTCTCCTCGACCAACGGACATACCCAGTAGGCCTGACCTCCGGCATCAATGTGCCGTCCGAGTCCCTCGACGACATCGGCCAGTTTCTGGTCCGAGGTGACCAATGTCTCGACCGGTGTCCTGCCCGGCGGCATCTCGTCGATCCGGCTGACGTCCATTTCGCCATAATGGGTGAGCGTCAACGTGCGCGGGATCGGCGTCGCCGTCATTGCAAGCAAATGGGGCGGATGCTCCGCCTTCGACGTGAGAAGGAGGCGTTGCGAGACGCCGAAACGGTGCTGTTCATCGATGATGACGAGGCCGAGCGACTTGTAGGCGACCTTTTCCTGGAAAATGGCATGCGTGCCGACCAGGATATGGATCGAGCCGTCGGCGAGGCCCATCAACGTGGCTTCACGGACCTTCCCCTTGTCGCGTCCGGTCAGGATAGCGACGTTGACCCCGAGGGGCGCGCACGCCCGCTGAAGCGTCACGAGATGCTGACGAGCAAGAATCTCGGTGGGTGCGAGCATTGCCGCCTGCGCCCCTGCCTCCACTGCCTCGAGCATCGCGAGCAACGCGACGAGTGTCTTTCCCGATCCGACATCACCCTGAAGCAAACGCAGCATCGGCGCCTGCTGCGCCATGTCGCCGCGAATTTCATCGATCACGCGGCGCTGGGCATCCGTCAAATTATAAGGAAGGTTCAGTTTCCCGATAATCGATCCATCGCCCTGAAGTGAACGTGTCCGCCGTCGGCGGCTTGATTGGCGAAGCAGGAGCAGCGCCAGCTGGTTCGCGAAAATCTCGTCGTATGCCAGACGATTACGCGAATAGTTTGAGTCCGGATCGGAATGAATTTCAGCGAGCGCCCGATGCCAGCGCGGCCAGCCCTGACGCGCAAGCAACGAAGGCTCGATCCATTCTTCGAGTTCGGGCGCGCGCTCCAATGCGGCCAACGCCAGCTCCCGCATGCGTTTGTTCGAAATGCCCTCGGTAAGGCCATACACTGGTTCGCGGATGGCGACCTCCGAGGCTTTGTCGGGCGTCATCACCTCTGGGTGGACGATCTGCAGTTCCTGACCGTAACTATCGAGTTTTCCGACCACGGTCCGCACCTCGCCGAGCGGCAATTGCTTCTTCGCCCAGCCCGGATTGTTGAAAAAGGTCAGCGTAATCGTGTTTCCGCCTGCATCGGCGGCGAAAATCCGCATAGGCGCCCTGCCCTGCGGTGAGCGCGCTTCGAACGGGGTGACATCGACGATCACGATACGACCAGCCATCGCGGGGTTGACCTCTTCGACGCGCAGGCGATCGATCGTGCCGGTCGGAAGGTGGAACAGCAGGTCTACCGCACGGGCAAGGTCGAGACGGGCTAAAGACTTCGCGACGCCCGGTCCGACGCCCTTGAGGGCCTCCACTTCGGCGAACAGGGGATTGAGAATTTCCGGGCGCATGTCAGGGTTGCGGCGGCTGCCCAAATGGAAACGGCTTCGCCCTTATCCACTGGGAAAGCACCCATTTTTCCCCGCGTGTTGGCGGGCGCGCGCAATGGCTGGTGCGGTAATCCGGCGTGCCGTCGGTGAGAACATTGGCAAAGAAGATTGCGTCACCTGGCGCACCGCGGAATGTGACATTCGCATCTGGAAAATGCGTCTCCGCGCCCTCGAAATCCTCGTTGAGGTAGGTCACGATCGTTCCAACCCGTTGGCCGAGCTGTTGTAACTCGCTTTGAAATTGCGGAACGGACGGCTCGATAAAGTCGACATGCATGCCATATTCTTCACCAGGCGAATAATGGATCGCATTGGGTGGCTCGTGACATTGGACAGGAACGCCAAGGAGACGAGCACCGCGTTCCTGCAGAATTGCGGTGATGACGTCGCGCTCGTCCGGACCGAACGCGCAGGTTGTAGCTGTCCTGACAGAATTGCCGACAGCGTCGTTTGCCAATGCAGTCTCCAGACGATCCTTTGCGCGATCGATAATCCACGCGGCGAACCCTGGCGGCGCAAAGCCGCGCGCGGCAGCGATACGACTGACTGGCGAGAGGCGCTCCGGCGTTGGCGGCGTCAGCATCTGGGCGACTGGCATTTGCGTCGCGAGATCGTGCTGTAGTGCCGCCCCTTCCTCGCCCTGCCCTGCAGCCTTGGCAAGCAGAGCCAGTGCCTCCGCCCAATCTTGCGGTCGGCCCCAGCCATACGCCGCGTCGGCGGCCTGTTGTGAAATGCTGCGTCCCATTCTGACTCGACCCTAGCGCCACGCGGCGCGACTGCCTACATAAGTGAGATGGCACCTGCGGCGATTTTTCGCCGGCGGGTTTTTTTGGCGTGAAGGAAGACGGACGGCATGGACGAGGAATTGAAGGCGCTGAAATACCGGTCGTGGCATCGTGGCACACGCGAAGCCGACATGATGATCGGCGGGTTCTTCGATCGCCACCATGCGTCCTGGACGGATGATGAGCGCGCCTGGGTCTCCGACCTGCTTGCCGAGCAAGATGTCGACATCATGGCCTGGGCGATCGGCACGTCGGAAGCCCCAGCGCGTTACCAGGGGCCAATGTTGAGCATGCTTCAACAACTTGATTTCATCAGGATTGCGCGATGAGCGACGCTATGCAGCGCATCCTGAAAGCCGAACGGTCGCTTACGCTGTCGCGCATCCCGGCGGGCTTCCTGCCGTGGCTGGCGAGCGACCTCGCCCGCGCCGCCAAGGGCCGCGCCGTCGTGATTGCCGCCGACGAAGCCGCGATGCGTGCGATATCCGACACCGTCCCGGTTTTTGCTCCCGAGATCGAGGTGATCGGCTTTCCGGCGTGGGATTGCCTGCCCTACGATCGCGCTTCGCCCGCGCTTCGTGTGATGGCCGAGCGTCTTGCGGCGCTTCACCAAATGCAGCAGCCGCGAAGATCTCCGCAATTGATCGTCACCACGGTCAACGCAGCGAGCCAGCGTGTGTTGACGCCATTTCGAATCCGCCAGTTCACCAAACGGCTTGCAGAAGGTGAGCGGATTGAACGCGATGCGCTGGTCCAACTGCTACTCGCCAACGGCTACCAACGTACCGACAGCGTCCACGATGCGGGCGAATTTGCAGTGCGCGGATCGATCGTCGATCTCTATCCCGCGAGCGAGGCGCAGCCGGTACGGCTCGACTTCTTCGGCGACGAAATCGAGACGATGCGTACCTTCGATCCGGCAGATCAGAGATCGAGCGGCAAGGCCGCCGCTTTCGTCCTTATGCCCGCGAGCGAAGGGCTTCTCGACGAAGAGACGGTCAAACGGTTCCGCGAACGATATCGCGAGAAGTTTGGCGCGACTGCGACCGGCGATCCGCTTTACCAGGCGATCAGTGACGGACGTCGCCTTGCCGGAATGGAACATTGGCTGCCTCTGTTCGAGGAGCGCCTTGCCACATTCTTCGACCACCTGGGCGAAGATGACGTCATCCTTCGCGATTCCAATGCCGACAAGGCGTTCGATGCCAGACGTGAGGCAATCGACGATTATTTCGCAAATCGCGAACGTGCGATGGTCGGCGAACCAGGCAGCTATCGCCCGCTCGCCCCGCGCGATCTCTATCTGCCGAAGGCCGAATGGGATGACGCGTTAGACGGACGACCGGTACATCTGGCGACGGCCTTTTCTGAACCCGCAAGCGACCGTGTCATCGATTTCGCCGTCGACGGCGCCCGCGACTTCGCACCGGAGCGCGCGGCCAACGAGAATATCTACGAAGCCGTCGTCAAGCACGTCAGCAAGCTACGGAAAGAAAGAAAGAAGATAATCTTCGCAAGCTACAGTGCAGGCGCTCGCGAACGACTGTCCGGATTACTGGAAGAGCATGGGTTGTCGCGCCTGGGTCAGGTCCGGACGTGGCAAGAAGCGCTGGGCGCCAAAACCGACGCCGCACTTCTCGTCCTGCCGCTGGATCATGGCTTTACGGCCCCCGATGTCGCGGTGCTTACCGAACAGGACATGCTTGGCGACCGTTTGGTCCGCCGCAAGAAACGCCGCAAAAGCGCCGATGCCTTTCTCGCCGAACTTGCCAGCCTGTCGCCCGGCGACCTGGTCGTTCATTCCGACCATGGCATTGGTCGTTATCTCGGCCTGACTTCGGTCGCAGTCGGCCGTGCGCCGCATGATTGCGTTGCGCTGGAATATGCGGGCGGCGACAAATTGTACGTGCCTGTCGAAAACATCGACGTGCTCACCCGTTATGGTTCGTCGGATAGCGAGCGGGCCAACCTGGACCGATTAGGCGGCGAAGCGTGGCAGCGCCGCAAGGCGCGGATGAAAGAGCGAATCCGCGAAATTGCCGGAGAACTCATCAAGGTCGCAGCAACGCGCGCAACCCGTCCGGGCCAGGTCGCGCAGGTAGACAGTGCCTTTCCGCAATTCGTCGACCGCTTCCCGTACGAAGAGACCGACGACCAGGATCGCGCGATCGGCGATGTGCTCGAAGATCTGTCGAGTGGAAGGCCGATGGACCGGCTGATCTGCGGAGACGTCGGGTTCGGGAAGACCGAGGTTGCGTTGCGCGCGGCGTTCGTTGCGGCGATGGCTGGCATGCAGGTCGCGGTGATTGCGCCGACGACGCTTCTCGCCCGCCAGCATTTCACCAACTTCTCCGAGCGCTTCAAAGGCTTCCCGATGGAGATTGGTCGGCTGTCCCGACTGGTAACGCCAAATGAGGCCAAGGCTACCAAGGAAGGTCTCGAGAGAGGGACGGTCGATATCGTCATCGGGACCCATGCCCTCCTTTCGAAATCTCTGAATTTCAAACGTTTGGGTCTGGTCATTGTCGATGAAGAGCAACATTTTGGAGTTGCTCACAAGGAGCGTTTGAAGGCGCTCAAGGCCGACGTCCATGTCCTGACCCTGACCGCCACCCCGATCCCGCGCACCCTGCAGATGGCGATGAGTGGCCTTCGTGAATTGTCGGTGATCCAGACGCCGCCGGTCGATCGACTTGCGGTGCGGACCTACATCGCCCCTTGGGACCCGGTGGTCGTGCGCGAAGCGCTGCTGCGGGAGCATTATCGCGGCGGCCAAAGCTTCTTCGTGGTGCCGCGCATTTCCGATCTGGCCGATATCGAGGACTGGCTCCGCGAAGAGGTGCCAGAGGTCAAGGCGATCACAGCGCATGGACAGATGGCGCCGTCGCAGGTCGAAGAGCGGATGAGCGCATTCTACGATCGCAAGTATGACGTGCTGCTATCGACCACGATCGTCGAAAGCGGCTTGGATATTCCAAGTGCGAACACGTTGATCGTGCACCGGGCCGATCGTTTCGGACTCGCCCAGCTGTACCAGCTGCGCGGGCGCGTCGGCCGGTCGAAGACTCGAGCCTATGCCTATCTGACCACGGCGCCGAACCGGCAGATGACCGAAGGCGCTGAGAAGCGGCTACAGGTACTTGCCAATCTGGACAGCCTCGGTGCCGGTTTCCAGCTGGCGAGCCACGATCTCGACATTCGCGGTGCGGGTAATCTGCTCGGCGACGAGCAATCCGGCCACATCAAGGAGGTCGGCTTCGAGCTTTACCAGGCGATGCTAGAAGACGCGATCATCGAGATGAAAGCGGGTAAGGCCGATCCGGCACGGCAAGAAAACAGTCCACAAATCAATGTCGAGGCGCCAATCCTTATTCCGGAAACTTATGTTCCCGACCTCGATCTTCGGATGGGTCTGTATCGGCGTCTTGGCGATCTGGAAGACCGCGCCGGCGTCGACGAATTTGCAGCCGAGATGATTGACCGGTTTGGCGCGCTTCCCGCCGAGACAACCAATCTGCTGACGATCGTCGAAACTAAGATCAACTGCCGGAAGGCCAGCATCGCGAAGCTCGATGTGGGGGCCAAGGGTGCGCTTGTCACATTCGTCGAAACCGGGTTTCCCGATCTTGGCGGACTGCTGGCGTATGTCGGTCGCTTGAACGGTGCCGCCAAGCTGCGTCCGGATAGCAAATTGGTGGTCAGCCGCGAATGGCCGGACGGCGTATCACGGCTGAACGGTGCGTTGCAGATTTCGCGGGGGTTGGCGCGCGTTGCCGCCGCTGCGGCCAAAGCGAAGGAATTGGAGCTCGCTTAGGACTGCCTGCTTGCGAAGGCGGTGAGTGCGTCCGTGTCCAGCGCCTGTGCGATCAGGAAGCCCTGGATGAGGTCACCGCCCCACAAGCGAACCAGATCGAGCTGTGCGGCCGTCTCAACGCCCTCCACGACGACCTTGAGGCCGAGTTCGCGAGCGAGACCGATCATGGTCCTGACGACGATTTGATCGCGGCGGCCGGTCTCGATGTCCGCCAGCAGCCCCCGATCGATCTTGAGCGAATTGAGGGGGAGTGACGTCAGATAAGCGAGATTGGCGTAGCCTGTGCCAAAATCATCGATCGCAATGGCAACGCCCGCCGCGCGCAACGTGTCGAGACGCGCGCCGACATTCTCCCATTCGCTGACCAGACTACTTTCAGTAATTTCCAGGGTCAGCCTTGAAGGATCGAAGCCACTGTCCTGCAAGATGGCGAGTAGCCAGCGTTCGTAGCCAGGCCGAAGCAAGTCTTCCGCCACGCAGTTGAGTGAAAGTCGCACCCCGTCCAGCGTTTCCCCCCAGGCTGCTGCTTGACGCAGCGCCTTTTGCTGGACGTGGCGCGACAATCGCTCAGTTAGCCCTGAACGGGCCGCCCGCTCGAACAAGTCGGCGGGCCCGAGCGCCCCCGGCCAACGGGCAAGCGCTTCCACGCCGGCCAATCGACCACTCATCGCTTCCACCTGTGGCTGGAAACGAATGGCAATGGCGTCGTTCGCTATGGCCGCCTCGAGCGCGCGGTCGGGCCGCGGCTCTGGCAATGGTGCCAGTCGATCCGACGCACGGTTCTGCGCAGTCACTTGCACGCTTCAACTCCTTGTCTCGGTTATCGCAGTTGCAGATGAGGCACGAAAGGACGGTGCATCGCGCGCCCCGTTACGGGACAGTGGCGCGACGCGGCAAAATCCCTATGGTCGCGCCTTGTGAGCGACCAGATCCCCCGCCCCGATCCCGACGGAAACAACCTTGCTGCCGCAGGATTTGCACTGCTGGCAAGCGAATCCCCGGAGTCGCAGCGCGCCGAAGCGGCGCTTCGCAAGGCATACCGCTGGGCCGAGCCCGCCGATGCCAGGGCCTTGGTCGTGTTGGGCGGCGACGGCTTCATGTTGCAGACCTTGCACACGATGCTTGAGCGAGGGCAGTCGATCCCGTTGTTCGGAATGAACCGCGGCACCGTCGGCTTCATGATGAACGACTGGCGAGCGGCGGGACTCGCCAAGCGCCTTGCCGGCGCCAAGGCAATTCGCATCGCGCCGCTGATGATGCGCGCGACGGGTGTCGACGGCAGCACCTGCGAGCGTCCGGCGATCAACGAAGTCTCCCTGCTCCGTCAGATGCGCCAGACGGCGAAGATCGAAATTAGCGTCGATGGCCGCGTGGTGATGCCCGAATTGACGTGCGACGGCGTGCTGGTCGCCACCCCGGCGGGATCGACTGCGTATAATTTTTCGGCGCGCGGACCGATCCTGCCACTATCGGCCAACATGCTTGCGCTCACCCCGCTAGCGCCATTCCGTCCCCGGCGATGGTCCGGTGCAATCCTTCCCGAGCAAGTCACGGTCGGACTTCGCGTTCTGGAGGCTGACAAGCGGCCGGTGGCAGCTGTTGCCGACCAGTTCGAGGTGCGTGATGTCGCCGAAGTGCTGGTCCATCTCGATCGCACTAAGGCACTCACATTGCTGTTCGATCCGGGTCACGCACTCGACGAGCGCGTCGCGATGGAGCAATTTGTCACCTAAAGAAGCTTGTCTTTGGAATCGGACGCGGTATATCGCCCCTCGCCCCGAGGAATCGGGACCGCTCCCCGATAGCTCAGCGGTAGAGTAGGTGACTGTTAATCACTTGGTCGTTGGTTCGAATCCAACTCGGGGAGCCATTTTTTCCAGCAGCGGATGCGGAACGAATGGTCGGCAGGCCCAGCGGGTCGGGCCGCGACACTGCCTCGTTCGCACGCAGCATGACCGTTGCCACAAGCGCGCCCGCAGCAATCGCCACCCCATAGGGAATGCCTGAACCAGGCCGCAGGAAAAGAAACCGGCTTTTCTCCGCGCCTTTACGGATCGTGCGCGCGAGCAGAATAGCGAGCGCAAGAACGCCCCCGCTCACTGCAACAGAGATCATGAACGTGCCAGCGCCGGCGAAGTCGAACCAGAAGGCGGTCACGGCGAGCAATTTGACATCGCCGCCGCCGAGTTTTCCAGCGGCGAACAACAGTGTCCCGGCGAACAAGGTCACGACCAAGACCACCAAATTCTGCCAAAGCAACCAGCCCGGACCCACAATCAGTATCGTGATGATCGCGAGGGCGAGGATCGCCGATGTGGTGCGATTTGAGATCTTGAGCTGAAGCAGATCCTGCACTGCCGCCGCGAGGAGCAGCGAGGCAAGAACAGCTATGCACCATAAAGGGCCCAAGACGAGTGTCACTTGGACGCCTCAGCGGCCTTGAGGTTGTTGGCCGCACGGTCGTAATACTTACCGTGCGCCTCGATCGCTTGCGAAAAGGCCGCGATGGCCTTGCGCCGTTGATGCTGGCCGAGAGCGACGACGCCAATATCGTTCAAGCGTGCGGCATAAGCCTCGGCGTCTTCCCCGGGCTTGCGCTGCGGCAATTCGGCGGCAAGCGCCGCCAGCACGAGGTCGCGATTGGCGGCGAACAAGGTGGAACGCGGATCGGCCGCAGCAGCGCGTTCGAAATAGGGCAGCGCGGCCGGCAAATCGCCTGTAAGAAAATACGACCAACCCAAATTGTTGACGATTTCAGCACGGGTCGGGGCAATCGCGAGGGCGCGAGCATAAGCCGATCTTGCCTCAGCGGCATCCCCGGCGCGATCGGCGAGCACACCAAGCGCGTTCCACGCCCGCCATGATGGCGATGGCGACGCTGTGGCCTTTGCAAGCGCCGTCAGCGCCCTTGAATTGTCGCCAAGCGCAAGGGCGGCCAACCCGACCATCTCGTTGATCCCGGCGTCGTCAGGCGAAGCCGACAGCATCGCCTCCCCCCTTGCCAACGCTTCCGCAAAGGCGCCGCTCTTGTAGGCAATTCTTGCGAGACTGGGTTCGAGCGATGCCGGATCGGCACCCTCCTCTATCGCACGCGCGATCATCAGCCTGGCCTGGTCGATCCGACCGGCTTCGATGGCATGGTCTATCTGTGCCGGCGAAACCGTCACCAGCATCGCGGCAATGATTGCCGCGATCGGCCAGATCATGCAGCAACCCGATCGCGCTTGACCCGGTCTGCGACATCCTGACCAAGCAACACGACGATATGCTGCGCGCCCGGGTCCATTTCGGCCTTCACACCGAGGGTCGCTGCAATTCTGATGGCGGAGAACTGTGCGCCCGCGGGAAATTTGACGACGCTGGTCGTGCGCACGGACGCGGAATCGCCAATCGCCATGTCGCTCCAGCCGCTTGCCCGCATATAGTCGCGGGTCTGTGCAGCAAGCCTCGACACCCGTGCCGCATTGAGCAATTCGATCCGGACGGTTTTCGTTGGAGGCGTCACTGCTTTGCGCGCTTCTTCCCATAATGGGCCCGGCTTCGTGACCAGTGCGATTTCACCCATCGACAGGCGTACCAACCGCGGCTGATCCGAAGCAGCAACCATCGGTACGGCAACGGCAGCGACGGTCGACATAGACAGTCGATCGGCAAACCCAACCGCTTTTACGACCGCCTCGGTCGACGGCATTGCCGAACCCTGAGCATCGAGCAAAGCCATTTCGCGGCGGATACGCCCGGCTTCATCCTTGTTGCCGTCTGCCTCACGATTGGCGGCCAAGCGCGAAAGGAGGTCGCGGTTGAACGGTGCGAGCGCCAGCGCGCCTTCATATTGCCTCGCGGCAAGATCGAAGCGCCCCATCCGTTCATACCCGCTGGCCATCCCGACATAGGCTTCAAGCTTGGCGGGGTTTTCGCGGATAGCCTTTCGGAAGGATTCGAGCGCCAAGCCGACATTGCCAAGCGCAAGCTGCGCCCGCCCTTCGGCAACGCGAACGTCGGCAGTGGCGTTTTCCGCAAGTGCGGTGCCTGGAACCGATCGGATTGCTAGCTTGGCGTCATTGCAACCGGCAAGCGCGAGTACGGCGATTGCGGCGAGCATATTGCGTTGTGCGGACATCAGGATCCCCCTGCTAGTGCTGGCATGACCGCGCGCATGACGCGGATGGCCGCCGGCAACATCAATACACCGATCATCACCGGCAACATGCAGGCGACAAGCGGAATGGAAATCAGAACCGGCAAACGATGCGCTTTTTCTTCCGCACGAAGGCGGCGACGTTCACGCATTTCCGATGCATAGACGCGCAAGGTTTGCGCGATCGACGAGCCGAGCTTTGTCGATTGGATCAGAAGCGTCGCAAACGCACGGATCTCGTCCGCGCCTGCGCGATCGGCCATTCTGCGAAGCGCGTCTTCGTGGCTTCGCCCGGCACGAAGCTCGAGCACGACCGCTCCAAATTGTTCGGCAAGCCGCGGATGGGATACGGCAATTTCCATCCCGACCCTCGAGAATGCAGCCTCGAGACCAAGACCTGCTTCGACGCAGACCAACATGAGGTCGAGCGCGTCGGGAAAGCCGTTGATCAGTTCCTGCTGGCGCCGGTCTGCTTTCGCCCGAATGAAGATGTTGGGCAAATAAAGACCCATGACCGCCGCGAGAATGATCGCGAAATATAGCTTGATGAGACTGACATCCGATCCGGTCGTCCAGAACATGGTAACGACGAGAATCGGTAAACCGATCACCATGACCAGTCGCACCAGTGTGTAGACGCGCGGTGCATGCTCGCTTTCGAAGCCCGCGGCGATCAATCGCTGACGCAGCGAATTGTCGTTGGTGTCGACCAGCGAGAGACCGGTTTTTTCAATCCCATTGACGAGACTGAGCCATGCCGACTGGACCTGGTCGTTGCGAAGCGAGCCACGCATCGGTGTCGAACTCGCGGAATTGCCGAAGCCCTCTACCAGCCTGCGCCGCTCGGCGCTGCGCGCCCCCAGGGCCATGGCGAGAAGATAAGCGGCGAAGGCGACAACGCCGAACAATGCCGCAAGCAGGATGAGCTTGAGCAGCAAATTCTGGGCGATCAAGTCAATCATGCCATTATACCTTCAGGTCGACCAATTTTCGGATCCACACAAAGCCCGTCACGTACAAAATGATGAGAAATGCAAAGCCAGGGATGAACGCCGGATCGTCGGCGACGTCGAGATAGAAGCTGGGATTGAACACGAACAAGGCGGAGAAGGCCAAGATCGGGAGTGCGGTGAGCATGACGGCTGTCATTCTCCCCTCACTCGACAAGGCCCGGACCTTGAGCATCATCGTCTGCCGTTCGCGAATAACTTGCGAGAGATTTTCGAGAATTTCGGCGAGATTGCCGCCCGTTTCCGACTGAACCGACAGCGAAACGACGAACATTCGCATATCGTCCAAGTCCCATCGATCGGCCATCGACTGCAGCGCATCGCGAAGATCGGAGCCGTAGGTGACCTCATCGACCACCATGCCGAATTCACTTCCGATCGGATCCTGCATTTCGACAGTGAGAAGATCGAGTGCGGAGGCAATCGGGTGCCCGGCACGGAGCCCGCGGACAAAGACGTCGAGCGCGACGGGAAACTGTTCTTGCACCTTGCGCCGGGCGCGCGTTGCCTTGGCTTGCAGGAACATGATTGGAAGAAACGCTCCGGCGACAAGGCAGAAAGTCGCGAGCATCAACAGGCGTCCGGCGCCGAAATTCATGCCGCTGACGACCATCGCGAGCACGGCAAACAGAAACAGTGCGAACGGGGCGACGGCTATCGCAGTCATGACCTGCGCTCTGGGCCAGGTGATGCGCGACGCCATAAGCATTCGTTCAAGCTTGCGAGCGCCGCCCTGAAGGAACATCGGAAGTCCCGCGGAAACGTCGGTGGTGCGCCTCAGCAGAGTCATCACTTCGCCGTGCGAGCGACCCTCCCCGATTAACTTCAACCGGAAGTTCACCGCACGTTTTGCGCCTTGGCTACGAACAAGTCGTTCGACCATGACGTCGGCGACGAGGATTACCGTGCCGAACAGGCAAACCAGAATGAGTGCCTTGATCCAGGAGTTGGTCATCAATCGTACTTCGCGTCAGGCCGAAAGAGGTCGGCGGAAAGGGTAATTCCATGGGCGGCGCACGCCTCGAGGAAACGTGGCCGGATGCCCGTCGCTTCGAACTTTCCGAGCACCATTCCATCGGCGGTGACCCCGGTTTGCCGGAAACGGAAAATTTCCTGCATGGTCACGATCTCGCCCTCCATTCCGGTCAATTCGGACAGGCTGACGAGCCTGCGGCGCCCGTCGTTGAGTCGCGCGACCTGGATGACGACGTTGATCGCCGAGGCGATCTGCGACCGTGCCGAGCGCGGTGAAATGTCTATTCCGCTCATCGCGATCATCTGTTCGACGCGGGACAAGGCATCGCGCGGCGTGTTGGCGTGAACAGTGGTCATCGAGCCTTCATGGCCGGTATTCATCGCCTGAAGCATGTCGAAGGCTTCCCCGGCGCGGACTTCGCCGACAATGATTCGGTCCGGGCGCATTCGGAGCGCATTCTTGACGAGGTCGCGCTGCCCAATTTCGCCTTTGCCTTCGATATTTGAAGGCCGCGTTTCAAGCCGGACGATATGCTTCTGCTGAAGCTGGAGTTCCGCCGAATCCTCGATCGTCACGATCCTCTCGCGATTGTCGATATAGGCCGACATGGCATTGAGCATGGTGGTCTTGCCCGAACCGGTTCCGCCCGAAATCAGTACGTTGCGGCGTGATGCCACCACCGCTTCGAGTACCTGTGCAACTTGCTTTGGAACGCTGCCGATCTCAATCAGTCGTTCGAGGCTGATCGGGACCCGCGCAAATTTACGGATCGAGAGCGTCGATCCGTCGATCGCAAGCGGCGGCACGATCGCGTTGACGCGGCTGCCGTCGGCAAGACGCGCATCAACCATCGGCGAGGATTCGTCGACCCGGCGGCCGACTGCAGAAACGATCTTCTGGATGATCCGGATGAGATGCTTCTCGTCCTTGAAACGAACCGGCGTCTCTTCGAGTACGCCATAGCGTTCGACGAAGACACTCTGGTGACCGTTGACCAGAATGTCAGTGATCGTCGGGTCCTTTAGCAACGGTTCGAGCGGCCCGAGCCCCAGCAATTCGTCGAGAATGTCGGCGACCAACTGGCGGCGCTCGACCTGGTTGAGGGCATGGTTTTGCTTGGCGAGTTGCTCGGCGACGATATCGCCGACTTCGGCTTCGATCTGTTCGCGCGACATATGGTCGAGCGCGGACAGGTTGATCAGTCCCAGCAAACGCTGGTGAAGCTCAACCTTCAGATCCGTATTGCTGTCACGTTTGGCGAAGGCACCGGCGTCACCCATCGTGACGAGGCGATGCTGTTCGAACGCGGTAAGATCCTGTTCCGGCTCGATGGGTTCAGAGCTTGATTTACGAACATTCCACATCGCTTCAGCCTTCCTGTCCGAGGATCGAAGCCAGGTCGGCTGAGAGCGTTTCGATGTCCTTGCCGAGTGCGCTCTTTGACTTAATGTCCGACAGCGGCACGCCGCGGTCGATGGCAGAACGCATCAGGGGATGGTCGTTGGCCATCGTATAAGAAACGTCGCGCCCCAGCGCCTTGTGGACATCGCTAAGCTTGACCGACCTCATCAGCCCTTTTTCGACGCGGTTAACGACGATCCTGATGTCGAGCGCACCAAGATCCTGGCTTCGCAGCAAATCGAGTTGCCGACGCGCACGATGCAGGCAGGAAACCGACATCTCGGTCACCAGCAAGGCGACGTCTGCCCGCGCGGCGAGCGACAACGACCAATTCGTCCAATTGCTCGGCAAATCGACGAATACCGTCCCGAATTCCTTCGCGGCGAGCGTGACAAGATCAATGACCAGATCGCTCGACAATGATTCGAGCGGCATCATGTCTGGCGGGGCAGCAATGACTCGAAGGCCACTGGAATGGACCGATGAGGTGACGCGAAGGAAGTCGCCATCCACCCTCGACCCGGCTTGGATCAGGTCGCCCACGGACAGGGTTGGCCGCATTCCGAGTTGGAACGCCGCATCGCCAAACTGGACATCGAAGTCGATCAGGCAAGCTTCCCTGCCATGTGCCGTAGCGTTTCGAGCAAAGCTAATCGCAGTCTGGGTGAGCAGCGAAGTCGCCCCTACCCCGCCAACTGCCTTGAGCATCACGACGATCTTACCGGACTTGGTATCGGAGCTGGCCGATCGTTGGTCGATCTCGGCGCGGATTGGGCTCAAAGACCGTTCGAGCTCCGCGTTTTCGATTGGCAGCGGCAAAACGTCGTGGGCACCGGCCAGGATCAATTCGCGAACGACCTTGAGCGGTGGGTCGTAGAGCGCTGCAATCACCGGCGTCTTGCCCGCGACCAGTTTGCGAAACCGGTCCAGCGAAGCCGAACTGTCGAAATCGACCTGAACAACGGCGGCAGGTGCTCCTGTCAAACCTTCGAGTGCGATTGCTTGATCCGAGGGGATCACGTTCAACGAAAAGCCGAAGCCGGCAATTCGGGTCGAAACAAGGTCCGCCGCGTCGCCGCGCGCTTCCGAGAGGAATAGCAGTACTGGGGTCTCCCGGTGGCTAGCCTGCCATACCTTGCCGGTCTCGTTCGGAGTTAACGCGGTCATACGATACACACCCTAATTGGCCTGCGTTCCGGCACTGTCCTCGGCAGACAGCGTCGTAGCGAAAGCAGGTAGATTGAAGGCCACGCCGCCAAACAGGGCGATCGGGCGAAATTGCATGTTAACGAGGCGGACTGTCACCAATGGGACGAGATCCATGCCGGTCGGGTCGCCCGCAAAGCCGATTCCGGATCCGCGAAATTCGACGCGGACATTGGCCGCTGCGATATCGGGTCGCATCGCTTTCATCCGATTGACGAGATTGTCGAACGATGCTTGCGCGACGCTAACGTTGGATGGGCACGTCCCTGTGCACGTGCAGCTTGTTCGGTCGCATGATAATTTGCCTAGCGCGCTTGCAACGTCGACATAGTCACCGGTCTGGCAAATATTTCCGGTATGCCGATCGCTCTGTGCAAGCAGCAGACCCGACGTAGTCGGCATTAACAAGCGCTTGCGGAATGACATTTGTGACGATTGCATATCGTGCTCCCATCTGGGTCGCCTTTTCGGCACGATTGACTTCATAAAGAAAGCGTCCGGCATCGATGATTCCGAATAGAAGCAAGATAAGCAATGGCAAGACGAGCGCGAATTCGGCGGCGCTCGCTCCACGCCGATCTGAGCGCAGCCCCTCGAAGATGGAACTGGTCATGCGCCAAACACCGCGGCCTGTTCACGCGCATTCAGTGTCAGACCTGGCTGAAAGCCCAGCATAGATGTGAACGGCACCGAAGCCCGAACGGTAATGACCGGCACTTGTCCACCGTTCCCGGAATAAATGCCGCCTAGGGTCGTTCCGTTTGCCGACGTGACACAGGCAAGATCAACGGCAAATGACGTCGTGCCCGCACTCCAGTTCGGAAGTAATGGCGAGCCGCCAGACAATTGCCCTGTTTCAACCAACGTTCGCGTTTTGCTGACCACTCCGGCAGCAACGGTACTTGTCGCGCAGTCGAAATTGTCGATTCGCTGCCGCGCAGCGTAGACCGAACCATCGCGGACGGCCTTAACGAGAATGTGCTCGCTCCAAAAATAACGACCGAGTTCGGCGCAACTGAACATCAGGAGAATGAGTAGAGGCGCGACAAGAGCCATCTCTGCCGCAGCCGCACCGCGCCTGTCGGTGAGTAGGCTAGAACAATCGGTCATTTGATGAGCCGCGGTCGTTGGCGAAGATAATATTGGAACGCGCTCTGCCCATTGGCACGAACAGACACGCTGATCACCTCACCATAAATCTCGTCCTTACCGGTCGCATAGGGGGACGTTCGATCAAGCGACGGTTCGACAAAGAAAATATCCGCGAATCTGAGAACTCGTGCATTGAATTTACCGTTTTCGCCGGTGCAATCGACTACGGCGACTGTAAGTCGGCGGCGATCCTTCTGCGTCGAACTCGCCACCACAGCCGTGCCATTGACCGGTTGCCGAGGCGCGCACCTATTGGTGAAGGTGTAGGTACGATTCGCGCCCTGATCCTTGTACGGAATCGGACTAGCGGTCACATCCTTATTCAGCTGCGAGAGACGATTAGTTTTGTCTCCTAATTCCCAGGAATACATGTCCCAACGCGACAGCGTGGACGCCGTCTTGCCCATTGTCGACGCGATTGCCGCCACAGTTGTGCCAGGGTGATTGGATGCCACGAAGGCGGCTGCATCCCATGTGCCGTTGCCAAAATTCGTCGTGCAAGTCCCGTTGATATGGCAGGTGTCGCGAGGAAACCCTTTTGGCACCGTGCCTTGGACCAACCCGTTGCGATCGACATTATTGTCGCCCTTGTCGCGAGTTGCGCCGGCGGCTCCGCAGCCGGGATTGGACGGGATCGGATCTGTGGCTTTGACTTTGACATCGACCGTTTCGATGAAAGCGAGATCCTTGACCACATTCTCCGCCGGGCAATAGTCTCCGGTCGATGGGTCGCAGTTCGAAGCACTGGCAGGGTACAGATCAAATCGCGAATTCAGCGCTTTGGTGACCGAGGCCTTGTTTCCCGGTTCGGTTGGCGTTCCCGTATCATTGTTTGAACAAGCGGCGGCATCATTATTCTTGCCGAGGTTGATTTTGACGCCGCTCGCGCCATTCCCGAAATCGAGGAATCCATAGTCGCCGGGAACCCACGCACCGCCGCCACCCGGCTTGAGCAAGATGCCTTTGCCGAGATCCGTCGGCGACGGATAATCCGTGTTCGGCGCACAGATCATAAGCGGCGGAATCTTGCAGATCGATGACGACAGGCTGGCGACGGCCTGGGCCGAAATCATTCCGCTGTTAAGCGCACCGACGATCGGCGTAAATGCATACGAGGCACGTCGCGCACCCGCTGTGACGATGACCACCTTCGCGTTGGCGTCGGTGTTTGCAGCGGGCCCTGGGGTGTCGGTATCTTGATTATAGGACTGATAAAAGCTGACGGTCGGAACCGCGATCCGGCGCGTGTCGCCAGCCGTAGCGCCTTGGTCGTCTGCGAACAGGGTCTGGTTGCGAAGAAGATCGTTGGCCGCAGCAATCGCGCGATTGCGTGCATTGGTGCCGCCGTCGAGCTGGGTGGCCGCGGCAAGCGCGGCCTGGTCCGCCGCCGTCTGCAATTCGGTGTCCATGCCAGCAAGACGGGCATAATCGAACGCAATTCCGCCGACCGCAATCAGGCCAAACAGCGACAAGGCGACGGTCGGAGCGACCGCGCCATCGCGCGATTTCCTAAGGGCTCGGATGGCGTTCCTCATCATCCCGCATCCTCACTTCGGCCCGCCGCCAGATTGTTGCGTGCCATCGGTGGTGCTTACGGTGCTGGTTTTGGCCGCTGCTGTTTCAGCTTGATGACGCGTTCGCGTTTGATCCGTTCTCAGGCGTTCGACGGCCGCCTGCGCCTTGTCACCCTGGTCGCCCGGCTGAGCACTGTCGGCGGGATAGACCGGATCAGGATCGATGGTCTGAAGCGCAGTATTGTATTTCACCGATTCGCCGAACGCAGGATCGGGCGACTGGCTGACCGGATCGACGTTGGCACAACCGGCAATTCCCGCCGTGCCGAGCAGGATGAGGGCAGACTTAAAGCGCATGACCATATTCCTTTTCGAAGCCGATGGGGGCGTTTTGCGCGGATCCGCCGGGTGCCGGCGGCGGTTGCGTCGCTGTAGAGGGCACACCCTGAACCTGCGGCACGCCCGTGTCTGTTCGCCCATTCAGGAACAAATCCATCTCGTTCGGCGGAGTAACGCGGTCGGTCGGGGCCTTGAGCGTTCCGGCCCTAACCGGTTTAACCAAACGCGGCGTCACGATTATGACCAGTTCGGTCTCTTCGCGCTGGAAATTGGTCGAGCGAAACAGGGCGCCGATGATCGGGATCGATCCGAGGATCGGGAATTGCCGAACCGTGTCCTGGAAGTCGCGCCGAATAAGTCCGGCGAGCGCAAAGCTCTGTCCGTCCTTGAGCTCAACGACAGTCTTGGCCCGGCGGGTCTGGAGGCCTGGAATGCGGAGATTGTTGATGACGATCGACGCGGTCGGATCGATCGAGCTGACTTCTGGCGCGACGATCATGTTGATCACGCCATCGGCAAGCACAGTGGGCGTAAAGGCAAGGCTGACGCCGAATGGCTTGAACTGGACGGTGATCGATCGCGAGCCACTGTCGCTTCCGCCGTCCTGGACAACCGGGATCGGGAATTCGCCACCGGCGAGGAACGTGGCCGTTTCACCCGACAAGGCGACCAGGGTCGGCTCGGCGAGGGTCGTGATTGCGCCTTTCCTCTCGAGCGCGTCGAGCGCGGCATCAAAATTAAGCCCGAATGCGCCGAAGCGCTTGGTCAAAATCCCGAAACTGTCGACGATCGCGCCAAGGCCCAGAACGCCCTCTCCGGTGACCACATCGGGCGTAAGGCTTGCGCCGCCACCGATCGCACCGGTGAACGAGCCACTATCGTTGCCGACGAAGAAACCTGCGCCAATCTGCTTGAGCGCAGAACGCTTCACTTCGGAGAAGCGGACCTCGAGCATGACCTGCTGGCTTGCGCCGACCGACAGCATGTTGACGACCTTGCCTGGCGCGTAGGTTTCAGCAAGCTGGACAGCGCGATCGGCGGCGACCGCGCTGGAAACCATTCCTTCGAGCACGATCGATTCATTGGAAATCCGCGCACCTGCGGAGCTGTCCGGGAAAGAGTTCGGACAATTGCCGCTTCAACCCGATCACGTCGGGTCCGACGATGACGTCGACCACCGCGATCAGCATGTTGCGCCGATCGTAGAGCGTCAGACTGGTCGTCCCCATTTTCTTGCCGAGGACGTAGAGCGACTGATCGGTTAGCGGCAGCACGTCGGCGATTTCCGGATTTCCGATCAGCGCGCGGGCAAAAGGGCGGTCGGCGCGGATGACCTGGCTCTTGTTGATCGGCACTTCGACTTCGCCAGCGCGGCTTGCGTCGGACGACGTGATGACGGCCTGCGCGTTGACGGGAAGCGCTGGTAGCGCCGAAGCGCCGACGAATAGCGCGAGCGATGCCGCAATGCGGCCAAGTTGGTTCTTAGGAGCCATAACGCTTGACCTCATATTTGCTGCCTTCGGTGCCGCGAACGACCTCGACACTGTTGCTTCGAACGGGTGCCGGCGCCTTCTTGGCGACAGCGCGCGCCGGTCGGCGGACGACTACGCGAACGGGCGTCGCTGGCACGGCGACGGACGAACGGGGCAGTCCGGCTGCGGCCGGTGCACCGGGCGAGTTCGCGTAGCGAGCACCGCCGTAATAGCTGTAACGAAGGTCATCGAGACTGATCGTCTCGACCACCGGATTGTTCTGCTCGTCACCCGGCTTGCGCAGGACCAGGCTAAGCGTTCCTACCTGCTGGGCAAGCGCAAGCTTCTGTGCGTCGAGCGGGTCGACTTCCAGTGTAGCGGATTTCGCGACCTGCGGCGTGCCGTCCGGGTTTTTCGCCGTCTGATCGAGCGCGAGGACGCGGGTGTTCTGCAGCAGAACGTCGGTCTTTTGCGAGGTCCCACCCGGTTCCTGGCGGGTAATCAGGACGTCGACCGAGTCATTGGGTTGGACGAAACCGGCGACGCCGGAAACGTCGTTGATGCGGACCGCGGCGGCGCGCTTGCCGTCGGGCAGCAGCGCGGCGATCGACGCATTCTGGCCTTCGCCGGAAATCTTGGTTTTCAGGATCGGCTCGTTCACTTCCATCGCGAAGCGCAGACTCCATCGGCGCAGCGCGACGCGCTTCTGGCCCATCGGGAAGAGATCGTTGAGCTGGGTGTAGGTGCCGACCGGCAGAGCGGCATTGGGCAAGTTGGCGAAGCGGATCTTGTCGGGCGTGATTTCCATCCCGTAATCGAGCGGAACCACCGCAACCGCGACCCTTGACGTGCCAGCGGCCGCATCGGCGGCTTTGTCTTCGTTCCGGGAGAGAAAGATGTTGGCGAGATAGACGGCCAACAGACCAAGCAAAAGCGCGATGCCCAACGCGATCAGCGATTGTCGCTTCATTGGTTGTCCCCCTGATCCGATGCGAACCTTCGGATATTCGGCATCAATCGAGAAACTGCGTATGAACCGCAATTGAAAGTCGGCAACAGCCGGGCAACCTTCGATCACCAGGCTCCGTAGATTACGGCGTGCAGATCCGGCCTGGCGCTGTCGATGCAGTCGACTGGCATCGTTCATCGAGTTCGAAATCGTACTGCCAAGGCCAATCGCAGCCAGAGCAATCGCCGAACCGACAATGGCGAGAATGAGCGCATATTCGGCTGCCGAGGCGCCCGAATCGTCGCGAAGCATGTTCAGAAAAGTCTTCATGTTCGTTCCCTTCTTCTGTTCCCCCGAGCCGAAAGGCACGGACTAGCCGAAGGACCGAAAAGGCGGAAAACCGCAACGCAGCAGCACACGAATTCAAGCAACACGTGCGCGGGTTGCGGCTAAATTCCCCCTAGCCACCCGGCTACTGCAAATGTCCCCCTTAGTTAACTTATTGTCAACACTGATTCTTTCCCGAAATTTAACACGGATTAATGTTCCTAATTCTCGGCTTAAAGCAATGGAATCGCTGTGGAAATTCTGTTGCGGCACTGAAACATAATAGCGTTCAGCTATTCAAAGAGTCTCAAAACTGAACAGTGAAGAAACCTGAAAGACACGAGCTCAGGCGGTCAAAAGACCTGCGAAGTTGCTGCCGAACAACCCACTCCTCGCCGCGAGCAACGCGATTGGTGACCGTAGTTGAAAGCGTTCTGGGATCGACGGCGCGGCCGCTGCGGAGGACTTCATAATGGAGATGCGGTCCAGTCGAGAGACCAGAAGAGCCGACGTAACCAATAACCTGCCCGCGCTGAACTTGAGCGCCTGGGGAAACGGCAAAGCGGCTCATGTGCGCATAGCTAGTCTGGAATTTACCGTGCGAGATCCGAACCTGCCGCCCATAGCCGCCCGCCCAACCGGCCATCGTCACGACGCCGTCCGCCGCCGCCGCAATCGGCGTTCCGAAGGCCGCGCGAAGATCGAGTCCGCGATGGAAGCGAGTGCGATGAAGTATGGGATGGCGGCGCAGACCGAAGCCCGAGCTGACCCCGCCACTCACCGGCATAATCGACCCTTCGCTGGTTCCGCCAACGCCACTGGCGTCAACCCAGTCTCTTGTCTTGCCGATATTCCATCGCACCAATTGCACGTCGGCCGCGCCCACCCGGTCAAGACCAGCGTAGAGCAACGTTCCGTATCGCTCCGTACCGTCGGCGATACGTTCGTAGGGCAGCACGAGGTCAAAACGATCCTGCGTGCTGACCCCGTTGGTCAGATTAAGACGCGACCCGATCGCCTTTACGAAATCGCCAATTGCCGCCATCGGAACGCCTTGCTCAAGGAGAGTCGCGACCAAATCGGCACCGGCAACCCCGGTGAAGCGGCGATGGCCGGACTGAACCAGGCGGCCGCGATAATCAGTAAGAAACGATTGCAGCTGCGCCGACTTGGCGGGACGAACAGCAAGACGTTCGACCTGCACCGGAAAAGCGGCGGATTGCGCAGTTGCCGACGGCGCGATCGAAATGCGCAGCATGGACCAGTCGAGCGGCGGCGGTGGCGCTGCGGCCTCCCCAGCGGGTGCGAGCGCAAACGCGCCCACGGCGCCGAGGCAAGACAACATCGTAGCAATCGCAAAGAGCGAAGCGGATGAACGCCCCACGATCTTCGCGCCGTCAGCCGAATGTTTATCGCGCATAAACTCCCCCCGCAGCCTCCCATGGAAGCTGGTGGCAGCTTTTCTCACGAAAGAGGACAGGCGGTCAACTTTGCGTTAATTCCGAGTATTATCCAAAATTAATAACGACGCATGAGCTCGGGCATTGACGCGGCTCATGATCATCACGGCTCCCCCTGATGCGATTGGAGAAACCATGCACTAGGTACGCCTTACGCCATCTCCAATATCAGGCCTCGATCGTAGCCATTAACGACGCGTTGCCGCCCGCCGCCGTCGTATCGATGCAGGTTACTCGCTCTGTAGCGAAGCGCGCCACATAATGCGGGCCACCTGCCTTCGGACCGGTTCCCGACAGCCCTTCCCCACCGAACGGCTGGCTTTCGACCACCGCGCCAATCTGGTTGCGATTGACGTACAAGTTGCCGACGCGGGCATTGGCCTCGACAAAGGCGCGGGTTGTGTCGATGCGGCTCTGAAGGCCGAGTGTCAGGCCGTATCCGGTGCGGTTGATCGATTCGACGACCTTGCCCAACTCGCCCGCTTTCCAGCGCACGACGTGCAGAATGGGCCCGAAATTTTCCTGCGTGAGCTGCTCGAGCCCACCGATTTCGTACATCGCGGGCGGGACAAAAAAGCCGTGTGCCAAATCGTCGGAAATTTCGCGGCGCATGATCTTTTTGGAATGATGATCGAGCCAATCGAGGTGGCGGCGCAATGACTGGCGCGCAGCGGCGTCGATGACCGGGCCGACATCGGTGGTTAGATCCCGCGGATCACCGATGTTGAGCACTTCCATGGCACCGGCGATCATACGGATCATCTCGTCGGCGACATCGTCTTGAATGAACAGGACACGAAGCGCCGAGCAGCGCTGGCCCGCCGACTGAAAGCTGGACGCGACAACATCGCGTGTGACCTGCTCGGGAAGCGCCGAGCTGTCGACGATCATCGCATTCTGCCCCCCGGTTTCGGCAACGAACGGAATGATCGGCCCCTCGGTGCGCTCGGCGAGCGACCGGGCAATCAGGCGCGCGGTGTCAGTCGATCCGGTAAAGGCGACCCCTGCCGTCAGCGGATGCGTACAAAGTGCGGCCCCGACCCGGCCATCGCCCGGCATGAGCTGGACGATTTCGCGCGGAATACCGGCTTCGTGCAGTAGCGCGATCGCCTTGGCGCCGATCAGCGGGGTTTGCTCGGCGGGCTTGGCCATGACCGCATTGCCAGCGGCGAGCGCGGCAGCAACCGGACCCGCGAAAATGGCGAGAGGGAAATTCCATGGGCTAATGCAGGTCCACACCCCTCGACCGTGAAGACGGAGCTCGTTCAGTTCTCCAGTCGGCCCGGGAAGCGGAATGGCGCGTGAAAATTTCGCGCGTGCTTCGGCGGCGTAATATCGCAGGAAGTCGACTGCCTCGCGAACTTCGAGCACCGCATCGGGCAGCGTCTTGCCGGCCTCCCGGATACAAAGCGAAAAGAAGATTTCGGAATCGCGCTCGAACAGGTCGGCGGCCTTGTCGAGCAAGGTGGCGCGCCCTTCCCCGCCCAACGCATCCCATTTGGGCTGCGCCTTAGAGGCCGCCTGCATCGCGCGATCGATCGCCGCATCTGTGGCTTCATGCGCGATGCCGACTTCGATCCGGTCGTCGTGCGGCGAGGTGATCCGGCGGATTGGATGCTCGCCCGCCGATCGTTCGGTCGGCGTTGCTTCGTAGGTGACAGAGGCGAGCTTTTCGAGGCGGGCCATCAGCGGCTCACGGACCAGCGGATCGCTGAGGTCGACGCCTGCGCTATTGATCCGTCCCGCGCCGAAGATCGCATTGGGCAACGGGATTGCAGGATTGCGCTTGGGTTCAATCGAAGAATATTCCTCGACCGGATCGCGGACCAGATCGTCGATCGCGACATGATCGTCGGCGATGCGATTGACGAAGCTGCTGTTGGCGCCATTTTCGAGCAAGCGGCGAACGAGGTAGGCGAGCAGTTCCTTGTGGCTTCCGACCGGCGCGTAGATGCGGATCGGGGTCGGCTGTTCGCCGATGCCAGCTTCCAGCTTCGACAGTTCCTCGTAAAGGCCTTCACCCATGCCGTGGAGCCGCTGGAATTCGAAGCCGGGCGCCGCCTTGCGCGGGCCCGCCATCGCCTTGATTGCGCCAATCGTATTCGCGTTATGCGTAGCGAAGGCCGGGTAGACACAGTCGCTGGCGGCCAGCAATCGCCGGGCACAGGCGAGGTAGGAAACGTCGGTTGCGACTTTGCGTGTCCAAACCGGATAATCGCTCAAGCCGGCAACCTGCGCCGCTTTGATCTCGGTATCCCAGTACGCACCCTTGACGAGGCGGACCATGAAGCGACGGTCGTGCTTGCGGGCCAGATCGACGATCCAGTCGACCAGCGGAACGGCGCGCTTCTGGTAAGCTTGGATGGCAAGACCGAACCCGGTCCAGTTCCCTTCTTGTCCGTCGACTACGAACAGGCTGTCATCGGCAACAAGTTCCTCGATGATGTCCAAGCTCAGTTCGAGACGATCGGCTTCTTCGGCATCGATGGTCAGGTGAATATCGGCCGCTGCCGCCGCCTTCATCAAGTCCCGAAGAACCGGGACGATCGTAGCCTTTGCATCGGCGGCATGGCTCCATTCGTATCGCGGATAGAGCGCTGAGAGCTTGACCGAGATCCCGGGCGCCGCGCGAACGCCCTGCCCCTTGGCCGCTTGCGCAATCGTCGTGAGCGCATCGCCATAGGCCTTCGCATAGCGACGGGCGTCTGCCATCGTCCTGGCGGCTTCGCCCAGCATGTCGAAGCTGTGGCTCCACCCCTTGGCCTGCTCAGGCCGCGCGCGTTTCAGCGCCTCGTGATGGTCCGTCCGAAGACGAACTGCCGACCCAGAATCTTCATCGCCTGAGCAACCGCCGTTCGGATCACCGGTTCACCAAGCCGACCGACTGCGCGGCCAAGCGCCGCGCGCCATCCCTCGGAGCTATCGTTGGCTTCCTCTAGAACCTTGCCGGTCATCAGCAGGGAGAAAGTGGCGGCGTTGACGAAGGTCGAGCGGGAGTCGCCCATCTTCTCGGCCCAGTCCGGACCCGACAATTTGTCGGCGATCAGGTCGTCGGCCGTCCCCGCATCGGGGACGCGAAGAAGCGCTTCGGCGAGGCACATGAGCGCAATGCCTTCGTCGCTGCCAAGGTCATAGGCCGCCATGAAGGCATCGAGACCCGCCGGCTTGTGGCCGCGCACCGACTTCGACAGCGAGCGTGCAATGGCCTTGGCCTCGCGCGCTTCCTTTTCGGACATTCCTGCCTCGGAAATCCGCTCGATCGCGAGCAGATTTTCATCGGGCCGATAAGAGCGGCGAAGGGCGGCCCGTTCGATCATGGCTGGTGCGTATCCTTAGGCGATTGCGCCGTGGCAGTGCTTGAACTTCCGCCCTGATCCGCATGGGCAAGGCGCATTGCGACTTTCCGGAGCCGGCGTTCCCTCGGGAAGCGGCGGCAACGGCGTTTGTCGAGGCGGTTGACCCAACGCGATGAACGGATCGATATCCGCACTATCGTCTTCGCCCGAAAGGGGGTCGAAATGCGTCGTGATGAAATCGGGAAGGTCGGGCATTGGTGCAGGCTGAATCTGAACTTCAGCTCTCATGAGCGTCTTCGTCACATTCTCGCGGATCGCCAGCAGCAGGCGTTCGAACAACAGGAATGCTTCCTGCTTATATTCATCGATCGGCTTCTTCTGGGCGAAGCTGCGCAGGTGGATGACCTGGCGGAGCGCATCGAGCGTCGCGAGATGCTCTTTCCAATAATGGTCGAGTTCCTGAAGCAGGATCTGCTTTTCGACCTCGACCCAGCGGCCCGGATCGGCGCCGGCGACTTTTTGCGCCATGACCTCGTCGGCCATGTTGATCAGTCGCTCTACTATGATGGCCTGTTCGACTTCTTCTTCCTGCATCCAGGCGTCGATCGGCGCATCCATGAACAGGACGTCGCGGACGCCTTCCTTGAGGCCAGCGACGTCCCACTGTTCAGGATAAGTCGCGGGCGGGCAGTAAGCATCAACGAGCGCTGCGATGGTCTCGCCGCGCATCTCCACGATAACGTCGGAAACGTCCTCCGAATCCATGATCTCGGCGCGCTGTTCGTAAATGACCTTGCGCTGGTCGTTCATCACGTCGTCGAATTCGACGACCTGCTTGCGAATGTCGTAATTGCGCGCTTCGACCTTCTTCTGCGCGGTCTCGATCGCTTTCGAAATCCACGGACTGACGATCGCTTCGCCATCCTCGAGATTCTTGTTCATCAGGCGGGCGAATGCCGTCTGCGGGCCGAAAATGCGCAGCAGATCGTCGTCGAGGCTGAGGTAGAAGCGCGACAGGCCGGGGTCGCCCTGACGACCTGAACGACCGCGCAGCTGATTGTCGATACGGCGGCTTTCATGACGCTCGGTACCGAGCACGAACAGCCCGCCAGATTCGAGCACCTTGCGGCGATCCTCGGCGACTTCTTCCTTAATCTTGGCGAACGCGGCGTCGCGCTCGGGTCCCTCGGCTACATCCTTAAGCTCGTCGTCGACCCGAAACTCGACATTACCACCGAGCTGAATGTCGGTGCCGCGGCCGGCCATGTTGGTGGCAATCGTTACGGCGCGCGGACGGCCCGCCTGCGCGACGATATGCGCTTCGCTTTCATGGAAACGGGCGTTGAGAACCGAATGCGTGATACCTTCCCGGTCAAGGAACTCGCTCAGCATTTCCGACTTTTCGATGCTGACAGTGCCGACGAGAACGGGCTGGCCTATCTCCTGGCGCTTCTTGATCTCTTTGGCGATGGCGCCGAACTTATCGGTGATATTCTTGTAGAATTCGTCCTCGTCGTCGATCCGCTTTACGTCGACATTGGTCGGGATCGAAACCACGTTCATCCGGTAAATGTCGAAGAATTCGGGCGCTTCAGTCAGCGCGGTTCCGGTCATGCCCGACAATTTGGGATACATGCGGAAATAGTTCTGGAACGTGATCGAGGCGAGCGTCTGGTTCTCCGGCTCGATCGCGACGCCTTCCTTGGCCTCGACCGCCTGGTGCAGGCCATCGGACCAGCGCCGTCCGTCCATCATTCGGCCGGTAAATTCGTCAATGATGACGACCTTGCCGTCCTTGACGATATAGTCGATGTCCTTCTTGAACATCTGGTTCGCCTTCAGCGACTGGTTCAGATGGTGAACCGTCTGCGTGTTGGCGATGTCGTAGAGATTTCGACCTTCGATCAACCCGGCAGCTTCGAGCATCCGCTCCGCTTTTTCGGTGCCTTCTTCAGTCAGAACGATCGACTTCTGCTTCTCGTCCATTTCATAATCTTCGGCGGCGAATTGCTTCACCACGGCATCGACACCGACATAAAGATCGCTCTTGTCGTCGGTTGGGCCGGAAATGATCAGCGGGGTGCGCGCTTCGTCGATCAGGATCGAATCGACTTCATCGACGATGGCGTAGTTGAAAGCGCGCTGGACCATTTGGGTCCGCGTATATTTCATGTTGTCGCGAAGGTAATCGAAGCCGAGTTCGTTGTTGGTCGCGTAGGTGATGTCGGCGTTGTACGCCTCGCGGCGAAGGTGATCGATTAGGTTCGGGACGACCACGCCGACGGTCAGGCCGAGGAAACGGTAGACCTGGCCCATCCATTCGCTGTCGCGCGTCGCCAGGTAATCGTTGACGGTCACGACGTGGACGCCCTTGCCGGGCAGTGCGTTCAGGTAGGTCGCGAGCGTCGCGACGAGGGTCTTGCCCTCGCCGGTACGCATTTCCGCGATTTCGCCGCGGTGAAGCGCGATCCCGCCGACCATCTGAACGTCATAATGGCGCTGGCCCAGCGTGCGCTTGGCGGCTTCGCGGACGGTTGCAAAGGCTTCGGGCAGCAAATCGTCGAGGCTTACGCCCTGATCGAGGCGTTCGCGGAAAAGTACGGTCTGGCCGCGCAATTCCTCGTCGCTCATCGCGCTGATCGTCGGCTCGAACCCGTTGATCGTGTCGACGATACGGCGAAGTTTCGCGACATAGCGATCGTTCGACGATCCGAAGATGCTCTTGGCCAGTCCGGCAAACATGAAAATTCCTCAAACTACGCGGGTCGCGCGTGGGCAGCGTCAACGCCGCGCACACGCGTATGCGTGGACGGGGCGCGCCATAGGTGAGCGCCCCGCCCTACGTCAATCAAATCGCACGATCTACAGTGCGCCTTCGAGCCACGACTGGATCTGACCACGCGGAGCCGCGCCGACCTTCTGGGCAACCGGCTGGCCGCCCTTGAACAGCACCATCGTCGGGATGCCGCGAACGCCATATTGGGTCGGCGTGCCCGGATTTTCATCGATGTTGAGCTTCACGATGTCTACCTTGTCGCCAATTTCACCAGCGATTTCCTCAAGAGCCGGGGCGATCATTCGGCACGGACCACACCACTCCGCCCAGAAATCGACGAGCACAGGCTTGTCGGAATCGAGCACATCGGACTGGAATGACTGGTCAGTTACGGCGCGGGTTGCCATGCAATTTCTCCTTCGGTTCGACGCCCATATGGGCATTTGGTCGCACCGGCTCAACCGGTCAGCGTAATGATTTTCGGGCCGGCGGTGTAAAGCAGCGACGCCTCGACCGTGCGGTCGGGAAAAATGACCTTCAGCGCGTCGCGGTAGGCGGCCATCTGGCGCTGATGGCTGAGTGGCACATCGGCCTCGCTATCGGGGATAGAAAAGCCGGTCTTGAAGTCCACCAGCCGGACCCGATCCCCATCGACCAGCAAGCGGTCGACCGTGCCCGCGATGACCTTGCCGTCCGGCAGGATTGCGGCGATCGGCGCTTCCCCGAGGGACGAAGGACCGAACAGCTCGCGATAATCCTCGTGCGCGATGATGGCGCAGGCGAGGCCTGCAATTTCCTCGCGCTGCGCCGAATTGTCGACGCCAGCAGACCGTTCAAGCCAGGCGAGCGCAACCGCGCGGCGGCCATCGGGACTGACCCCGGGCAATCGCTCGAACAAGGCGTGGAGAAGGATCCCGCGTCGTGCAGCCGCGGCCATTGCTGGCGATGGCGGCGGGTGCGGCTGGTCGTCCTCAATCAGCGCCGAGGGAGCGAGCGGACGCGGTGGGCGTGCTTCCTGCGGGGCAGTCCGCGACAGCCAGTCTGGCAGGCGATGGACGATGGCCTCGCGCTTGCCGCGTCGGCTCGTTGCCGGCGCTTCGCCCTCCCAGCGATATCGCATTACCCCGGCATCGTCCGCGCCCACGTTCATTGCAACCATGGCCTTCTCGACCGCTCGATGCCAACTGGACTCCCCGTCGCCGCGTTTCTTGACACCCGCAACCACCAGGCGCTCGCGCGCCCGGGTCAGAGCGACGTAAAGCAATCGCCAGTGCTCGGCGCGATCGAGCGCCTCTTCCCGCTCGATCAACAAGCCGAACGGCGGGCAGCGCTCAGCTTTCTTCGGTCGTATCAAAGGGACCGGCGCACCGCCGACCGGGAAGTCGAGCGGCGGATTCTTCGGACCCAGATTGGCGGGGTCGGCGGTTGCATCGGCGAGGATGACGAAGGGCGCCTCGAGGCCCTTGGACCCATGGACGGTCATGACGCGAACCGCGTTCGAAGGGGCGGACGGATCGCGTTTGATTTCGACATCGCCGCTTCCGAACCAGGCCAGGAATTGTTCGAGCGAGGGCGTTTCCGCGCGTTCGAACTCCAGCGCTGCGGAAAGCAATTCCTCGATTGGATCACGCGCTTCCTGGCCTAGCCTCGACAGCAACTTGCGGCGACCCTGGATCGGACCCGACAGGATCGTTTCGAGAAATCGTGCCGGGGTCGTGTAATCCGCCATCGACAGAATCATGTTGAGAATTTCGAGCGCCTCCGCCGCGGCTTGGTCGCTGCGCTCGCGGTCGAGCATCGCGCCCCAAAGGCTTCCATTCCGACGAAATGCTGCGGCGTAAAGCTGGTCCTGCGTCCAGCCGATCAGCGGCGACAGCAGCAGATTCGCGAGGTTGAGATCATCGAGCGGCTGGACGGCGAAATTAATGGCGGCAAGCAGGTCCTTGACCGCCAACGGACGATGCAGGTGTAGGCGATCGATCCCGGCGACCGGGACATGCTCGGCAAACAGCCGCGCGACGATTAGTGAAGCGAGCTCACCGCGACTCCTGACAAGGATCAAAATGTCACCCGCCGAGATCGGCTGGCCGGTCGAAGCCATCACCGGCTTCTCATCGATCAGCCTGCGGACATAAGCGGCGATCTTCGACGCATAGACGCGGTCAGAATCGGCGATCCAGCCTTCTTCTCCAGCATCGTCGCCTTCGTCTGCATCGTCCAATTCAAAGGCCGGCCACCATTCGACCTCGCCTGGTCGATTGGCGTGAAAGGCGCGGTGCGGCTCGGGACGACGCTGAAGGCCCATTGCCTCAAAGCCAACCTCGTCGATGACCTGATCGACCAGTCCCAGGATCGCGGGCGACGAGCGGAAGCTCGCGCTGATCGACAGGTCCCGGAAATCGCGGGCCAGGATGTCGGGATTGTCGCGCGCTTCGTGCGTCAGTTGTTCGGCGGCATCGCGGAATGCGTCACGCGCTTTTTCATATTCTTTCGGATCGGTCCCCTGGAACCCGAAGATCGCCTGCTTGAAATCGCCGACCATGAATAAGGTTCGCCAGCGCTCTTCGCTCTCGCTCGATCCCGAGAAGAATTCGCCGGTCAGGGCTTTCACGATCGCCCATTGATTGTCGTTGGTGTCCTGCGCCTCGTCGACCAGGACATGATCGGTTCGGCGGTCGAGTTTGAAGCGGACCCAATCGCCCATGCCGGGGGTGTCGAGCAATTTGCGGGTCCAGCGAATGAGATCGTCGAAATCGGCAACGCCCGCGGCGCGTTTTGCCTGTGTGTAAGCGGCCGCGTAGACCTGCCCCGCGCGCAGCCCCGCCGCCTGGATCGCGACCAGCTCCGCGGCGGAGCGCATGACAAGAAGCGCGCCGATGGCATCGATCATCGCTTCGGCAATTTGAGGATAGTCAGGGCCGCACTTGATGAGACCGCTGCCGACCTTGCGAGGCTCGCCTTTCCCGGTCATGAAAACCGAAGCCAGCCGATCGAGGGAAGCCGCGCGCCCTGCGGGATCCATCGCCAACCAGTCGCCGATTACCTCAGCTTGAGCGGTGCCGGTCATTGTCGCCCACGCCATGTTCGCTCTCTGGGCCTGCTCGAGGGACGCGGTGTCGAATTCGTCGTCGCTGCACCATTGCGCGATGGCGCTTCGGACGTCGCCTTCAGGCAACCCGACGAGAATGCGCAGTGCGGGTTCGATGTTCGCGGCAGGACCCAAGCCGGCCAGGGCGTCTGCGTGGCGGGCGCATTTCAGAAGATATTCTTCGGCCCCCGCTTCGCCCAGGCGCATCGACAGCGCCTGGATGTCGCCGATCAGCCCATCGTCGCTGCGCGCCTCAGCATCGGCGGCGACATCGGCGAGCGTCCTTCGCGCCAGTTCCTGTTCGGCCCGGCCCTCGATCGGCTGAAACCCCGGGGCGATATCGGCCTCCGCTGGAAACGACGCGAGCAGGCTTTGCGCGAAACTGTGAATGGTCTGGATGCGAAGGCCGCCCGGCGCTTCGAGGACCCGTGCGAACAGCCGGCGGGCCTCTTCGCGCGTCGCCGGATCGACCCCTTCGCCCAGTGCTTCGAGGTCGCGCGAAAGATCGGCGTCCTTCATCCGTACCCAGCCCGCCAGACGTTCGCCAATCCGGTTAGCCATTTCGGCCGCGCCGGCCTTGGTGAAGGTCAGGCAGAGAATAGTCTCGGGACGGACGCCGCCAAGCAACAGACGGAGTACCCGGGCGGTAAGCACCTGCGTCTTTCCTGTCCCTGCAGAAGCGGAAACAGCGACATGCACTTGCGGGTCCGCGGCAAGACCCTGTTCATGCTGGAGAGGCTTCATGGGTTGCAGGCGACGCGACATCAAACGAGCCTAGCAAGTGCGCGAGCGCTTCCCAAGCGCCTCGGAGCAGAATATCAAGCGTAGACCATAAACAGGAGCGAAGCATGGAAAAGGACGACCAAGACGACGAACGCCGGACCAAGCTGGTCAAGGCCGGGGTCGCAGTGGGCGTCGGCTCGGCAGCGATCGTCGCGGCCCTGCTCTACGCTTCAAAGGTCAAGAAGAAACCGCCCCGGTAAAAGGTCAATCGCGGCCGTACCATTCGTCCAGGCGCATCAGCTGGTCATAATCGCCGTAAGGCGCGTGCGCCGGGTGGAGCTTGGCGACGAACGGGGCATCGCCCATCAGGTAATCGGCGACGGTCTGCGCGAACTGCGCGTCAGTCCGTTCTAGGAAATCGGCAGCGCCGGTCTTTTTGTCGGCTGCTTGCCGTTTTCCGTACCCGTCCTTGCCGCGCGCTAGCGACCAATATTCATGAGCCTGCGGATCGCCGCTGACGCCTTCGAAGCCGCCGCTCCTCGCGATTAGGCCGAGCAATCCCAATTGCAGCGCAAACCCGGCGTCGATGGCCTTGGGGCGTGGCGGCTGACCGGTCTTGTAGTCGACAATGGCTAGCCCATCGCCCGCGATTCGGTCGATCCGATCCGCGATTCCATGAAGCGTGACACCGTGAAGCACGGCTTCCCCCTCGATCTCCGCTTTCAATGGTCGGCGTCCGTTGGCCACATCGTCGCGGACCTGCGTAGCGATCCATTCGATCGCCTCGAGCAAGCGCGGTTGCCACAGGGCGCGGAGCATCGGGTGAATGGCATCGCCCGCGACCAACGCCTTGGCGCGGTCGAGGAGTAGATCAGGGTCGCAGCCATCCTCCTCGAACCAGCTTTGCAGAACTTCATGGACCGCCGTGCCCTTCCAAGAGGCGCTGCGATCGGCATCGAGCGGATCGAGTGACGGCAATCGAAGAATGGCGCGGGCGTAGAAGGCGAAGGGATCGGCGCGGAGCCTATCGACTTGGGTAACCCAAATATCGCGCGGTCGTTCTTCGGCAGGAGGAGCCGGACGTGGGCGCGCAACGGGCGCAGGCTCCCCCGGATCATCGATCGCCGCGACAAAGGCTTCCAACCTATAATCGCGCGCAAGACCGCCGGTCATCGCCTGAAGTCGAAGCCATAAGCGGGATGCGATCGTAGGCGAGCGACCGTCGCGGCGGGCTCTTGTGATCAGGACACGTGGAGCGCCAAGAGCACTTGCGAAATCGTGAGCCGACAGGCCGACCCGGTAATCGAGCCCGGAGATGCCGAGCATCGAGCGCACTTTTGGTGCAAGCCAAGGATCTGGATTCGGCAGCGCGGGCCAGCTTCCCTCGTTGAGACCGCCGAGGATCATCAGGTCGGCCTGTTGCAATCGTGCCTCGATCAAGCCCCAGATGAAGACCCGGGGATGTCCTCCATACGGAGGACGGACCGGCATCGCGTCGGCAATGTCGCGCAGGATCGGGAGCCATTCGCCTTCGTCGATGACCAACATGGCGGAATCGCTCGCGCCTTCAAGTTTGGCGACCAGTTCAGCGGCAAGGCGACCGTCGGCGCCGATCCATGCCCGATCGCCCGCGATCCGTTCGACACCAAGGCGCAGCGCCGTCGCGAGTCCGGCAAGTGTCGAGACACGGTCGAATAATGTTTCCAGGTCGGACACAACTAATCGCACTGTTTCCCAGTGTGGTCGGCCCCGGATAATCCTCTTGTCGTCGGTTTCGGTGAAATGACGATCGATCCCGGCCACTCCGCCGGGCGGCCGCGGCCCGCGCAGCGCGAGATCAAGCTGTCGCACCGCGGCTAGCCATGCCTTGCGGTTTTCCCCCTCACCGCCGGCTAGCGGATGTTTGAGCAGAGCGAGCAAGGCAACCGGCGAAAACCGGTCCGCTGCCGCAGCAGCAATGTTGAGGAGCAGCGTACCCGCCGGCGATTGAGACAATGGCCGACCGGCGCTGTCGTCGGCATCGATCCCCCAGCGCGTCAGCAACGCCGACACACGGCGTGCGAGCATCCGGTCCGGGGTCATCAAGGCAGCTGTCTTACCCGGCACCTCGATCGCTTCGCGGAGCGCGACGGCAATTGCCATCGCTTCGCTCGCCGGGTCCGCAAACTCGGCAGCACGGATACCGCTCAGGCGACGTTCGGGCGCTGGAAGGCTGTTCCATTTATGACTGAATGGTGCCGCTGTCATAGCGTGCGCGACCGCTCGACCACGCGCCGCTGGCGAGGCTGCGCGTCCGGCCCGCCTCCAAAGCTGAACCTCGCTTCGGGCGACGCCCATCCGGTCGAGCAACAATTTGAGATGGAATTGCGGATGGCTTTCTTCGCCGCGACCATCTTCGTCCGGTCCCAAGGCGTCCCACTCCGACCGCGGCATTGCCGCTTCGAGAGATAGAGCGGGGACGACGACCATTCCATCGGGCATCTCAGCCACCGCGCGAAGCAATGCGGCCACCGCTGGGACCGCCGTCGTAATCCCCGCTGCGACCGTAAAGCCGGACGGCGGCGACCGCGTCCAGCGTATTGCCATCACCCGGAGCAATCGATTGCGGCGTACGGTTAGGTCGATCGCACCGCGGCGCGCGAGTTCCGCCGGCCAGTCGGCAAGGATGGCCTTCAGTCGGTCGAGAGACTTGAGCCAGTGGATCGCCAGATCGGGATCGTTCCTTGCGACGTCATTCAAACGTGCAGGGTCGATCTCCTCGACGATCAGTTGGTCGAGCGTATTGGCAAGGTCGAGCGCGAGACGCATCGACTCGCTGGCCCCCTCCCCAGTGCGACGAAGCATCTTGGCGAGCGCAAGCTGCCGGTCGAGCGGGTCGATGGCGGGTGGTAAGGGCTGATCGAGATCGATCGGGTCGAGCGCACCACCGATGCGGTCGCCGAGGTCCGGATCACCGATCGCCACCAGCCGCGGTAACAACAAGCCGTGATCGCTCAGCCTGACGAACGCCTCGGTAACGGTCCGCACCGCGCGGTTGTTCGGGAGCAGGATACGGCCGCTTGCAAGCGCCATTGGGTCATTGCCGAATCGTGCAATCAGCCCGGCGGCGAGCGCATCGGCAAAACTGCGGTGCGCGGGAATAGTGTAGACATTAGGAGGGCCTTGGCGCGGTTGGGCCTCAGCCATTGGCGAGCGCCCGCTCGGTCGCGCCGATTGCTTGCGGCGTGCCGACATCGAACCACAGGCCCTGATGGACCGCGCCGAAGCAGCGCCCCGCTTCGATTGCTCGATCCCACAAAATGTTGGTCGAGAATGGTCCTTCCGGCGCATCTCGGAGCAAGCGCTTCGAGACAATCTGGATGCCCGTATAAACGTAAGGCGCGACCTTCGAGCGCGTGCGGCGACGGATCTTGCCGTAGCGATCGAGGTGGAAGTCTCCCTGCCCCTTGTGATTGCCCGCCCGGGCCTGCGGAACGAGAAGCAATAGCGCATCCATCCGCTCATCATCCCAACCGCTCGCCAAGAGCTTGAGTGCGTCGGTCGGCCCATCTACCCAGTAATTGTCACTGTTGACGACGAGGAAGGGGTCGCTTGCGATCAACGGCTCAGCACGCACCATGCCGCCTCCGGTTTCGAGCAGCACTGCCCGTTCGTCCGAGATAGCGACATCAAAATTCGATGCGTGGGCCTTCAGATGCGCCTCGAGGGCATCGGGTAAATAGTGGACGTTGACGACGACTTTTCCGACGCCGGCATCGCGCAGCCGATCGAGAACATGATCGATCAACGGTTTTCCTGCGACCGAAACGAGCGGCTTTGGCCGAGTCGCTGTTAGTGGCCGCATGCGTTTGCCCAAGCCCGCAGCCATCACCATCGCTGTGTCCGGTACCTTGGCAGCGACGTCTGGGCGAAGACGGAGCGACTTTTTTGGCGGATTCACGAGAATTCCTCCCACGTGGCAGCGCGCTTGTCGGCAGGAACATTATCGTCGAACCAGGCCCTCAGCTGCTCCATCCCGGGCTGAGCGAGATCGCGTTCCAGCAGCCCCCACATCCGTGGTTGGAACGCGCGGTAATGCGGTTTCCCGTCGCGCTTCCAAAGCCGGACGAAGACACCCAAGATGCGTGTGTTGCGTTGCGCCGCAAGCGCCCAGTACGCCTGCTCGAACGCGGATCCCTGCTCTGTCGCCGCGATGTAGCGGTCGATCATTGTGCGTTCGACTGCAGGCGGAACATCGCGCCGCGCGTCTTCTAGCATCGACACCAGATCGTACGCCGGATGTCCGGCGAGCGCGTCCTGAAAATCGAGCAGCCCAAGGCGCTGAATCCCGTCCCGTCCTGCTACCAACATCACGTTTTCGGCGTGATAATCGCGAAGTACCGTGACCGGTCCCAAACGATCAGCAGCGACCGGCGAGAGCAGGTCATGCCACACCTGCCGCCACGATGACCGGTCGAGATCGAGACCAACTGCGGGACCGTACCAGTCGACGAAGAGGTCGATCTCGTCGAGCCATTGGGCAAGGCCATGCGAGGGCAGCCCGACCATCGGCGGCTCGGAATGAAGCTGGACGAGTAGGTCAGTTGCCGCTTCGTAGAGATCGGATTCCAGATGCGGATCCAGGTCTAACCGTTCTTTGAACCGATCATCCCCGAAATCGGCTAGCAGAAGCATGCCTTGCTCCAGATCGCGGCCGAGAATTTCCGGCGCGGTCAAACCCACGCCCTGAAGCCATTCGGCGACGGCGATGAATGGCCGGGGATCTTCGTGCGGCGGCGGTGCGTCCATCAAAACTGCCCGTTCGTGCGCGCGGACGACCCGAAAATAGCGTCGGAAACTCGCATCTCCAGCCAACGGTTCGATCCGGGCACCACCCCAACCGCAGGCGTCAAGAAAATCAGCAGCGCCGGCGGGAGGAATCATTGGGGAGGCCATCGCTCTTCCCATGCCGAGGGCACCGCGACTGTCAAGCGACGGCTGTCGTCCGGTTCGATCGACAAGGTGAGCCGTAACGCTGCCGGCCAGGCTTGAGGCCCTGCATGTTCCGGCCACTCGACCAACAGGATCCCGTCGCTTGCCCCATCGAGGCCAAGCTCGACGATTTCGGCTGGATCCTCGATGCGATAGAGGTCGCAGTGCCAAACCGGCGGGGAGAGATGGTCATAGGGCTGGACGATGGCGAAGCTCGGACTCGGCACTTCGCCAAAGTGACCGCGAGCCGCGAGGAAGCCTCGCGCCAAGGTGGTCTTGCCGACCCCCAATCCCCCTGACAGCGTGATGATGTCGCCCGGCCGCGCCAGCGCTGCCAGTGTCTTGGCAAACGATGCCGTGGCTGCTTCATCGGCAAGGATCATTGCGGTGCCCGCGGGATCGTCAGGCGAACGGCTGTGCCCTTCCCCGGCTCGGACACTAGATCGACCTTGCCGCCATGCGCTTCGACGAACTGGCGCGTCAGCGGAAGCCCGATGCCAAGCGCAGCCTCGCCCAAAGCCTGCCCGGCGACGCGGTGGAAGCGGCGGAAAACTTCTTCCTGCTGGTCAAGCGCAATACCCGGACCATCGTCGCTGATCGTGATGCTGACGCCCGCCTCACTGCCGCTGGCCTCGATGGAGATCGATCCGCCTTCCTGAGTGTAGGTGACTGCGTTCCGTAGAACATGCTCGATCGCTTCGCGAAGGCGGCGCGGATCGCCGACGACGACCCCGGTCGAAGGCTCGACCGACAAGGTAATAACCTGTTCGCGTTCTGCAGCGCGAGGCCGCAGCGAATCGACCGCCGTCTTGCACAGGCCGGCGATATCGATCCTTTCCTTCTCGAGCACGACCCCGCGCCGGTCGCCCTGTGTCAAGTCGAGAACATTGTCGATCAACTTGGCAAGACGCTCGACCGATTCGAGGATTGCGGCAACGTAGTCGGTCGCAGCGGGCGGAAGCTTCCCGGCGTAACCCGCCGCGAGCATCTCACCGAACCCGCCAATCGAGGTCAGCGGCGTCCGCAGTTCGTAGCTCATGCTGGCGACGAAGTCGGTTTTGACCTTATCGGCTTCCTCGAGAGCGGTCGCGCGTTCGCGTAGCGCCGCTTCGATCCGGGAAGAATTGGTGACGTCGATCATCGTGAACAAGGCGTTGCCGTCGGGCAGCGGAACGGCGGCATAATCGAAATGGCGGCCGTCCGTCATCGAAAGGCGACCGGTGCCCGACTGGCGGCCGGTTGTCGTATCACGCACCATTTCACGAATCTGCGCCGCGGCCGTCGGATTGACCAACCTCTTGGCCATGGCGGGCACGAGTTCATCGACCCGGGGATGGTCGGTGAGCCATTCCTCGTCGAGATCCCACAACTGGCTGAAGCGGCGATTCCATAGGTAGAGCCGCCCATCGGACGCGAACACGCTGATAATCTCGAACAGATTGTCGAAGGTCGCGGTGCGAACCCGAAGCAACGTATCGCGCGCGCTGGCCAACAGGACCTGCTCGGTACGATCCTCAAAGATCATGCGCAGGCCGCCGTCGGGCAACGGTTGGGCTACGATATGCCAGTGATCGCCGGTTGCCAGCGTCCAGTCCTCACTGATCATCTCTTCCGGAGAAGTGAAAAGGGCACGGCGCTCACTTTTCCACGCCGGGAAGTCGCGCACTTCGGGAAGTCGCCCATTCTCCCGCATCCGGTCGATCAGCCGGTCAAATTCGGGTTGCTCGGTGAGCCATTCCGGCTCGATTTGCGCCATCACCGCAAACGGCTGGTTGAAAAAAGACAGTCGCCGGTCGACCCCGAACTGGGCCACCGCAGCGGTCATACGGTCGGCCAATTCGCGCTGCGAAATCACATTTTGCGCAAGCTCGTAGCGCGCATCTTCGAGGTCCTGGATGTCGATCGCAAAGCCGGCGACTGCGCCGGTTGGCAGCGGAACGTCGACCAGCTTGAGCATTCGGCGTTCGCCGCCGATCGTAGCAGGCTGGTGGCGGATGTAGGGACGCCCAGCCTCCAACGCCGAAACGGCACCAGCCTGCGCGCCTTCGTCGCCGGGCGAGTCGATTAACTCGCTTCCTCGCGCGATAACTTCAGCCGCATCGCGCGCCTCGACTGCCGCGACGAAGGCCGAATTGACCAAGCCAAGGCTCATGTCAGGGCCACGATACCACATCGGGAACGGCGCGCTTTCGATAAGGTGGGTCAGCGCGTCCAGCGCACCTTCGGTTAAGTGAAGCTGGTTGGTCAGCTTTAGCCGCTCGCTTTCGGACGAGGTCGTATCGAATAGCCATAGCAGCAAGGTCCCTGGCGGATGGGGCGCCGGGGCAAGGCCACCGCGAACTTCGATGACCCGTTCGGACCCGATGATCCGGACCTGCCGGGCGAGCGGCGTCCCGCCGATCGATGCTGTCTTCGCGTCCTGCTTCAACTCCTCGAGATCGAGCGGTTCGATACCAGCATCATCGGAGGAAAGATCGTCGAGCGATTGGGGAGCGTTCGGAAGGCCGAGATCGCGGACCAGCAAACTGTCGGTTTCTACGGTCAAATCGGGATGTACTATCAGTGGCCGCGCGGGCACCGATTTCAGTAGCGCCGCAACCGAGCGCGCACCCCCGACAAGCGCATTCGCCCGCGCGATCCGGCGGCTTGCCATCAGCATCATGATTGCTGCGATCACCACCCAGAATGCGGCCAGAATCACCAAGGCGGTCGAAAGGATGGGTGAGAAGGTCATCGTCGCGCAAAGGGCTGCCACGTCGCCGCCCTGATAGGCAAGCGCAAGCGCATGAAAAAAGGGCGACGCCATCGGCGCCGCCCCATCTTTTCACCGCATTGACCGCGCTTAGTAGCGGTAATGATCCGGCTTGAAGGGCCCTTCCGGGGTCACACCGATGTAGGAGGCCTGCTTCTCGCTAAGCTTGGTCAGCTTGACGCCGAGTTTTTCCAGGTGAAGCGCCGCGACCTTTTCGTCGAGGTGCTTGGGCAGGACATAGACTTCGTTCTTATACTTGTCGCCGCCGGTCCACAGCTCGATCTGCGCGAGCGTCTGGTTGGTGAAGCTGGCCGACATCACGAAGCTGGGGTGACCCGTCGCATTGCCGAGGTTCACCAGGCGACCTTTCGACAGGATGATGAGACGCTTGCCGTCCGGGAAGGTGACTTCGTCGACCTGCGGTTTGATTTCGTCCCACTTCATATTGCTCAGCGCGCCAATCTGGATCTCGCTGTCGAAGTGGCCAATGTTGCAGACGATCGCCATGTCCTTCATGTCGCGCATGTGGTCGACAGTGATGACGTCGGCGTTGCCGGTCGCGGTGACGAAGATGTCTGCCCGTTTGACGGCGTCTTCCATTGTCACGACTTCATAGCCTTCCATTGCCGCCTGAAGCGCGCAAATCGGATCGACTTCGGTCACCAGCACGCGGGCGCCGCCATTGCGCAGCGAGGCGGCCGAGCCCTTACCGACATCGCCGAACCCGGCGACGGTCGCGACCTTGCCAGCCAGCATGACGTCGGTGCCACGGCGAATGGCGTCGACCAGAGATTCCTTACAGCCGTAGAGATTGTCGAACTTCGACTTGGTGACGCTGTCGTTGACGTTGATCGCCGGGAAGGGAAGCTTGCCGGTCTTGGCGAGCTCATAGAGGCGGTGAACGCCCGTCGTAGTTTCTTCCGAAACGCCCTTGATCGCGGCGACTGTCTTGGTCAGGTAGCCCGGACGTTCGGCGAGAAACTTGGTCAGCGTTGCAGCGAAGATTTCTTCTTCTTCGTTGCTCGGCGTGAACAGTGCTTCGCCTGCCTCGACGCGGGCGCCCCAGAGCGCGAACATCGTGGCGTCGCCGCCATCGTCGAGAATCATGTTGCAGGTCTGGCCGTCGCCGTTTTGCTCCCAATCGAAGATGCGAACGACATAATTCCAATACTCTTCCAGCGTCTCGCCCTTGATGGCGAACACCGGAACACCGGTCGCTGCGATCGCGGCGGCCGCATGGTCCTGGGTCGAATAGATGTTGCACGATGCCCAACGAACGGTCGCGCCAAGCGCGGTCAGCGTTTCGATGAGAACGGCGGTTTGGATCGTCATGTGGAGCGAACCGACGATGCGCGCACCCTTGAGCGGCTTCGATGCGCCAAATTCCTCGCGTAACGCCATCAGGCCGGGCATTTCGGTTTCGGCAATGTCGATTTCCTTGCGGCCAAAGGCGGCGAGGCTGATGTCCTTGACGATATAGTCGTTTGTTTCGTTGGCGCGGTTAAGCGTGTCGGCAGTCGTTGCCACGGTCGTTTCTCCAAGTCTGCAGGTTCGCGAGCGCCACTAGCCTCGGCGCGACGCAAAGGCAAATATAAAGAATTCTTTATATGATGCTAGAGAGTTAGGCTGCACCCGTTTCGGTGACTAGCAAGCGGGGGTCGATCCCTTCCTTACGAAAGGCCTCGTCCCATCTCTCGAAGGTGGGCGTGTCGAACAGGATTTCTTCGCCGCCACCCGCAGTGAACCAGCCATGCCGGGTCATTTCTTCCTCGAGTTGACCGCCTTCCCAACCGGCGTAGCCGAGCGACACGACCCATTGGCTTGGCCCCCTGCCCTCGGCTATCGCCTTCAGCACGTCGATGGTTCCGGTAAGCGCGCCGATGCCGACAACTTGGACGGTATCCTGTCCGCCCCAATCATCGCTGTGCAGGACGAAACCACGTCCAGGTTCAACCGGGCCGCCATGGAGGACGGGAACGTCGGGCGCTTCTCCGGGATCGATCTCGAGTTGGCGAAGCAAGGCACGGAAACGAAGTCCAGCGCGCTCGTGTCCGACACCGATGCCAATCGCCCCTTCCTCGTCGTGAACTGCAAGCGCGATGACCGCCTTTTCAAAGCGCGGATCGGCCATGCCGGGCATCGCGAGCAACAATTTGCCGGACAAAAAGGGCGGAGTTTCAACCATGTCCCTCAAGATGACCCTCCAAGAGCAACTGCACAAGTCTTGTGACCGTCATGCAGCGCACCTATGTCGCGGCTCACCCCACAGGAGAATATGACATGACGATCCAGGTTGGCGACCGCATCCCCGACGTTCAGCTGAGCCTTGCGACACCGGAAGGCCCGATCCCGGTGAAGAGCGGCGATTTCTTTGCAGGCAAGAAGGTCGCGCTGTTCGCGGTGCCCGGCGCCTACACGCCGACCTGTTCGGCGCGCCACCTTCCTTCGTTCGTCGAAAAGGCAGCCGAATTGAAAGCCAAGGGCGTCGACGAAATCGTCGGCACCAGCGTCAATGACGCTTTCGTAATGGGCGCCTGGAATCAGGCGCAGGGCAGCGAAGAGATCACGATGCTCGCGGACGGCAACGGCGAACTTGCCAATGCACTCGGCCTGACCATGGACGGCTCGAAGTTCGGCATGGGCACGCGCAGCCAGCGCTATTCGATGATCGTCAACGACGGCCTCGTCGAACAGATCAATCTTGAGGCCCCCGGCGAATATTCGGCGTCCAGTGCAGAAACGCTGCTCGGCCAGCTGTAATCAGCCAAGACGTTCCAAAGACAGGGTGACGGCGGGCACTTTTGGGCCCGCCGTCCGTTGTTACCCCATATCCATTCATTTGTGAGGAGTAACGAAAATGGCCACCACGCGCACCCGCAAGACCACCAAAACCACCCGCAAACCAGCCGCCGCCAAGGCAGCACCAAAGAGCCAGGGACCGAGGGGTCAGGGACTTGCAGCGCGCACTGGACGCACGGTTCGCGATCGTCCCTATGCCAGCGCAGCAATTGCGACCGGAGCAGCTACGTTGGTCGCCGGACTTGCTGGCCTTTTCTACATGAAGAAGAGCGGCAAAAGCTTCACCGACGTAGCCGACGATATTTCGTCGAAGAGCAAGGACATCAGCGCCGACGCCAAGGTCAAGTTCAACAAGCTCTCGACCAATGCCAAATCTAAATTTGACGAAATCTCGACTGATGCGAAGGCGAAGTTCGATGACGTCAGCAGCAAGGTCAAGGACGGCGTGAGCGACGTCCGTTCAAAGGTCGAAGAGACGATCGAACGCCGCCGCGACGGTTTGGATGCCGAAAAGAGCCAGAACGAAATTATGGAAGAGGCTCTTACCCTCAAACAAACGGGCAAAAAGACCAAGACGCCGGTCGATCCTGTCGTCGCCACGCAGTCGAAGGTCGGCGCGATCTCTTACTGATCGACCTCTCACACAACAAAAAAGGAGCGGCACCGCGAGGCGCCGCTCCTTCTTTTTGTCTTGAAGACGAACGCTTACCAGCCCTGCGGCTGGCCCTTGTTCTGCTCGTCGAGCCACTTTTTCAGCGGAGCGAAATATTCGGCCATCGCCTTGCCCGACATCTCGCGAGTGCCGGTGAAGGATTCCAGCGCGTCCGGCCAAGGCTTCGATGCACCCATTTCCAGCATCTTGTTCAGGCGCTGTCCGACTTCCTTATTGCCATAGAAGCTGCACCGGTGGAGCGGCCCCTTCCAGCCGGCCTGGTCGCAGGCCGCTTTGTAGAACTGGAACTGCAGGATCCGAGCCAGGAAGTAGCGAGCATAAGGCGTGTTGCCGGGGATGTGATATTTCGCACCCGGGTCGAATGCATCGGCAGGGCGTGCAACCGGCGGAGTGATGCCCTGATATTGCAGTTTCAGGCCGTGCCAAGCGCTGTTGTACGTGTCCGGCGTGATCGATCCGTCGAAGACGCCCCAACGCCATTTGTCGACCAGCAGGCCGAACGGCAGAAAGGCAACCTTGTCCATCGCCTGGCGGAGCAACAGGCCCGTATCCTTGTCGGCGCTAGGCACCGCTTTCTTGTCCAGCAAACCGATGTCGACCAGATATTGCGGCGTGATCGACAGCGCGACGAAATCGCCGATGGCTTCATGGAAGCCGTCGTTGGCGCCATTGAGATACAGCGTGGGCTGGTTCTTGTAGGCGCGCTGATAATAATTGTGACCTAGCTCGTGGTGGATGGTGACGAAGTCGTCGGCATTCACCTTGATGCACATCTTGATGCGGATATCATCCTTGTTGTCGATATCCCAAGCCGAGGCATGGCAGACCACTTCGCGGTCGCGCGGCTTGACGAACATGCTGCGCTGCCAGAAAGTTTCGGGAAGCGGCGCCATGCCGAGCGAGGAATAGAAACCCTCACCGATCTTCACCATGTCCATCGGCTTCTTGCCCTGTTTCTCGAGCAGGTCGCCAATGTCGTAACCAAGATCGCCGGAGCCCTTGGGCGCCACCAACGGATAGATGTTGCCCCATTCCTGGGCCCACATATTGCCAAGCAGATCGGCGCGGATCGGGCCGGTCTTCGATTGCACCGCGTCGCCATATTTCTTGTTCAACTGCGCACGGACGTAGGTGTGGAGCGCCATGTAGAGCGGCTTGACCTCTTGCCACAGTCGCTCGGTCGTGGCGGCGAATTCCTCGGGGCTCATGTCATAGCCCGAACGCCACATTGCGCCGGTATCGCTGAAACCAAGTTCCTTTGAACCGGCGTTGGCGATGCCGACCATCTTGGCGTAATCTTCTTTCATCGGCGCGCCGACATTGGTGTGCCAGCTTGCCCACATTTCGGCGAATTCGGCGGGCGTGTGTTTCAGATTGCCCATCTCGGCTTCGATGTCGCTGCCGCTGATCGGCTTGCCGTTAAGCGTGCCCTTGCCCTTGCCGTAAGTCGAATTGAGGCGGGTCGCGATCTCGTTCAGTTCGGTCGCTGCGCCCGGGGTGGTCGGGGCCGGCAGGACGATCCCGTTGCGAAGGATGTCGAGCTTGCGTTTCACGTCAGGGTCGAGACCGGGCACGGTCGCATATTTCGCCGCCTCGATCGCATAATCGACGGTCTTTTCAGTGCCAACGGCATTGATGCGTGCTGCGGCCGCATCGGTGTCGTCAGTGATATAGGTCGAATTGATCCAGTTGAGCTGGCTTGCCTCAACCGAATAATCGAACAGATCCTTTTCCGCGGCGGCAACGAATGCCGCAGCGCCGTCGGCAGTCATCGGGAAAGCGGCGGCTGGTGCGGGCGTGGGTGTTTCGGCGGCACTTGCCATCGGCTGGGCCTGAGCAGTGCTGCAGCCGGCGGTGACCAACGCCAGTGCGGCGAGTGAAACGGAAGCGGTGAAACGATTCAAAGGAAGGCTCCTCATCTTGATATTCTTATGTTTTTCGCGTGGATTGTGACTGGCCTGACGCGTCCTCGACGTCAAGTCTGGGCAACGAATGCTGCCAGCCGTTCGCCGAATTCTGGCTTGGTCACGCTCGACATGTGCGTGCCCGGAACGGGCACGTAGGTCGCATTTGGGAGTGCTTCGGCAAGACGCGGGGCCGATCCATTGTCCTCGTCCTCCGTCCCGCACAGGATCATGGTCGGCATCGTGAATGCGTCCAGCCATTCAGGCGCCGCATCGGTGAATGTGGGCAGCAAGAGTTTTGCCGCTTCGAGATCGATCTTCATCGTCTTCATGAACTGGATCGCCATCCAATGCGGGTCACCGCGCGATGACGTATCGACGTTTGCAATCGCGTCGAGAAAGAAGTGCTTGCGGCGGAGCCAGCCGGTCAGACCCTCGTACCCCATTCCGGCAAGCACTGCGCGGCGTGGCCGCATCCCTTCACCAACCGCCTGCACGGTGGTCCGGGCGCCCAGCGAGAAGCCGCCCAAATCGTAATCGTCAAGTTGCAGGTGTGCGATCAACTCCTCGAGGTCGCGGCCCAGGATGCCATCGGGGTAGTGCGCCGGGTCATGCGGCTTTCCACTGATTCCGTGTGCGCGCAGGTCGGGCATGATGACGCGAAAGCCATTGGCTGCGACTTTTGCCGCTGTTCCGAACTTCACCCAATTGGTGTTGCCGTCCGAAAACAGCCCGTGGACCAGGACGACCGCACGCCCCTCCCCGATTTCGCGCCACGCGAGCTCAACTCCGTCGGAGGCGGTCCAATGATGGATGGTTACGTCATTCATTGCGGCGGCCTGGTTCCTGATTGCGTCCATCGCGCAACCAGCGCGTCATAGTCGTCGCAGCGGGTCTGCGGCAAAGCGGCGGTGTCGAGCCAGGCCTCGTGCATGCTCTCGGCGCCGAAGTGGCTGACAGGGCGGAAACGCTGGGCATCCTCGAAGCTCGCAACGGTCAGGTCCATCTTCGTCGAGCCTTGATCGTAGCGAAACCCGAGCGAGGTCCCGCATGAGGCGCAAAACGGTCGCTGCGCAATCGCGCTCGACCGATACCAGTCCGGCTCGGTCGACCACCGCACCTGGGCTTGCTCGATATTCTTCAGTGCCAGGCTGACATTGCCGCTCGCGCGCTGGCACATCCGGCAATGGCAAAGATAGGCTTCGTCATCATCGATGTCGGCCTCGTAACGGATACGCCCGCAGGAACATCCGCCACGCAACGTCTCGCTCATCCGGCCGTCCCGGTCGGCGCCGGGGGCATCGAAATATGTTCATGAACGATTTTCCAGCGGCCATCTTTCTGCCTCTGGAAGACGTCGGTGAAGCGCGCGCTGACGACCGGTCGCGCCGTACCGGCGGACACGGTGAAGTTCTCGACGCCCGAACTGACGAATGCGTCCGGGCCGACGATCTGGATATGACGATCGGTGACACGGAAGTCCGCGGGCTTCATGCTTACGAATGTTTTCGCCCAGCCGCTCTGAACCTTGCGGTCGGTAGATGGGATTGGCAGTCGCCGCATCGATCATCACGGCACCATCGACGTATTGATCCATGATCCGGTCAGGGTCGTTGCCGGTGAAGGTCGCCTCCGCGGTCTCGGCAATCTTAACAGCCTCTGCCTCGGTAACCGGCGGACGATCGCCTTTCGGCGTCTGCTGGCAGGCGGACGCCGTAAGCAAGGCAAGGATGATGACGGACGTACGCATGTCTTTCCTCCTGATTATTGGAAAGACCGTAAGCGTCAGGCGGCTTTCTGCAAGTGGCGGCGACCGAGAAGCTCGGCGATCTGCACCGCATTGAGCGCCGCGCCCTTGCGCAGATTGTCGCTGACCACCCACATAGCGAGGCCGTTGTCGACGGTCGGATCCTCGCGAACGCGGCTGACGAAGGTGGCGTAATCGCCGACACATTCGACCGGCGTGACATAGCCGCCGTCCTCACGCTTATCGACCAGCATCACGCCCGGTGCCTCGCGAAGCAATTCGCGGGCTTCATCGGCAGAAATCTCGTCGTGGAATTCGACATGGACCGCTTCGCTGTGGCCGACGAAGACCGGCACTCTAACGCAGGTCGCACTTACCTTGATCGCGGAGCCGAGAATCTTCTTGGTCTCAACGACCATCTTCCATTCTTCCTTGGTCGAGCCGTCGTCGAGAAAGCTGTCGATGTGCGGGATGACGTTGAAGGCGATCTGCTTGGTGAATTTGACCGGCGAGTTGCTGTCGCCGACGAAGATGTTGCGGCTCTGCTCGAACAGCTCATCCATGCCGGCTTTGCCAGCACCCGACACCGACTGGTAGGTCGCAACGACGACCCGCTTGATGCGGGCGGCATCGTGAAGCGGCTTAAGCGCCACCACCATCTGCGCGGTCGAACAATTTGGGTTGGCGATGATGTTCTTGGCGCGGTAGCCGTCGATCGCTTCCGGGTTCACTTCGGGCACGATGAGCGGAACGTCCGGGTCCATCCGGAAATGCGAGCTGTTATCGATAACGGTGCAGCCCGAGTTCGCAGCCTTGAGTGCATAGGCTTTCGATACTTCGGCTCCGGCTGCGAACAACGCGATGTCCCAATCTGCAAAATCAAAATGCTCGATGTTATGAACCTTGAGCTCTTTTCCGCTGTCGCCGAAATCGATGACGTTGCCGGTCGAACGCGGGCTTGCAACGGCCGCGACCTCGGCGAGCGGGAATTGCCGCTCGGCGAGGATATTGAGGATTTCGCGGCCGACATTGCCCGTCGCACCGACCACGGCGACCCGATAGCCCGACATCATCATTCCTTTCACTGGATTGCCCGCGAGGTGGCGATCCTTCGGTGCAATGTCAACGCGCCCCGCCCGGAACGCCATTGCGGTCGAGGAACTGAAAGATCGACGTCCACAGGTGCACGCTGACCTTTGGCCCCGCCACGCGGTGGGTACGTCCCGGGTAGACCATCATTTCGAACGGCACAGCTTCTTCCTGCATCTTGGCGAACAAGGCCGTTGAATTCTGGAAGACGACATTATCGTCGCTCATCCCGTGGATGACGAGTAACGGGTCGCGGATGTTGCCAGCCTCGTCGATCGCGTTCGACTTCACATAGGTAGCGGGGATTTTGCGCGGATCGCCCATGTAACGCTCGGTGTAAGCGGTGTCGTACAGCTCCCATTTGGTCACAGGGGCCCCGGCTATCCCAGCCGCGTACAGGCCCGGATCGGCCTGAAGCATCTTCAAGGTCATATATCCGCCATATGACCACCCATAGGTCGCGATCCGCTTCGGATCGACGAAGGGAAGCGTCTTGAGATACTCTGCGCCTGCCTTCTGATCGGCGACTTCCACCGAACCCATCGCGCGGTAGATCGGTTTTTCAAAAGCGACGCCGCGATTGGCCGAACCGCGATTGTCGATCTCGAACCAGATGTAGCCGCGATCGACGACCAGTTGCGCCAATTCGCCGCTCCAGGCGCGAGAGACCGACTGGTTATGCGGGCCGCCGTAATGCTGGAAGAACACGGGATACTTTTTGCCGCCAACCATGTTGGGCGGCGTGATCATGCGCCAATAGAGCGTGTCGCCCGACGGACCCTCGATCGAACCAAACTTCACGGGCTCATGGCTGGCCATATAAGGCGCGTAGGGATGCGACGCGTCGAGGCGGTTCTCTTCGATCCAGGCAATCCTGTTGCCGCTCGCATCGGCGAGAAATTGCTGGCTCGGCTGATCGGGTGAGGAGCGCGCGACGATCAGCCGAGTTGCCGCCTTGTCCATCGTTACGCTGTTGCGAAACTTCGGGTCGGTCAAAAGGCGCGGCGTTTTCTTGCCGGTGACGGAGATCGAATAGGCCTGCGAGGTCAGCGGATCGCCGGCGTTGCTTGCAAAAAAAATGGTACCAGCTTTTTCGTCGACCCCGGCAAGTCCAACCACCTGTCCATCAACACTGGTCAGACGTGACCACTTGCCCTTCTGCCAGCGGTACAACTGCCCGCTGCCGTCACGCTCCGACCACCAGATGAGGCTGCCGTCCTTCATCCAGTGATAATAGTTGGTGAGGTTGATCCAGTGGTCCTTTGCCGCTTTCTCGACGAACAGAATCCGGCTTTTTCCCGTCGCGGGGTCGACGGCGCGCATGGTGAGCGCGTCCTGCACACGATTGATCGTCTGCACGTAAACGGTCTTCCCGTCCTCGGCCCAGTCGACGCGGGCGAGATAGATGTCGGTATCGGCTCCAAGATCGACGTTCACCTTGTTGCCGCCGTCGGGATCGATGACGATCAGGTGCGGTACGATATTGTCCGTTCCGGCGAGCGGATAGCGCTGATCAAAGGTTTCGGTCTTGTCGGCGCCGATCTTGGTGCGCGTGACGACTGCGACATTGCCCTGATCGAACCATTGCACGGCAAGGCGGCGGTCGTCCGGGCTCCACCAATAGCCGGTCGAGCGGTCGAGCTCTTCCTGCGCGACAAATTCCGCCTCGCCATAATGAACGGTGCCCCCGCCCGGCGTGATCGCTCTCGCCGCCTGGCCGACCGGTGCAGTCCACAATTTCTGGTCGCGAACGAAGCCGACATATGTACCCTTGGGGCTGATCGTCGGATTGAGCTCGCTGTCCTCGCTTTGAGTGAGCCGCGCGACACTGCCGTCGAGGCGAGCAAGATACAGGTCGCCGTCGATCGGGACCAAAATCGCCTTGCTGTCGGGCGTCCAGTTATAATCGACGATACCCTTGAGGTCGCCGATGCGCGCGCGTTCGCGCTGCATCTTTTCGGCCTCGCTCAACGCTGCGCCGCTGCCGACTTTCTCACTGTCGACCAGCATCCGCCAATCCCCGGTCGCGGTATCCAGCGCCCACAGGTCATAGCGCTGGCGATCGTTGGCGCGGGCCTTGAGCATGGTGAGCAACTTGCCATCGGGCGACAGCTTTACGCCGCGCGGGACCGGGCCGGTCAGTGACGGCGATGCGAACAGGCGTTCAAGCGTCAGCGGCTTTTGCGCAACGTTGGGCACCGGTATGGCGGCATTGGTCATGGCGGAAACCCCGATCAGGCAGGTCGCAAGCAAAAAGGAACGCATTGGCAAGGGCCTCGCATACAAAAGAAAAGGGCGCCCGGTTTCCCGGACGCCCTTTCATCGCGCCTTGCGGCAGCGATGCAAGAGGCAAATCAGCCTTCGCTTTTCTCGGTCTTGGCCGGACGAGCATCGCGACGTTCGGCGATACGCGCCGACTTCCCGCGACGACCGCGCAGGTAGTACAGCTTGGCGCGACGGACCGCACCGCGGCGAATCACCTCGATCGAATCGAGCGCCGGCGAGTAAAGCGGGAATACGCGCTCAACGCCTTCGCCGAACGAAATTTTGCGAACGGTGAAGTTCGAGCCGATGCCCTTGTTCGAACGCGCGATGCACACGCCCTCGTACATCTGGACACGGCTACGTTCGCCTTCGACGACCTTCACGCCGACTTTCAGCGTGTCGCCGGGACGGAATTCGGGGATCGCGCGCTCTTTGGTCAGGGCGTCAATCGCTTCCTGTTCGAGCGTCTGGATGAGGTTCATGTTCTTCAAACCCTAAGTTTCACGTTGCGCGCCAGAGGGCGACGATCCGCCAACGCGCCCATCGCGTTGAACCAGATCCGGCCGCCGTGACCGTGTGTCCTGAATTGCCTGTTCGTGTCGCCACGCGGCAATCCTCGCATGATCCCCCGATCGCAACACTTCGGGGATCGTGCGCCCTTCCCATTCAACAGGTCGGGTATAATGCGGATATTCGAGAAGCCCCGTTTCGAAGCTCTCTTCCTCACCGCTGGAGGCCGCGCCCATTACTCCGGGAAGCAGCCGAACGCAAGCGTCGAGCAGCACCATCGCCCCAAGCTCTCCGCCCGAGAGAACATAATCGCCGATCGAGACCTCCTCGATCTCCCGCGCCGCGAAGATCCGCTCGTCGAATCCTTCGAAACGGCCGCACAGGATGATCGCCCCCTCTCCTGACGCCAGCGCGCGAACGCGGTCCTGCGATAGAGGCTTGCCGCGCGGCGTCATCGCAAGGATGGGCCGACCGTCGGCGACCGCATCGACGGCCGCAGCAAGAACATCGCAGCGCAGCACCATGCCAGCCCCGCCGCCGGCCGGCGTGTCGTCAACGGTGCGATGCTTGTCGATGGCATGATCGCGGATATTACGGGCGTTCAGGCTCCACTTGCCTTCGGCCAGCGCACGTCCGGCCAGGCTGGCGCCGAGCGGGCCCGGGAACATATCCGGGTAGAGCGTTAGGATGGTTGCGCGAAAGGTCATTGCCGCGCGTCCCTAGACCAGCGGGAACAATGGCGGAAGGGCGGCATTGGGCGATGATGACCAACAAAATTCTCGATTGCCTCGTCGTTGGAGGCGGTCCCGCCGGCCTTACTGCCGCCATCTATCTCTCCCGCTACCACCTCGACATCGTCGTGGTCGACGGGGGCAAGAGCCGCGCCGCATGGATCCCGACCAGCCACAATCACGCCGGCTTTCCTGACGGGATCAACGGAAAGGAATTGCTCGACCGGATGAAAGAGCAGGCGCGGCTGTACGGAACGCGCATCGAGGACGGCCAGGTGACACGCCTCGAAAAATGCGATGACGGGACATTCTCGGTCGAATGGGGTTCCGGCGAGGTCAAAGCGCGCACCGTGTTGCTTGCGACCGGCGTGACCAATCGCCGACCCTCGATGGACAAGGCGATCCATGACGCAGCGATGGCCGAAGGGCAGATCCGCTACTGCCCGATCTGTGATGGCTATGAAGTCACTGACAAACCGGTCGGCGTGATCGGAACCGGCGCGCATGCCGCAGCCGAGGCTCAATTCATTCGCTCCTTCACCGCCGACCTCGCGCTGATCTCACCCGAAGGGCCTCACGATCTTCCCGCCGGGGATCGCGCCTCACTGGCCGAAGCCGGTATTGCGATCATCGACGGACCGATTGACCTGATCGAACCAGGCGAAGAGGCCATCGGCGTGACCATGGTCGACGGTAGTCGCCACGAATATGCCAGCATCTACCCTGCCCTTGGCAGCGACACGCATGTGAGCCTGGCCGAGATGGTCGATGCCGACCTGAGCAAGGATCGCTGCATCGTCACCGACCATCATCAGCGCACGAGTGTCGAAGGGTTATATGCGGCGGGTGATGTGGTGAAAGGCCTCGACCAGATCAGCCATGCGATGGGTGAAGGCGGGGTCGCATCAACGACCATCCGTAACGACCTTGCGAAAGAACAACCAATCCGCCGTTAGGGCCAAAGCTCGCTAGGCGAGAAAGACGGGGTTGAGGACGATCCGCGCCTCTTCCATGCGGGACATCGGATCGCGGAACGGAATAAGCGCTTTCTTGCCGTCGACCTTTTCGATCTCGAGCAGGTCGCCAGCACCAAAATTCTCGACGTTGATGACCGAGCCGATGGTCTCGCCTTCTTCGGAGAAGCAGGTGAGGCCGATCAGGTCGGCGTGATAATATTCGCCGTCTTCGAGCGGGGGCAGCGCCTCACGGTCGATTTCGATCAGCGTGCCGCGCAGTGCGTCGGCAGCTTCGCGGCTGTCGCAGCCCGCCAGGCGGGCAATTGCGGTCTTGCCGCCTTCCCGAACCGAACGCAGCGCGGTCAGCGTTCCGCCGACATAAACTTGAGAATGACGGACGAGGCTGTCGATGCCGTCCGAGAACAGCTTCAACTTTACCTCGCCCTTCACGCCATGCGACCCGGCGATCGCCGCAAGCGCAACGCGCGATGCGTCCGCTTCGTCATTCGCCGGGGCCGTCATGTCGATTACTCGGCCTTTTCGCCTTCTTCGGCAGCCGGGGTCTCTTCAGCAGCGGTTTCAGCAGCTGGCGCTTCGACTTCTGCCGGAGCTTCTTCGGTTGCTTCAGCGGCGGGAGCTTCCTCGGCCGCAGCTTCAGCAGCCGGAGCTTCAGCCTCTGCCGGAGCCTCTGCCGGAGCCTCTTCCGCTGCGCCTTCGGCCGGAGCCTGCGCCAATTCACCGGTCACGGCAGCGGCATCGTCGCCGGCATCGGCGTTCGGGGTCGCTTCGTTGGTGTCGGCTTCGGCTGCAGGAGCCTCCTCGGCTGCAACTTCTTCCGCCGGAGCGGCTGCCGCTGCTGCCTTGGCTTCTTCTACCTCGGCCAGCTTGGTCGCCTTTTCTTCAGCGCGTTCCTTGGCCTTCTCGCCCGGGACTGCCTTGTTCGGGTTGTTGCGTGCCGGACGCTCCTTGATGCCGGCGGCATCGAGGAAGCGAGCAACGCGGTCCGACGGCTGCGCGCCGACGCTCAGCCAATGCTTGATGCGGTCAGCATCAATCTTGACACGATCTTCCGAATCCTTGGGGAGGAGTGGGTTGTAGGTGCCGACCTTTTCGATGAAACGGCCATCGCGCGGATTGCGGCTGTCGGCCACGACGACGCGGTAATAAGGACGCTTCTTGGAGCCACCACGGGCCAGACGAATTGCAACTGCCATTTGATATTCCTTCGTTAAATCAGTTTGATATTGTTATTTCTTGCCAAATTTGTCGAACCCGGGAGGAAGGCCGCCGCCGCCCAGTCCGGGAAGGCCCGGCATCCCACCGGGCAATTGTCCGCCGGGGGCCATGCCGCCCAGCGCTTTTTCCATGCCGCCGCCGCCAAACATCGCGGCCAACTTCGAAAAGCCGCCCATTTTCTTCAGCCGCTTCATCGCGGAGGCCATGTCCATGTGCATCTTGAGCAGTTTGTTGACCTCCTGAACGGTGGTCCCGCTGCCCTTGGCAATGCGAATCTTGCGCTTGGCGTTGATGATATTGGGGATCGCCCGTTCCTTGGCGGTCATCGAACTCATCATTGCTTCGAGACGGACGAGCGCCTTGTCGTCGACGGCGCCGGCCTTGGGCAGGCCCTTCATGCCGGGCATCATCGAGGCGAGCGCGCCAAGCCCGCCCATGCGCTTCATCTGCTGGATCTGCATGGCAAGGTCGTCGAGGTCGAACTTGCCCTTCTCCATCTTGGCGGCGAGCTTTTCCGCGTCCTCGATCTTGACAGTTTCGGCGGCGCGTTCGACCAGGCTGACGACGTCGCCCATGCCCAGGATCCGGCTTGCGACGCGATCCGGATGGAATACTTCCAGCTTGTCCATCGCCTCGCCGGTACCGGCGAACTTGATCGGCTTTCCGGTGACGGCGCGCATACTGAGCGCCGCGCCGCCGCGCGCATCGCCGTCCATCCGGGTCAGGATGACGCCCGACAGCTCGACTTCGCCGGCAAAGCCCTTGGCGACGTTTACCGCGTCCTGACCGGTCAGGCTGTCGACGACGAGCAGGGTTTCAACCGGGTTCGACGCGGCGGCTACTGCCTTCATCTCGCCCATCAATGCGTCATCGACGTGCAGGCGGCCCGCGGTATCGAGCAACAGGACGTCGAAGCCCTGAAGCTTGGCGGCCTGAAGCGCGCGCTTGGCGATTTCGACCGGCTGCTGCCCAGCAACGATTGGAAGTGTTTCGACCTCGACCTGGCGGCCCAGCACGGCGAGCTGCTCCTGCGCTGCCGGACGGGCAACGTCGAGGCTGGCCATCAGGACCTTCTTACGGTCCTTTTCGCGAAGCCGCTTGGCGAGTTTCGCGGTGGTCGTCGTCTTGCCCGACCCTTGCAGGCCGACCATCATCACGACTGCGGGCGGATTGACGTCGAGGGTGAGCTGGGCCCCCTGCCCGTCCGAGCCTTCGCCGCCGAGCATCTCGATCAGCGCGTCATTGACGATCTTGACGACCATCTGGCCCGGCGTAACCGAGCGGATGACTTCTGAGCCAACGGCACGCTCTGTGATCTTGTCGACGAAATCGCGGGCGACCGGCAAGGCGACATCGGCCTCCAGCAGCGCCACGCGCACCTCGCGCATCGCACCGCGCACGTCATCTTCCGACAACGCACCGCGGCCGCGGAGCTTGTCGAAGACGCCGGACAGGCGATCGCTAAGGCTGTCGAACATTCAAATCTCCTGTTTCGATCAAGGCAAAAACGCGTGACACGCCGGCGGGTGAAACCTCACCGGCCAGCGCGCATCCGTAGACGCTTCATCGATTTCATGTCCGTAAAGACGAGCGAGCCCCTACGCGACGCAGCCCCCCGGGTCAAGAATCCGGGCTGATGCGCGTGATCGGCCCGGCATCCTCTTTCAGTCTGAGCCCACAACTAGGGTTGCACGCGGTCAACATCCTTTATGGATCCCGTCCGCCCGCGACATACCATGCCTCATGTGCGGGGAAGATTTTCGTTACTCTTGGACCTTGATTGGAATGTGCTGTTCAAGCGGGATTTGGTATTCCTCGCCGCGGGTGCTGGTCATGGTCTGGAACCACTGCGCCCCTTCCCATGAGCCCCCGGCCTGCGCTCAAAACAAGAGCGGCGATCAGCGGCCGCCGCGATTTAAATGCCTTCAACATGAAGGGGCCTCCTAATGCGTGTTACACCCCTCGTATTTGGATGCAGGTGACAACGACAACATGGAGCCAACATGAAAAGTGCTTCATATAGGCTGCTGGTCCGGCGGAACTTTCGTCACGCTCGTAGTGCCCCGGGCCAACCTTTGGAGCAGCGCTTATAGGCGCCTTTTTTCGGGTCCGCGCGCCCATCCAAAACGTGGTTCAGTTCTGCGCCAAATAGAAGGATGTACGCCGACAAGTAGAGCCAAGTTAGAAAGATGATGACGGCGCCGAGCGATCCGTAGGTAGCGTTGAAACTAACAAAATTACGGACAACGAATGCGAAGGCGAAGGTCGCCGTCACCCAACTGACCGTTGCCAACGCCGAACCGGGCGTGAACCAGCGCCACTCACTGTCGGGACGACTAGGCGCATAGCGATAGGTGACGGCGATCACGATGCTGACGAGCGCGCCAGCGACGAGCCAAAAGGTGATTTCGAGAGCAACATGAGTCGCTCCACCAAGGGAAGGAAAGATTTCTTTGAGGAATCCCAACGCTGAGATTCCCACGCTGGCGATGATGAATACGAGAATCAATCCGCAGGCGATTCCCAATGCTGTCCCCTTCTGGCGAAGAAACGGTCGGCTCTCGTGGACATCGAAAATGATGTTGAGAGCAGTAATGATTCCAGCAGAGCCGCGCATTGCCCCGTACAGAGAGATGGCCAGCGTAAACACCAGTCCCAATCCGGCTGCAGAACCGGCAGTGTCGACGATGTTTTGTAGCTGCCGTCCGATAAGTTCAGTCATCTCTTGCGGCATCAAATTAGCGAGAGCGGCAATATGAACCGCAACCTGTTCTGGATCGGCAACGAAGCCGTAGCTGAGGATGACCGCCGTCAGCAGAGGCACAAATGCAAGAAACGCGTTAAACGCAATGCCAGAAGCGATCAGGTTGAGATGGTTCGCGCGTGCTTCCGACCGGGCTTGTTTAAAGATTCTCCACCATTCTGAGCGGGACACCCCCTTGCCACTCGTCGGTTGTCGATCTTCCATAGTCATATTTTCCTCAGCGAATGTGCCGTCTCTGACCCCTTCAATTATCGTTACCCCGCTTCTTTTACGTCAGGAGGGAGGGTAAGCCTTGATAGAGGATCGCCACCCCGGCAAGTGCGTAGCCAAGAAGCGCCAAACCGTCCGACCATCCTAGAAGTTCGTCGCCCGTGGTTCGCATATCCCGCCAGACGAGTATCGTGCGCCAAGCCGCAAGAGCCAGTACAATGAGTGTCGCCAGCACTACGAGTGCTCGGGCATGGACTGTCCCCGGCCAGAGACTCGCAATAATGTAGATGGCAAAAAAATGCGCGGCCCACAGGATCAGTCCACCAAGCAGGTTGCGCCAGAACCGCATCAGCCGCTCGCGGGGAAAAAGCGAAGTAGCATCGCTCCCGCCGCGCCCTGGGCGGCTGTATAGAGCAAAAACAAGCTGATGACGTCGAACGTCGTATTTCGGGGGCGCGTGACGAGACCGCTGGCGGTACGCGCGGAAAGATAACCAAGCATCAGCACGATGACGGCAACCAATTGCCCCTGCAAGGCGAGCACGGCCATTGCAAACGCACCCTGCGCCGAGAGCTCGGGCTCGAAGCCCTGAGCTTGCCATGTGATCCAGTCTGTCCCGAATGAGGCGATAATGACCGCGCCAGCAAAAAGAAGAGCGGCGGGTGGGCTCCAGTTGGTTGATCCTTCACGTCCCATCAGTCGACGGCCGTAGAGGGTCAGCAACGCGCCTATGAGGTAACCCCCAGCGATCGGAAACGCCCACCAACGATTGGTTGGAACGCTCCAGAAACTCGGGTGGATGCCGTAGACGAATAGATAGCCGAACACGGCCATCAGGAAAATCATTCCTGCGACCACCAGGACGCAGATTGTCGCCCACCAGCCATGCGCAGTTGGGCCGGTGACGTAGGTTGGGAGCATGACCCCCGCCCCTACATCAACTTCTTTCTGAGGTACTTGTCGGTCGGTGTCCCATAGCCAGCGCAGGATGGAAAACGTGGCAAGTGGAAGGCAAGCGATCGCCAAAGCGTAGGCTTGCACCGTCAGCAGCAAAAAGAAACCAGCGGTGAACACCGCGCCGAGAAAAGGCCACACCGACGGGCCCACAATCACCTGCAGATACTGCGGTTCAGCGCGTACTGGGCTGGTAATCAGCGTTTCGCGCAGGCCGGTTGCCGAGTATGGCAGCAGATAGCGGCCCTCCGCGACATGCTGCGACAGCTTGGGATCATCCCACAGCGGATGACGGCTTTTCACCACTGGGATGCTCCGGGTGGAATAGAGCCCGGTTGGCAGCCATTCGAGCGTACCGCCGCCGTAAAGGTTTCCCACGTCGTCATCGACAGTGAACCGAAAATTGCGCGCGAGGTCGATGAGGAATAATAAAATTCCCGCTGCCAGAATGAATGCGCCGACCGTGGACAGCAGGTTGGTCCACTCCCAGTTATTGCCGGGCAAATACGTATATACCCGTCGCGGCATGCCCAGCAGGCCGGTCAGATGCATCGGCAGGAAGGTGATGTGCATGCCCGCGAACATCAACCAGAATACCCATTTACCCAATCGCTCTGACAGACGTCGCCGGCTCGTCATTCCGGACCAATAATAGAACGCAGCGAAAACCGGGAATACGGCGCCGCCGATCAGGACGTAATGGAGGTGAGCGACGATGAAATGCGTGTCGTGCGCCTGCCAGTCGAACGGCACCATGGCTACCATGACACCGGTCAAACCGCCGATCACAAAGGTGACAAGTCCGCCAACCACGAACAGCGTGGGCGTATTATAGCCGGGCTTGCCGACCGCCAGAGTGGCGATCCAACTGAAAACCTGGATGCCGGCCGGCAGACTTACGGCCATGCTGGCCGCGGCGAAAAAACCGACCGACAAGGTAGGCATGCCGGTCGCAAACATGTGGTGCGCCCACACCCCAAAGCTAATGAATCCCGTTCCTACGAGGGCGAGGACAATCAATTGGTAGCCAACCAGTTCGGTTTTCGCGAGGCTGGCGACCATCATCGAGACAAGACCCGCTGCAGGCAGGAAGATGATATAGACCTCGGGGTGGCCGAAGAACCAGAAGAGGTGCTGCCAGAGCATCGGATCGCCGCCGCGGGTGGCATCAAAGAACGGCCAGTTGAGCGCGCGTTCCAACTCGAGCAGCAGCGTAGCGAGTATCACTGAGGGAAAGGCGATCAGGATCATGCCCGCGAACACCAGCATCGCCCAAGCGAACAACGGCATGCGAGCCAGCGTCATGCCTGGGGCGCGTGTCTTCAGGATGCCGACCAGAATTTCGATTGCCCCGGCTATGGCGCTGATCTCGATGAAGCCAATTCCCAGCAACCAGAAGTCGGCGTTAATGCCCGGCGAATAAGTCGTGCTGGTCAGCGGGGGGTACATAAACCAGCCACCGTTTGGCGCGAGCCCGACGAAGATTGAGCAGAAAAAGCACAGCCCGCCGACGAAATAGGCCCAGAAGGCATAAGCAGACAATCGCGGAAATGGTAGATCGCGCGCGGCAAGCATCTGCGGCAGCAGCATGACCCCGATCGCCTCCATTATGGGAACAGCGAACAGGAACATCATCACCGTGCCGTGCATGGTGAAGAACTGGTTGTAGGTTTCCTGTGGCAAGACGCCGAGCAGTGGAAGCGCCAGCTGGGTTCGGATCACCAGTGCCAGCACGCCTGCTAGCAAAAAGAACAGAAAGGCGGTGGCGACGTACCACAAGCCGATATAATTATTGTTGACCACAGTCAGCTTGCGCCAACCGCGCGGAGCGGCCCAGATACGGTTCAAGTCGTCCACTTCGCTCTGCGGACGTGCTTCGGCGGTCGGAAAGCGGTCGTACAGCTTTGGGTCAAAGCCAGTTTCGGAGGTCACTTCTGGGTCTCGAGATAAACGGCCAACTGCGTCAATTGTTCGGCCGACAGCACGGTGTAGGGAGGCATCCTGTTATTCGGCTTGATCGCCTGGCTATTTCCTATCCAGCCCATCAGGGTGCCGCGATTGTTGGGCAAGATGCCTGCTCCGAGCGTACGACGCGCGCCGATATAGGTGAGATCAGGACCGGCCAGTCCGTTGGCGCTTGTGCCAGCGATGCGGTGGCATGCGGCGCATCCCGCGTTCTCGAACAATTGTGTCCCGTCGCCAGCAGGAAGGACCTCTCGCTCTCGCTCCATCCGCGCCTGCATCAGTCGATTAAAACTAGCTGGCTCGTGGGCGATCACCGTAAAACCCATCAACGCATGTGCGCCGCCGCAAAATTCGGCGCACTGGCCACCGAATATACCCGGCGCATCGGCCTGAATGCGTAAGATGTTACGGCGGCCCGGGATCATGTCGAGTTTGCCCGATAATCGCGGAACCCAAAAGCTGTGAATAACGTCCGCCGACTCCAGCTCCAGTGCGATCGGACGCCCTGCAGGAATGTGTAGCTCGTTAGCGTCTTGAATGACCTCGCGGCCGCGCTTGTCGAGGTAAGCGACCCGCCACCACCACATCTCGCCGGTGATCCGGACCCGCAGCTCACTTCCATCCACCGGGCTTGAAAGATTGCGCGTCAACGAAAGGCCGTAGATCAGCAGGACAGTAAGCACGACCGCGGGGAAAGCGACTCCCCCCAACCAGATGACGCTTTTGCCGCCGAGCTTCGCCTGGACCCTCCGCCGGCCGAAAAGGGCCAGGTAAAGGGCCCCCAGCACGACCAGTAGAACCGCCGCTGCCATCGCGAACAAAATCCAGCTTAGCGTGGCAATCGAGCCGGCATAGGGGCCGGCGGGATCGAGCAATGGAGGCGGCCAACCTTCGAACATCAGCGATCTCCCTGCTCGTAAAGATAAGCGGCGATGTCACGCGATTCCGACACGTTAACGGGCATGGCGGGCATGGCCGAGCCGGGCAATAGCGCCGGCGCATTACGAATATAGCCGGCAAGGACATCCGGGCGGTTCGGTAACTTGCCGGCGATCAGTGCGCGATGGGCCAAGCCATCGAGATTAGGCCCAACTTTGCCCCGTGGCCAACTGACACCCGGAATGGTGTGGCAACTGCCGCAGCCGACCCGCTCGATCACTGCTTTGCCTCGGCCTGAATCAGCTAGGGGCATGAATTGACGCTGTTCGGGCGGAGGCTTGCAGGCAGCGCTCCAGAAAAGCAGGGGAGCGATTAAAAGAGTTTGGAACAAGCGTACGAGCTTGGCGGTTGCGGAATTGTGCGCATCGCTCTCCTTCTTGCCTGCACGATTTCTTTCGGTGGCTGCTCCGCGACCGAGACGAGCTCGCTCGACCGGTTTGCGAAAGACGGAAGGATGATTGCGCATAGCGGAGCCGCGGCGGGAGCGAACAATGCGTGTTTCACCTGCCACGGCCTTGATGGCCGGGGAGATGGCGCCGGTTCGCCGCGCCTGGCGGGACTTGATGCGGGTTATCTGGAACGGCAGCTCGAGGCGTATGGCGACGGGCGCCGGCAGCATGAACAAATGGGCTGGATCGCGAGCCAGCTCGACTCCCGCGGGCGCAGAGACGTTTCTTTCTATTACGCCGGACTGGCGTTCGAGGAGGGCGCTAGTCTCGGCGGTGAGCGCTTGCCGCTGTATCACGACGGCGATCCGGCCCGTGGACTGCTGGCCTGTGCCGCTTGCCACGGCGAACAAGGGCAAGGCCTTGGACCGGCCAATCCGCCGCTGTCCGGCCAGCCGCCTGCGTACCTTGCAGAACAACTCGACCAGTGGAGCAAGGCCAAAAGGCGCAATGACCCGGGTGACGTGATGCTTCGTATCAGCCAGCTTCTGACCCCCCTCGAACGGGCCGCATTGGCGAGCTACGCGTCGGGCCTGTCCGGTCGTTCCCTTCATCCTCAACTTCGGGCAACATCCCCTCAAGCACGTCGTGCCGATCCCAGAAATGGTGCTTCAGGGCCGCCCCTACATGAGCCGGAATCAGCCCGAGCAGCAAAATGACAGACGCGATGTGTACATCTTCGGATATGTCGAGAATCGCGTAGCGGGTAGCGGCATCCAGATTGTGCATCGGCACCTGAGGCCATGGAATTATTCCCCCGAGATAAAGCGGACCGGGCGACGCTATCGACGACCACATCACCCAGCCGGACAACGGCAGAGTGAAGAACGCCAGATAGAATAGATAGGCCGTTACATGGGCGACAGTCGTCTGCCAGCCCTGCCTATCAGCGTCATTGAAAGGATCCTGGATCAATATACGCCAGAAGATGCGAGCGCATGCCAATAACAGTACCGACAAACCCACCGCGCTGTGAATTTGGTAGGCACGAACCTTGTCTCCCCCGGGCATCATCCAGTCGGTCCAAAATCCCCAGCCGATCTGAAATATGATCAGCATTGCCATGACCCAGTGGAAAGCGATGCCGACCGGCGAGTAACGCCCCGCTTTCGTGTAGCTATTTCCCCATGCCCGCAGCCGCTCGATCATCGGGCGAATCCGCCCTCTTCCTGGGCAAACCAGCGGTGGACGAGAAACAGTGCCGCACCAAGGTACAGGCCCGCCGATGGTGCCCACATGATCAGTCCGGCGAGCTGTTGATCCTGAAGAGCGTCGAATCCCCACGGCCGAGTAGTGAGAAAATGCGGGCGGTAAAATGGCGACTGGGCGAATGTTAAGATCGCGCCGAGAAGCCCCATCTGCACGGTGCTCGCCAGCAGCGCGGCAATTGCGGCGGGCGCGGACGAGCGACGCAAGCCGATCCAAAACCCCGTCGCCGTGCCAATCAATGTTATCTGCATGACCCAGTAAGTCAGGTCACTTGAGAGCGCGGCGGAATATAGTGCGGGGGAATGCCACAACCAAAACGTGATCGCCTGCAGCCCGGTCCAAAGGGCCAGCGACGGACGCCAACGCACACGATCCGTTGGCACGGCGTAAACCAGTAACGGTACCAGCACGGCAGTGAGAAGCACATGGTGAGTTACGCGGGCCGAAAACAAAGCCGACGTGAGGGCACAGAATGGAGAAACGTATAATAGGAAAGCCAGTACGAACGCAGTGCGAAGCAACCGGTGCCGGGTGGCGTCACTATTACGCCAAAGGAGCACCGCAATACCTGCGGCAACCATAATCAACACTGGGTCGAAATTCCATCGGCTCAGCCAATCCTCGGGTATCGGCGCCGGGCCACAGTAAGGATGCCAATGCGAGGCTCGCATCGGGCTCACTGGGCCTTTGGATCCTGCGCAGACATGGACGCCTGCGCCTCCTTTCGGGGTTCCACACGCCAGATGGTATTTGACAAATCGTCCGCTACGATCAGGGCGCCGCGCGGATCTACGGTCACGCCGACAGGCCGCCCGAACGTCTTGCCCCCAGCCTGGAAGCCCGTAACGAAGTCTATTGGCATTCCCACCGGGCGCCCCCCGCGGAAGGGAACAAACACAACCTTGTAACCGGCAGGTGTTTCTCGGTTCCAGCTACCATGCATTCCAACAAAAGCGCCGCTCGCAAATCGCGCGCCAAGAGCGGGTGAAGAAAAGGAAACGCCAAGCGGTGCGGTATGCGAACCAAGCGCGTAGTCCGGACGAACTGCGCGTCGTACCATGTCTTCGTCGAATGGCCGCACCCGTGGATCTGGATTCGAGCCCCAGTAGCTGTACGGCCAACCATAAAAGGCTCCGTCGCGAACCGACGTGAGATAGTCGGGGACCAGATTTGCGCCTAGCTCGTCGCGTTCGTTGACCACCGCCCACAGCTGGCCGATGCCCGGCTGTACCGCGAGAGCTGTGGGGTTGCGAAGACCGGTAGCAAAGGGCCGCGAAGCGCCGGTCTCGACATCAATCTGCCACACCATCGCCCTATCTTCTTCCACTGCCATGCCGCGTTCGCCGATGTTACTGTTGGAGCCGATCCCGACGTAAAGAAAGCGGCCATCGGCGCCGGCCGCGAGCGCCTTAGTCCAGTGATGATTGATGGCGGCGGGCAAAGGCGTCACTGTAATGGGCGGCCCACTCGCCCGGATCTGCCCTGGCTTGTAATCGAAGCTGACCAATGCATCTTGATTAGCAACGAACAGGCGATTGCCGACCAAAGCGAGTCCGTAAGGGGCGTTCAAATTCTCGGCAAAAATCGCCCGTCCTTCGTAGACCCCGTCACCGTCTGCGTCGCGCAGTAGGGTGAGGCGATCGCCACCCTTAACCGCACTAGTACCCTTTTTTTTGAAATATCCGGCGATAATGTCCTTAGGTCGAAGCGCCGGGGCATTCCCGCCGCCTTTGCCTTCTGCCACCAGGATATCGCCATTGGGTAACATTAATGTCTGGCGGGGAATTTTCAGTCCGGTGGCAATCGGCGTGATCGTATAGCCTTCGGGCACGATTGGACGTCGCTCCCCCCAACCAGCAGGACTGGCTATTTTCATGTTGGGCAACAGGCCTCGCTGTTTCTCGGGGAGGTCTGGATTCGGACCGTATTGGGTTAGGTCCGCATCGCGACCGCATGCGACAAGCAAGAAAGCGCTCAGCGTCAGTGTGACGGGCCGGAAACTCATTGCTTTACTCCCGACGATGGCTTGGCGAAGCCAACCCATATTGTTGCCACAGCGAGCAGAAAGATAATCACTGAAAGGATCAGGCCCAACGGCATCGTTGCCCAGCCATCCTTCGCGTGAACGAGCGCATTAAGAAAGCTAAGCAAAAGCGTCAGCGACAGCAGACCGACATAGATCCATTCGCCACCGTGTCGCACATCGGCTCTGACGGTGTCGATCAACCCCCAGAGAAGAGCCGAGCCCATAAACATTAGCGCGCCCAGGATCAGCCATGCGGAGAAATTGACCCACTGGATCTCGAAACTGCTGGAGTAAGCCCAGTCGCTCAGCATTGCACCCAGTGACAAAGGGAGACACGAAGCAAGCAACACCGCGTGCACAGGGTGAATTCTTCGATTTGACGAGCCCGCGCCAGTTGTCACAGAAATTCCCCTTTTCGTCGTTTGCACATTCGAACTCAGACTGAATCAATCAGTCACGCATACTGGACGCCTCTCAATCCCTAAACGGCAATACTCCAATGCAGAAATGCCTGCTCAGTTCCAACGCTTGTCCCGGCAGATGACGCGACGCTGCCACGAAGCGCGTAAAACTGGCACGCATTAAGCAGCTCGGCGCTACCGTTAATACGACCAGTTCTGCACTAGGAACGATGGTCTCAGTCTCCAGTACGAAATAGTCAAACCGTTCGCGCTCAGCATCTGCCTGATACCAGCTCCGGGTCGAATGCTGACGACGGCCCGAAAGGATGGGAAGCGGACATTACTTTCGGTCCTGTCCTTTTCGCCGCTAGGCGGTACAACCACACTGCCGATCTAATCGTTTTGAATCGGGCCGCTCCAAATTTTGAGGAGATGAGACATGAGTAGCACTGCTGATAAGATCAACGACATCGGGCCAGAGCCGCAATCGTTCAACATTGAGCGCGCGACCAAGGAAAACACCGCTTATCGTTCGGTCGCCTGGAGCGGGCGCTATTTGCAAGTGACACTGATGTCGATCCCGGCTGGAGGCGATATTGGACTTGAAGCGCATCCCGAAACCGATCAGTTCCTGCGCCTCGATGCTGGCAAGGGCCGGGTCCAGATGGGAGCGGCGAAAGACAAGCTTACCTTCGAAAAAGAAGTTTCCGACGGCTGGTGCGTCCTTGTGCCGGCGGGGACTTGGCATAACATCACCAACATTGGTGCTACGCCAATGCAGGTCTACACAATTTACGCGCCCGCCCATCATGCTCCCGGGAAGGTGCAGGCGACGGCCGCAGCTGCTGAAGCCGACAAGAACGACGACCCTGCGGCTTGGTCAGTGCAACCAACACAGGCAGTCGACGACAAGCACGGGTGACCCGATGGCAGCTGGGAGAAGGCGGCCAGGAGCGCGCAAAGTGTGACTCGGCATTGAAATTAGCCCCACGGTGGTCCGCCCTTCGTGACGCTCGAAATAGGTTGGGCGAGATTATACCCCGACGCTGATTGAGATATAGACGGGAACGTGATCGGGCGTCCCTCGATTTCCGATGGGTATGTCAGGCACCGGTATTTGATACTTGCGCCGAATCTACATTCACCCGACTTTCATCGAAAACCCGACTTCAGCCTAAAAAGTATCGCCCGCATCCACTGCGGCTCGTTCGTCCATGGTCGATACCCGGCCCAATGCTTTGTTGCGACCTGGGAAGCGGCCGAAGCGGGCGATCTGAGCGTGGTGTTTGCGGGCGAAGTCGAGATTGAACGGATTGCCGAGCAGAGCGAATTCGATCAGCGAACGATCCTGCACGGCGAGATCCTCGCTGTGCATCAAGGGCATCAACAGGAAGGCGCGCCAAGGCTCCGGCGCTTGGCCTACCCAACCGCGGCCGAGCGCCGACATGGTGAGATCCAGCGCAAGCGGGTCGGCGACGAATGCCTTGGCGCTGCCGCGATGGATGTTTCGGCTGAACTGGTCGACTAGGATGATCGCCGCGCTAAGAGCCGGCAGCTCGTCGCGCCAGCCCGCCGCATGGCTGACGACCACGGCATCACGAAGCTCACCAAAGCGTCGCGCAATCTCCCGATCCAGTTCAGCATTCTTGACGAACCAGCGATCCTTTCCAATCTCGTCGAACCAGAAGTGAAGGACGGCGGACGCCGCGTCGGGCGGAGATATCACCGGGCCGGGCGGGGTGGCTTGCCGCCGGAGCGCGGTCCCTGACCGGGCCCCTTCCCGCCGCCGGCTCCCTTGCCACCGCCAGGTGCCCTGCCTCCACCTGGACCGCGACCGGGCGTGCGCGGCGGGCCGCGACGATCGCCGGGGCCACTGCGCTGACGCTCGGGGACGCGGTCCATCGGGCGCGATTGCGGGGCCATGCTGGTGGGAGTGACCGAATAGCCGTCCTTCGACAGCTTGGTAAAGGCGGCGCGTGCGCTGAGGTTGATCGAATCCTGCAGGCTCTTGGGAAGGTCAGTGAAGCTCGCGTTGGGATGAATTGACTGCAGGTCGCGAAGCAGATTGTTCGGCATGCCCTTGGCACCCCCTTTCAATGCCTCGATCGCCTCCGTCACGGCGGCGATAATGATGGACTGCATGACCTCGGAAGCCGCTTTCGACACTTGTATTCTCCTGTTGCGCGACCCGAACGAGTGGACGAAGCGGGCAAGGCTCCCTAAGTCGCAGCGCGTGATGCGACAATTCCACAAGATGCATGGACTGGGCAATGATTTCGTGATCCTCGATGGTCGCGAAGCGCCGGTGACAATGACGGAGACGCTCGCCCGCGCACTGGCGGACCGCCACACGGGCATTGGCTGCGACCAGCTCATCCTGATCGAGGCATCGAGCGTGGCCGACGTAAAGATGCGGATATGGAACCATGATGGCGGCGAAGTCGAAAGCTGCGGCAACGCCAGCCGCTGCGTCGTAGCGCTGACCAGTGCCGCAAAGATCGAGACCAGCGGCGGGATCGTGGAAGGCAAGGCCGCCGGCGACGATTTCGAGGTCACGTTGCCGCCGCCCAAGTTTGGTTGGGACGACATACCCCTCTCGTACCCGATGGACACGCGTGCGCTTCCACTCGGTTGGGGTCCGCTCGACAAGCCGTTCGCGCTCAATGTTGGCAATCCGCACCTGATCTTCTTTGTCGACGATCCGGCGGCAATCGACCTCGGCCGCTTCGGGCCGTCGATCGAGGATGATCCGGCGTTTCCCGAACGGATCAACGTCAATGTCGCAAGCGTCGGCGCCGACGGGATTACGCTTCGCACGTGGGAGCGCGGCGCAGGATTGACCTTGGCTTGCGGCACCGGGGCCTCTGCTACCGCCGTTGCCGCCATTGCGACGAAGCGCACAATCTCGCCGGTGAAGGTGACCATGCGAGGCGGAAGCCTGACCATCGGCTGGACCGACGGTGGCGTGATTTCAATGCGCGGCGCGGCGACCCACGTCTTTAAAGGCGAGATCAATCTGGAAGCGTTCGCCTGATGGCGCAGGCAATCACGCTTGGCTGCCGGCTTAATTTCGCCGAGAGCGAGACAATGGCCGCTGCCACGGATGATGACACCATTTTCGTCAATAGCTGCGCCGTCACCAACGAGGCAGTGCGCCAGACGCGGCAGGCGATACGCCGCGCCCGGCGGGACCGGCCCAGTGCGAGGATCGTGGTCGCCGGATGTGCAGTGCAGCTGGACCCGGCGAGTTTTGCTGCGATGCCCGAAGTCGACGAGGTACGGACCCGCGACGATACGGCAGCGGCGACCCCGGCGGCGGGCCTGTTGCACAAGGTGAAGAGTTTCGTTGCGGTCCAGACGGGGTGTGATCATCGATGCACCTTTTGTTCGATCTGGCAGGCACGCGGACCGTCGCGAACGGTGCCGTACGAACAAGTACGTGATGCGGTTGCGCGCGAGCTCGATCGCGGGGCGAAGGAGATTGTGCTGACCGGGGTCGATATCACCGACACGGCTGGCGGCCTCGGAACATATTGCCAGCGATTGCTTGGCGATCTTCGCCAACTTCAGCGGCTTCGCTTGTCCAGCCTCGACAGCATTGAAATCGACGGCGAGTTGATGGAGCTGATCGCTGGCGAACCGCGCCTGATGCCTCACTTCCATTTATCGCTGCAGGCAGGCGACGATCTGATTCTCAAGCGGATGAAGCGCCGCCACAGCCGCGCACAGTCGGTCGCGACGGTCGACGCAATTCGCAATGCACGCGCCGACGCGACGATCGGCGCCGACCTCATCGCGGGCTTTCCGACCGAAAGCGAGGAAGCAGCGTTGAATACGCTTGCACTGATCGACGATTGCGCGATCGTCGCGGCGCACATCTTTCCTTTCTCGCCCCGTCCCGAAACGCCTGCCGCGCGGATGCCGCAGGTCGAACGCGAGATCGTGAAGGCGCGCGCGGCACGGCTGCGGTTGCGGGCGGGCGAAGTCAGGTCCGACTGGATGAACAGCCTGGTCGGTACCCGGCAAGACGTTCTAGTCGAAAGCGATTCCGGACTTGGGCATGCGGCGAACAACGCCCCGGTCCGTCTTGCCAATATGGCCAAGGGCAGTATCGCGGCGGCAACTATCGCCGCACGGGAAGGTGATCAGTTAATCGGGATGATCGAATGAGTTGGCTCGACAAGCTGACCGGGGGTTTCCGCAAGACGGCGGACCGGCTCGGCGAGAATATTTCCGGTCTTGCGACCCGCCAAGCGCTCGATACGTCGACCCTCGACGATATCGAGGAAGCGCTGATCGCCTCGGACCTTGGGCCCGAGGCCTCCAAGCGGATCCGTGAGGCGATTGCGTCGCGCCGCTACGAACAGCTCGACGAGCGCGGACTGCGCACGATCCTGGCCGAAGAAATCGAGAAAATCCTCGCGCCGGTGGCCAAGCCAATCGACGTCTGGGGTTTTCCAAGACCGCACGTCATTCTGGTGATCGGGGTTAACGGCAGCGGCAAGACCACGACGATCGGCAAGCTTGGCCATCTGCTCAAGGAACAGGATTACGGCGTGCTGCTGGCGGCGGGCGATACCTTCCGCGCTGCGGCGATCGAGCAATTGAAGATCTGGGGCGACCGCATCGGTGCGCCCGTCATCAGTGGCAAGGAAGGCGGCGATGCTGCCGGGATCGTGTTCGACGGCGTCAAGCAAGCGACGGAGACCGGCATCGATGCGCTGATCGTCGACACAGCGGGACGGCTCCAGAACAAGTCGCACCTTATGGACGAGCTTTCGAAGGTTCGCCGCGTGCTCGGGCGACTCAATCCCGAAGCGCCGCACGACGTCATCCTGGTGCTCGACGCGACGACCGGACAGAATGCGCTCAACCAGATCGAGGTCTTCGCGCGCGATGCCGGCGTGACCGGACTGGTGATGACCAAGCTGGACGGCACCGCCCGCGGCGGTGTCCTGGTTGCCGCAGCAGAGAAATTCGGTCTTCCCATCCACGCTATCGGCGTCGGTGAAGGCATCAATGATCTGCGCCCTTTCGATCCCCGCGCGGTTGCCCGCGCCATTGCTGGACTGGCCCCGTAAATGAGCAAGCAAGACGAACCTTCGGGCGGCATACGGCTGCTGGTCGACATCGGCCCGCTGCTGATTTTCTTCCTGGTCAATTTCCTCGTCGATGGGCCGACAAAGATATTCATCGCAACCGGCGCCTTCATGGCCGCCATGCTGGCAGCGATGGTCTTCACCCAGATCAAGTACGGGAAGATTTCGCCGCTGTTGTTGTTTTCCGGCGTGATGGTGCTGGTCCTTGGCGGTCTGACGATCTGGCTGCACAATGAGACCTTCATCAAGATCAAGCCCACGATCTATTATCTGTTCGTCACCGGCCTCCTCACCTTCGGCTTGATGACGGGACGCAATTTCCTCAAGGCGGTCCTGGGGAGCGCCTATCCTGGGCTGGACGAAGCCGGCTGGGGAAAATTGACACGCAACTGGGCCTGGTTTTTCGTTGTTATGGCGATCGCCAATGAAGCGGTGTGGCGTACATCCTCCACCGATTTCTGGGTCGGGTATAAATTGTGGGGCGCGATCCCCCTCACCTTCCTCTTCGCAGCCGCCAATGTGCCGATGCTGCTTCGTCACGGTTTGACCAACGAAGCAGAAGCTGCCGAAGAAGTGGGCCCCATTGAATGAGCGATCCGATCCTCAAAATTCGCGACCTGCGCAAGGCGTATGAAGGAGGGGTCGAGGCACTCAAGGGCGTCGATCTCGACATCCAGCGCGGCGAAATTTTCGCGCTCCTCGGTCCCAACGGGGCCGGCAAGACGACGCTGATCGGCGTGACTTGTGGGACCGTCAGCAAGACATCGGGAAGTATCCTGGTCGATGGTCACGACAATGAAGCCGATTTCCGCGCCGCCCGTTCGCTGATCGGGCTGGTGCCGCAGGAATTGACAACCGATGCGTTTGAAACGGTTTGGGCGACGGTTCGATTCAGCCGCGGACTCTTCGGCAAGCCGCGGGACGACGTGTATATCGAAACGCTGCTTAAGCGCCTGTCCTTGTGGGACAAGCGCACCGCAAAGATGATGGAATTGTCGGGCGGCATGAAGCGCCGCGTGATGATCGCCAAAGCACTGAGCCATCAGCCCAAGATCCTGTTCCTCGATGAGCCCACAGCGGGCGTAGATGTCGAGTTGCGCAGAGACATGTGGGACTTGGTGCGCGACCTTCGCCGCGACGGGACAACCATCATCCTGACAACCCATTACATCGAGGAAGCCGAGGAAATGGCCGACCGCGTCGGCGTCATCCGCAATGGCGAGCTCGTCGCACTGGGCAACAAGTCCGAACTGATGCAGCGGATGGGCCAGAAGACGCTCAAGGTAACGCTCGACGAAAAACTGGAGACGATCCCGGCAGCGCTTGGCGATGGCAATCTGCTGATGGAGGAGGATGGCCACGTCCTGGCTTATCGCTTCGACAGCCATGCCGGCGAAAACGGCATTCGCGCGCTGCTGCGCGGGCTCGACGACCTAGGCATCAGCTGGAAGGATCTGTCGACGCAGCAATCGAGTCTCGAAGATATATTCGTCAGCCTCGTTCATTCGGGAGAAGCGGCATGAACTGGGCTGGTATCGGCGCGATCTACCGCTTCGAAATGGCGCGGGCGCGGCGCACCTTGTGGCAGAGCCTGGTTGCGCCGGTCATCACCACCTCGCTTTATTTCCTGGTATTCGGAAGTGCCATCGGCAGCCGCATGAGCGCGATGCAAGGCGTCGACTACGGCAGCTTTATCGTGCCCGGCCTGATCCTGCTTTCGGTGCTTCAGCAATCGATCTTCAACGCCAGCTTCGGCATCTACTTTCCAAAATTCACTGGGACGATCTACGAATTGCTGAGCGCGCCGTTATCGCCGTTCGAGGCTGTATTGGCCTATGTCGGCGCAGCCGCGAGCAAGGCGGTCATCCTTGCGCTGGTGACGCTTGCCACCGCCTTTTTGTTCGTCCCCGTCCAGATCGATTATCCCCTTTTGATGCTGACGTTCCTCGTCGCGATCGCGACAGGCTTCTGCCTGTTAGGGTTCGCGATTGGCATCTGGGCTAAGAACTTCGAGCAATTGCAGGTCGTGCCATTGCTTGTGGTAACTCCGCTGACCTTCCTCGGCGGCGTGTTCTACTCGGTCACCGCAATCGGCGAGCCGTGGCGTACACTGACCCACCTTAATCCGATCCTCTACCTCGTCTCGGGTTTTCGCTGGACCTTCTTTGGAACCGCCGATGTTCCGCTAGCCGCGAGTTTGGCGGTCATGGCCGCAGCAATAGCTTTGCCGCTCGGCGCGATCGTCTGGATCTTCCGCACTGGTTATCGTCTGAAAGCATGAAAAAAGGCGGGCACCGAGGCGCCCGCCTTCCACTGACTGGGTTGTCTCTAGATCAGCTTTGCTGATCGGCCCGCGACACGCCTTGCCCGTCGAGGTTTTGCGCGACGAAGTCCCAGTTGATGACCTTGTCGAGCACCGTCTTGAGGTAGCGCGGCCGCTCGTTGCGATAATCAATGTAATAAGCATGTTCCCACACATCGAGCGTCAGCAGCGGCGTCATGCCATGAACGACTGGGGTGTCGGCATCGTGCAATGAAGTCACTTCCAGTTTGCCGTTGTTGAGCACCAGCCAGCCCCAGCCCGAAGCGAAGTGGTTGGCACTTTCAGTCGCCAGCTTCTCGACCAAGGTGTCATGATCGCCGAAATCGCTGGCAATCATTTCCTTGAGCTTGCCCGCTGGGCTGGTCGAACCTTCCGGAGCGAGGCATTGCCAGAAGAAGCTGTGATTCCAGATCTGCGCACTGTTGTTGAACAGGCCCTTGTCGCCCTTGTCCTTGGCGGCCTTGATCACCTCGACCAGCGAAGCACCTTCAAGACCCTTTTCGCCGAGCATTCCGTTAGTCTTGTCGACATAAGCCTTGTGATGCTTGCCATGATGATAGTCGAAGGTTTCAGCGCTCATCACGTCGCCGAGTGCGTCTTTGGCAAAGGGAAGATCGGGAAGTTGGAATGCCATGATCGGGTTCCTTGGTCAGGGGTTGGGGTTCCTTCCCTTAACCGATGAAGCCGGACTTATGTCCATCTTTTGCCGCAACCGAAACGAATTTCATCCACCTGTCGGCTACCGTACGCGATACCGGGTAAGGTCTTCGCGAGGCGCGCTCCATTTCGGCGCAAGATCGCGTGCCTTGACCAAATCGTTATAGGCAGCGCGCAGCCTCCCGGCGCGTTCGTAAGCGATCGACCGACTGTAAAACGCAAGTGCGGGACGTTCGGTCTCCAACGCCATTGCCTTTTCGATCATCGGTACCGTCTCGATCCCTGCCCCGTTGCGAAGTGCCGAGATTGCCTTGTTGAGCCAAGCCTCGGCATTTCGCTCGTCGGTTGCAACGGCCGCGTCGAAATCGCGCTCAGCAGAACGATAATCACGATTCCTCAAATGGAGCACGCCGCGATTATTAAGTGTCGCCGCCCGATCTGCGGCACTCATGCTCTCTAGATCCAACGCCATTTCGCAATGCTGGAAAGCATTTCGATCATGATCGCGGCCAACCGCCGCTTCGTAGCAGTCGCGCGCCAGGCTGTTGCCGATGGAGACGGTCCCAGCACAGGCCGGAAAGGCCGCAACCAACGCGGCACTGGCGAAAAGAGTTTTCATCGAAACCTCCTCTCTCGTGAGAAGGTAGACATACCATATTTCGCGGGTCAGTTCATCAGTTTGGCGCTGCGTTGAGCAATTCGTGCCGTTTGAGCGCGTGCCGAAGCTGGTCGTAGCTCAGTCCAAGCGCAGTCGCGGTAGCTTTTTGGTTGTAGCGGTTCTTGGCCAACGCTTCCTCGAGAATACGGTGCTCGTAGGAGGTCACCGCAGCACGGAAATCCTCGACCTCGTCGATCGGCGGCACTGAAGGAGTTGGGGGAATCTGATTGGCCTCGGCGGTCGTCGGCTCCTCGCTTTCGCTATACGTCTGCGAAGAATGAGTCGCTTCAGTTGCCAAGGCTGCGGGCGCCCATGGCGAAGAAAACGGATCAAACTGGATTTGCTCGATCGAACGCTCGGGATCTTCGTGGCGGTAGACGGCGCGTTCGACGACGTTGCGCAATTCGCGGACGTTGCCAGGCCAATTGTAGCTGTCGAGCGCACGCGCTGCGGCTTCACTGAACCCGGGCCAGTTTGGCCAGTCGAGTTCAACCGCCATGCGGCGTCCGAAATGTTCGGCCAGCAGCGGAATGTCCCCCTTGCGAACCCGTAACGGAGGAAGAGTGACCACTTCGAAACTCAGTCGGTCGAGCAAATCCGCGCGGAAGCCGCCTTGTTCGACCAGTTTGGGTAGACTCTCGTTTGTCGCCGCGACAATTCGGACATCGACACTGATCGGTTTCGACGCACCGATCCGGGTGACTTCGCCATATTCTACGGCCCGGAGAAGTCGATCCTGCGCCGGCGACGAAAGAGTTGCCAATTCGTCGAGAAACAAAGTGCCCCCGTCGGCTTCCTCGAAACGCCCGTGACGGGTCTTTGCAGCGCCGGTGAAGCTCCCTGCCTCATGCCCGAACAATTCCGCTTCGATCAGGTTTTCGGGAAGCGCGGCACAATTCATCGTGACCAGCGGACCCGACCAGCGCGAAGAAAGATGGTGCAAACGTTCGGCAATCAGTTCCTTGCCGGTTCCGCGCTCGCCGATAACCAGTACAGGCCGGTTGAGCGGCGCGGCACGGCTCGCGCGCTCGACTGCATCTAGGAAAGCCAGGCTTTGCCCGACAAATTGATTTGTCCGCTCCATTGCGCGAACAGTTGGTGTTTTTCCCCATTGCTTGGCAAGATGTTTCAACACACCGTTGGTAGAAAAATTGTACTTTCGACGGAAAAGCGATGCGCTTATGAAAGTGGCATGTCGCTTGCATGAGCGTTTACATATGACCACACCATGAGTGGAGTGATTGATGGCCATTTTTTCCCGGGTTCGGGACATCTTCGCAGCAAATATGACCGAGCTGCTCGACCGTGCGGAAGATCCTGCGCGGATGATCCGCATGATCATTCTGGAAATGGAAGAAACCCTGGTTGAGGTACGTGCCTCGGCGGCACGTTCCATTGCTGACGGCAAGGAAATGCGCCGGGCGATTTCGCGCCTCGACGAGCTGCAGATAAGCTGGACCGAAAAGGCCGAGCTCGCTCTTTCGAAGGATCGCGAAGATCTCGCCAAGGCTGCATTGATGGAGCGCCAGAAGGCAACCGACATGGCCGAGGGCCTGCGCAGCGAGATCAGCCAGATCGAAGCCACGCTCAAGAGCTATGAGGCTGACATCGCCAAGCTCCAGGGCAAGCTTCGCGAAGCACGGTCGCGGCAGAACGCGATTGCCAACCGGATTGAGAGCGCCGTCACCCGCGCGCGCACTAGCGAGATGCTGAACGGCGCCCGGACGGACGATGCGTTTTCGAAATTCGAGATGCTTGAACGACGCGCTGACTTCGCTGAGGGTCGCGCTGACGCTTTGGGCATGACCGGGCCAAAAAGCCTGGAAGAAGAAATTGCCGAGCTGCGCTCATCGGAGCGCGTCGACGAGGAATTGGAGGCACTCAAGGCCTCGCTAAAATCAAAGGGGCTTTAAGTGGAAGAAGCATTCATTCCAATCATTGCGATTGTTGCGATCTTTATCGGCTTGCCGTGGCTGATTTTTCATTACGTGACCAAGTGGAAAACCGCCAAGGTGCTGACTGGCGATGACGAGAAGTTGCTCGACGATTTGTACGAAGCGGCGCGCCGACTGGACGACCGATTGGAGACGATCGAGCGGATCATGACCGCAGAAAATCCCGACTGGCAGCGTAATGCGATTTCGCAACAGCGCCCTTCCGATAGCCGTTTGCTCGATCAGATCGATGCGCTCGAAGACGGAGCGCGCATCGGGAGCCGGAGGAAGGTGAAATGACCCAGCCCGCAAGCCGTACACGCTTTTATCGCAACAAACGCGAGGGCAAGGTCCTGGGCGTTTGCGCGGGGATTGCCGAATATACCGGAATCGACGTCAACATGGTGCGGCTGATGTTTCTGTTCAGCCTTTTCATGAGCGGTGGCTCGATCCTGCCCGTCTATTTCATCGCCGGCATGATGTCGCCAGACAAGCCGGATGAGATCACCCACGACACGCCGGCTGAACAGAAATTCTGGCAAGGCGTGCGGGCGTCGCCGGGACGTTCGGCGCGGGCAATCGGCAGCCGGTTAAAAGACATCGACCGCCGCCTTGCCGACATCGAACATTATGTGACTACCGAGAACCGCAGTCTGGCAAACGAGATCGACAGCCTGCGTTGAATGTCAATCGCTCAGTAGACGGGGATAAATATGAACTTCGGGGGACCTGGCTTCATCGTCGCAATCATCGTGATTTCGACCTTAGGATGGATCATCACGACGGCCATTCGCGCGAAACACGGCTACCCGGTAACGGATGATTGGGGAAATACTGTCCACCCCGCGCCCAAAGTGCCCGATGAACTGAAGGTCGAAAACGCCGAGCTCCGAGCTACAGTCCATAAGCTGGAGGAGCGACTGAAAGTTCTCGAACGAATTGCGACCGATCCATCAAAACGCCTCGCTGATGACATCGACAGCCTGCGCTAGGAAATTATCGATCCAGGGGAGCTAAGAATGGATCCGCAAGTCATTGAAGTATTGGGTTATGTTCTCAAGTTTTTGCCCGCTATCGTTGCGATTGTCGCGATTGGCGTAGGCGGCTCGCTGCTGAGCACTTGGCTCAAGATCAAGAACGGCTATCCGTTGCAGAACAGCTGGGGCATGGCGCTGCATCCCAAGAAAGATGAGGAAACGGTTGAGCGTATCAAGCTGCTGACCGGCGAAAACGCCCAGCTGCGCGCAGAAATCGGTTCGATGAAGGATCGAATGGAAACCATCGAACGGATCGTGACCGACCAGCCCAATATGCTGGCGCAGGAAATCGACCGTCTTTCGATCGACAAGGGAGGCAATGCGTAATGGGACCGGGTGAAGCTTTCGGCTTACTGATCGCGATTGGCTTTCCAAGCCTGGTGCTGCTCTATCTCTTCAACCGCTTCTTTAAGTTGCGCGAACGCAAGATGGAGATCGAGGCGATGGTGACAGCTGAAAAGGCTGCACAATACGCCGCATCAAATATCGAACTGGAGCGACGCGTCCGGGTCCTCGAGCAGATTGTCACCGATGGCGGCGTGCAGACCGCCGCCCAGATCGAAGCGTTGCGCAAACCGCGCTTGTCGGGCGGAGAGAATGCCCAATGAATACCTTTGAATTTGTCATAGCAATCGTGTTCATCGTGACGATCGGCAACGTCCTTCGCGCCAAGCGGGGCAGCAAGGGCTCGCTCCATTCGCGGCGCGACCAGCTGGGTCTGATGGGCGGCGATGACGACGGCAGCGACAACACGCGCGCCGAAAACCGCCACCTGATCGAGGAAGTCCAACAGCTCAAGGACCGCGTAAAGGTGCTCGAGCGGATTGCAGTCGACAAGGAAGATACCTTGTCCCGCCAGATCGAGGAATTGCGCGACCGCTAAGCTGCAGCTAGGCGGGCGTGGTGACAATTCCAACCGCCTCCCTGCCCCCGCTCGCCGATATTGCCGACGAATATGAATTTCTCGACAGCGAGGATCGCTATCGTCTGCTGATCGATCTCGGCCGAAAGCTTGAGCCGATGCCTGACGCATTGAAAACCGACGCCACAAAGGTTCGCGGTTGTTCGGCAAGCGTGTGGGTCTATCCAATGCAGCAAGATGATGGGGGCCTGCACTTCCTTGCCGACAGCAATGCGGCGATCACCAAGGGCGTCGTCGCATTGGTTCTCGCTGCCGTTCAGGATCTACCTGCCGCCGAGGTTGCGGCCATGGATGTGGCCAGCGCGTTGGCGCCGTTTGACCTGGCGCGCGAACTTTCGTCGAATCGCACGCAGGGCCTTCCAAACATGATCGCGCTCGTCCGCGAAACCGCCGGTCGGCTGGTATGACCAATCAGGCAGGCTTTGCGCCGATGACGGTCGATGGCGGCTTTGATCCCAAGCTCTTTTTCGAATTGGCGCAGTCTGTCGGTCATGGCCGCGCTCTTGGCCTGACCTTTCGCGACGTCGGCGAAGATTGGATTGAGCTTGCTTTGCCTTGGCGCGAAGAACTGGTCGGCGTTCCCGACAGCGGCATCCTGGCTTCAGGCGCAATCGTCAGCCTCCTTGATACCTGCGGCGGCGCATCGGTCTGGCTTGCGCTTACCCGGTTTCAGCCGCTCGTGACGATCGACCTGAGGCTAGATTATTATCGGCCGGCAATGAAAGGTGAGACAGTCATCGCGCGTTGTCACTGCGACAAGCTCACCAGGCAGATCGCCTTCGTCAGCGGCACTGCGCATACCGGCGATCCCGACCGGCCAGTCGCACGTGCGACCGGCACCTTCATGCTCAATCCTTGATCGCTTCTCGCCGTTCGAACCCCTTACGAAGGACGTCGTAGGCGGCCTGTACCTGCTGAAATCGCTTGGCAGCCTCGGCATCGTCGCGATTGACGTCAGGGTGAAATTGCTTGGCGAGCGTGCGGTAAGCCGCCTTCACGGCGACAAAATCCGAGTCCACATCGATCTCCAGCATGTCGAGCGCGCGCATTTCGTCCCGGCTGCGGCTGCCGTCGCCTGGACCAGCCCATTGATAGTGCGCCGAGCTGCGGAAGGCAGACGCGCCGCTTTCTTCCTGCGCGGCTCGGGCGGCGGCTTCCTCGGCGTCTAGCCCAGCAAAATAATCCCAACCCTTGTTATATTCGGCGGCATGGCGTTCGCAGAACATCCAGCGTTCCGGGCTGTTGGGCGCCTTTGGGGCAGGCCGGTCGCCGACGTCTTCACATCCGTGGCGGTCGCAAAGGCGCACACGCGTTGCCTCACGGCCCTTGGCGCCATACGGCCGCCAGCGCGGAAAACCCCAGTCGTCGGATCGTGTCTGTCGAACCATGTGCCTCAAACAATATCGGCGGCACGAAGGCTCCGCCAGTCGGAAGAAAATTTGCCAGGGGACCTGTAAGCCGGGTTCTGTCCAGCACCGCGAAGCGCCTGGGCGACCATTCCTCTAGCCCCGAACTTACGTGCGGGGTCAAGCAACCAACCCGGGCGACGAGGCGGAACAGCCCCATGTGTCGCCCCTATTCGGTCTTGCACCCGGTGGGGTTTACCATGCCGCGCCTGTTGCCAGCCGCGCGGTGCGCTCTTGCCGCACCATTTCGACCTTACCGTCCCGAAGAGCGGCGGTATGTTTTCTGTGGCACTTTCCCTGACCCCCGCTTGCGCAAGGACCGCCGGGCGTTACCCGGCACCGTTGTTCCGTGGAGCCCGGACTTTCCTCGCCCTTCCCGAAGGAAAGCCGCGGTCGCCCGGTCCCCTGGCGAGAGCAGATATAGAGAGTGGTTTCGGCTTTGGGTAGTCAGTTAGGAGCGGAAGGAAGAGAATGACGGCACTCGTTAATGGTGAACTTTCTAAATGGAGTTATCGGGTATAGTCCCACATGCGGCTTGAATGGTCGCGAAGCCGCCATCCTGAACTAGAAAGCACCGATAAATGGAGCATGACCGGTTACGAATGATCGTTCAGGATATTGCCGCGGAGATGTTGGACGCAGCGGACCGCGGTATTGTTGCCGATTATATCCCCGATCTTGCGGCGATATCACCCAAGAAATTCGGCATAGCGATCGTTGATCAGGATGGCGAATTCTACCTCGCCGGCGATGCTGAAGTGCAATTCTCCATACAGAGTATTTCCAAGGTATTTGCGCTCACGATGGCGTTGGGAGCGGTCGGCGATGACTTATGGAAACGCGTAGGCCGCGAGCCATCGGGAAGCGCGTTCAATTCGATTGTGCAGCTCGAATGGGAATGCGGTATTCCGCGCAATCCTTTCATAAACGCGGGAGCGATTGTCGTTTCCGATCTTCTTCTTTCCAGTTTTGGACCGGGCGAAGTGACGGCAGAGTTTCTTCGTTTCATGCGAATGCTCACCGGCGATGAGAATGTCATCATTGACGGATCGGTGGCCGAGAACGAAGGAAAGACCGGACACCGAAATTTTGCTTTGGCTAGTTATATGCGGGCGTTCGGGAATATTCGGCATCCCATAGAGAACACCTTGAGTATCTATTTCAATCAATGCGCATTGGCGATGAACTGTCGTCAACTTGCTTTGGCTGGCCGGTTTCTAATGTCTGGTGGAGTAAACCCAGACACCGGCCTTTCGGTTGTCTCAGCCGATCGGGCAAGACGCATATTGTCCCTCATGATGACCTGCGGCCACTATGATGGGTCGGGAGAATTTGCTTTTCGCGTTGGGCTCCCAGGAAAATCGGGTGTTGGAGGCGGAATCTTGGCGGTGGTGCCCCGCATTGCGTCCATTGCGGTTTGGTCGCCCGGTCTAAACGAGCGGGGAAATTCACAACTTGGAACACTTGCTCTCGAGCGACTGGTTCAGAAGACCGGTTGGTCCGTGTTTGAGCCGGTACAGGGTCTTTTTCCTTCAAACTCTCAGGATTCGTAAGGCGATATTTTTGGGCATTCCCTAGACGCCGTTTCGACGATCTTCTGCGTTGAAGTCTCGACCTACTTTCGTTCGCCAAATTGGCCTTGAGGCCCGTCCGTCCTCAGACCGCAACCTCAAAACAATCACAGTGGCAGATCGCAATTCCGTGTCGGCCATTCATATGCCACCGCGGTCTTTCATGAAAGATACCGAATAAATAACTCAATCTTTCTCGTAAGATAGCCCGACTTTTCGGTCGCTGTCCTAGCCATCTGGAAGCAATTAGTGCATACAACGTGGGCTACCAGTCGATATAGACGGTTTGCGGCGCTTTAATTGCGCTCCCCTCCATCTTTAGCGCCTCTTAGTTGCACGGTGGTCGATCCCGACGGGCCTTGCCAGAGAAGGACTTAGATATGAGACAGGGTGGAACCCTAAAATCATTTGACGATCGAATTTCGCGGGGCTTTTTAAGGCCCGACGACGGCGGAACGATCCTAGGCTTTAAAAGCAGTGTTTTCGCAAGAGAAGGCATAAGCCCACCGATCGTCGGTCAGCGCGTGTCCTTCGAAACAAGCGGCGCCAACGCCGATGCCAGTGCCACCGATGTCCATCAGACATTGTCCGCTTCTCAAAGCGAGCACCGAGAGCTTGAAACGATCGAACATACTTTCATCTTTGATTGGAGCCATGTTGTAGGCCCTCTCACATTGACAGCGATCGGTGCCGTCATCGTCGCGACCATGGCATTTTCGGAGCAGAGCTGAAACCATCTCGAATTGCACCCGCGAGGCCCCCTTTCTAGATCATAACCTGGAGCGAGATTACTTTCTCGACCGCAACCGCTTCGAACTCGCGGCGGCACGCTGCGCGACGCATTCGAAGGCGCGTCTTATCCATTACGACCTCGCGGGTCGCTACAGCCTTCAAGCATTCAAAGCTGCCACGAACGCGGCCAAGCGTACTGGATAGAACAGGTTTGTGGGTCATGCACGGCGCAGAATGCTGATCTCGCGTGCCTCATTCATCACGATTACAGTCACGAAGTTACTGCGGCCTCGGCAACAAAAGCGCGAGCAGCTTTGCGCGGCATTCGCCGTCTACGATCCCATCGATCAGGTCGGGGCGGAAGCGGCGCTGGAAGGCTATCACCGCTTTCTGCGCGTCGCTGACATCATAGCCGAACCGTTCGAGCGCCAGAAGGAATCCGGCGTCGGTCCAGAACGGGTCCATTAGGTCACGCGTCGGGCTGGGCAATGCCAGGCGGCGTTTTGCAAGGTCCCACCAAGGGAAGAGTTCGCCCGGATCTTCTTTACGCGCCGGAGCGATGTCCGAATGTCCGACGATGTTGCCGCGGGAGACGCCGTGACGCGCCTTAATGTCGGCGATGAGCGGGATGAGCGACGCGATCTGCTCGTCGGGAAATAACCGATAGCCGAACTCGTGACCCGGATTGACGATCTCTATACCCACGCTCGCGCTATTAACGTCGGTGATGCCGCGCCAATAGCTTTTGCCTGCATGCCAGGCGCGCTTTCTCTCATCGACCAGCCGATACACGCTGCCGTCTTCGTCGATGCAGTAATGCGCGGAAACTTTTGCTTCGGGTGAGGTCATCCGGTCGATCGCGCCCTGACAGTCGGGCATTCCGGTATAATGGAGGACGATCATCGTCACCGGAAGCGCCCGTTCGTCGAAATTGGGCGATGGGCGATCGATCCATTCCATACCATGCAAGGCACATGACTTGGTGATTTCGTCAACCCCCAACGGGCAGAAGTCAGGCGACGCGCGGCGCTCGCCGGTCGGCCTGAACGGCATCGGTCAGGCGATAGAAACCGCGACAATCGCGATCAGATGCGAACCGTTCGGTTTGACCGATTACGGTCTCCCCGGCGCCGAGCATAAGAGCCCCGTCGGGCGCGATGTTAGCCGCGATACGGTCGAACGCCTGCCGCCGCCTCTCCTCGTTGAGATAGAGCAAAACGTTCCGGCACAGCACTAGGTCGAACGACCCACCGCCGCTGGGCGGGCTTGTTTCGAGCAGATTGTGCACCTGGAAACGAACCGACTTGCGCAACACGTCACTGACCCTCCAGCCGTCCTCAACTTCCGAAAACCATCGGATCATCTGGGTGATTGCAAGACCTCGCTGGACCTCAAACTGGCTGTAGCGGCCGATGCGGGCCTTCTCTACCGCCGACGAGGACACGTCGGTACCAACGATTTCGATCGTCCATCCCTGCCATTTCAGCGGATCTTCGGCGAACATCATGGCAAGCGAATATGCTTCCTGCCCGGTCGAGCAGCCTGCAGACCAAATCCGGATCATCTTCTTTTCGCGACGGGCAGCAATCAGCCCCGGAAGAAGCTTCTCGCGCATCGAATCGAAAGGTGTTTTGTCGCGGAAGAAATAGGTCTCGTTATTCAGCAATGCTTCGACCACCAGCGTTGCGAGCGCCGGCTCGCGGCCCATCACGAGGATGGTGATCAACTCGTCGAGCGAGGTAATTCCGCGCTCGCGCAGCAATGAGGACAATGCCGTTTCGATCCGCCAACGGCGGCCCATGGTAAGTTGCTGGCCAGTACGTGCTTCGAGAAGCGAGGCCAAAATCCGGACGCTACTATCACTTACCTGCATGCTGCCTCACGGATACGGTGGCCGATGCGGCGAGCAATTTCGGCAGGTGGATGAACGCCGCAGGCCAGCCCGGCCTCGGCGACGGCGCGGGGCATTCCCCAGACCGCGCTGCTGGCTTCGTCCTGAACGAGGATCGAACCGCCGACGCCGCTGAGGCGCATCGCGCCTTCCAGACCGTCTCGGCCCATTCCCGAAAAAACAACACCAAGCGCGTCACGACCAAGCAACGCACCGGCCGAGGCGAACATCGGGTCGACCGATGGCAGGCAGCCACTGGGCGCACGATTCCGGTCGAGCCGGATAACCAGCCTACCGGAATGAATATCGACGGTAATGTTCGCGTCGCCTGGAGCAATCACGATCCGATCCGGGAGTAGCCGAAGCCCCTCCTCGGCTACGATTGCTTCGCGTCCAGCTGCACTGCCAAGCTGGCGGGCGAATACCGTCATGAACGGCGCGGGCAAATGCTGAGTCACCAGGATCGGCGCGCCAATTTCTGTGGGCAAAGCCTGGAAGAATTCGGTGAGAGCGTGGATCCCTCCGGTCGAGGCGCCAAGTGCAAGCAGCCGGACGGGTCCTTCCCCCATCTGGCGGAGCAACGACGGATCGATCAGGTTGGCACCTTCAGCGGGAGCAAAGGACCTTGCCCTGGGAAGCGCACTTTCGCTTTCCCGACCAAGGGCACGGAGCTTTTCGAGAAGAATTTCGCTGAATCGACCATTGAAGCGGCCAGTGCCGGGCTTGGGGAGTGTATCGGCTGCACCCATTGCGAGTGCCCGCACGGTTGCTTCGGCGCCCTCTTCGGCAAGGCTCGAGACGATCAAAACGCGCGCACCGCGCGCCGCCTCGATAATTCCGGGGATAGATTTCAGACCGCCCGCGCCCGGCATCTCCAGGTCGAGCATGACGACATCGACGCGACTGTGGGAAAGCGCCTTGATCGCGTCTTCGCCGGTACCGGCGACCGCCACTATCTCAAACTCGCCACTCGCCTCAATCATCCGCGACAGTACAGCGCGTGCGACCGTGGAATCATCCACGACCATCAGCCTGATGGGGCGCCTATGCCGCGGTGGAGTCGCCTTTCGATCCTGTGCGTACGCGATACTCACGCCCGACGCCTTAGGCGACGCCAACGAGCTGAAGCTTGATGTGGAGAGTTTCGCGGTCGAACGGCTTCATGACATATTCGTCGGCGCCGGCTTCAAGGGCGGCGCGGATGTGCGCCATGTCGTTCTCGGTTGTGCAGAACACCACTTTCGGTTGGTCTTCCTGACCGCGCTGACGAAGCAGCTTTAGAAACTCCATCCCGCTCATGACCGGCATGTTCCAGTCGAGCAGGACAACGTCCGGCATTGATTCCTCACAGCGGGTCAGCGCCTCGCGGCCGTCACCCGCTTCCTCGACCAGAAAGTCGAGCGTTTCGAGAATGTGTCGAGCGACCTTGCGGATAACCTTGCTGTCATCGACGATGAGGCACGTTTTCATAGAAGCTTCCTGTCCTGCATCTGCCCATTGGTAATCGGGAAGAGTAACCATTCACTTAAGCTGCTCGCGCTTCGGCGGGGACCCCGCCAACAAGGGCCGCGATATCCACCAAAAGGAAGGGGCCCTCCTCGGTGTCGATCAAACCCAATGATACACGCTCCCAACCGTCGCCCATCGCCGCCTGCACCGGTGTGGGATCGCCAGTCGCCTCGACTACATCTTCGACGCTGTCGACGATCAGGGCATAATGGTGGCCGTCAAGTTCAACGACGGCCGCTTCGCGAATGCCATCGCTGCAATCTGTATCGCCCAGATCTAATGAACGAAGCGTATCAATAACCGTCAGCACGCGGCTTCGAAGGGCGGACAAGCCCGCAACATGCGGTGCGGCGCGCGGGACCGGAATGAGCGCGTCCAACTCCACAACCAATTCAACGGCCGCAGCGGGAAAGGCGACGCGGTCGCCTGCAATGGAAACGATGAGCAGCAACTGGGTCATTTCGCGCCTCCCGCGCCGGCACTCTTGAGCGCCACCAGCAGGGCGGTACGATCATAGCGATAGATGCTGTCATCACCCTCCCCGGCTTCCGGTTCATTGCGAAGGACGATCAGCTTACCTTCCAGCATTGCAGGTTTCTCCCCGACGGCGCTGACAATCACGATGTCACTGTCGCCAGCCTCGCCATCCTCGATGACGGTGTAGCCCGCCGCTTCAACGATCGGGCGAAGCATGTTCTGCATCCACGGATCGTTGCCAGGTATGCGGCATGTTGCGCTGCGCTCGACGAGCGGGGCAGCAGCGCCGTGCGCGGCGAACAGCCAATGCGGATCGATCATTTCAGCAGGCTCACCAGCGAGCATGGTCACGCCGGCGACCTCACCAGGCAATTCTGCGCTGACGACGTTCTGTTCGAGAACCATGAGGTCGATCACCTCGCGGAAGGCGTAGCCGATCTCGCATTCGCCATCGCTTAACCGGAACACACGGATTTTCGTCTCGTCTGGCGCCAAACCATCGGTACCTGCCAGCGGGATAATGTGATCGCCCAACTGGACGCGCATCCGACCGGCCGCCTTCCCGACGGCAGTGGCCGGCACTTCCTCGATCCGGTCGACCAGGCCGAGCCTGATGGCGCAGCGGCGGCCGTCGAGGGTACGGAACAGGAGGACATTGTCTTCACGAACTGCGACGATCGCTTGGGCCTCTGCAATCCGCGTCGCCCGATCCTGCACTTCGAGGCGCACACCGGCGACTTCGGCGAGGCCGGCGGGATCGAATAAGAGGATCGGACTGCCATCGTCGGCAAGCGTTGTTCCGGCATAAAGGCCAGTCGCCATGACCGCGGGTGCTGCGGGTTTGACGACGAGCTCTTCGTGGTCGTGGATACGGTCAACAGCTAGCGCGTAGACGTCCGTTCCCGCCGGGCGAAGCACGACCATGGTCCGCTGCTCGTCGGGGATGTCGCTGGCTAGACCAAGTACGTCGGCAAGCGAAACTTCGGGGACCCGGCGACCGCGAATGGTCGCGATCCCCGCGCCGCCGACACGCTCCAGCGTGACCGACGTGCCGTTGACCCGGACGATCTCGTCGATTGCCGAGCGCGGAATTGCGAAATGCTGGTTGCCAATCGACACCGTCAGCGCCGGGATAATGGTCAGCGTCAACGGCACCCGCAAGGTCATGCTGGTCCCCTTGCCGACGGTCGACGTCACCTCAACGGTTCCGCCGATCCTTTCGATGTTGGACCGCACGACGTCCATGCCCACGCCGCGGCCGGAGATTGCTGTAACTTCCTGCGCCGTCGAGAGACCGGCTTCGAAGATCAGCGCCAAGCGATCGCGCTCCTCCATCTTGCTCGCTTCGCTTGCATCGAGCGTCCCGCTGGAGAGTGCCTTTTCGACCAGCTTGTTGCCGTCGATGCCCTTACCGTCGTCGCTGATGTCGATGAGGATCTGGTTGCCCGACTGGCGTGCGGATACAGCGAGAAGGCCAATTTCGCGTTTTCCGGCCTTGATGCGGTCGGCTGGCGTCTCAATCCCGTGGTCGACTGCGTTGCGGATGATGTGAGTCAGAGGATCGCGGATCATTTCGATCATTTCGCGATCGAGTTCGACATCGCCGCCATCGATATCGATCAGGATCTGCTTGCCCAGTTCGGCGCTGAGGTCACGAACCATTCGCGGCAGCGCGACGAACAGGTTTTCGATCCGTTGCATCCGCGTGCGGGTAATTGCGTCGCGCATTTCCGCGATGATCCCCGACAGGCGCTCAAACGCTCCGTCAACCGTCACGTCATTGTGGCCATCACGAAGGCGGCGGGCGAGTTCGTTGCGCGCCAGCACCATGTCGCTGACACCCGACATCATCCGGTCGAGCAATTCGACCGAGAGGCGGATGGTGCGCGGTGCTACTGATGCGGTAGACTTGGCTTCGGTTGCGGCTGAGGGTGCATTTGCAGCGACCGGTTCGGCGCGTGCTGACAGCGCATCGATGAGATCGCTGTCATCGCCTTCGGTAATGCCCTTGCCTTCTTCGATTGACGATATCATCGCGCCAATGCGGTCGAGAACCGCGAGCACTGCAGAAACCAGCGCTCCGTCCGGGTTGCGGCGACCGGCGCGAACGTCGGCCAGCGCGTCTTCGGCGGCATGACTGAGCGCTTCGAGGCGCGGAAATTCAAAAAATCCGCAATTGCCCTTCACCGTGTGGACGAAGCGGAAAATGCTGTCGAGACGAGCACGGTCGTCGGGCGATGCTTCCCAGGCGACGATCTCCCCGCCCAAGGCTTCGAGCATTTCCCGGCATTCAGCTGTGAAATCGGCAATCAGGTCGTCCATCGGGCAAACAGGCCTTCGCGAATAAGGTCGCGAGCCTTTTGGCCGACAAATGGTTAATTCCGCGTTAGCTTTGGACCGGCAACGTAACGCCCATCAGCAGGACCTCTTCTTCCAGGCCAGAAAGCCGGATCGAACCGCCCGCCTGTTTGGCCAATCCATGCGCCAGCCACGCCCCTGCAGCCCTTGGTTGGACATCTCCCTCAGCACCGCCCGTCAGGATCGTTTCCCGCAACGTCGGGTCGAGCAGGATTCGTGGTCCCTCCGCGCGGATGACCATTTCGATCACTCCGCCCTGCTCTTCCACGCCGATATCGACGCGTCCGCCACGCACCAATGCGTCGCCCGCGATCAAGGCCAGATTGAGCAACAGTTTGGTCGCGTCCTTCGGCAGGCTTTCCGCCGTGACCATCCAGCCGAGTTCAACCGGTTTGTCGCCGCCAAACAGTCCTTCGAGCGAGGAACGGGCCTCCAGCGTATCGATGGTTGCGCCATATCCCCCTCCCGCACCGAACGCCAAGCGGAAGAATTTCAGTTTGTTAGCGCTCGCCCGCGCGCTCTCATTGAGCAGTTCGAGACAGCGCTCGCGCATCTCGGGGTCCTGCTCGTCGGCCATCAGCTCCAAGCCGTTATTTAATGCACCGACCGGCGACAGCAGATCGTGACAAAGACGCGAGCAAAGCAGGCTTGCAAGATCGATGGGGTTCATGTGCCGAGTGAATGGGGCAGCAGCGGGAAAATCGCAAGAGAGGCCATTGAACCGCCTAACTGCCCTACCATATCGCTGTCATGGCCGGGGGGCATCAAACATTTGCGATCGCACTTGACGATCGGCACGCCGGCTTGCGGCTCGACCGAGCGCTTGCCGACGTCATGACGTCAATGTCACGCGAACGCCTCAAGGCACTAACCAAGAGCGGCGCGCTGACCCTGAATGGCAAGGAAATCCGCGATCCGTCGATGAAGGTGAAGGGAAGCGAGGAATATGTCCTTGCGGTGCCCGAGCCCGAAAGCTCGCATAACGAGGCGCAGGACATTCCGCTGGTCATCGCGTTCGAAGATGAACACCTCCTAGTCGTCGACAAGCCGGCGGGCCTCGTCGTCCACCCGGCGGCGGGAAATTACGACGGCACGTTGGTCAACGCACTGCTTCACCATTGTGCCGGGCAATTGTCGGGCATTGGCGGAGTGGCACGCCCCGGCATTGTCCACCGCATTGACAAGGATACGTCTGGCCTATTGGTGGTTGCTAAGTCAGACGCCGCCCACGAAGGTCTTGCCACCCAATTCGCTTCGCACAGCCTGGGCCGCCGCTATCTCGCGATCGTCAACAACCGGCCTACGGTGACGAGTGGGACTATCGATGCGCCCCTCGCCCGCTCCAGCTTCGACCGAAAGAAGATCGCGATCGTTGCCGACGGCAGAGGAAAACGCGCGGTCACCCACTGGCGCCTGGTTACGAGCCTAAAGAAAGCGGCGCTCGTCGAATGCCAGCTGGAGACTGGACGTACCCATCAGGTGCGCGTCCATATGTCCTCGATCGGACATCCATTGCTTGGTGATCCAGTCTACGGGCGCGGAAAATCCACTCACAGAGAGTTACTAACTGCGTTGGACTTCCACCGGCAGGCGCTGCACGCTGCGGGCTTGGAATTCACGCATCCAATCACGAAAGACCGTTTGTCGTTCGAAAGCGCCCTCCCGACGGATATGCAGGAACTGTTCAACCAACTTGGTATATAGAGATCAAAAGGCTAGGACGCCGCAGAAAATGCGAGGTCCGGCCAAAAGGAATTGAAGGGAACAAGATGGCACAGGTCAAAGGGGCGATGTCGATCCCCGCATCAGGCGGCGAGGCTGGCCTCAATCGGTATCTTACCGAGATCAAGAAATTTCCCATCCTCGCTCCCGAGGAAGAATTCATGCTGGCAAAGGCATGGCGCGAGCATGGTGACACCGATGCCGCGGCCAAGCTGGTCAATTCGCATCTCCGCCTCGTAGCGAAAATCGCGATGGGCTATCGGGGCTATGGCCTGCCTGTCAGCGAGCTGATCAGCGAAGGCAACATCGGCCTGATGCAGGGCGTAAAGAAGTTCGAGCCAGATCGGGGCTTCCGTCTCGCGACCTATGCTATGTGGTGGATCCGAGCGTCGATTCAGGAATTCATCCTGCGCTCGTGGAGCCTTGTCAAAATGGGCACCACCGCGGCTCAGAAGAAATTGTTCTTCAACCTGCGCAGGATGAAAAACCAGATTGAAGCTTTTGAAGAAGGCGATCTGAAGCCCGAAGACGTTACCAAGATCGCAACCGATCTTGGCGTCAGCGAAGCCGAAGTTATCTCGATGAACCGCCGCATGGGCATGGGAGGCGATGCCAGCCTCAACGCGCCGCTGCGCGACACCGACGGCGAAGGCCAGTGGCAGGACTTCCTGGTTGACGGCGGCCCATTACAGGACGAAATCCTGGCCGACGACGAGGAACGCATGGTACGCCGCGAACTGCTCACTGAAGCGATGGACAGCCTTAACGACCGCGAAAAGCATATTCTGGTCGAACGCCGCCTGTCGGAAGAGCCAAAAACGCTGGAAGACCTTTCCCAAGTCTACGGCGTCAGCCGTGAGCGGATCCGCCAGATCGAGGTGCGCGCCTTCGAAAAACTGCAGGCCGCGCTGCTCAAGTTGGCCGGCGAACAACGGTTGCTTCCAGCCGCCTGACTTTTCTAATTGTGTAAGCGATTAGGCCCGCGTGCTGCGGTTCGCGGGCCTTTCGTTTGCCCGTGCACTCTACGAACAGACATCTCCGCCCGACGAACCGTCTTGTTGTGTCAGTCCCGAAATGCGAGAGATCAAATTCGCAAACGCATCGACCGGCGAGGCCTAAACGGCCTTTAACTTGTCGTCGAGGAGACATCAGACATTGTTTGATAAGCGTAATTTCGTAGCATTGACGTTGCTTCTCGCAGCCTGTTCCGGCGGCGATCAGGAAGCAGGCGACCGTAACCGCGCAACCAATGTCGGGTTCGTCGTCGTTGAGGCAACGACGGTTCAACTTGAAACCAAGCTAGACGGCCGCGTCGTTGCCTTCGAGACGTCGGAAGTTCGCCCGCAAGTCAGCGGCCTTATCCGCGCCAAGACGTTCACAGAGGGCGGATACGTCCGGCAAGGTCAACCGCTTTACCAGATCGATCCGAGCCTCTACCGCGCCGCAGTCGACCAGGCCGCAGCGAATGTTGCCAGCGCCCGCGCAGCCGCCGATGCCGCCCAGGCGAAAGCCAACCGTTATCGCCCGCTGGCCGAGATCGAAGCAGTCTCCAAACAGGAATATACCGACGCAGCGGCCCAGGCTCGCCAGGCGCGTGCCGCAGTCAACCAGAACAATGCGGCACTTCGCACCGCGCAGATCAACATGCGGTTCACCACCATCCCTGCCCCCATCAGCGGCCGCATCGGCCGTTCCCTTTCCACTGTCGGTGCCTTGGTAACCTCCAACCAATCCGACCCGCTCGCTGTGATCCAGCGCACCGACCCAATCTTCGTCGACATCCAGCAGTCGGCCGCTGATATCGTCGCGCTTCGTCGCGCCCTGCTGGTCGGCGGCGTCTCGGCTGGCAGCACATCGGTGCGTCTCTCGATGGACGACGGCAGCGATTACGGGTTTGCCGGCACCGTCCAGTTCAGTGAAATGCTGGTCGATGAAGACACTGGAACAGTTACGCTGCGCGCCCGTTTCTCCAACCCGCAGGGCCTGCTGATGCCGGGTATGTTTGTCGGCGCACGCTTTATCCAGGCCAATCAACCCAACGTCTTTCTCGTGCCCCAACAGGCTGTCATTCGAGATCTGGGTGGCAAGTCGGCGGTGTTCGTTGTCGGCAAGGGCAACAAGGCCGAGCGGCGTGTGATCGAAACCGGGCGGGCAATAGGTGCAGACTGGATCGTGACTGGCGGCCTGCGAACTGGCGACAAGGTCATCACGCAAGGTCTCGCCAACCTCAAAACGGGAGCCCCGATCAAGCCGGTCCCGGCCAGTAGCCCACAGAAGCTGGTTTCCGCTGCACCCGCCGCCGGGGATCAACGCAGCGGGAATCGACCCTAGGTGTCGAAACTTTTTATTGATCGGCCCATCTTCGCTTGGGTGCTGGCGATTATCGTAATGCTTGCCGGCATCGCGGGCATCAGCCGTTTGCCGATCGAGCAATATCCCGACATTGCTCCGACCAATGTCAACATCCGCGCCAGCTATCCCGGGGCCTCGGCCGAAACGGTCGAGAACAGCGTCACACAGATCCTCGAACAGCAGCTGACTGGTCTAGATGGCCTTCTCTATTTCTCGGCGAGCTCTACCTCGACCGGGAGTGTCAGCATCGCGGCGACTTTCGAAAAAGGAACCGACCCCGACATCGCGCAGGTGCAAGTCCAGAACAAGGTTCAGCAAGCGCTGTCACGGTTGCCCTCGCAGGTACAGCAGCAAGGCGTTCGGGTCACGAAGTCAAATCCAGACTTCCTCCTGATTGTCGCCGTTTATGACGAAACCGACACGCGGACCAATATGGACGTCTCGGACTATCTCTCGTCTAATATCCAGGATCCGCTGTCGCGGGTTCCGGGTGTGGGCGACATCAACGTGTTCGGTGCGCCCGCGGCGATGCGCATCTGGCTCAATCCGTCGCGGTTAGCGGCCTTCTCGCTCATGCCAAGCGACGTTATAAACGCGATTAGCGCGCAGAATGTCGAGATTGCTGCCGGACAGATTGGCGGCCTTCCCCAGTCCCAAGAGCAGATGCTCAACGCAACCGTCACGGCTCAGTCGAAGCTGCAGACACCCGAACAGTTTAGCGCCATCGTTCTCAAGTCCTCACGCACAGGCGGCCAAGTTCGGCTAGGCGATGTCGCGCGCGTCGTACTCGGGGCGGAAAATTACAGTTCGGATGTGCACGTGAACGGCCACCCAGGCGCGGGCATTGCAGTGTCGCTGGCACCCGGCGCTGATGCACTCGAAACCGCCGAATTGGTCAAGGCCAAGGTGGCCGAACTTGCTCCGGCATTCCCCGACGGCATAGCCTACGCCTACGCCAATGATTCCACCGACTTTATCAAGCTATCGATCAACGAGGTCGTAAAGACATTGTTTGAGGCGATCGTGCTGGTCGTCATTGTCATGTTCGTCTTCCTCCAAAGCTGGCGCGCGGTGTTGATCCCGGCAATCACCATTCCCGTGGTCCTCCTTGGCACATTCGCGATCTTTTATTTGGCTGGGTTCTCGATCAACACACTGACCTTGTTCGGCTTGGCGCTTGCGATCGGTCTGCTGGTCGATGACGCCATTGTCGTGGTCGAGAATGTCGAGCGTCTGCTGGAAGAGAATCCCGGTATGACCGCGCGAGAAGCAACGGTTCAGTCGATGAAGGAAATCCAGGTCGCGCTGATTGCCATCGCGCTGGTACTGTCGGCCGTGTTTCTTCCGATGGCATTTTTCGGCGGATCTACGGGTGTCATTTACCGCCAGTTCTCGATCACCATGATCTCAGCCATGATGCTGTCGGTGCTGGTCGCGCTAATCCTAAGCCCGGCGCTAACCGCAACGTTACTCAAACCCAAGAATTCAGAGCACGACCTGTCTGAGGGCTGGCTCGGCCGTAAGGCACCGCGTGCCGCCGCCCTCCTTGATCGCTCAAAGCACGGGTTTAATCGCCGTTTTAGTCGTGCAGTCGACAAATATGAAGGCAGTGTCACCAAAGTTATCGACCGGAAATGGCGCTTTCTTGGTATCTACGCTGTCATCGTCGTTCTGCTCTTTGTTCTGTTTGCCCGCCTGCCGAGCGGCTTTTTGCCGACCGAAGATCAGGGTGCCGCATCAATTCAGATTCAGCTACCTGGCGGCGCCACCCAGCAGCGCACGCTGGAAGTTCGCGACCGGATCGAGAAGTATTTGCTCGAAACGGAAGGTGAGAATATCCGCACATTGTTCCTCGTCGCCGGCGGCGGCGGCGGCTCGAGTGGTCAAAATGCGGGGCGCGGCTTCCTGAACCTCGTGTCTTGGGACGACCGTCCCGGCAAAGACCGCACCGCTGATGCGATTGTTGAGCGACTCTCGAGCGCTTTCCGGGGTTTCCGGGACGCGCGCGTATTCGCGCTGGTGCCAGGAGCGGTCCGCGGGCTTGGCCAGTCAAATGGCTTCACCATGTCACTGCTTAACAGCTCGGGCATGTCGCAGGCACAGTTTGCCGCCGCGCGCGACCGACTGCTGGAAGCCGCAAATTCCGACCCCTCGCTTACCTCTGTTCGCCTATCCGACGCGCCTGAGGCGGCGACGCTAAAGGTCGATCTCGACCAGCAGCGCGTGGCGGCACTTGGACTCAGCCAGACTGATGTCAACTCCACGCTGGCGACTGCATGGGGCGGTCGCTACGTTAACGACTTCATTGATCAAGGTCGCGTCAAGAGGGTCTACGTACAGGGTGACGAGCCTTATCGCTCGAACCCGGACAATCTCTCGCAATGGTATGTACGTGGTAACAACGGCGCGATGGCGCCGTTCTCGGCGTTCGCCCAGACTGGATGGTCAACCACGCCTTCAAGTTTGTCGCGATTTGGCGGCGTCCCGTCGTCCGAATTCCAAGGACAGGCCGCCCCGGGCGTGAGTTCGGGTGATGCGATGAATCGCATCGCCGCGCTTGCCGGTGAAATCCCCGGGACCACGATCGCCTGGTCGGGCTCATCTTACGAAGAACGGCTTTCGTCGGGACAGGCACCTTTGCTCTACGCGATCTCGCTTCTTGTCGTCTTCTTGTGCCTAGCCGCGCTTTACGAAAGTTGGTCGATCCCAGTCGCGGTGCTGCTGGTAATTCCGATCGGACTGGTCGGCGCGATTTTCGCGGTTACGCTGCGCGGGCTCGAGAACGATGTCTATCTCCAGATCGGACTGCTGACCACGATGGGTCTTGCGGCCAAGAACGCCATCCTGATGATCGAGTTTGCAGAGCAGGCCGAGAAAAAAGGGATGAAAATTATCGACGCCGCGAGGGAGGCAGCGCGAATTCGCCTTCGTCCGATTCTGATGACCAGCTTCGCCTTTATTTTCGGCGTGATGCCGCTCGCGTTGTCCAGCGGTGCTGGCGCTAACAGCCGCATCGCCATCGGCACCTCGGTCATCGGCGGGATGCTGACCGCGGCGCTGCTCGCCATCTTTTTCATACCCTTGTTCTTCGTATTGGTCCGCCGGGGCGTACGCGACGGGCTGGCCCATGTCCGCGCCCGCTTCGCCAGCCGCCGAGCGGCAGCCGAGGGGCTCAAGGCGTGAGGAAGGCCATCCTCTTGGCGGGCGCATTCAGTCTCATTTCCTGCTCGATGGACCCGCAAATACAGGGGACCGCCCTGCCCGTTCCGGCGTCATGGCCTGCAGGAGACCCTTACCTTCGCCAGAGCGAGGCGGTGCTTCCCCAACTAACCTACACCGACGTTTTCCGTGATCAGCGCTTGTTGACGTTGATTGCTCAGGCGCTCAGCAACAACCGCGACCTTGCGATTGCCGCCGCTAACATCCGCGCTGCCCGAGCGCAGGCACGCATCAGCCGTGCAGATCGGCTGCCCGAGCTGACAGCGACCGGCGGCGCAGCGATCTCGGGTGCCGACGTCAACAATCGCCAGACCAATTACGACCTCGGCATCGGGGTTGTTTCGTTTGAAATTGACATTTTCGGCCGCCTCGCCTCGCTTGCACGCGCCGATCAGCAACGCTTGCTCGCCACCGAATCCGGCGCGCGGGCAGTACGGATTGCTATGATCGCGGACATTGCCCGCGCATGGGCGACGTATGCGGCCGATCTTAGTCTTTTGAGCATCGCCGAACGCACGGCCGTGAATGCCGAAAACAGTGTTCGGCTAACCGATGCACGGCTGAAAGGCGGCATCATTCCCAAGACCGACTTGCTGCAAGCCCAGCAAGTGCTGGAAATCGCGCGCAGTGATCGGGCACTGCAGCGCACCGCGTTGGCGCAGGACCTTAATCTGTTGCAGCTTCTGGTCGGTGCGCCAGTCGATCCAGCTTTGCTTCCCCCAACCATCGATAAGATTGCGTCGAGCTTTGCCCGGCCACCAGCCGGGCTCGACAGTCGCATTCTTCTGCGGCGTCCCGACATTTTGCAGGCCGAATTTCAAATGCGCGCCGCAAATGCGGAGATAGGCGCAGCACGGGCGTCACTATTTCCCTCGATCTCGCTGACCAGCTTGCTTGGTCTTGCCAGCACCGCGCTGGGCGGCCTGTTCAGCACCGGAGCGTTCTCATGGAACGCCGCTGCCGATGCACGATATACGGTGTTCAACGCCGGCGCAGGTAAGGCCCGGGTCCGGCTCACTGAAGCACAGCGCGACGCCGCTTTGGCAAATTACGAGAAGTCCATTCAGGTAGCTTTTCGTGAGGTCGCTGATGCTCTTGCAGTTCGCGGGACCTTGGACGAACGCCTGCGGTCGGCCCAGGCACAAGTCGCGGCAACTGCTGAGTCAGCCCGGCTGGTCGATGCCCGTTACCGCGAGGGGATTGACCCATATTTGAACACGCTCGATGCGCAGCGATCATTCTATAGCGCTCAGAAGATTGCTGTGGCCGTTCAACTCGCCGAACTTCAGAACAGCGCCACAGTCTACCAGGTCCTCGGTGGGTCTTGATTTAGTCCATTGAAGAGCGTCGTGTGACGGACCACTAACTTCTTAACTGCACTATGACTCCGGAGCATGTCAAAGATTCTCCCAAGGTAGGACTGCGCAGAGCGTTCGCCTTCAGGCGGCGACTGCAAGCTCACCATTCTTAAAACATGGGTTTCGATGTTTTGCGGATATCTAACGATGACGCCCGAACTGGGTCTTATGTGTCTATGACCCTCCAGCATTATTGCCGGGGCGCGGCCCATCACCTGGAGGTGGTCCGCCGCCAGGGGGGCCTCTGCGGTCCTGCTTCGAGGCGTCGCACACGCCGTCCGACTTTTCCGAGGAACACCCTGTCTGACCTGTGTGGCACGGCAAAATGGCATTCGAACCGGGCGCATTGGCGTGATAGTGATATTCCGAGCCAACAGAGATGTGGCCGCGGCACTGATCGAGATTACCCGGCTCCTTCCCGTCATTCATGAGACGCGCCAAAATAGGGTAGCCATCAAGCGCGATACCTACCGCAATGCCATCGGCAGACTTTTTGCCGGTTTTCAGAAGGCAGTCCGTAGCGGCGTGAAGGTGATAGCCGACGTGGGGATTTACATGTCCGCCACAGTCATCGAACGGGGCCAGTGTATGAGCCGCCAAGATTGCATCGGTTGGAGCGGGCGCGTCCAAGCGAGCGCCGCCGAAGCTCACTCCGACACCACCGCCTGTCACTCGGCGGGCAATTTCAGTTGCGGCCATCGGGCGGATCGGAATCACATAAGTTAGCGTTGTTCCTTTTGGGACGTAGCTTACCTCGCATTCGACGCAGTATTTGCGATATTCCTTGGCTACGTCGGGACGCGCCGCAGCTTCGCAAGCCATCTTTGAATCGGTTACGCGAACCTTGCCGGTCGCTTTGTCGTAAAGTACGAATTCCTTGTCATGGTAGAAGTCGGGCAAGCCCGCAACGAACGCGCCATCAGCATCATATACTTTGCCGCTTTCAATCCAGATACCGCTCTTGTCCGGCCCGTCTGCGATATTGCGTGGGCAGAAAGGGCCAATTTTCTGAGACTGGGGAGCCGGTCCGAAGGTCATCGAGATGCATTGTGTCTTAGCCCCTCCTGACAAGGTGCACTCAACCAGCTCAGGTTCCCTTGTCATCGCTGAACGGTCGAAATTAGCCTTTACGTAATCGAGTGTCAGAGCCGTGGCAGATTGGTCTGGAGCAGTTTCGACCCCCGTAGGTGAACATGCGGCAGCGACGAGCGCTATCGCGCCAACGAGGCCTGTCGTTTTCCAAGCCGGCAATCCCAATGCTCTCATTCTCGTATCCGCCTTTCAAAATCGACGCGGGTCATGCGGTGCTGCGTACCAATTTATTCATCCTACGGCAGAGCGGTAAGTCGGTCGCCAAAACCGCCAAATATCTCTTCGCGAAGATGCGCCAAGCCGCGAGTGTCCGCAATGGGCGCGGAAACCGTTGCGATCATTGGGCCTAAGGGGTAAAATGTCTCCTCGGGCCGGCTTGGGCTGCTTGCAGAGTCGTCGGAGATTCATGTCCTCCATTTCTCCATCGCAAATCGACGAAATTTCGCGTGAAACTGACTGAATGGCGGATCCGGGGACTCTTTTTTCGTATCTTTCTGCGTTCATCACGATCGTGCTTGCCGTTGCATTCGCGGACATGGCCGCAAGCACACATCGACTACTCATTGCGCGGAAACGGGTGCAATGGCATCCGGTACCGCTTGCAGTCGCGCTATTCGTTCTGCTGACCCTCGCTACGTTGTTCTTTGCGCTGTGGGATCTGACTCGAATTGTGAAGGTGACCTACTTCCAGCTCCTATGGCTGCTGGCGCCCCAATTTGTGTATTTCTTGGCAGCGAGTGCAGCACTTCCTGACGAGGTGCCGGAAGGAGGTCTCGATCTTCTCGCTTGGTATATGGGCCAGAAGACTTATCTGTTTGCAGTGCTTGGACTGGCGATGCTGCTCGACATGATAGGCGCACTTATCGACGGCTGGTCGGCACTTTTGGCGCACCCAAAGTTCTTGTGGGGTTTCTACGTCCCGGTCAATTTAGTCACGTTTGCTCTTCTTGGCACCCTGTGGCGGTCTCGCAAGCCTTGGATCCATGCGGTCGCCTTGGCCGGCTTGTTCGCTACTGCGTACGTCGGATTTGGTGGCTGGTCGATAGAAGGTGCGCCCGCGGTGGACACCACGAACACCCGCTCAGATAATTGAGCGTAGGAATGGGGCCGCCCAGTACACTTTCGGCAAAGGTTCGATCGCCATTGCAAGCGCAAACAGAGGGAATTCTGACTTCTCTTTGCATCGCCAGTTGCTCCCTCGAAAGCATATGACTTAGGCTCGTTAAATGGGACTTTTGACCTTCATCATAAACGTTACGCTCGACGGCTGCATCGACCACAACGAGGGGATCGCAGATGACGAGACACACGCGTTTTTCACTCGTCTAATGGACGAAACCGGAGCAATGCTTTGGGGGCGCACGACATATGAGATGATGGAGAGCTTCTGGCCGGCGGTGGCTCGAGGTGAGGTGGATGCGCAGCCAGCTATTCGGGAGTGGGCAGTCAAGCTGGAAGCCAAGCCGAAATACGTCGTGTCGTCGACACGAACAGAGTTCCCTTGGAGTAACAGCCACCACCTCGCCAACGACCTGCAAACTGGCGTGCAAGAAATCAAAA